>NZ_JBIAVQ010000012.1:0-332448 GCF_042894505.1 Streptomyces sp. NPDC001536
CCCCCACGGACGCCGCCCTGGCCGCTGACCTGGCGCTGCCGATCGAGGAGCTGGAGCTCACCGTTCGGTCGTACAACTGCCTCAAGCGTGAGGGCGTCCACTCCGTGGGCGAGCTCCTGGCGCGCTCCGAGGCGGACCTGCTGGACATCCGCAACTTCGGTGCGAAGTCCATCGACGAGGTCAAGGCGAAGCTGGCCGGTCTCGGCCTGGGCCTGAAGGACAGCCCGCCCGGATTCGACCCGACCGCCGCCGCCTTCGGCGCGGACGACGACGCGGACGCGGGCTTCGTGGAGACCGAGCAGTACTGAACCCCGCGCCGCGCGCTGCGACGGAGCCGAGCCCGGCCCTGGCTACCAAGTCAGGGCCGGGTTTCGTCGTCTCCACGGGGCGAGCGGTCCGAGGCGGGGTGCCCTTCGAGGGAAGCTTCGTCACTCCGCGGGCCGTGGCCGCCTCAGGCGAAGTCTGCTGCGGTGATGCCGTCGGGATGTCCGGTCGGCCACTCCACCAACTCGATCCGGTAACCATCCGGGTCCGTGAGCCACGACGTTTTCGGGCCGTGAGGGCCGCCCGGGTATTGGAGGGGTTCGGGCCTCAGACCGGCTTCGGTCAGCTTCTCCAGGGCCACGGAAAGCCTCTCCACCTGGATCGCGAGATGATCGAAACCGTTGCCCACGTCGACCGGTCCGTCGCCGGGGCGATGGACCAGTTCGAGCGAGGCCGCCGGTTCGTCGGGGAACTTGAGGATCACGAGGCGAGCTCCGTCGCCGCCCTCGACCCTGCCCAGTTCGGCGTAGCCCAAGGCGGTGTAGAAACCGAGCGAGTGGTCCAGGTCGGTGACGCGGTAGGAGACGAAGAGCGTCTTCACGAGGCCTCCTTGGGTCGACGCACCCGGTAGCGCAGATGCGTGACGTCTCGATCTTCGAGCCGTCGGACGAGGTCGAGTTCGATGTGATCGCCGCCCAGGTGGTCGAACAGCCGTCGACCGTCCCCGAGGAGGACCGGAACCAGGTGGATCTCCATCTCGTCCATCTGCCCGGCTCGCAGCAGTGCTTGAGCCGCCCCAGCCCCATGGACCATGACCGGCCGGCCCCCTGCGGCTGCGCGAGCCTGACGGGCGCAGTCCTCGACATCGGTGACGAAACGTGCGTGGCCGGGCGGCACGTCCCCGTGATCCACATGGTGGGTGAGTACGAAGATCGGCACGCCGTCGTGGTGATCGCCCTGCCAGCGCCCGGCAAGTTCGAAGGTCCGACGGCCGGAGATCACCGCGCCGGTCGCCAGCGCCTCGCGGTAGACCTGGCCGCTCGGACCGTCGGACTCCCGGTCATCGAGCCAGTTGAAGAGCCGTCCACCGTCGCGTCCGAGCTCCTGCCCTGGTCGATCGTCCGGGCCCGCGATATAGCCGTCGAGCGACATCGACATGTACAGCCGAATCGGATTGTTCATCCTGGCCTCCATCTCTCCTCCATGACACTGAAGGAAGACTTCAGGCAGCCTGCAAACTCATCTGCCCGACGCGCCGGCCTGCCGCCAGGTGCCGGGATGCGGTGAGCCGCGTAACCGCACGCGAAAAACCCGGCGACGTCGGCGATCATCCCCGGGATAGTGCTCACCCATGGATGAGGTCAAAGTCGTCGTCGCCCATTCCGAGCGCGCGACTCTGCGCGTGGGCGACGTGTTCCTGAAGGTGGACGCCGATCAGGCGCGCATCGATGTCGACGTCGAAGCGATGTCCCTCGCGCCCGTCCCGACCCCGCAGGTCCTGTGGCGCAAGCCGCCCGTGCTCGCGATCGCCGCACTCCCGGGGGCGACGCTGGGGCGCCTCGGCGGGCCGTCGACCGGGTCGCCGGCGGCGTGGGCCGCGGCGGGCGCCGCCATCCGGAAGCTGCACGACGCGCCGCTGCCGCCCTGGCCTGGCCGGGCCGGCCGGAGCATCGACGCGCTGGTGGCGGAACTCGACGACGAGTGTCAGTCGCTCGTGACGAACGGCCTCCTGCCCGCTGACCTGGTCACCCGCAACCGCCAGGTCGCCGAAGCGGCGCTGCGACCGTGGACTGCGGCGTTCACGCACGGCGACCTGCAGATCGCGCACGTCTTCGTCGACGGCGACGAGGTCACCGGCATCATCGACTGGTCCGAGGCGGGCCAGGGTGATCCCCTGTACGACCTCGCCACCTTCACGCTCGGACACGAGGAGCACCTCGAAGATGTCATCGTCGGCTATGGCACCGACATCGACCTCGACGTGATCCACGCGTGGTGGTCGCTGCGAAGCCTGCTGGCAGTTCGCTGGCTGACCGAGCACGGCTTCGACCCCTTCGCGCCGGGCTGTGAGGTCGACGTGCTCAGATCCCGGATGTGAGGCTGACGGATCCTCCACGGCCGCGGACGGCCTGAGGATTCCATCCGGCGCGACGTAAGGTTTCGCGCCCTGGCTGCACCTGGGCGGCAGCTGTCCGCCGGGTGGGAAATGGCGTCGCCCCGTCGGATGCCGGTGCGGCAGTCTGCGCTGCATGACCACGGCGTCCTTCATTCCCGGGCTGGAACTCTCGCGTCGCTTCTACCTCGAGGCGGTGGGGCCGCTGCTGGACCAGGCCGCTCCCGGGGTGACGTATTCCGCCGCTCGTATGGGCAGCGGCTCGGAAGTCCTCGGGTTCGACACCGCCCGCTCCGCCGACCACGAGTGGGGACCCCGCCTCCAGATCTTCCTCACCCCGCAGGAGGCCACCCGCCACGGCGAGCGGATCACCGCCCTGCTGAGCGAACGCCTGCCGAAGACCTTTCACGGCTATCCGACACACTTCGCCTCCACCGGCGAGGCCGGCATCGGCGTCATGCGGGCAACGGAGAGGCCCGTCCACCATCGAGTCCAAGTGACGGACCCCGGCGCCTGGTTCGGCGACCACCTGGGCTTCGACCCGCGCCCGGGCGTCACCACCGCCGACTGGCTGGCCACTCCCACTCAGCGGCTCGCCGAGGTCACAGCCGGTGCCGTCTTCCACGACGGGCTCGGTCAACTCGCCGCGGCCCGCGCCGGCCTCGACTGGTACCCGCACGAACTGTGGCTGTACCTCCTGGCCTGCCAGTGGCAGCGGATCTCCCAGGAGGAAGCCTTCGTCGGCCGCTGCGGGGAGGTGGGGGACGAGCTCGGTTCCGCTGTCGTCGCGGCCCGTCTCGTGCGTGATCTGATGCGGCTGTGCCTGCTGATGGACCGCCGCTACCCGCCGTACGGCAAATGGCTCGGCAGCGCTTTCGCCCGTACCCCACAGGCCTCCGTCCTCATCCCGGACCTGACCGCGGCGCTCGCCGCCGGCGACTGGCGCACCCGCGAGCACCACCTGGCCCGCGCCTACGAGACGGTCGCGGCCGCGCACAACGACCTCGGACTCACCGCTCCTGTCGACCCCGCCACGCGGCCCTACCACACCAGACCGTTTCAGGTCCTGCACGCCGAGCGCTTCACCGCGGCGCTGCGCGCCCGCATCACCGACCCGGAGATCCGCTCCCTGCCCGTGACCGGCGCCGTCGACCAGTTCGTCGACAGCACCGACGTCCTCAGCCATCCGGAGCTGTCACGCGCCGCCACCCACGCGACCCTCGGCTCTGCTCCTGGGGAGCGTGCCCCAGAGCGGTGAAGAGCCGTTCGTTCTGGTGCGGCTGTGTTCATGGAGCCGGCGTGACGTGCTGATCGTGATCCCCTCTCGGTCCCAGGTCACGCCCTGGAGCGGCCCTGGGCGCAGTGGGACCCGGGGTGCCCGTGGTCGGCCTGGCCTGTGAGCGGCGCGCTTCCGGCCGCTGTGAGCCGGGACACCGACCGGCAGGCCGGTACTGATCACGGGCGTCAGGGTTCCGTCAAAGCCGTGGGCACAGCCGTAAGGGAGCCGTCAACGGACGAGCCGATGCGGCCGAAGAGGGGCTTTCCTCTAGCTGTCCCCTTTCAACGAACCTCACTCCAGGAGTTCGCGATGGCCGATCTGGCCTTCGTCATCGCCACGATCGCGGGTTTCGCGCTGGTGGCTCTCGTCGCCAAGGGGGTGACGAAGCTGTGACCGCCGAGAACATCGTCGGCCTCGTCGTGGCCGTCGCCCTGCTGGGCTATCTCGTCCTCGCCCTGATCTTCCCGGAGAGGTTCTGAGAGACGTGATGGGTCCCGTACTCGCCGGCGTCCTCCAGCTGCTCGCCCTCATAGGCGCGCTGGCGCTCGTCCACCTCCCCCTCGGCACCTACATGGCCAGGGTCTACAGCTCCGACAAGCACTGGCGCGTCGAGAAGTGGATCTACAAGGGCATCGGTGCCGACCCGGACACGCAGATGCGCTGGCCCGCCTACCTGCGCGGCGTGCTCGCCTTCTCGGCCGTGAGCGTCCTGTTCCTCTACCTGCTCCAGCGGCTCCAGGGCATCCTGCCCGGTTCGCTCGGCTTCTCGTCGATCGACCCGGACCAGGCGTTCAACACGGCGGTGTCGTTCGTCACGAACACCAACTGGCAGTCGTACTACGGCGAGCAGGCCATGGGCCATGTCGTGCAGACCGCCGGGCTGGCCGTGCAGAACTTCGTCTCCGCGGCCGTCGGTATCGCCGTCGCGGTGGCGCTCGTACGAGGATTCGCCCGCTCGCGCACCGGTGAGCTCGGCAACTTCTGGTCCGACCTGGTCCGCGGGGTCGTGCGCATCCTGGTGCCGTTCTCGATCCTCGCCGCGATCGTGCTGGTCGCCTGTGGGGCCATCCAGAACTTCTCCGGCATCCACGAGGTCGGTCAGTTCATGGGTGGCTCGCAGCAGTGGAACGGTGGCGCGGTCGCCTCGCAGGAGGCCATCAAGGAGATCGGCACCAACGGCGGCGGCTACTTCAACGCCAACAGCGCCCACCCCTTCGAGAACCCCACCCCGTTCACGAACCTCTTCGAGATCTTCCTGATCCTCGCCATCCCGTTCGCGCTGACCCGCACCTTCGGCCTCATGGTCGGCTCGGTCAAGCAGGGCTACGCGATCCTCGCCACCATGGCCGCCATCTGGATCGGCTTCACGGCCCTGATGATGTGGACCGAGTTCGCCCACCACGGCCCGGCGTTCGACATCGCCGGCGGGGCGTACGAGGGCAAGGAGGTCCGCTTCGGCGTCGGCGGCTCGTCGATCTTCGCCACGGCGACCACGCTCACCTCGACCGGCGCGGTCGACTCCTTCCACTCGTCCTTCACCGGACTCGGCGGCGGCATCACGATGCTCGGCATGATGCTGGGCGAGATCGCGCCCGGCGGTACCGGCTCCGGTCTCTACGGCATGCTGATCATGGCGATCATCGCGGTGTTCATCGCCGGGCTGATGGTCGGCCGTACGCCCGAGTACCTGGGCAAGAAGATCGGCACCCGCGAGATCAAGCTGGCGGCCTGCTACATCCTCATCACCCCGGCGCTGGTGCTGGTCTTCACCGCCGCCGCGATGGCCCTGCCCACCCCGGGCAACTCGATGACCAACAGCGGGGCGCACGGGTTCTCCGAGATCCTGTACGCCTACACGTCCGCCTCGAACAACAACGGCTCGGCCTTCGCCGGGCTGAACGCGGACACGCAGTGGTTCAACAGCACGCTCGGTCTGTGCATGCTGTTCGGCCGCTTCCTGCCGATGGTGTTCGTCCTCGCACTGGCCGGCTCGCTCGCCGAGCAGAAGCCGGTGCCGGCCACCGCGGGCACCCTGCGCACGGAAAAGCCGCTGTTCACCGGGTTGTTGGTGGGCGCGATCCTGATCATCACCGGTCTGACCTACTTCCCGGCCCTGGCGCTGGGGCCGCTGGCCGAGGGGCTGGCGTCATGACCACCGACGTAACGAATCAAGAGGACTCGATGTCCACAGCCACCCCGACCCGGGCGCCGCACAGCGACGTCCCCACCGGGCACAAGGCCGCCGAAGGACGTGTCGGCGCTGGTCTCTTCGACCCCAAGCAGCTGCTGAAGTCGCTGCCGGACGCCTTCCGCAAGCTCGACCCGCGGGTGATGGTGAAGTCCCCGGTGATGTTCGTGGTCCTCGTCGGCTCGGTGCTGACGACGCTCTTCTCCTTCAAGGACCCGGGCGACTGGTTCGGCTGGGCGATCAGCGCCTGGCTGTGGCTCACGGTCATCTTCGCGAACCTCGCGGAGGCGGTCGCCGAGGGCCGGGGCAAGGCGCAGGCCGACACCCTGCGCAAGGCCAAGACCGACACCGTCGCACGTCGGCTCGACGGCTCCGCGGAGGAGCGGGTCCCCGGCACCGAGCTGCGCGTGGGCGACCTGGTCGTCTGCGAGGCCGGAGACATCATCCCCGGCGACGGTGACGTCGTCGAGGGCGTCGCCTCGGTCGACGAATCGGCCATCACCGGTGAGTCGGCCCCGGTCATCCGCGAGTCCGGCGGCGACCGGAGCGCCGTGACCGGCGGGACGAAGGTGCTGTCCGACCGTATCGTCATCAAGATCACGACGAAGCCCGGCGAGACCTTCATCGACCGCATGATCAACCTCGTCGAGGGCGCCGCGCGCCAGAAGACCCCGAACGAGATCGCGCTCAACATCCTGCTCGCGTCCCTGACGATCGTCTTCCTGCTCGCGGTCGCCACCCTGCCGCCGTTCGCCGACTACGCGGGCACCCACCTGACCATGGTCGTCCTGGTGGCCCTCCTGGTCTGTCTCATCCCGACCACCATCGGCGCCCTGCTCTCCGCGATCGGCATCGCCGGCATGGACCGGCTGGTGCAGCGCAACGTCCTCGCCATGTCCGGGCGGGCAGTCGAGGCCGCCGGAGACGTCTCCACCCTGCTGCTCGACAAGACCGGCACCATCACGCTCGGCAACCGCCAGGCGTCCGAGTTCGTACCGGTCACCGGCACCACCGAGACCGAGGTCGCCGACGCGGCCCAGCTCTCCTCGCTGGCCGACGAGACCCCCGAGGGCCGCTCCGTCGTCGTCCTGGCAAAGGAGAAGTACGGGCTTCGGGAGCGCCACCAGGGCGAGTTGGCCGGTGCCGAGTGGATCGCCTTCACCGCCCAGACCCGTATGTCGGGTGTGGACGTCGACGGAAGGAAGATCCGCAAGGGTGCGGCCGGGTCGGTCATCACCTGGGTCAAGGAACGGGGCGGCACGGTCTCCGACGACGCCGACACCCTCTCCCACCGCATCTCCGAGGCCGGCGGCACTCCGCTGCTCGTGGCCGTCGAAGACACCGAAGGTGCCCGGGTGCTGGGCGTCATCCACCTCAAGGACGTCGTCAAGGAGGGCATGCGGGAGCGGTTCGACGAGCTGCGCCGCATGGGCATCAAGACCGTCATGATCACGGGCGACAACCCGCTGACCGCCAAGGCGATCGCCGAGGAGGCGGGCGTCGACGACTTCCTCGCGGAGGCCACGCCCGAGGACAAGATGGCGCTCATCAAGCGGGAGCAGGCCGGCGGCAAGCTCGTCGCGATGACCGGTGACGGGACCAACGACGCGCCCGCGCTGGCCCAGGCGGACGTCGGCGTCGCGATGAACACCGGCACGTCGGCCGCCAAGGAGGCCGGCAACATGGTCGACCTCGACTCCAACCCGACCAAGCTCATCGAGATCGTCGAGATCGGCAAGCAACTCCTCATCACCCGGGGCGCGTTGACGACGTTCTCCATCGCTAACGACGTGGCGAAGTACTTCGCGATCATCCCGGCGCTGTTCGCGGCGGTCTACCCGGGCCTGGACAAGCTCAACATCATGGGCCTGTCCTCGCCGGACTCCGCGATCCTGTCCGCCGTCGTCTTCAACGCGATCATCATCATCGCGCTGGTGCCGCTCGCCCTGCGGGGGGTGCAGTACCGCCCGGTGAGCGCGGACAAGATGCTCCGCCGCAACCTCACGGTCTACGGCCTCGGCGGACTGGTCGCCCCCTTCATCGGCATCAAGCTCATCGACATGCTCATCTCCCTCATCCCCGGGATCGGCTGACCGCCATGAACAACTCCGTTACGAACACCGCCCGGTTGCTCGGGGCGGGTCTGCGGGCCCTGCTCGTCCTGACCCTGGTCACGGGCGTCATCTACCCGCTGCTGGTCACGGGAGTGGCCCAGGCGCTCTTCACCGACAAGGCGAACGGCTCCGAGATCAAGGCGGACGGCAGGGTCGTCGGCTCGTCGCTGATCGGTCAACAGGGCTACAGCCTCGACTACTTCCAGCCGCGTCCGGCCAACGGGCTGGGCGAGAACTCGGTCAACACGCAGTACAAGCTGATCCTGTCCGGCGCCACCAACCGGTCCGGTGACAACCCCGAGCTCATCAAGTGGGTGAAGGAGGCGAAGGCCAAGGTCGTCAAGGAGAACTCCACCGCCGACTACAAGGTCGAGCCCTCCCAGGTCCCCGCCGACGCGGTCACCTCCTCCGGCTCCGGCCTCGACCCGGACATCTCACCGGCGTACGCCGGCCTCCAGGTCCACCGGATCGCCGAGAGGAACGGGCTGTCCGTCGCCCAGGTGCGGAAGCTGGTCGACGATCACACCGCAGGCCGCACGCTCGGCTTCATCGGTGAGCCCCGGGTGAACGTCCTCGAACTCAACATCGCGCTCAAGGACCTCGTATCGGCCAAGTGACGGCCTCACGCGACCGAGACGGGAGCCGTCGGGTCCGGGGACAGCGGCCCGGACCCGCCGGCTCCCACCGCCGTGAAGACAGGAGAGGCACACACCCATGACCCGGGTGCTCGTGGTGGAGGACGACCCGCAGTTGGTACGGGCCCTCGTCATCAACTTGCAGGCACGCACGTACGCGGTGGACGCCGCCCCCGACGGCGCCACCGCCCTGCGGCTCGCCGCCGCCCGTCAGCCCGACGTGGTCCTGCTCGACCTCGGGCTGCCCGACATGGACGGCGTCGACATCATCAAGGGCCTGCGCGGCTGGAGCCGTATGCCCATCCTGGTGCTGTCCGCCCGGCAGGGCTCCGACGAGAAGGTGGCCGCGCTCGACGCCGGCGCCGACGACTACATCACCAAGCCGTTCAGCATGAGCGAACTGCTGGCCCGGCTGCGGGCCGCCGTCCGCCGTACCGAGGACGCGCCGCTCGTGCCCGAGACGACTCTCGTCGAGACCGCGGACTTCAGCATCGACCTGCTCGCCAAGAAGGTCGTCCGCGGCGGGCGCGACGTGCGGCTGACCCCGACCGAATGGCACCTGCTGGAGATCCTGGTGACCAACCCGGGACGGCTGATCACACAGAAGCACCTCCTCCAGGAGGTGTGGGGCGTCTCGCAGCGCAGCAAGACCAACTACCTGCGGGTCTACATGGCCCAGCTCCGTCGCAAACTCGAGACGGAACCCTCCCACCCCCGCTATCTGATCACCGAGCCCGGCATGGGCTACCGCTTCGAAGGATGACATGGCACGCGGCAAGCTTCGGATCTACCTCGGCGCGGCACCGGGCGTCGGCAAGACCTACGCCATGCTCTCCGAGGCACACCGCCGGATCGAGCGGGGCACCGACTGCGTGGTCGCCTTCGTGGAACACCACCGCCGGCCGCGCACCGAGGTGATGCTGCACGGCCTGGAACAGATATCACGCAAGGAACTCCCGTACCGGGACAGCGTGTTCACCGAGATGGACGTGGACGCCGTCCTGGCCCGCCGGCCCCAGGTAGCCCTGGTCGACGAACTGGCCCACACGAACATCCCCGGCTCCCGCAACACCAAGCGCTGGCAGGACGTGGAGGAGCTGCTGGCCGCCGGGATCGACGTGATCTCGACCGTCAACATCCAGCACCTGGAGTCGCTGGGGGACGTCGTCGAGTCGATCACCGGGGTGCGGCAGCGCGAGACCGTGCCGGACGAGGTGGTGCGGCGGGCGGACCAGATCGAGCTGGTCGACATGTCGCCGCAGGCCCTGCGCCGCCGTATGGCGCACGGGAACATCTACAAGTCGGACAAGGTCGACGCGGCCCTGTCCAACTACTTCCGGCCGGGCAACCTCACCGCACTGCGGGAGTTGGCGCTGCTGTGGGTGGCCGACCGGGTCGACGCGTATCTCACCGAGTACCGCAACGAGCACCGGGTCTCGGCGATCTGGGGTTCGCGGGAGCGGATCGTGGTCGGCCTGACCGGCGGCCCTGAGGGGCGCACGCTGATACGGCGGGCCGCGCGGCTCGCGGAGAAGGGCGCCGGCGGTGAGGTCATGGCCGTCTACATCTCCCGCAGCGACGGCCTCACCACCGCCTCACCGAAGGAACTGGCCGACCAGCGCACGCTGGCCGAGGACCTCGGCGGCACCTTCCACCAGGTCGTCGGGGAGGACATACCGGCGGCCCTGCTGGACTTCGCCCGCGGGGTCAACGCCACCCAGATCGTCCTCGGCGTCTCCCGGCGCAGGAGTTGGCAGTACGCCTTCGGGCCGGGCGTCGGCGCGACCGTGGCCCGGGACTCCGGTCCGGACCTCGACGTCCACCTCATCACCCACGGCGAGGCGGGCAAGGGCCGAGGACTGCCGGTGGCACGCGGAGCACGCCTGGGACGCTCCCGGGTCGTCTGGGGCTGGCTCGTCGGCGTCCTGGGCCCCGCCCTCCTCACCTGGCTCCTCACCGGCGCCGCCCCGGACGTCGGCCTCGCCAACGACATGCTGCTGTTCCTGACCCTGACGGTGGCCGCCGCCCTGCTGGGCGGCCTCGTCCCGGCACTCGCCTCCGCGGTGGTGGGCTCCCTCCTGCTCAACTGGTTCTTCACGCCGCCCGTCCACACCCTGACGATCGCCGACCCGAAGAACATCGTCGCCATCGCGATCTTCGTCGGCGTCGCCGTGTCGGTGGCCTCCGTGGTGGACCTCGCGGCCCGCCGCACCCACCAGGCGGCGCGGCTGCGGGCAGAGTCGGAGATCCTGTCCTTCCTCGCCGGCAGCGTCCTGCGCGGGGAGACCTCGCTGGAGGAGCTGCTGGAACGGGTCCGGGAGACCTTCGGCATGGAGTCGGTGGCCCTGCTGGAGCGGACCGGCGAAACGGATCCCTGGACCTGCGCGGGCAGCGTGGGACCCCGGCCCGCCGAGAACCCGGACGAGGCGGACGTCGACGTACCCGTCGGCGACCACATGGCCCTGTCCCTGCGCGGGCGGGTGCTGCCGGCCGCCGACCGCCGGGTGCTGGCCGCGTTCGCCGCGCAGGCCGCCGTCGTCCTGGACCGCCAACGCCTGCGGCAAGAGGCCGACCGAGCCAAGGAACTGGCCGAGGGGAACCGCATCCGCACCGCGCTGCTCGCCGCCGTCAGCCACGACCTGCGCACCCCGCTCGCCGGCATCAAGGCGTCCGTGTCCTCGCTGCGCTCCGAGGACGTCGCCTGGTCCGAGGACGACCAGGCCCAGTTGCTGGAGGCCATCGAGGAGGGCGCCGACCGGCTCGACCTCCTGGTCGGCAACCTGCTCGACATGTCCCGCCTCCAGACCGGCACCGTCACCCCGATCATCCGCGAGACCGACCTCGACGAGGTCGTCCCCATGGCGCTCGGCGGGGTGCCCGAGGACAGCGTGGACCTCGACATCCCCGAGACCCTGCCCATGGTCCACGTCGACCGCGGACTGCTGGAGAGGGCCGTCGCCAACGTCGTGGAGAACGCCGTCAAGTACAGCCCGCCCGGCGAGAAGGTCCTGGTGTCGGCGAGCGCCATCGCCGACCGGGTCGAGGTACGGGTCGTCGACCGCGGCCCCGGTGTCCCGGACGAGGCCAAGGACCGCATCTTCGAGCCCTTCCAGCGCTACGGCGACTCACCCCGCGGCGCCGGAGTCGGCCTCGGCCTCGCGGTCGCCCGCGGCTTCACCGAGGCCGTCGGCGGCACACTCCACGCCGAGGACACCCCCGGGGGCGGCCTCACGATGGTGCTGGCACTACGGACGGCACCGGAACGGCGGCCGGAACAGCGGGACTTGGCGGCGGGGGCCACGTCGTGAGGGGGGCGGGTGCAGGGCGGCAGGGGGCCAGGCAATAGCGGCCTATCGTCGGCCACGGCGCAGGGCGCGACCGCAGTACGCGAGGGCAGCACCCGCCTTCAAACAGGCTGCTCGGTGGCGCGGGCACCATCCGCGCTCCACTGGAGACGGACGCCGACGAGATCGAGCACGACGCCTTCTCCCCGGAAGCCGGCCACGCCGTCGGCCGCATCTACCAGCTCAAACGCGAACTCGTAGAACTCCGCCGCGTCGTCGCGCCGGCTCTGACGTCGCCCTTACCGTCGTTTGGCACACTGTCCGGATCCAACGGTCCGGTGAAGGAGAAACCCCGCATGTCGATGGTCGGCAATCTGCGCAAAGTCGCGAACCTGGCGCGGCGCACCCGCCGTCGCCGTGTGGACCTCAGCCACCCGGCCCGGTCCCCGCTCGGCTCGACGGTGGTCAACTGTGTCGTCTATCACGACGGCGTCCGCCGCCCGGCGAGGGACTCCGTGGAGGAATCCGTCCGGTACGCCCGCAAGCACCGCGGCGGCTTCGTCTGGCTGGGTCTGCACGAACCCGGGGAGGAGGAGTTCGCCGGTGTCGCGGAACTCTTCGGGCTGCACCCCCTCGCCGTCGAGGACGCCGTCCACGCCCATCAGCGCCCCAAGATCGAGCAGTACGGCGAGGTCCTGTTCTCCGTCTTCAAGACCGTCACCTACGTCGAACACGCCGAACTGACCGCGACCAGCGAGGTCGTCGACACCGGCGAGATCATGGTCTTCACCGGCCCCGACTTCGTCGTCACCGTCCGCCACGGCCGCCACGGCTCCCTCGGCCCTCTGCGGGAAGACCTCGAAGCCCACCCGGAGCTGCTGGCCAAGGGCCCCTCCGCCGTCCTGCACGCGATAGCCGACCACGTCGTCGACGACTACGTCACGGTCACCGACTCCGTCCAGAACGACATCGACCAGGTCGAGACCGACGTCTTCTCCCCGCGCAGCCCCCGCAACGCCGACGCCGGCCGCATCTACCAGCTCAAGCGCGAACTCCTGGAACTGAAGCGGGCCGTGGTCCCGCTCGCGCGCCCCCTGGACCGGCTGGCCACCGAGCCCCGCGCCTGCGTCGACAAGGAGATACAGGCCTACTTCCGGGACGTCACCGACCACCTCACCCGCGTCACCGAGCAGATCAACGCCTACGACGTCCTGCTCGACTCCATCCTCCAGGCCCACCTCGCGCAGGTCACCGTCGCCCAGAACGAGGACATGCGCAAGATCACCGCCTGGGCCGCGATCATCGCCGTACCGACCATGGTCTGCGGCGTCTACGGCATGAACTTCGACCACATGCCGGAACTGCGCTGGACCTTCGGCTACCCCCTCGTCCTCACCGTCATCGCCACCGCCTGCCTCGTCCTGCACCGCAACTTCAAGCGCAACGGCTGGCTGTAGCGTCCGGGGATGAGCAGCTTCAACACCCACCGCGGTCGGGCCTACGACGAGAGCCTGCCCGCGCGTGTCCGCCACACGAATCTGCGGTCCTGTCTCGTCCACTTCGCGCCCTACGGCTTCCGGGCCACCTACCACCACCTGTGCCTCAGCGCGGGGATCCCCAGGGATCTGGAGAAGGACCCGAACTCGGTCATACGAGCGTTGGAGGAGCTGCACGACGCACGGCAGCTGTGGCTCGCTGACGAACGCGCCTATGCCGCCCGTCGAAGAGCGGAGAAGGCACGTGGCTCTCGCCAGGTGCCGGCGGACGGGGCTTGGCGAGGCTGGCAGCGGGGGTGGGGGAACATCGCTTTCTGCCCCGAGCCGACGATGCACCCCGACGAGCCGTTGCCCGTGGTCGTCGAGCGGGTACTGCGTTCCTCGGTCCCGCCCGATCAGGCCGCCGCGCTGACGTGCCGTGTCTGCGGAACCCAGGGTGACACCAGCGCCTGGCACGACGGTCACCACCGGATCCACGAGCTGTGCCGGCAGTGCGGTGTCAGCCTCGCGGTGCGGCGGGCCGACGCGCCCGACCCACGACTGGCGGCGGCTCACAGCCGGCAGTGGAAGGACATCTGGAGGCTGCGCAACGCGTCTCCTCTCCGTGCGTTCTCGCGGGTTGATGCCCACACCTCGCCCGGTGAGCAGGGTACGGCCGGAGGGTAAGGTCTCGGGCCGGACGAACACACGACCGACGGGGGATCATGACGGCGTATCTGGGGCCACTGGAACTGGTCGGGGACCGCTGGATCATCGGGGACCCGAAGCGGGAGGGCGGCTCATGCCTGGTCCTCACCGCCGAGGGCATGGAGCACCATGAGTCCGGAGCGCCGGAACCCCTGGCCGTCGTCCCGTGGTCCAAGTTCGTGGAGCTGAGTATCCGAGCCACCTATCAGGCGTGGCACGCCACTCGCACCATGGGCGTGCTGGGCGCGCTCGGTGGCGGCCACTTGGAGACCGGCCGCAGCGGCTGTTCCGTGGGCGGACTCCTTCGTCATCCGTACGAGCCCTGGTCGGTGAACTACACCCATCACGAGCGCGCCTACACGGGCATCCACGTCCACGTGGTGCAGTCCCTGTTCCGGAGGACGTCCGAAGCGAGGGTGCTGCACCGCCTGGGCGACCCGGAGTGGCTGGGGGAGGCTGTCACCCGGCTGGCGCCGCTGTCTTCGTGGTGGGCCCCGTCGCTGAACCGTCGGGTGAGGGAGATCATGGAGGACCTCGGCACCTGAGGAGAGGCCGGACCTCCGATCCCGGCGCAGCGTGGTGCAGTTCATCGTGAAGCGTCCGCCGAGGGAGGCGAGGGCGTTTCCGACCGCGTTCAGGGCTGCCAGCACTGCCGATGCCGCAGCCGACGCCGAGTACGTCGGGGCCGGGGCTTTCGGCGATGATCCGCGCCAAGCTCGTGACAGCGGTCATCGCCGATGCCGTGCGGCGCCGACCGGCTTGGGGCTACTGGACGAGCTCCCAGTCCTGCGAGCCGTCCGTGAGCGCGGTCTGCAAGGTCAGTTGTGCTCCGGCGGTCGCACCGGTCAGGTACAGGTTCGTGTTCTTCACGGACTGGAGCCGGTAGAACCCGTCGCTGGTCTTCACGAGGTTCCAGCTGCCCGTGTTGCTGTTGTCGACCCATTGGCCGATCTTCTGGCCGGCCGTCGCGTTCCCCGTCCAGATGGCCGCCGCCCGGCCGCCCGACTTGTTCAGCAGCGTCACTCCGCCGCCCGGCTCGGTCACCACGTGCCAGTACTGGGTGTCCGTGTTCGCCGCCGAACCGGGGGCCTCAAGACGTACGTCGGGCACGTCACCGTTGCCGATGTTCGCGTCGTTGGTCTTGTTCCCGGTCCCGATCACCTGGTCCGTCTTACGGTTCACCAGCTGGTAGTAGGCGCCGTCCGAGTGGCCGAGGTCGACCTCGGCGAACTTGAGCGTCGAGGTGCCCTGGTTGTTGAGGATCACGACACGGCCAGTGCCGTCGACGTACTGCAGGTTGCGGCTGTATCCGGCCTGGGACGTCGTCTGGTACTCCGTCCACGTGCCGTCGCTGCGGCCGCTCTCGTTGACCCAGACGTTGCCGCTGCCCGCGGCG
The DNA here is from genome assembly GCF_042894505.1 of Streptomyces sp. NPDC001536. NCBI lineage: Bacteria > Bacillati > Actinomycetota > Actinomycetes > Kitasatosporales > Streptomycetaceae > Streptomyces > Streptomyces sp. NPDC001536. The sequence goes on from NZ_JBIAVQ010000012.1 coordinate 15,457, forward strand.
TTGTAGACCAGGCGCCCGCCGGGGAGCCTGATGAGGACCGGGCTGCCGTTCATGGCGAGGGGGCGCGAACCGGTGGCGACCGGCAGTGAGTTGACACCCGTCCCGGTGGCCGATCCGGTGAAGAACTTCAGCGGGTCGTCGGCGATCCGGTAGCGGGTGTTGGCACCTCCGCCCCAGTACTCGTAGGTGATCATCCACTTGCCGTCCGTGGTGCGGACGACGTTGGTCATGCCGGGTCGGCCGCCTCCGATCTCCGTCTTGCCGCCGCCCATGTCCTGGGTCAGACCGGCGATGTCGACGACGGGAGCGCTCCAGTTCGCGCTGCGGCCGTCCCAGGTCTTGTGGACGAGGATCTGGCCGAGGGAGTCCTTGGCGGTGTCGTTCGCGGGGTCGAGGGTCGGGACGCCGGTGGTCGCGTCGAAGCCGGTGTAGTCGTTCTCGTCGGAGTAGTAGCAGACGAGCCGGCCCTTGTGGACCATCAGGTAGGGCTCCCAGAGGGGGTCCGCCTGCCGGTTCGTGTTGGCGGCGGCGATGTTCTGGCCGAGTGCGCCGGCGCTGCCGCCCTGCCAGCCTCCGGTGGCGACCACGTTGTTGATCTTCCAGGTCGCGCCGTCGTCGGTGCTGGAGTACAGCGCGATCGACAGGTCCCTGCGGTCGCCGTCGTTGGACGGAGTCCAGTTCGGGTCCGCCGCCTTGTGCTCCTTGTAGTAGGAGTCATCGCCCGAGACGACAGTCGCGAGGAGCAGAGTGCCCTGCTTCAGGTCCCCCACGTCCTGGGGAAGGACGTAGAGGTACGGGTTGGTCCAATTGCTCGTGTACTTCGCGTACTTGGGATCCGTGGAGAGGTACGCCGGAGCCTTCACCTCGGACAGCGGCTGCCACGAGGTGCCGTCGTCGTCGCTCTTGTAGACCGGGAGAGTCTGTCCGTCGGCGCTGCCCGTAGCTGTCACGACGGTGGACTTCTCGAACGCGGCCACCAGCCGGCCGCTCGGCAGCTGGGCCGACTTGGGGTACACCGCGCAGTTGCCGCGCCCCTTGAGACACGGCTCGCTGCCGAGCTGGTACAAGGTGCCGCCCGTCGGGTTGTACGCCTGCGCGCCGGAAGCGGGTACGGCGAGCAACGCGGACGCCGCGGCGAAGGTGCCCAGCGCCCTGCCCAGGGTTCTTCTCTGCATGATTCCTCCGTCTGGGAATGGCCACGGTGAGGCCGGCGGCGCTTCGGCCACCGGCGTGGTCACTTGAGGGGTTCAGCCGTTGTGGGTGGCGACCAGGACGCGTACGTCCCAGGGGCCCAGCTCCAGAGCGCTGCCGGCCGGTACGGGGGTGTCGCTCAGGACGTCGGACAGGTCCACCGGGGCGTGGGCGCGTGCGGCCTCCCAGCTCCAGTTGTGCACGATGTGGACGCGGCGTCCGTCGGGGGAGACACCGGTCGTCGCCGTCACGGACGCCGGGAGCCCCTGCCACCCGCTGTGCGTGGCCGGAGCGAGCCAGTCGGCCAGCGCCCGGGCGAGGTCGCGGCCGGGCACGGTCCCCACGCAGGTGATACGACCGGCGCCGTGCCGACGGGTCGTGACGGCCGGCCAGCGTCCGAAGTGCGGGTGGTCGTAGGAGGCCAGCACATCGGCGTCAGCGGTGGTGAGGCACTCGATCCAGCGTGTCGCCGTCGCGTTCGCGGGCGCCTTGAGCGAGCCCCCTGGCACGACCCGGACCGGCACGTCGTGGGTGAGGTTGCTGAACTCGTCGTAGCGGATGCCCGCGGCCTCGGTGAGACGGCCGGGGGCGGGCTCGGTACGGGCACGGGCCTCGTGGTCGGCGTACGCGGTGCGCGGGCCGAGCACGAGGTGGCCGCCCGCGTGGGCGTAGGCCGCGAGCCAGTCGAGCGTGGCGTCGTCGACGATGTACAGGGCCGGGGCGACGAGAACCGGATGCCGTCGCACGGCCTCCTCGGGAGTCATCCCCTCCCGCTGCCCGCTGGGGTCGTGCAACTGGCGGGCGTGGACGATGCGGACCTGGCGGCCGGCGTCGAAGGCGCCGCGGTAGAAGGGGTCGAAGACGCGGTGGTAGGAGGCGGGGTCGGGTTCACCGTTCGGTTTGGCCAGCGGCGGATACTTCTGCATCAGCCACTTGCTCGGCATCGAGTAGACCATCGTGATGTCGGCGTCCGGCTCAAGTCCGGCGACGAGGGGGCCGGCCTTGTCGAACTCGGCGCCCAGGCGGGCCAGTTCGGCGTACGTGCGGCCGGGCTGTCCGCTGTGCGGCAGCACCCCGCCCCAGTAGGTCTCCGCGCCGAAGCGCAGGGTCTGCCACTGCCAGTACTCGATCATCCGCGCACCGCGTGCGACGTGCGCCCAGGCGGCCTGGCGCCACTGGCCGTCGTAGCCCGGACGGTTGTCCCAGGGGAAGCCGATGGAGTTGGCGTTGGTCTCGGTGACGAGGAACGGCTGCTGGCGGGAGGAGAACATCCAGTCGGCGGTCTGGTACATCGACCACACGCCGGTGGTCTTCCAGACCTGCTCGTGCTCGTCCGGCGTCGGGTCGGGCAGCAGCAGGCCGTCCTGCATGTCGTAGTACGGGTTGCCGGAGGCGATGTCGAGACGGTCCGTCATCTCGTCGTCCTCCACCCCCTGGCGGGTGTACGAGATGCAGGTGGTGACGAAGTGCTCGGGGCGGGCGTACTCGCGGACGATGTCGGCCTGCCAGCCGATGAACTCGGTGACCTGACGGGCCTGGAACTCCCGCCAGGCGACGTCGTACTGGGGCTGCTCGTTGCCGTCCGGGGTCCACAGGTCGGCCCAGGTGGACAGGCGATGCGACCAATAGACCAGGCCCCACTCGCGGTTGAGGGTCTCGACGTCGCCGTACTTCTCCCGCAGGTGGTCCACGAAGCGCTGGAAGACGCCGTGGTTGTGGAAGAGGTGCAGGCCCGGTTCGTTGTCGACCTGCCAGCCGATGACCGCCGGGTGGTCGGCGTACCGGGCGACGATCTTGCGGATCACCCGTTCCGCGTGGAAACGGAACGCGGGGTGGGTGAAGTCGACCTCCTGGCGGGCGCCCCAGCCGATGCGCTCGCCGGTGTGCCGCTCGCCGGTGATCTCCGGGTACTGGCGGGCCAGCCACGGCGGCACGGCGTACGTCGGGGTGCCGAGGACGACGGAGATACCGCGCTCGTGGGCGCCGTCGAGGACGGGTTGCAGCCAGTCGAGGTCGAAGCGGCCACTCGTGGGCTCCCAGGTCGACCAGACCGACTCGCCCACCCGGATCACGGTGAAATTCGCCTCAGCCATCAGGTCCAGGTCGGTCTTCAGCCGTTCGTCGGGGCGCAGTCCGGGGTCGTAGGCGGGCGTGTACTCGTGGTAGTACGCGGCGCCGAACAGGACACGGGCAGGCAGAGCCGCCATGAAGAGAAACCTCCGAGGAGACGGGGAAAGACAAGTGAGGGACGAGCGCTACTGCTTGACGCCGCCGGAGGCCAGTCCGCTCTGCCAGTAGCGCTGGAGCATCAGGAAGGCCACGACGAGGGGCAGGATCGAGATCAGGGAGCCGGTCACGACGAGCGCGAGCATGTCGCTGCTGGCGCCCGCACCGCCGTTCTGGGCCTGTGCCGCCCAGGACGAGAGACCGACCGTGATGGGATACAGGTCCGGGTCGTTGAGCATGATCAGCGGCAGGAAGTAGTTGTTCCAGGTCGCCACGAGCGTGAACAGCAGGACCGTCACCAGTCCGGGACCCAGCAGCCGCAGAACGATCCGGAAGAAGATCCGGGCCTCGCCGGCACCGTCGATGCGGGCGGCCTCCAGGATGCTGTCCGGCACGGCGTCCTCGGCGTAGACGCGCATCAGGTACAGGCCGAACGGGTTGACGAGCGAGGGCAGGATGATCGCCCAAGGGGTGTTGACCAGGCCCGCCTTCGCGAAGAGCAGGTACGTGGGGATCGCCAGGGCCGTGGTCGGCACCATGACGGCACCGAGGACGAGGTTGAAGGCGGCCCGGTTGCCGCGGAAGCGGAACTTGGCGAACCCGTAGCCGCTGGCCGCGGCGAGCAGGGCGGCGCCGACCGCGCTGACGCCGGCGTACATGACCGTGTTGAGCAGCCAGCGCAGGAAGACGCCGTCGTCCTGGGTGAGGGTCTCCTTGACGTTCGTCAGGAGCTGCGGGGCGTGGGAGAACCACAGGCCGAAGCTGTTGAACAGGTCCTGGGTGCTCTTGGTCGAGGCGATCAGCAGCCAGAACAGGGGGAGGAGGAAGTAGCCGAGGGCAGCGAGCATGGCGATCGTCAGCGGGGTGCTGCGGCGGCGTGACGACGGCCTGTGGCGCTTTGCGCGGTCCTTGACGGCGGTGCGCGGGCTCGCTTCGACGGCGGCCGGGGGAGTGAGGGTCGTCACGAGGTCCTCCTGCGGTTGGCGGTGAGCAGGACGCCGTAGGAGGCGATCACGATGACCAGGCCGAGGAGGAAGGACACCGTGGCCGCGTAGTTGACCTGCTGGCCGGTGAAGGAGAGGGAGTAGGCGTAGAGGTTGGCGGTGTAGGAGCTGCTGATGACGTCCGGGGCGACGTTCATCAGGAGCTTGGGCTCGTTGAAGAGCTGGAAGCTGCCGATCACGGAGAAGAGCAGGGTGAGCAGCAACGCCGGGCGCAGCGCCGGGAGTTTGATGGACCACGCGATCCGCCAGGCGCCCGCTCCGTCCACCGCGGCCGCCTCGTACAGTTCGGTGGGAACGGTGCGCAGGGCGGCGTACAGGATGATCATGTTGTAGCCGACGAACTCCCAGGTCACGATGTTCGCCAGACTGCCGAGCATCCAGCCCTGGCTCAGGAAGTCCGGGACCGGCAGATCCAGCTTCCGGCTCAGCTGGGCGAACGGGCCGAAGTCCGGGCCGTAGAGGTAACCCCACATGAGGGTGGCGACCACACTGGGCACGGCGTAGGGCACGAAGATGCCGAGCCGGATCACCCGGGCCAGCCGCAGCAGACCGCTGTCCAGGGCGAGCGCGAACAGCAGTGCCAGCAGCAGCATCACGGGCACCTGGATCAGGAAGAACAGCGCCACCCGTCCGACGCCGTGCAGGAACTGCGCATCACCAAGGGCCTGGGCGTAGTTGTCGAGTCCCACGAACGCCGTGCCGCCGATGAGGCGCTCCTGGAAGAGGCTCAGGTAGGCGGCGTAGCCGAGCGGCGCGAGGAACAGCAGGACGAACAGCACCATGAACGGCGCGACGAACAACGGCCCTGCCGAGGTGCGGCGGCCCTTGCCACCGCGCGGGGGGCGTGCCGGCCCGTCTCGGCGCCGGCCCTTGGCAGCGGCCGCGGTTGTGGCGGTCATCATCGGCCCTTTCTGACGGAGGGGTTGGGCTGAGGTGGGACGGGCGGGTCCCGCGCCGCCGCGCGGGACCCCGCGGACCGTCAGGAGCGGACGGTGAAGCCCTGCTTCTTGGCGTAGGTGGTGAGCCGCTGCTGCCAGGTGCCGAGCGCCGCGACCGTGTCGGACTTGTCGGCGAGCGAGGTGCCGACCGTTTCGGTCCAGTCGGTTGCGGCCTGGTCGAGGAACGGCGGCCACTGGAAGGAGGGCGAGACGGTGTCGCCGATGTCGGCGAAGACCTGGTTGACCTTCTGCCCGCCGTAGAAGGTGGGTGCGTTCGAGACGAACGACTCGTCGGTGAGCAGCGCCTTGGTGGCCGGGAAGAAGAACTGCTCGGTGGCGAACATCTTGGCGCTCGCCGGGTCGCTGTTGAGGAACTGCGCGAACATCGCCGCCGCGACGGGGTTCTTGGTCGAGCGGATGACCGCGGTGGTGGAGCCGCCCCAGTTGCCCGAGCTGGGCTTGGCGGCGTCCCACTGCGGCAGCGGGGCCGCCCGCCACTTGCCGGCGGTGGACTTTGCGGAGCCGGAGAGGAAGACCGGGCCCCAGGCCGCGGTGAGCCAGGTGGCGTACTTGCCCTTGTTGAGGGCCGCGTACCAGGAGTCGGTGAAGTCCGGCTCGACCCCGATGACCCCCTCCTTCGCGAGACCGCCCCAGTACTCGCCGAGCTTCTTGGAGGCCGCGTCGTCGACGCTGATGGTGATGTCGCCCTTGCCGGAGGTGACATACGGCTTGGCGCCCGCCTGCCACAGCAGACCGTGCCAGGCGGCGGGCTGGTTGGCCGCGAGGTTGGTGAGGTAGACGTCGGGGGCGGCCTTGTGGAGCTTGCGGGCCGCCGCGGCGAACTCGTCCCAGGTCTCGGGGACTTCGATGCCGTGCTCGTCGAAGATGTCCTTGCGGTACAGCATGCCCATCGGGCCGGTGTCCTGCGGGATCGCCCAGACCTCGCCGTCGCTGCCGCTGACCTGACCCCAAGTCCAGTCCACGAAACGGCTCTTGAGGGCGGTCGCGCCGTAGGGCCGTAGATCCAGCAGGCTGTCGGTGATGGTGAAGGTCGGGATGGCCTGGTACTCGATCTGCACCATGTCCGGTGCGCCGCTGCCGGCCTTCAGCGCGGTGCGCAGCTTGGTGTATTGCGGGGTGCCCTGACCGGCGTTGACGACCTTGACCTTGATGGCCGGGTACTTCTTCTCGAAGAGGGCGACCTCCTTGGCGATGTTGGGGACCCAGGTCCAGAACGTCAGCTCGGTCGGCGTCTTCATCGCCTTGTCGATGTCGGCCTGGCTGACCGGCGCGGCGGAGCCGGACGAACTGCCGCTGTCGCCACCGCCGCAAGCGGACAGCGCGGCGCCCAACGAGACCGCTCCCGCGGCCGTGAGGAAGAGCCGACGGCTCATCTGGGAAGGGCTGGGGGTGGAGCTGAAACTGCGCACGGTGAACTCCCGCCGATGACTGGGTGAAAGGCACGCCGAAGGCAGGCGTGCGGAAGAGGGGTGACGAGGGAGGAAGAGGGCTCGGACGGGCCGGCCAGGACCCTGGGGTCGACAGGGCGTGGGCGTACGTCCTCGGGACCTTCGCCCGCGGGCGTGCCGCTGCTGGTGCGCGGGGAGCCGGTGGCCGGGCAAGGCACTTGGTGGAACAGAGAGTTGGTGCGGCGGACCTACTCGGCGGCGGCCGCGTGAGGGGAGTTGGCGCGTCGCCCGGGTGACGGGGTCTCCGTGCGGTGCGAGGACGCGGTCGGTGACGAGGTGCGGGACGCGGGGAGCGGTGGGGCGGCTCGCCCGGTGCCCAAGGGGCCGGCTCGGGCTGATCTGCTCCGGTCAGTCATGGGCGGACGGCCCTCCGCCCAGGGATGGACCGTGCCGGGCCGCATTCGGGCGGGCGGCGGTGCGCCGGCGGCGACCACCGGGCGCTTGCGGTGGTGGCGGAGCGGTGGAGGCGCGGATCACGAGGTCCACCGGTGGTTCACTCGCCGGCAAGGGGTCCGCCTGCGGGTTCTCGATGGTGTGCACGAGGCGTTTGATGCCCTCCTGAGCCACGACGTCGAAAGGCTGACGCACCGTGGTCAGCGGAGGAGACACGTAGGCCGCTACGGGAATGTCGTCGAAGCCGACCACGCTCACGTCCTGCGGCACGCGTCGGCCGGCTTCCGTCAGCGCCCGGATGAAACCGATCGCCATGTCGTCGTTGGCGGCGAACACCGCGGTCATGTCGCCGACACCGGCCAGTTCGCGGCCCGCCGCGTAACCGGAGGCCGCCGACCAGTCGCCCTCGACGACAGCCGGCACCGTCCTGCCGTTCTCGACGAGCGCGGACCGCCAGCCCTCCGTACGGTCACGGGCGGAGTACCACCGTCGAGGACCGGCGAGATGGTGGACCGTCGGGTGTCCCAGGTCCAGCAGATGCTCGGTCGCCGTCCGCGCCATCAGATCGGCGCCGACGCCGGCGGCCAGCGCCCTGGGCACGGGCAGCGGTGGCGCGCCCAGGACGAGGACGGGTACGTCGAGGCGGACAGCGAGGTCTCCGTCCTGTCCGTCGTCGATCGGCTCCGAGATCACGATGCCGTCCACGCCCTGGTCGAGGAGCGAGTCGATGGCCCCGCCGATCCCGTCCGGGTCGCCCTCCATGGTGTTGACGACACGCAGGGCGTAACCGGTGTCCCGTACGGCACGCTCCACGCCCATGATCAGGGAGGCGGGTCCGTACAGGGCGGTTCCCAGCGTCACCACACCGATGGAACGGGTACGTCCGGAGGCCAGCGCCCGCGCGGCGTTGTTGAGCCGGTAGCCGAGTTCTTCCGCGGCCTCCAGGACGCGGCGCCGAGCCTCGGCGGAGACATACGGCTCGTCGTTGAAGACCCGGGACACCGTTTTCTGCGACACACCCGCCAGCAGGGCCACGTCCACGCTGCGTGGTGCGCCGGAGCTCCCGCCCCGTCGTGCCTCTCGCATCATGGTGTCTCCCGAACCGTCGTGATCCGCGGCAGCGCCGACGCCATCTGTCTGACTGCGCTGTCTGACTACGCTGCCATGTCTACGCAGTCAGGCGGAGGTCGTCAAGTGTCCGGCACGTATTCGTAACCTCGCGCGACCCCCGCGGCGGACTGCCGAAGCGCGATGCGGCGAAATGTGCCGCAAGCCTTGACGGATGGGTTCTGACTGCGTAGACATCTCGGCGGGATTCGCCTGTCGCGCTCGCGGCTACCGGCCTCTGGATGCGGACTCGATCCGGGGACACAGGTCCGCCAACAAGGCTCACCAAGCCACGAAAGGTACATTTCGCCCCTGTGGAGGGGTGCTGTCTGTCGCGCCCCTGAGCAGTGAGCGAGGGGTCGGATGCCGCAAGACATGAAGCACGAGCCTGATCCCGTGGTGCGTGAGCCGTCGCTGACGGACGCGCTCGTTCCGATGGGCGTCCTCGTGGTGCTGGTCGCCGGCGCGCTGCTGCTGTTCGGCCTGGACGCCCTCGACGGACCGCTTCAGGTCGCGCTGGTGCTGTGCGCGATGTCCGTCGCGCTGGTCGCGATGCGCCTGGGATACCGGTGGCACGAGGTGCAGAAGGTCGGCCAGGGAGCACTGGCGTCCATCACCAGTGCGGTGTTCATCCTTCTGGCGGTGGGGGCGCTCATCGGCGTATGGAACCTCTCCGGGACCATTCCGACCCTCGTGTACTACGGCATCCAGGTGCTGTCACCGAGTTGGTACTACGCGGCGGCGGCCCTCATCTGCGGTGTCATCGCGATGAGCATCGGCAGTTCGTGGACGACGGCCGGCACCATCGGGGTCGGTCTCGTCGGAGTCGCGGACATGCTCGGTGTCTCGACGGCGATCACCGCGGGCGCGGTCATCTCCGGCGCCTATCTCGGGGACAAGCTCTCGCCGCTGTCGGAGACGACGGTACTGACCGCGCAGATGGTGAAGGTCGACGTCTACGAGCACATCAAACGCCAGGCGTGGACATCGATCCCCGCGTTCGTCATCGCCTTCGTGGCCTTCCTCGTCATCGGCCTGGTCAACGGTCCCGACGTGACCAACCCGGTCGGTGAGGAGATCGAGCTCAACAGCCTCAACGGCATCTACAACATCACCCCGCTCAATCTCCTCCCCCTGCTGCTGCTCGGCTTCCTGTCGATCCGCAAGGTGCCCGCCTCACTCGCACTCATCTACTCCGCGCTCTTCGCCGGACTCCTCGGCGCGTTCACACAACCTGACGTGATGCGCGACTTCGTGGCCGGTTCCGGCAACGTCGTCATCGAATCGATCAAGGGCGTCTGGAGCGCCATGGCCAACGGCTTCTCCATCGACTCGGGCATCAGCGAGATCGATCAGCTGCTGTCACGCGGCGGCATGGACAGCATGCTGCTGACCCTGTGGCTGATCATCGGCGCCGTGACCTTCGGCGCGCTTCTGGAGGAGTTCGGCTTCATCGGACGCCTGATCGATCCGATGATCCGCTCGGCGAAGAGCGTCGGCCGCCTCTACGTCACGGTCTTCGCCAGCGCCTTCGGCCTGAACATCGTCGCCGGTGACCAGTACATCGCCCTCGTCCTGCCGTCGAAAGTCTTCCGACTGGAGTTCGCCAGACGAGGACTCGCCCCCACCAACCTGTCCCGCCTCGCGGCCGACAGCGGAACCGTCACCTCGCCACTCGTCCCATGGAACTCCTGCGGCGCGTTCATGGGGGCCGTGCTGGGCGTGGCGACCCTGTCGTATCTGCCGTACGCGATCTTCAACTACGCCAGTCCTGCTCTCAGCATCGTCTACGGCATCACCGGCTTCAGGATCGAAAAGGTGGAGCCGGGTACCGGTGTGGACCGGCCCGAGCCCTCCTCCTGACCGCCGCCGACCGCGGTCCGTGCCGCCCGGGGCCCACATCCCTAGGCGCGCGACAGTTCAGCAGCCGTCATGGAGCTGATGAGCGCGAGCCAGGGTTCGCGACCTCATGCCACAGGCTCCCAAGCGAATCCGTCCGGGTCGGTGAAGGGTCCGGCGTCGCTGCCGATGGCGATCCGATGCGATCCGGTGCCCTCCGGAGGGACGCCGGCGACCTTGGCGAGGCCGCGATGGCCGTACAGGGAGAGCTTGACCGGGCTCGACGAGGAGTCGAACTCGACGTACTTGCTGCCGAAGCTCTTCGCCACGGTGAGACCACGGTCGACGTAGAACCGCTTGCTCGCGGCCATGTCCGAGACACCCAGGAGCAGGACGATCTCGTCGATCTGCCGGCTGTCCGGGCCGGAGTCCTTCTTCGAGGAGGTGGCGATCTGCCAGATGGTTCCGTCCGGGGCCTGCACGACGCCCCCGTAGCCCCACAGTGACTTCTTGGCGGGCTTGAGGGTGGTGGCGCCGGCGTCGAGGGCGGCGCCGACCAGTCCGTTGACGATCGAGGGCTGGGACACGACGAGCGAGAGCGTGAACCCGCGGAAACCGGAGGTCGGTGCCTCCGATGCCCGCAGCCGCAGCTCTTTGCCCAGGCCGAAGGCGTTCGCGTAGAAGCGCTCGGCGGCCACCAGGTCGGCCACCTCAAGGGTGATGCAGTCGATGGAAGTCATGTCCTTCACGCTAGGGAACCTCAGCGACCATCGCTTCTCGAATCCTGACCGGTGTCCTCGGCCGGCTGGCCGGGCTCGTCGGCATCACGCGTCGCGCGGCGTTTGCGCCGCGGGGCCAAAGGCCTGATCCTCTGGGTATTTCGGTCGGGTGTCAGTGGTGTCTGGGACGGTGTGCGTCGTGGATGAACTGGTGGAACGTGTCGATGCTCAGGACCGAGCGCTGGGAGTGGTCAGCCGGAGGCAGGCCGTCCAGGAGGGCTGGCTGCACCGGGTCGGCGTGGTGGTGTGCCGCGACGTGCAAGGTCGCTTTCTCGTCCATCGGCGTGCCGAGGAGTTGTCGCGTTTCCCCGGGCACTACGAACTCGGTGTCGGGGGCGCTGCGGGAGTCGGCGAGTCTTATGAGCGGGCGGCTGCTCGTGAGCTCGGTGAGGAACTGGGAACGCGGGCGGCGGTGTGCCTTCGGTTCAAGTTCCTCAACCGGGGTGGGCACAGCCCTCATTGGCTCGGGGTGTGCGATGCCGTGCTTCCGGAGGTTGTCTCCCCCGACCCGGGAGAGGTGGCCTGGCACGGGTGGTTGACCGAGTCCGAACTGCGGCGGAGTCTGCGGCAGTGGGCCTTCACCCCTGATAGCCAGGAGATATTCGATCGGTATCTTGCATCGTCCGCTGGCCCGGTGTCTTCGCGGGGAGGGTGTTCGTGAGCTGGGTCTGAGGAACGAAGCCGCTGGCTCTTTGGAGCTTGGGCCGGCCCGTGGAACCGGTGCCTGGTGACCTCGCGAGTGCGACGAGCAGGGCGGCGACGCAGACGAATCCTGCCGTGAGCGTTGCGGTGTGGAGTCCGCCCCATGAAGCCGGTGCCGACGTCCTGCACCAGGAGTCCCAGGACCATGGTCTGGCGTGTGCCCAGTGAGCCGATCAGCTTCGATGCGACGGTGCCGGTGATGAGGGCGGTGGCGCCTTCGGCGAGGAAGCCGAAGCCGGTCGCCAGCGGCGAGTAGCCCAGGACGTCCTGCATGTAGAGGCTGACCAGCACGGTGGTGCCGCCGCACATGCCGAAGGTGACGAATCCGACGACGAAGCCCCACTTGACCGTGGGCCGCTTGAGCGGTTGCAGGGGTACGAGGGGGTCGGGGTGGCGCGCTTCGACGAACAGCCTGGCGACCCCGCTCTCAAGTACGGTCGGCTGCCTCACCTTGTGAGACAAAGGCTCCCTCGGACGTCACTCGATCCGGACGTCGATGGCCATCGACTCGTCGCCCGGGGTCCCCTCGACCTCGATGGTGACCCCGGACCAGTGTCCGTCGGGCAGGTTGAGCGGGGGGTTCGTCGTCTCGCCGAGGGTTGTGTTGCCCCGGGAGGGATACAGGTCGTTCGCGTCTCCCTGGTTGCCGCGGCTGAAGATCGCCCCAAGGTCCCGTTTGCCATCGGCCTGAAGCAGCTCGATGGCGAGGGCGTCTTCCTCGTTGACGTCCTCGATGGCTTCGTCGACGACGTAGACGGCGATGCCCGAGTCGGGGAGGAACGCGTCCTGGCCGCGGCGGCGCCGGTACTCGACGAGGATGTACTGGGTCTCCGCCATCGTGTCGGCGTTCTGGATGAAGACGAGGTCGCCGCCCTCCGCGGACGGCCGTAGCACCAGGTCCTTGGTGGTCGCCGTGACACGTTGGGCGGCCGCCCAGCCGTGGAACATGCGCAGCATGCCGTTGGGGAACGTCGGCGTGAGCCCGGTGTTGCCCCACGAACCCGAGGCCATCAGGCAGTACTTGCCGAGTCCGTTCGATGTGGTCGCCTCCAGTTGACCGGTGTCGTAGTAGTCCGCCCAGCGGGCCGCGAGATGACCCCACTCGTGGGCGCACACGCCCATGGCGCAGTCCTCGGGCACGGTGAGGAACGTCTCCACCGTCAAGCCGGGCGCGACCGTCATGGCTTCCGGTACGCCCCACTTCAGGCTCCACAGGTCGTCGCGGTCGAGGGTCTCCTCGGCGCCGCGGCCCGCGTGCACGAGGAAGAGGGCGGTGACCGTGTGCTCGCCCAGCGCGTCGAAGGGCGCGAAGTCGACGCCCTCCGCGAGGGCGATCTGAACCGCGTCCCGGGCCAGCCCCTGGGCGTTGCGCGGGAAGCCGTCCTCGGCGAGGCCGGAGTTGCCGTCGGCGTAGAACGACAGCGGCTGTGGCATCCGGAACCACCCCCGGACCTCGCCCCGAACGTCGATGCCGGTGTCGTCGAGCGGGTTGTAGCCGCTCACCGTGCGGTAGTAGTCGCGCATGCTGCCGGTCGGCAGGGACGCCGTACTGAACAGCAACTCGCGGAAATGGCCGGGGCGGCGGTTCGGGTCGTGCGGTCGGTCGGGGAAGTCGACAAGGAGCACGAGTGTGTGGATCGGGCCGTTCAGACGCGTGGCGGGCCGGGTGATGAGCTGGCGGTCGGCGTTGGGGCCCACGTGGAGGGCGCCGTCGTCGAGTCCGATGCGCTTGGTGCCGCGCCGGGCGGAGCGCCAGTTGTAGTAGAAGTCCTCGAAGGTGGTGGTGCCCGGCAGGCGGCCCGAGGTCGTCAGGTCGCGGTAGCGGGCGTAGAGCTGGGCCAGGGCTTGAGGCGCCAGTGGGACCGGGCAGGGTCCCGCGCCGGGGCGGGCTGCGGCAGGATTCCACGGCAGAGTACGGGGGGATCGCATCGCGACCACTCCCTTGGACTAGGACGATCGCGGAGGTGGTGGCAAGGCCGTGCCGGACGCACTGGTTCCTTGCGCGGGGCGCATGCGTGCGCTCGTCGTTCGTGCTCTACCTCTCCAGCCTCCCTCCGGCCCCTGGCCTCGTCAAACGCAGGTGGGAGCCTGGACCTTGAGCTGTTGACGCTTCAAACTCACTTGGGGAGCGACGGACCCGTACCCCGCCGGACTCAGGCCTGAAGCGTGCCGGCGAGCAGTCGGCGTTGGTGCACCCTCGCCGGTTCCTCGTAGTACTTGTGCGACCAGTGGCCGGCGACGAGCGGCACCGGCGCTTCGACCCCGGTCTCGGGGCCGGGCGTGGGCTCTCGCGCGGCCAGGCGGAGCAGGTCGCGGAAGCGGTGGTGGTTGAACAGGCGGAAGAACTCGGTGAAATAGAGCTGGGCGAGACGATGGTCCCCGCGGATCACCAGCATGTTCTCGTCGTTCCTGTTCGCGGAGGGGTTGCTGAAGTTGGCCGAGCCGGTGACCACGATCGGGTCGTCGCCGAGCGGGTCGATCAGCAGGTACTTCGTGTGCAGGTACTCGATGTTGTTGGAGAACGGGTTGTCCTGTTCGGCCGCCCAGCCCGCGAGCGCGCCCGCTTCGACCAGACCGCAGGCCACGAGTTCGGTCTCGGGATCGGTGACCAGGGTGCGATGCGCGTCGGCGATGGTCGTGTTCTCGAAGAGCAGCCAGCGCAGTGCGGGGTGGTCACCCGGGAGTTGGCGGGCGAAGCGGGGATCGAAGTTGAACGGCAACGTGATGCAGGCCAGATCCCGGGCCGACCCGAGGAGGTCGGCGTAGCGGTCCTGCGCCGTCGTGTGGGTGTGCGGGCTGAACACGACGGTGATGCCCGCGGGCCAGGGATCGGGCATCGGATTGTTGGCGTCCACCCAGTTGTTGAGGGTGCCGGGGGTGGGGTCCGCGACGAGCCGCTCCCAGTACCTGAGGTACTGCTGGGCGATGGCCGGCTCGGTGACGGTGTGTCCGACGTTCGACTGACCGAAGATCCCGTTCTCGGTGATGTTGGTCGACCCGGTCCAGACGGACCGGGGCTCATCGTCGACGCTCGCGATCACGAACTTGTTGTGCGGGATCTGCGCGCGAGCCCGCCAGGTGACGACCAGGTCGTCGATACCGGCAGCGGCCACCGCTTCGCGGTTGTGCGGGTGGTCGAACACTATGAGCCGGACGTCCACTCCGGCGTCCGCGGCTATGCGGAAGGCCTCCAGCACCGGCAGGTACTCGAACTCGTACAGTGCGGCGTGGAGCTTCCAGCGGCCGCCGTCAGCGGTGCCGATGAAGGAGAGCAGCGCCTCCTCGAGGCCACGCGACAGCCACCGCCAGGCCTCACGGTTGGCCACGTCCTTCGGGTGGCGGTTCTTGAAGCGTTCGGCGTAGGCCTGAGAGGCGTACACACCACGGTTGAACCAGACACCGTGTACGCCCGGCTCCTCGGTCTGCACCCGCAGCTCTACGGTCGATGCCGGGGTGAGTTCTTCCCCGGGAGTGCCGGACATGGTGTGTACGCGATAGGTGTAGACGTGGCCCGGCTTGGCGCGGTAGTCGCCCCACACGAAGGTCTGGAACGGGTTCCAGTTGGACCCCCAGCGGTGCCTCGCCTGGGGAAACCGGATGCGATTGTCGAGCCACCGGTGCTGGCCCTCGGTGTGATCGAACCGTTCGACCCCGAAACCGAGCACGTCATCGATGGCGGCTCGGTCGTGGTCGAAGCCCAGAACCACCACATGACTCCCGGCGATGGCCTGCGCATGAAGCGGCCCTGAACTGCGCTGCACCTTCATACCCCCGCCTCCTCTCGCCCCCGACCATGATGTCCCCGTGCGAATCCTCGGGAACCTGCGCGGACGGACGCACGGTGATCCGCGGAGCCGTACTCCCAGACTGCGTCATGGGACCAGCCGGTGCAGCCCGAGCACGGACTCCTAGATCGAGGTCACCGCCTCACCGGACCCTGGGCGTACGGCACCAGGCGGACAGGGCCGGAGAGGCCGTATGCCTGGCGGGTGGCCGTACCGAAGACGGAGGGCCGGCTGACGCGGAGGCGGTTGATGAGCGGTGTGGCCACCTCCACCTCGATCACGTTGGTGCCGGGGCACAGGTGTCCGCCGAGGTCGACGACGGGGTGGAGTCGGTCGGCGGGGGCCAGCCGCGTGCCGTTGACCGTGACCCGGAAGGTGTCGCTGACGGTGCCCAGTTCGAGATAGGCGCCGTGGGACGAGGTCCAGTCGGAGGGCAGGGACACGGTGGTGCGGTAGCGGCCGATGCCGGCGGAGTCGGCCAGTTCGGGGATCTGCGACCAGGGGAGCAGGGCGTCAAGGGTGAGGCTGCGCCGGATGACGGCGGTGTCGGTCGCCTCGGTGCCGGGATGCCAGTCCTGAACGTTCAGCCGCCAGCGGTCGAGTGTCATCGGGCCCGGTACCGCGGGCAGTGTGGTGGTGACCGTACGGCCGTGGGAGAGCCGAGTCGTGTACGTGCCGCCGCTGGTGGCGCGGAGGGCCAGGCCGCGGTCGGTGGACAGCACGCGGTCGGCGGTGCTGTCCACGGCGTGCTGCCGGTGGCCGTTGCGGTCCCCGAACAGTCCGGGCCGTCCGAGGGCGATGACGGTCGCCTGGCCGGGTTCGAGGGCGACGCGCACGGTGATGGTGTCGCCGTCCTCGGTGTAGCGGCCGATCCGGGTCGTCTCTCCCGTCCAGGGGTCGAGCAGGTAGGGGACGGTCGTGCCGCGCCGGGTGCGGCGCAGGGTGACGTCGTGGTCGACGGCCGCGACGGGCGGCTTGACCGTCTCGGCGTGCTTGCCGTTGCAGAGGTAGTACAGGTCGGTGTCACCGACCACGCGGTGGGCGTTGAGGAGGGTGGAGGAGGCGGCGTAGCGGACGTCGGGGGCGATGCCGAGGGCGGCGAGGGCGTCGCCGACGGCGCTCTTGTCGGAGACGGACTTGACGTGGGGGAGAGCGAGGAGGCTCGTGAGGACCTCGCGGAGTTGCCCCGTCTCGCCCTGACCGGGAACGCCGGGGGTCAGCGCTTGGTCGAAGGCGCCGAGCAGGACCATGGGCAGTCCGGCCCGGGCCAGGCTCAGCAGCTTTCGGGCGTCGGCGAGAGCGAGGGTCGGGGCGGACCCGTAGAAGAAGTCGCCCTCGACGAACAGGGCCTTGTAGGCGGGGCCTTGAGGAGCCAGGCGGCCGTCCGCCACGCGGGCGGTGGGCAGGTCGAGCAGCGGGCTGCTGAGGAACTGGTGGGTCCAGCCGAGCGGGACACCGGTCGCGGTGAACCAGGAGGCGCCGATACCGGTGGCGGTGTAGCCGGTCTGGCGGAAGACGGCGACGTCGGCTCGCGCCGTGCCCGTCTGGAGAACCTGGTGCACGCGGGCGAGGTATCCGGCGATGTCCTCGGCGTGCCGCCAGGTGGGCTGTCTGGGCCCCCACGACTCGCCGTAGCCGGGCGCGCCGTTGTAGGGGCTGAAGGCGGCGAAGCCGGGCCAGCTCGCGCCGGGGGCGGTCGCGTACGAGAAGCCGTGCACCACCGTCTGGTTGACCCCGGCGGCGTAGGCACCGCCCATGGTGCGCAGGAACCGGTCCCAGGTCGTGCTGTACGCCGAGCCGTTGTAGGCGCCCGACTCGCAGGACAGCACGGTGTGCCCCGCCATGTCCCGTCCGCCCGCCAGGCAGCGGTAGTCGTCGAGGTTCTTGAAGCCGAGCGATTCTCCCTCCGCGATGTCGAGGAGCGCGGCGGAGGCGATGGCGTCGGTCTGGAGCCCGTAGGGCTGGGCGCGCAGTTCCATGCCGAGGGAGTGGGCCCAGTCCCGCAGGGCGGTGACGTGGTGTGTGGTGAAGAGGTGGGAGACGGTCTCCCAGAAGTCGTGGCGGATCTGCCGGGTGATCTGCGCCTCGAAGGCGAAGACCTGGTTGCTCTTGTCCAGGACGAGTGCCGGCAGGTACGGCAGCAGCGAGCGGCCGTAGCGCCTTTCGAAGGCGTCGGGCAGTGCCGAGGTCCACACGAGGGAGTCGGTCTCCAGCTCGATGGAGTCCTCGAAGAAGGCGCCGCCCGCCGCCTTGAGGAGTCGGCGCACCGTGCCGGTCAGAATCGAGCGGTCCCAGAAGCCGGTGACGGCGGCGGTCCCGGCCGGGCTGAAGTGGTCGACGACGTAGGCGGCCGGGGCGGAGTGCGGGCCCGACTCGGGTTGTTGGGCGGTGCCGCGCTGCCAGTAGGAGATCAGCATCCAGTCGCCCTCGGCGGGAGCGGTCCAGGTCAGTGCGCCGTCCTCGACGGTGGCGGTGAGGTCCTGGACGCTGGCGAGGTCGAGACCGGTCTCCTTGCGGGTGGCGTTGGCGGGTTCGACGCGGGCCGCCTGGACGGCGAGCAGGCTGCGCCGGGTGACCTCGCCGGCGGCCGCGCGCACGGGTTCGGGCACCGGGCCCCGGTAGGTGGTGCCGCCGGTTACGGAGAGGCGCCCGTACGCGAGTTCCTGGGCGGCCGCCTCGTCGTCGGGGGTGACGCCGGGGACGGCTGCGGGCCAGCTGGGACCGAGGGTGAGGTCGACGGTCAGACCGCGGCGGGCGGCCTGGCGCAGGGCGGCCTCGACGCCCTCACGCCAGGGAGCGCTGCCCCAGCCATGGTGTGCGGTGTCGAGGACGGACTTGTCCTTGATGCTGTGGTGGACGGCGGAGATCTCGGCGCCGCCGAAGCCGGCGTCGGCGATCTGGTCGATCTCGCGGGCGATCTCCGCCGGGTCGATGAGACCGTCCGGCCACCACCAGCGGAACTTGGGGCGCACCGAGGGTGGGGGAGTGGCGAACCAGGCGCCCGACAGGGGGTCATGACCGGTCAGAGGAACGGCGACCGCGTTCCCCGCGCCTGTCGCCGTGAGCGCTGTGGCGGCGCTTGTGGCGAGGGAGGCGGCGAGGATGGCGCGCCGGGATATCCCGCCACGCTGCGGGATGGGCTTCTGCATGGTTCGCCCCCAGGGGTGAAACGTTTCAATCCGCTGTAAACGCGGGAACGTTAAGCCTGGGTTCCTCGGCGGGTCAAGATCGGCGCACCACATCTCTTCGCGCACGGCGAGTTCACCTCACGCGACGGCGGTTCCCTCGAGCTCGACCAGCTGGCCGGGGATCGCCAGCCGTGCCACGCCGAGCATCGTGGTGGTCGGCGCCACCCCGGCGGCGCCCAACCGTGCCGCGAGCAGGCCGTAGTGCGGGAACAGCAGATCGACGTCCGTCGTGTAGACGTTGAGCCGGACGAGGTTCGCGAGAGACATGCCGGCCTCGCCGAGCACGGCCTCCAGGTTGTCGATGCTCAGGGCCAACTGTGCGGCCATGTCACCGTCATGCTGAGGCTTGCCGTCGTCGCTCATCGCGGTCTGGCCCGAGATGTACAAGGTCCGGGTGTGCCCGGAGACGACCTCACCCTGGTTGAAGCCCATCTCCACCGACCATGTCACCGGGTTGACCGCCGTTCGTTCCACTGCCATGTCAGCTCCAATCGATTCGTCGGGAGTGCGTACGTCCGACGGCTCGGCAGCCGACAGCTGTGACGTCGCGTCAACGAGCCTCCCAACAAATCACGACACCCTCAGTCACGTTTTCGGCTAGCGTTCTCGCATGCGCGCCGACCGGTTGGTCTCGCTGGTGCTTCTCCTGCGCCAGCGCGGTCAGTTGACAGCGGAGACGCTCGCCCGCGAGCTGGAGGTGTCCACTCGTACGGTGCTGCGCGACATCGAGGCGCTGTCCGCGGCCGGGGTCCCGGTCTACGCCGAACGCGGCAGGCACGGCGGGTTCGCGCTGATGCCCGGCTTCCGGACCGAGCTCACCGGACTGAACCACGACGAGGCTCTTGCCCTGCTGACCGCCGGATCGGGGCGTGGCGAGCAGGCATTCGGCCTCGGCTCGGCGCTCGCTTCGGCGATGCGGAAGGTGGTCGACGCGCTGCCCGAAAGTCACCGGACCACCGCGAGCGACGCGGTCCAGCGATTTCTCGTCGAACCGGAGAGCGACCTGCTCTCCCGTCGGCTGGTCACTGACGAGGTACCCGACACCACGATGATCGAGGTCCGGCGCGCGGTGCTGGGCGGGCACAAGTTGCGTATCCACTACGCGGCTTCAGGACAGGCGGCGCAGTGGCGCACGGTGGACCCGATCGGTCTGGTCACCGTACGGGAGCGGGGCTACTTGCTGGCCACGCGATCTGGCGCGGACCGCACCTATCGGCTGTCGCGGGTGCTGGCCGCCGAGGAACTCCCCGAAGCGGCACAGCGACCGGATCAGGTCGATCTGGACCGGATCTGGCGGGAACGCTCCGCGCGGTTTCTCGCCGGCGGCGACCACATCACCGTGCGGGTACGGGTGGACCCGGCGCGACGGGAGGGCCTGCTGGACACCGCGCTGGCCGTCCGCGCGGAAGAGCCCGACGCGGACGGCCGGCTGCGGCTGGAGGTGACCTTCCAGGACGCGGAACACGCCGAGTGGGCGCTGTGGCAGCTCGGCACGGACGCGGAAGCCCTGGCCCCGCAGTCGTTGCGCACCTCCTTGCGCGACCGCGCCGCCGCGATGGCGACTCGCTACGGAGATCCGTCGTGAGTGGACGGCATGTGGCCGGTCGTCGGAGCGACATCGAGCCTGATACCGGGTTCACGAGACGCTGCGGGCCACACGCGGGGTTGGGAACAGCTCGGACTCTGAGTCGACGCCGTCCATTCCCCTGCGTCGGCCGTTGGACCTGGCCGCCGCTAGCCCGGCTCAGTAGCGCTGGGCCTTGGCGATCTCGGCCGTCAGTTTCGGCTCGGCGGGCTTGCGGCTGACGGCCAGCGGCTGCGCCCTGTCACCCGGCTCCAGGTCCTGCACACCGACGAAGCGGGTCTCGACGACCTTGCCGTCCGGGTCCCGGAAGTCGACCTGGACCGCGTAGGACGCGGTCTCGTCCGTCCGGTTGACGATGTTCACGACGAGGGCGAGCAGACCGCCCGTCTCCGCGCGCGGCAGGCCGGTCATCGAGACGTCGGCCGTCGCGTTGCCCCGGCCCTCGACGTCCGCTAGCTCCTCTTGTGCCGCCTTATTGGCGCGTACGGCGTCGGCGGACACCGAAGCCTCGAACGCGGAGGCCCGTGCGGAGGCGGAGGAGGCCGCGGCCGATGCCGCCTCCTTGGCGGACTCCTTCACCGACGCCCCGATCGAGGCCAGGGCGGACGGCGAGCTGCCGGAGAACGACTCCGTGTCGGCCGCCGTAGGGGTCGGGCTGAACGAAGAGGCGTCGTCACCGTCGCTGTCGGTACTGCACGAGACGAGCGCAGCCATACTCACGGCTGCCAGCACAAGCCCGACGGCCGACGCCACGGCCCGGCCCCGCCGCTGTGAAGGGTTCTTTGCCTGTGACACGTCGGCACTCATGCGGTGAAGCCCCTTCCAGCGGCACATGTGACAGTTCGCGGCTTTTGCCGGTTCCATCCTGTGCCCCATGAGGCCACCGGGCCACTTCACAGGGCCCAACGGGACATTCCTAGAGGCCGAGTGCTGGACGTCGTGTACACCCGTGCGCGTGAACCGAGGGAGGCTTCCCCGGCCGGTCGGCGGACTCGGTGTCTCAGCTGGGCGCCCTGACCTGTCCTGCCTCGTCGTCGCTCACGGCCGTATAGACGGTCACGATCGATGCGACGACGTCGAGCTCGGCCGGGCCCCTGATACGCAGCCATGCGAGCTCGTTCAACCCGTTGAACCGGCCGACGAGGGCGGCCGCGTCCTCGGGCCAGGGGTGTGGCATGACCGGCAGGTGAGTCAGGGAGATCGCGTCGATGAAGCACCCGGAGATCTCAGGGGGCTTCGACAGCGAGACGTACCGCAGGTCGGAGAGGGAGATCACGACGTCAGGCTTCGTCGGCCCGTCTCTCATGGTGATCTCCATGGAGTCGTCCTCGCTGAAGGCTTCGAACGAGATCCGGCTGATGAAGTAGCCGGTGAGCGACGCGAGGATCCGCTGGGCGTTCGCGCACCGATTCTTGAAGGCTCCCTCTGTCCCACTTCTCCCAGTCACAGGCGGAGGCTACGAGCTGAGCCACTGTGCGGCGACCTGTTTTATGGCCGGGTGAACGGTGTGAAGGTCATCGGGGTCGATGAGTACGTTCAACGGCGCACCCGATAGCGCAGGTGAAGCACCCGGTTGCCCTGAATCACCACGTCAGGATCCTCCAACAGGTGCTGCGCGTGGACCGACCCGAAGTAGCGCTTGCCCGACCCGAACACGACGGGGGTGACGTCCATGCGCACCTCGTCGACCAGGTCCGCGGCAAGCACCTGGCCACCGACGTCGCCGGCGGCGACCTCGACGATGCGGTCGCCCGCGAGCTTCTGCGCTTCGGCCACGGCCGCCTCGACGCCGTCGACGAAGTGAAACGGCGCCTTGGGGTCCCAGCCGTCGGGCTGCGGCCGGTGCGTCACGACGACCACGTGGTCGATCCCGCTCGGAGGTTTCCCGTCCCAGCCGTCCGTCAGGTCGAACACGTGGCGGCCGGCGATTGTCACCCCGATCCGGTCCCAGTACGGCCGGGTGTAGTCGTAGGACACCTGCGCCACCTTCAACACGCCGCTCTCGTCCAATGGGACGTCACCGCTGGTCAACCAGTCGAACAACGGTCCGGGCTGGTCGTTGTCGTCCGCGATGAAGCCGTCCACCGACACCGAGGCGTACATGACCACCTTGCCCACGGGGGTGCTCCTTTGCTTTGGGGTGCCCCCAAATTAGCGTCTCGTTGAGCTGTCGCTCTTGTAAGAAATCAATCGGCCGGCAGCGGCCAGCCGTCCAGTGTGTGGCCGGGATGTTCGCGCA
The DNA here is from genome assembly GCF_042894505.1 of Streptomyces sp. NPDC001536. NCBI lineage: Bacteria > Bacillati > Actinomycetota > Actinomycetes > Kitasatosporales > Streptomycetaceae > Streptomyces > Streptomyces sp. NPDC001536. The sequence goes on from NZ_JBIAVQ010000012.1 coordinate 37,902, forward strand.
GGAACCGCCGCCGGACTTCGACGTACCGGGTCGGTGTGAGCCCGGTGAACTCCCGGAACTCGTGGCCGAAGTGGGCCTGGTCGAAGTAGCCCGAGCTACTGGCGAGGTCGGTCCAGTCGATCGGTTCGGCGGGGTTGATCGAGAGCACGGTGGTGGCGAAGCGGTAGTTGCGGGCCAGCCGCTTCGGCGTGACGCCGACGAGCTCCTTGAACCGCTGTGCCAGATGAGTGCTGCTGACGCCGGCTGCCACGCTCAGGTCGCCGATCGCCACCGCCCCGCGGGTGGCCGCGATGACACTGCTCGTATGGCGGACCAGCCCCAGACCGTCGGTCTCGCACAGCCGTCGCATCAGCTCCTCCTCGAGCAGCGTCAGCATCTCGTGCGGTCCGTCCGCCGTGGCCAGCCGGTCTCTCAGCTCGGCGATGGCGGGCCGGCCCCAAACCTGCTCGATCGTCACCGGCCGGTCGCACAGCTCGGCCGCGGGCATCGACAGGAACGGCGCCAGGCCCCACGGCTTGGCGTGGACGCCGACGGACCGGGTCCCGGGCGGATAGCCGAACTCGAAGGCGCGGGTGGGCGTGGTGACCACGCAGCCGTCGGCGTACTCGGCCGTCTCGATGTCCGTGCCGGCGCGGATGAGGAACGGCGAACCGAGGTTGACGATGAGCAGCGCCGCCGGGCTCGGCGGCAGTGTCAGCCGGGCGTACGGCGGCGCACCCTCCAGGTAGTAGAGGTCGTCGATCAGCCCGTCCAGCGGCGGCCGCGGCACTCTGGACACGTACTCCATGCCCACAGCATCGCCGATGCCCGGCCGGCATCGCGCGCCGCGGGCTGTTCTCCGGGTGTGGAATTTGCCTATTCGAAGCAGGGCGAGAACTCGCCATTCAAAAGCAGTTCAGCATTCGTTGGGTACGTTGCCCGTCTGGCTTCCCTTCAGCAGGCCGCCCCAGATCCAGCTCGTACCCGAGCCGAGCAGGACCCACTTGTCGTGAGAGTAGCCATGCTGGCTCACCCACTCGCCGTGTGCCCAGCATATGGCGCTGAGCTGGTAGTTGGCGGGGACCGAGTAGTTGATGCCGCACTGGGTGGACGCACAGCTGCGGATGTTCGCGCCGGTCCACGTTTCGACCCACGTGTTGGCGATGGCTCGGTCGGTCGTCGCCGCGGCAGTGGGTGCGGACATTCCCGCGGCGGCCAGCAGTCCTGCCGCGATCGTCGTTATGACCTTGGCTCTCATACGCATGAGAAGAATCCCCCTGCTGCAATTGATCTGCCGGGATATCCAGTGGGAAAGACGCTAACCGGTATTAGTCGGCCCAGTTAGTCATGTACAGGCCAATGCCTGATTGGGGGGGCAGGGGCATGCTGGAGGTGGCCCGGCTGCCGGGGCGTGGCGGGAACTACAGGGAGGTGCACGTGGCGGTGGTATTTGCGTATGAGGATATCGGCGCGACGGACCTGTACCGATCGTGGTGACTTCGAGTTCGACCTCGCCAGTCGGGCTCACGGGCTCCGCGCGGTAGGTGGCCTTGCCGTGTTGACGATGCGTCGGCTCACCGCGCTCTTCGGCAGCTCCAAGTCCGCAGCCGGCCGCGATCCGTGTCTCCTCGCCCGACCGAGCGGCCCGGCTCAACCGCGCGTGCTGGTGTAACGCACCCGAGAGTCCCACTGCTCCTTCGCCGCGGCCATGCACCACCGGCACAGGGGCTCGCCGCCGCTGCCGTACCGGTGGGTTTTGCGCTGGCAGCCGGCGCACAGGCCGACACGGTCGCCGGGGCAGATCAGTGCGGAGGGGTCAGGCTCGGTGAGCGGGGGCGGGGGAGTGGTGGTCATTGGGCAGAGTCCTGTTCCGGGTGATGGGATAAATCACCGCGAAAGCAGCATATCGAGCATGCGATACAGATGTTCGATCAGCGCGCCGCGGTGAAGGGTGAGGCCGGGCGGGCGGATCAGTCGAGGATGTGCAGCCGGGCAGTCCCGCCGTGAGGAGGGGGGCGGCGCGGGGGGATCCTCGGTCACCCCAGGGGCCGAGATGCCTCTACCCGGCAAGACGTGCGGAACCGCCGTTCGAGGCGCACCATTTGAAGTAGGGGGACGACGACCTGTGCGGGTGGTCCTGACTCGCCGTACGGGAGGGGTTTCGGCCGCGGCAATCTGCGCCCATTCGCCGTCGAACCCGCGGAGGAGTCGCCATGCCGATGCTGCTCATCAAGGGCTTCTACGACGTCAAGGGCTCGCAGCCGGACGGGGACACGGTCGGTTTTACGGCCGACGACCCCTCACAGTGGAGCCTGGTCGGCGGCGGGCTGGGCCGCGCCGTCGAGCACAGCCTGGCGGGCCGTGCGAAGTTGCGGCTGGACGCGATCGACGCGCTCGAGACGCACTACGGCGCCAACCGTGTCCACCAGCCGCTGCCGTTCGCCCACGCCGCACGCGACGAGCTGTTGAACTGGCTGGGTTTCACAGACGTCCAGCGCCGGCCGGACGAGACCGTCACCGCCACCACACCGGAGACGGTTCCCGGTTTCGTGCTCACCCGCGGTTCCGATGTCCACGGTCGCTGCATCGCCCTGGCGGGGCGCGGCACACCGCCTGGGATGAGTGGCCTGGAGATCGACGTCGACGTCAATGTGTTGCGGACGACGGTCAACCACCATCTGCTCACCAGCGGGTTGGTGTACCCGACGTTCTATCGCAGCCTGTTCACCAGTCTGCGGGTGGAGATGGCCGCCGTGGCGACGCAGGCCCGCGAGGCGGGGCGGGGCCTGTGGCCGAGCGATGTCACCACGACCGGCGCGAAGATCACCGGTCTGGCGACCCTGACCGACGAGGCCGTGCTGCTGCCGAAGCTGTTCCGCCGCTTGGTCGACTACCTCGCGCTCAACATGCCCGTGACCTGCGTGCCGGCCTACCTGGCCGGTGTCAGGGACCGCTACTCCATCCTCTCCACCGGCGAGCGCTGCGTGGGCCTGCACAAGGTCGTGGAGGTCACGAACGGTCAGACCGTACGGATGACGCATCCGTCCGACGACCTGCTGTTCGAGGATGCCTGACCCCATGCCCTACGGTCTGCGCGAAACCGTCGGGCTGGCTCCTTCGCGCTCGGACGGGCCGCATCGTGAGGTCACGGGGCGCGGTGGAAGCCTTGGGAGGTGTCGGCCGGCGCTCCCGGCGGGATCGGCGGCAGGCCCGCCGCGAGGCCCGGCAGCAGCACCGGCTCCAGCCGTACCCGCTCCTGAGCGAGGTAATGCTCCAGCTCCTGCGGCCGATAGCCCGTGTCCCGGTCGTAGCGCTCCTTGGCGGGAACCGCGAGGAACTCGTTCCCGTCGGGCTCGCCCTTGTCGTCGACCGCCGCGCCCAGGGGCCGATGCAGCGGCTTGGACAGTCGGTACATGCCCGTCCGGGAGTTGTGCAGCAGGCCCGCACCGTCGGGCCGTACTCGGAAGTCGATGCTCTCCTGCGGTTTCATCACTTTCGGACCGGCCTCGCCGAGCAGATCGTTGTCGAACTCAAGGCCGTACCTGCGGGCCTGGTCGACCATCCACAACAGGGCGATGTCGGAGAGGCCCGCGTCCTTGTAGCTGCCGCCGACATCGCAGTGCACCCCGGCGAACCAGACCTGCTTGAGCTCCTGGCCCTCCCGGTCGGCACCGGGCTGCTGATGCCACAGGGTCGGCCGGAACGCCGAGCGCTGCTCGTCGATGGCCAGGGCGTGGAAGGCGGACCTGACCCAGCTGCTCAACTCGGTGTTGTGGAACGCCCAGCGCCGGTTGAACCGGTCCGCCGCCGGACGCAGCCAGGCCGTGTCCGGGACCGGGATGCCGAGTGCGCCGACCGTGTCCCACACACCGATGAAGCGGATCTCCGTCTCGCGCGCGTACGAGCGGCGGAACAACGTGGCCGCCGCGCCGTTCGGTTGCTCGATCCGGTCCCGGTACAGCGCCCACGCCTCCGGGATCCGGTCGATGTGATCCCGCCGCAGCACACCGCAGTTGCGCAACAGCCCGACCAGGCTGCGCGCGGTGAACGCGCCCCGGCTGAAGCCGAACAGGAACAGCTGGTCGTCGGGTTCGTACGTCTCGACGAGGAACCGGTAGGCGGCGACGACGTTGCGGGACAGGCCCACGCCGAGCGCCCCGCCCCGCAGCCGCTCCCGCCGCTGGGTGCCAACGCCGCTGTGGTAGTAGACGCGTTGTTCTTTCCCACCGGCGGATCCCGGGCGCAGGGCCAGGGCGACCTTGGCGACATTGGTTTTGCTCGGCTGGTCGGCAAAGTTCCAGGTGCCGTCGCAGCACACGACCAGGCGCTTGGCCATGATCAGTCCTCCTCGCGAGAGCGCGGAGCGGTGCACAGCACACCACCACCATGCTGTCACCGCACCCGGGAGGCCGCCACGCGAGGCACTCCTCGCCACACCGCTCTTCCCCTACGCCGGTGACCGCGCGTCGCGTCTTGATCACCTGAGGTCAACAAGTCGAGTCGAGGGGAGGCGATCGGCGATCGAGGAGCCGCTGGTCGATGCGGCGAGTGTCGACAATCCGGCTAGGCTGGTGAGTTGCAGCAAGCGCAGACGGCCTGCTGTGCGCTGTGGCGCCGAATTGGACATGCGCTCCCGGCCGGTGACGTGGCCCTCGCGATGGAGCAGCCCGTCGGCCTCCAGGACGGTGACGTCGCCGTCGAACTCGTCGCCGAACACTCCCGGTCATCCAGCTCACAGGCGCCAACATGTACGCGCTGTACCGCTTCGACCATCCCGACGGTCTCGTCCCGTCGACCGTGACGGTCCGGGGCGGCAGCGATACGTTGCTGCGGGTGCGCACGGTCGGTATCGGCGCCGCGTTGGACGTGCCCGTCGACGGATCCGTCACCCGCGTCGCCTTCAGCCCCGACGACAGCAAGCTCGTGGTGGCCGACTTCGAGACGGTCCTGTTGCGGGACAGCTCGGCCGGCTCGGCCGTCTGGGAAGGGCCGCTGGACCCGGGGAACTCGGTGAACACCGTGAAGTTCGGTCGAACGGGCAGCTCATAGCGGCCACCGACACCCTGGTCGCCGTACTCGATCAGGCAACCGGCACGGCCACCCGGCGGATCACCGTCGAACGGCCGCTGATCGCCGGGGGCGACCTCAGCCGGGACGGCACCCGGGTCGCGCTGGCCGTGGACGAACGGCTCGGCGGCGACCACCATCAGGCCGGGTCCGCGCGGGTGATGGAGCTGGCCACCGGCACCCAGATCAGCCGACTGACCCCCGGCAACGCCGTGTTCGCCGTCGCGTTCGGCCCGGACGGCACGCTGGTGCTGTGCTGCGCCGCCGACGACACCACCCGGATGTTCCAGGCGCAGGACGGAGCACAGGTGTGGCCCACCCCGGAGGACATCGACGACCAGATCACGGCCCCCAACTGCCCTGGCGTACGACCCGAAGGGCAAGTGGACCGTGTCGACCGGTGCCGTACGCCCACGCCGGCTGGGTCGAGGCCCCGAACAGCCCGGCGACGAACAGCCCCACGGCGCACAGCGCGCCATTGCGTGCCAGGCGCCGCGACAGCGGAGGCCGCCCGCGCTGCTGCGTACAGACCCAGACGCCGTATGTCACCGTCGTCGGTCCGATCGCCAGCGACAGAGGCGTGGCACCGATGACGACACTGGTGTCGGGGTCCTGGACGAACATGCCGATGATCGCCCTGGCGATGAGAAGGATGCCGACGAGGACGATGAGGTACGCCAGCAGGGCATGGGTGGTGGAGGCGTCGCTCCCCGTGTCGCGAGCGAGCATCCACTTGACCTGGTCGGCTCGGGATTCTCAGGTCAGGACCAGCCAGCGGCGGCCGTCCATCAGCTCTCGGGCCGCGTCGAGGTGGCCGGCGTGGCACGCGGTCTCGGTGATGACGTGCAGCAGGACGTCGCGCAGGGTGTGCAGGTGCGGTTCGCCGAACAGGTCGTGGGGCCACCAGGCCAACGCGGCGTCGGCGGGGGCGGCGGTGATGACGGCATCGGCGGCTTCTGCCTCCTGCCGGTATCGGTCGAGCACGTCGGCGGCCGGGATCTCCGGGGCTACGGTCCACGCCTCATCGCCGCTCGTCAGGCCACGGATGACCTCCTCGTCCCCGGCGACGACCGCGCGGAACCAGAACCGCTCGACGTCCAGCGCGAGGTGCTGGACCAGCCCCAGGCAGTGCCATCCGGAAGGCAGCACGGTCCGCCGTAGATCCTGCGCATCGAGCCCGTCGAGGATGCCCAGAACGTGGCGCCGTTGCCCGTCCAAGGCGCGAAGAAGCGCCCTGACCTCGCTGCCCGGAGAGTTGTCGCTCAGATTCTTGGTCACGGCTACCCAGGATCCCCGAATCACCGCGGGCGGGCAGGGGATTGGCCTACCTGCCCATCTGGCTGCGCAGTTGGGGTGGGGCACCCGAGACCGTGGAGCCGTTTCTCAAGGCGGTGGAGGTGGGTCTGAGAGTGGGAGGCACCTGCGGAGCGTCCGTCACCCTGCGCGCGCATGCCCGCGACCTCGAAGTGGAAGAACCTGCCGCCGACCACACGGTGTTCGTCCACGTCAAGCACAGCTCGGCTTCGCTCTATGTCTGCTCAGTCGACCGCTGGGCGACCCCGCCCGCGCCGACGCTGACCAACCCGGTCTCGTAGGCGACGATGACGGCCTGGACACGGTCACGGAGTCCGAGCTTGGCGAGGATGCGGGCGACGTGCGTCTTGACGGTCGCCTCGGCCAGGTGGAGGCGGGTGGCGAGTTCGGCGTTGCTCAGGCCTCGGGCCAGCAGGCCGAGGACTTCCAGTTCGCGTGGGGTGAGCGAGGCGAGGTCGCGGTGGAGGGCGGCGGTGTCGCTGCCCTGGTGTGCGAACCGCTGCACGAGACGGCGGGTGATGGCGGGTGCGAGGAGGGCGTCGCCGGTGCGGACCGTGCGGACGGCCGCGGTCAGTTGCTCGGGGGTGACGTCCTTGAGGAGGAAGCCGCTGGCACCGGCGGACAGGGCGGCGTAGACGTACCGGTCGAGGTCGAACGTGGTCAGGATGATGACGCGGGGCGCGTCGGCGGCCCCGGTGAGGATGCGGCGGGTGGCCTCCAGGCCGTCCATCTCGGGCATCCGGATGTCCATCAGGACCACGTCGGGCCGGGTACGGCGGACCGCCTCGACGGCTTCGCTCCCGTTGGTCGCCTCGGCGACGACGTCGATGCCCTCGGCGCGGAGGATCAACCGGAATCCGGTGCGGACCAGGGTCTGGTCGTCGGCGAGGAGCACGCGCAGCGGCTCGGTCACGGTCCCTCCAGGGGGATCAGGGCTTCCACACGGTACCCGCCGGTCAGGCGTCGGCCGGTGTTCAGGGTTCCGTCGTGGACGGCGAGGCGCTCGCGCAGCCCGATCAGTCCCCGGCCGCTTCCGACGGCCCCGCTCGATCGCCCACCGGTGTCGGTGACTTCCACCCGGAGCCGGTCCGGGCCGTATTCGACAGTCACGGCGGCCCTGGCGCCGGACGCGTGCTTCACCGTGTTGGTCAGGGCTTCCTGGACCACGCGGTAGGCGGCGAGTTCGAGGCCGGGCGGAAGGGGGCGGGGCGGCCCTGTCACGGTCAGGTCGACGGGCAGGCCGGCATCCCGCACCCGTCCCACCAGCGATTCCAGCTGGCCCAGGCCGGGTTGCGGGGTCAGCTCTTCCGGTGTGTCGGTCAGGTCCGCACCGCTGGACGAACCCTCGTCCTCGTCGGCCATCGTGAGCAGTCCCATGACGTGGCGCAGTTCGGTCATGGCCGCCCGCCCACCCGCCTCGACGGCGAGCAGTGCCTCGCCGGCCTCCTCGGGGGAGATCCGCATGATCTTGCGGGCGGCGCCCGCCTGGATGATCATCACGCTGACGTTGTGCGTGACGACGTCGTGCAGTTCGCGGGCGATCCTGGCCCGCTCGTGCTCGACGGCCCGGCGCAACTCCTCGGCCCGTTCGCGTTCCAGGGTGGAGATCCGGGTACGGCCCTCGCTGGTACGGAGTTTCCAGGTACGCAGGCCGATCGCGGCCACGGCCATCGGGACCAGGATCAGCAGGGCGATGTAGTCGTTGGGGACGATCGGTGTCACCGAGTCCCCCGAGGTGCCGACCAGGACGACCGACACCGGCAGCGCCGCCAGGGTCGCCACCCGGTACGGGCTGTACACGGCGGCGCTGTAGACGGCGATGATGAACGCGTAGAAGGTCAGGCGCAGCACGCTCTGCGGTGTCGCCAGGGTCGCCGCCGTCACGACGCACAGTACGGCGAGCGGACAACGGCGGCGCAGCGCCAGGGCACCCGAGGCGACGACCGCGAGGGACACCATGAAGGCCAGCCCGCCGGGCCCGGACGGGCGCACCACGGTGTAGGCCACGCCGGGTGCGATCTCCCGCACCACGACGACATCGACGTTGTCGATGGCGTAGTAGACGGTGGAGATTCCGATCACGAACGCCACCAGCACGTCGAACTGCCAGGCGCGCCAGGTGGGCCGTAGCGGCGGACCAGTGGGAACCCTGGCGTCGCGGACCGTCCGGCGGGCGGCTTCCCGTATCCGCTCCAGCGTCGTACGTACGTCCGTCACCGGATCATTCTCGCCGCCGCGCGGACCCGCGGAGTCCGCCCCTGCGGTCATTTCCGCCGTACCGGATACCTCACCCGCCTACATCGCAGGGATGACGTTTTCGGGGCTCATCCCAGCTCGGTACCGCAAGGGGTTCGAGCGGGCGACGTGTGCCGGCCGGGCCCGCTCCTAGCGTTCACGCAGCCAACTGCCCTTACCCGAGGAGCCATTCATGTCCCTGCCGGTGATCGAACTGCGCGAGGTGAGCCGCCGATACGACGACGGCCCGCCCGCTCTGCACGAGGCATCACTGACCGTGCGACCGGGCGAGGCCGTCGCGATCCTGGGCCCGTCCGGCAGCGGCAAGTCCACGCTGCTCAATCTGATCGCGGGCCTGGACCGGCCCGACGAGGGGACCGTCACCGTGGACGGGGTGCGGGTGGACCGGCTCGGTGAAGCCGGTGCGGCGCTCTACCGGCGGTCGAAGATCGGCATGGTCTTCCAGTTCTTCAACCTGCTCGACGATCTGACCGTCACCGACAACGTCGTACTGCCCGCGCGCCTCACCGGCATGGCACGGGGCGAGGCAGGCCGCCGGGCGGCAGAACTCCTGGAACTGCTGGGCATCGACCGGCACGCCCGCGCCTACCCGGCACGGCTGTCCGGTGGCGAACGGCAACGCGTCGCGGTCGCCCGGGCGTTGATGAACCGGCCCGCGCTGCTCCTGGCCGACGAGCCGACCGGGGCCCTGGACACGGCCGCCGGACAGGACGTCAGCGAACTGCTCACCAGCCTCAACGCCGAGGGCCAGACCATCGTCGTGGTCACCCACGACCTGGCACTGGCCCGGTCCTGCACGAACCGCACGGTCCGCATCGCCGACGGCCGGATCACGCAGGACACGGGATCGCAGGCCGTCACGCCGCAGGCCGTCCGATGAGCGCGCTCGCCAAGGTGGTGAGTTCGGGGGTCGCACGACGCCGAGTGCAGACGCTGGTGATCGGGCTCGCCACGATGATGGCGGTGGCCGCCTCCGTCCTCGGCGGCACCTTGCTTGTGGTCTCCGGCGCGCCCTTCGACGACGCGTTCGCGGACCGGCGCGGCGCGCATCTGTCCATGCAGTTCGACGCGGACACCGTCAGCGCAGGACAGCTGTCGACATCCAAGGGCACTGAAGGGGTGAGCGATGCGGCCGGGCCGTTCCCCACGGCGACGCTCACCCCGCAGTCGGACGGGATCGGAGGCCCCGGCTGGCCGATGACCGTGGTCGGCCGCGACGGTCCCGGTCACGACGTGGACGAGCTGACCCTGCTCCACGGACGGTGGCCCACCCACTCCGGCGAGATCGTGCTGTCCGCCGGCTCCGCGCTCTTCGCGACCCCGGGCAAGAAGGTCACCTTCCCCGACCTGCCCGGCGACCCGACGCTGACGGTGGTCGGTGAGGCCCGCTCGGTCACACAGACCGCCGACGCCTGGGTACTGCCGTCCCAGATGCCGGCGCTCACCGCATCCGGCAGCGGCGGCCACCAGATGCTCTACCGCTTCACCGACGCCGACACCGCCGCGCAGATCACCGCCGGCGGCAAGGCCGTAACCCGATCCCTGCCGCCGGGAGCCGCCGTCGGCGAACAGTCCTGGCTCACCGTCAAGAAGACCGTCGAACGCGACACCGCCCTCTACGTCCCCTTCCTCATGGCCTTCGGCGCCCTGGGCCTGGTCATGTCGGTACTCATCGTCGGCAACGTCGTCGCGTCGGCCGTCGGCACGGGAACACGCCGTATCGGAGTCCTCAAAGCCGTCGGCTTCACCCCGGCGCAGGTCGTAGCGGCCCACGTCGGCCAGGCGCTGATCCCGGCCGCCGTCGGCGCGGCCCTCGGCCTCCTCGCCGGGCACCTGCTCGCCGTCCCCGTTCTGGCCGAGGCCCAGGACGTTTACAGCACCTCGTCCCTGACCGTCGCCCCCTGGGTCGACCTGGCGGTGATCGCGGGCGTGCTCGGCCTGGTGGCGGCGACCGCGTGGGCAAGTGCCTTACGGGCCGGGCGCCTGCGCACCGTCGACGCGCTCGCCGTCGGGCGTACCGCCTCGGCGGGGCGCGGCCGGTGGGCGGCCCGCCTCGCGGGACGGCTGCCGTTGCCGCAACCCGTCGCCCTGGGCCTGGCCCGGCCCTTCGCACGGCCCGCCCGCGCACTGGCCATGGGCACCGCCGTCCTGTTCGGCGCCATCGCCGTCACGTTCACCGTGGGGATGGGCGCCTCGCTGGGCCAAGTGATGAAAGCAAGGGCCCACAACGCAGCGGACGTTGTCGTCCCCGCGCCCGTGCCGGACTTCGGACCCCAGAGCCAAGGCTCCGAGAAGCGGCCCAAGGCCGATCCCACCGCGGTCGCCGCGGCCATCAAGGCCGCCCCCGGGACTGGGAAGTACTACAGGGCTACGACAGTACGGGCGACCGTGTCCGGTCTGACCGGCACCATCGAAGTGAACACCTTCACAGGCGACGCCTCCTGGGGCGGCTACCGGATGGTCTCGGGCCGCTGGATCGAGCGCACCGGCGAGGCCGTGGTCCCCACCCCCATGCTGACCGCCACCAACACCCGCATCGGCGACACCATCACCCTCAACGGCCTGGCCGAGCCGGTCACGGTCCGCATCGTCGGCGAGGTCTTCGACACCCGCAACGACGGCATGCAGGTCTTCACCGACGCCTCGACCCTGACGCACGCACATCCCGACCTGACGCAGACGAGCCATCACATCGCGGTCACTTCAGGCACCGACGTCACGGCCTACGTCGACACGCTGAACAAGGATCTGGCACCCCTCGGAGCCACAGCCCGGGCCGGCGGACTCAACTCCGGCAGCGACATGGTCGTCACACTCAACGCACTGTCCGCGATCCTCACCCTGATGCTCGTCGCCGTCGCCGCGCTCGGCGTACTGAACGGCGTGCTCCTCGACACCCGCGAGCGCGTCCGGGAGATCGGCGTCCACAAGGCGCTCGGCATGACACCCCGGCAGACCGTCGCGATGGTCCTCACCTCGGTCGTCGTGACCGGACTGGTCGCGGGCGCGCTGGGCGTACCCCTCGGCGTGGCCCTGCACGGCTGGGTCATCCCCGCGATGGGCGACAGCGTGGGGCTCCGCCTCCCCGGATCCGTCACCGCCGTCTACCACGCGGCCGAACTGCTCCCACTCGCCTTCGGCGGCCTGCTCATCGCCACCCTGGGCGCCCTCCTGCCCGCAGGCTGGGCGGCCCGGGCCCGAACCGCCACGGCGCTGCGCACAGAATAGGAGGGCGTTTTGGAACCTGTGCCTCCGGACCCCACGGCAAGTCGCGGTGGGGTCCGGTTGGCTGTTTCCCCGTTCGGATTCGCTTCACCATCACCATGAGCGCTGGTGCACGGCGAATGAATCCCCGTAGCCGACGAACGAGACTTGTACAGAGTCGGCGAGCGCGTGGTCAGAACCAGTGCAGGCAGTGCGGGGAGCGGTCGGCGCGGAAGAGGGCGTCGGCGAAGGTGGCCGCGCCCGGGCGGTGGGCTTGGATGTGTCCGGCACGTACGAGTGTGCTCGGGGTGGTGCCGCCGAGGTAGATCGAGCCCAGGTCGCGCACGTCCAGGGACAGGTCGGGCTCCCGGTCCGTCGGGACGCAGTCGGCCTTGGCGTCGCGGACGGTCAGCAGGTAGCGGCTGTGTTCGTCGAGGAACGGGTCGGTGACGTCGAGGACGAGTTCGCCGTCCGTGAACCAGCCGCGCGCGGTCAGAGCACCGGGGATGTCCAGGATCCGCACCCAGAGCCAGTCCATGACGCCGTTCACCTGGCCGGCGCGGAAGTCCGCGAGCTGCCAGCGCAGCGGGTGCTCGGGCGGGACGTGCTTGAACACCACCTGAGAGACCAGGTCATGTTCGAGGACGAACCGGGCCAGGGCAGTGAAGACGGCGTCGTCGGTGGTGATGGTCTCGTCGACTGTCAGAGTGCCCGAGTCGATCGAGTAGCTGGCGTACCCGTCCGGGACACCGTCGGCGTCCCGGTGAACGGCGACGTAGCGCGGCGCCGGCGAGATCGGGGGCTGCCCCGCGCGCAACGCCCACCAGCGGTGCGGCCGGGACAGCGCGCCGGGCTGGGCGCGGCGATACCGGTCGTAGACCTCTTCCAGGACTTCGCCGCACTCGGCACGCCGCAGCACCTCGACCGAGCCGGCCGCCCGCGCCTCTGCCGTTCCACGCGCCCGGGGGAGGGTGAGGCCGGCCCGGTGGTGCTCCACCTTCAGCTGCGCCGTATAGGTCGCCGGTCCGTAGCCGAACCTGCCGTAGATCGTGGCCTCGGAGCACAGCAGCACGGAGAGGAACGCCCCGTCGGCCCGCGACTCGGCGAGCTGATGCCGCATCATCGCGCTGAGCACGCCCTGGCGCCGATGCGAGGGCAGGACACCGACGGCGGTCACCCCAGGCACCGGAACCAGGGTCTCACCGGGCAGCGTGAGCTCGAAGGAGTACGTGGCGGCGGTGCCGACAGGCCGCCCGTCCGCCATCAGCGCGAGAAGACAGCGGTCCGTCTCAAGCGCCGACCACCAGAGCCCACCGCCCTCGACCGGCGTTTCCGGGAAGCTCCCGAACGCTGCATGAACCGTGTCGACGAAAACGTCAAAGTCGTCATCGGTCGTGGAACGAATCTCCATCGGCGCCGCTGCCTCCTCGTGATACCGGCACCACAACTCGTGGTGCCTGGCCACAGTGCAGCGTTGACCCGTGGCCGGAGCAAGCGAATTGGGACCGGGACCGCGGCCGCATCGACGTGCCTGCAGACCGGTCCCCACGGTCTTCGATGATCTGTCGCGACCACAATCGGTTCCCGCGGGCAGCCCGGGCGATGTCGGGACGGCTGCTACGAATGCCGGCATGACTGACGACGAGATCATCCACCGGATCCGCGAGCAGGATGCGCCTGGCGAGCTGCCACCGCCTGCGCCGCCCGAGGTCGTGGCCGAGCTCGAGGCTGCGGTGGGGCACGCGATGCCGCCGCTCCTCAAGCGGGATCCATCTCGAAGTCGCGGACGGGGGGTTCGGTCGCTGGGGTGAAGCTCTGTCTCTTACCGATACGACCTACAGCTTCAGCGACAGCCGTCGCCTGATGGAGGAGTACTCGGGCTGGCGCGCAACGCCCAACCATCCGCCGTCTGTTGTACCGCTCCTGACGTGGGGCTGTGGGATCTGGTCCCTCGTTGACTACAGCACCCCAGAAGGCCGCATGTGGGGCTGGGATCCCAACGCCCGCTGCCCTGAGCACGGACACGCTCTGTTCCCCGAAGACCTCACGCTGGCCGAACGGCTCTGCGGGTGGCTGGAGGGACGCTCGGACTTTCCGAAGGCGCCGGGTGGTCCGGACTGCCCAGATTGCTGAGCCTGCGGCACTGCCGTTCAGCCGCTGCGTCCCGGTGGCGACTCTGTCCGGCATCTGTAAGCGACCTACCGGTCAGTCGAAGGGCCAGCGCAACGAGCAAGATCTGGATCTAAAGCTGGAGTGCTAGCAGATACGGGTCGGCTGGGCATCCATGCTTTTCGTCGCCTTCCTGCTACTGCGGAGCGGTTGGTGGGCAGCCCCCGAGCGGTCGGATTGTGCGCGCGAGGTGGGTTCTGATGCCTTGCGTCATGGCGCGGTATGCCTGGTGATGTATGTGAGGTCTGAGAGACGGAGAATCTGGCATTGAGAGTTTGCATAAAGACGGCTTGCTTTGTGTGTTGTTCAGGCCGGCTGATTCGCACTTAGTGATGCGACAATCAGCCGTATCGCAGATTGGGGGACGAATGTCAACGCCGAACAAGGGAAGCCCGGCGGTTCAGCGGTTACGGCTGCGCACCAAACTGCGGGAGTATCGAACGCTGGCCCGGATGACTCAGCGTCAGGTGGCCGAGCGCATGGAGTGGTCTCCTAGTAAATTGCTGCGCATTGAGGCTGGCGAGGTGGGTATTTCGATCAATGACTTACGCCCTTTGCTGGCCCTGTACGGGGTCGACGAAGCGAGGTTCGAGGAGCTTTTGAACCTGGCTCGGGGGAGTCGGAAGATGCCCTTCACCGAGTACAGAGACATCTACGACAAGGACTTTCTCAGCTTCCTTGCCATGGAGTCGTCGGCGTTGGTCACCCGCAGCTTTCAGCCGTTGGCCATGCCCGGTCTGCTCCAGACCGAGGAGTACGCCACCGCCATCATCCGGGCCTACACGCCGGCCCACTTCTCTGAGCAGCAACATCAGCGCATGCTGGAAGCGCGAATGCTGCGCCAGGAAGCACTCGATCGAGATCATGCGGAAGCGTTCTTCATCCTGGACGAGTCGGTGATCCGCAGGCAGGTCGGTGGTTCTGGGGTCATGCGGGCGCAGTTGCGTCGGCTTGCCGAGCTGGCAGCCCACCCCCGGCGCAACATCATGATCTTTCCGTTCAGCCGTGGTGCTCACGCCGCTTCGCAGGGCCCCTTCACACTGTTCGAGTTCGAGGAGAACATGCCGCCGTTTGTGTACCTCGAGAACCTGCGTGGTACGGCAACTGTGAGCACGGCAACGGCGCACTTTGTCTCCTACTTGGAGCTCTTCTGGGCGTTGGAGGAACAGGCGATCAAGGGCGACCAGGTCCCTCGGGTCCTGCTGCGTATCGCCGACCACCTGGAGACTGAACCGCACGACTTGCGCATCGATCCGCCCGCTGACGATTGAGACGACAACCCGTTCGGCTGGACGTCAAAGAGGGTCTTGAGGACGCTCCATGTACGGCAGGCGGTGTGGCCCTCGTCGCCACCGCGCAGAGCCATGTTTCCCACAGCACGTGGGGGCGCACGGAGGCGCCGAGGGGCGCAGTGATGCAGTTCTGCTGACATGGCTGTGGCTCCGCACAGGCGAAGCCACAGTGGAGGCGACCCCGCTGCAACGGGATGCGCCCCGTGCTGATCGCCCGGGCCACCGGACACCAGCGTATGGGCAACGGTTGCGCATCCAGGACGAGTTCGCAATCGCCGCTGGTAAAACGGCGCAGAACTGCCCGGAAGGCATCGCCCTTCTCAAGGTGTGCTCGCCTCGACGGCCGGATAAACCATCAATCTGCTAGGTAGCGTGTGGCCGGATCGCAAATCGGTCGGCGTCGAAGTGAAGCGTCGAGAACAGCATCCACTCATGTTCAGGGGTGCTGTACGTGGTCAGGCCTGCCGCTTTCCTGATGAGTGATCAGGTAGGGCGGAGGGAAATTGCTTTGCAGGCGCCCCTTCGTCTGCAAGCGAGCGGGAGCCGGCACCTTCTTAAGTCCCGGGCCAACTGGAGTACACCATGTCGGACATCGAACCCCCTCCGGCGCAGCCGCATCGGAGTTTCCCGGACGTTCCGGTCCTGCCCCGCGCTAATGCGGTAGCGGCCGTCATCGTGGCAATCGCCTCACTTGGGGCGGCCATCGTGATACTGATACTGGTCCCCGACGATGCCGGCAAGGCTGCCGCGGGTGCCATTGCGACTGCCGGGCTGGCTCTTGCTGGCCGCTTGGGCACGCCCGGCCGCTGAACTGCGTGCCTCTGTCCTGAACCGACATCGGATCAAGACAGAGGCATCGGCGATGAGTGGGGTCCTTCTCAGCCGCCCGCGGGTGAGATTGCTGTGATTCCAGTTGAGGCGACGAAGTGGCCCCATGCGTCAGCGCCGAAGGCGAGACGACCCGTGGTGATGGTCTTGGAGTCGCGAACCAGGACGCCTAGGGCTGTCTGCGCAACCTCGACGCACTGATTTCCGGCCATGTCGCTGAACGATGACCTGTGCCACGACCGCGAGTCGTTCATCTGCGAGCCTATCCTCTTAACTCAATGCGAGTAAACGGTGAAAAGTTGCTAAAAGTGAGCACTTGTCTAGTTTGGGGTGGTGGACAGCTTACATGCGCGCAGGACCGCCCCTGCACACGCCAGGCAGACCGTGCGGCACAGCCGTTTTCACCGCTCGCATGTCTCACAGGTGCGTCAGAGTAGTGCTCGTCGGGGCCTCTCCGTCGCTGTCTTGCGTGAGAAGTTCCGTTCTTCGACTTCCTTGACTGGCAGTGGCGTTCGCCGTGTGGGCATCCGATCGCTGTGCACTGCCGAATGACGCTCTTGGGGGATGGTGACGAGTTGCGGCATTGACGACGCCACCGATTCCGAAGCTGCGGCCGCAGGACTGCTGGTGCTGTCAGGCGTTGTGGTCGGCGGCCTCTTCGAGCAGGTCCATGGCGTGGTTGTGGAAACGGCGCTCGGCGTCGCGGCATGGGGCGTTGAAGAAAGCTCGTTGGGCTTCGGCAAGATCGCAGTTCAGCAGGCCCATGGTCACGACCACGGCTTCCACTCCGTGACACCCGTTGTCCTTGAGGAACTGTTGGAGTGCGTCCGGATCGCCGGTTGCCTCCCAGACGGGCCGGGCGGCCTCCTGCGTGGCAGCGATACGTGACGATCGTTCTGCGTCGAAGCCCACTGGACCGGCCTTTCTGGTTTGGCCCGCAGGTTATCGCCGGGTGTGAACAGCGATCAATGCGCAGGTCTCAGGGGGAGTTCCCGAACTGCTTCGGCGGCTTCGTCCGTGCGAACAACCGGAGGCGATCGCCACTCCGCGCCGATGTCCGGAACCGCGGCACCGTGGCTGTGCGAGAAGGCGGCAGGGCTGTGCGTCAGGGTTGGGGTCGTCGGAGCTCAGCGGTGTCCCGTGATCGGGGGTGTCCGGCCGACTCCGGTCTGCAGGGCAGGGTTTACGTAAGATCGTCATGGAAATGTCCCCGAAGGGCCGCGCGGCCATGGGGAGGTTAGGTGGCGATGTGACTCCGCTGGTGGGCCGGGCGACAGAGCTGGAGCGTCTGGACACGGTGCTCGACCGGGCACTCGAGGGGGACGGCGGGTGTTCCGTCGTGGACCTCGCCGGGACCGCAGGCATCGGCAAGAGCCGGTTGATGGCCGAGTTCTGCCGACGGGCGCAGGCGCGGGGGATGACGGTACTGCGTGGCCGGGCCACCGAGTACGAACAGCACATCCCCTACCAGCCGTTCAGCGACGCACTCGCCGACCACGACATGGAGTTGACGGATCGGGGTGCCACGGACCGGCGCGGCGACCGCTTCGGGTTGCAGCGCTCCATCGCGAAGCTGCTCGTACGGATCGCCCGCAGCAGCCCCGGCCCCGGGCTCGTCGTGGCGTTTGACGATCTGCATTGGGCGGACCCGGCGTCCCTGGAACTCCTCGACCACCTCGTCCGCCATCCCCCGAACGCCCCCGTCGTGATGGTCGTGGCCCGTCGCAACCGTCAGACCATGGCCTCCCTGGATGCCGCGCTCACTCGCGGCATCGACATGGGCACTGTGCTACGCCTGAACCTCGGACCCCTCGCCTTACGGGCGTGCGTCGAAGCCCCTGGGCTGGCACCCGGCTTGCAGCCTGGCCGGGCCGCCGAGCTGTACGCCGCCAGCGACGGCAATCCGCTGTACTTCCTCGCCCTCCTCCAGGCCCGACAAGCGGGTCGGAACGCCGGACAGGACGCACTACTGCACGCAACGGGCCTCGGCTCCGTCCTGCTGGACGAACTGACCCCGCTGACCGCGGCGCAGCGCCGTACCGCCGAGGCGGTGGCCGTCCTGGGCGACCGTGGCAGCGCTGCTCTGCTGGCCGCGGTGAGCGGCCGGGACGAGGCCGAAGTCGACGCGGACCTGGGAGCACTGGTCGAGCGTGATCTCCTGCGTCCCGGGCCGGGCGGACGGTGGGCACTGCGCCATCCGGTGCTACGGGCTGTCGTACACGAGAGCACCCACCCCATGGAACGCACGCGGATGCACCGCCTTGCCGCGACCGCACTGGCCGACGCCGGAGCCCCCGCCACCGAACGCGCCCACCACGTCGAGCAGTCACTGACCGGCTGGGACCCGCAGGCCGTCGCCGTACTGTCCGAAGCGGCCGAGCGCTCCGCCTCCACCGCACCGGCGAGCAGCGCTCATTGGCTGGGCGTCGCCCTCACGCATCTGCCCGACCAGGCGCAACACGCCACGCTGCGCCGCGATCTGATGCTGCGACAGGCCCGTGCCCTGGGCGTGTGCGGAGGACTGCGGGAGAGCCGGGACCTGCTGCACGAGGTGATCGCCATGTCACCGCCGGACGAGGCGGGGGCGGAGCGAAGCGTGTGGGCCTCCGCCGTGACTCTGTGCGCGGTGATGGAGCGTCACCTCGGTCGGTACGCCGAGGCAGTTGCCCTGCTGCGCCGCGAACTCTCCCGCACACCGGGCCCATCCGACGCCGACAAGGTACAACTCGGCCTGGAACTGGGCTCGTCCGTGCCGCACGCCACCGCCTACCCCCAGCTGCGTGCCGACGTGGCCGCCACCCTCGACCTGGCCCGGTCGCTGGGCGACGAGGTCACCCAGGCGGGCGCCCTCTCGATCGCGGCCCTCGGGGAGACGTACGAAGGCAACATGGGTGCCGCACGGGAGGCCACCGACCGGGCCGCCGCGCTCGTCGACGCCCTTACCGATCACGACCTCGCGGATCTGTGCGAGCCGCTGGCCCGGCTCGGCTGGGCCGAGGCGTTCCTTGAGCGGTACGCCGATGCCGAACGGCACGCCGATCGCGGCCTGGCCATCGCCCGGCGCGGCGGCCAGCTCTACGTCCTGCCACACCTGTTGCTGTGCAAGTCGTATGTCCATCTCCAGACCCTGCGACTGGACTCGGCCGTGGAACTCGCGGACGAGGCCGAGACGATCGCCCGCGGCATCGGCAGCGACGAACTGCTGGCCTTCGTCCTGACCAACAAGGCATACGCCCAGCTGTTCGCTCTCCCGCCCGGCGACCAGTCCGCACTGGTGGTGGCCGAGGAGGCCGTCGCCGCGGCAGGCACGCGTACCAACTGGTGGGCGTCCATCGCCTGGTGTGTGCTCGCTCAGGCGGCGATGCTCGCCGGTGATCCGCAGCGCGCCCGGGCCGCGGTCCTTCGTGGCGGAGGCGACGACCTGAACGGACTGCACCCGTCCATGCGTCCGCTCATCCTGGAGATCCTCGTCAACTCCGCCATCCTGTCCGGCAACACGGATGCCGCGGCGACCTGGGCGGAGCGGGCCCGTAATGAGGCGGAGCAGCTGGGCTTGCCCTCGCAGCAGGCGTCAGCGCTGCGCAGCACCGCCCACTGTCTGTCCGCCGGCGGCGACACAGCAGCGGCCGCCGAACTGTTCGAGGAGGCCGTGGACAAGACGGCCCGCGGGGGAGCCGTGCTGTGGGAAGCGTTCAGCCTGCTGCTCGGCGCACCCCTGGCCGTCGCCGGTAATCCGGACCGCGGCAGCGCCATGTGGACACGCGCCCGACAGCTCGCCGTGACCGGCGGCGCGCATCAACTGACAGGCCTGGCCGACGCGATCCACCCCCTCGTACACACCGTGCCCCAGCCTCCAGCCCCGGTCCCGGGCCTCTCCGCCCGCGAACGCGAGATCGCCTCCCTGGTCGCCGCAGGCCTGACCACCCCAGCCATCGCCGCCCGTCTCTTCCTCAGCCCCCGCACGGTCGAATCCCATCTCAGCCGCATCTACCGCAAGACCGGCGTCACTTCGCGGGCCGCCCTCGCCGTCCTCCAGACCAGGCTTGAGCTGAACGACGCGACGAGCGGGACTACCGGGCCCGTCTGAGCTCGCCGGTGATCGTGCAGGCGGACGACTCGGGGTCCGCGCAATCTGTCAGCAGGACACCAGACTGATCGGTGGGACGTAGAGCGCCGACAGCACCCCGTCTCCGACCACATCGACCGGGACGGGGGCTGTCGTGTCGGTCAGCTCCAAGTCGGACGACAGGTATCGCAGCGGAATGTCCTCGCCGAGGTAGACCACCGAGAGCGAGCCCTGGCAGTCGGAGCCCGCCGGTGGCGCGGTGTCGGGGACTCGGCCGTCCTTCGGGCCGGCCTTGACGGAGGTGACGCTGATCGGCGAGTACTCGTACTCGTAGGAGGCTGGGCTGACGGCAGTTTCCTCCCTCGTCTTCTCGAACTCGACCCAGTAGCGGGCGAGCTTCACCGTGGCTGCCTTGCAGGGCCTCTGGAACGCCTCCGGGGTGAAGTTCAGGCCTGAGGAGTCCAGGGTCAAACCCTTGGACTGGTATGCGCCGCTGCTGTTGGGCAGTTCCTTCAGATAGGCGGTCAGCTTCTCGACGCTCATGCCGGTGGTCTTCACGCACTCCGTCGGCGCGGCCGTCGTCGCGGTCTCCGTCGGTGCGGTCGGGTCGGGGGCGGCCGTGTAGTGAGCGAGCTCCGAGGGGGAAGCCTTCTTGGACGGGGAGGCCTGGGCGGTCGGCTTGTCGTCCGAACACCCTGAGACGGTGAGCAGCGCTGCCACGGCGGCGGCCGGTATAAAGAACGCGCGTGCACTTCCCATGACTTCCCCCGCCTGCTTCGACACCGCTCACCAGCCATTGACCTTGCTGCCGGCCCCAGAGTCACACACGCCGCCGACACCCGCACGCGTCGCAGACCCCTTGCGATGAAAGCCCGTAACAGATTGCGTAGTTCTACCGAAGGCGCCTACTGGGGCGTCAGTTGTCCAAAGACCCGATTCCATCAGCACCGGGATGTACTACGAGGTTCGCTGCGGTGGGCGAGCCGTTGTGCACCTGTCGTCGAGCCGGGGCGGACGATCATCAGGACCACCACGATCAGCCGGCCCGGTGGCCTGGTAGAACAGTCACCGGTGGGTACCGAGGAGCGCGACCGCAAGGTGTACCGGCCGCTGCGGCGGGCCGGTCTTGAGGTGATTCCGGACGCTGTTCCGGACGGCATGATGCCGTTCGTCGTCGGATACCGTACTGAGGACATTGCCGGCGGTTTCTCGTACCGGTACGACACGCCACGGCTTGTCGAGCGGCTCAATGAGGACTGGTACGAGCTCGCCGTGTCCTCCGGTCTTCTCGATGACCGGCGTGAGTTCCTCGTCCAGCTTCCCCAGGGCACCCGCACGCACCGGGCCGCCCTGCGGAAGCTGCACAGCGACAGCGCCACGCCGTCGCTCTGGACCCGGGTCCGGCTTCTGGACTCCTGGGACATCATGGGCCGGGGCGCGGCATCGGCGTTCCTCGGCATACACGCGGGTCACCCGGGCTTCGCGATGATGGCTCTCGACGGCAGCGTGTACGTCATCGCCACGACGGGCGAGATCGGCGTCGACGTGTTCGCGGTGCGTAACCCGGACCGCTCGGAGAACATTTTGCAGTACCTGGAACAGTTCACTCTTTGCGACAGTCCCGACGTCAACCGCGAGTTCAAGGAGCGGATCGCGGTCTGGCTCGCGGGCCGCGTACCTGGCGCTGCCAGGCGTTCAGACCGTTGACCACGCGGCCCCGGTGGCCCGGTCGCCGAGGGCAGTGAGACGGTGTGGGACCAGGGGATTCGAGTCGTTCTTTCGCCAGGCGACGGCGACCCGTGTGCGAGTGGTGTTGGGCTCCAGCCTGCGAAAGGCGACGCCTTTGAGGCGGATACGGCGGATGCTCTCCGGAGCCACTGACACCCCCAGCCCGGTCTCCACCAGGGCGCAGACGGTCTGCCATTCCACCGCGTGCTGTGCCACCCGGGGCGTGAAGCCCGCTGTGACGCACATGCTGGTGATCTGGTCGTAGAGCGACGGGCCGACCGCGCGTGGCAGAAGCACGAAGGGGCAGTGCGCCAACTGGTCGATGTGGACGGCGCGTTGTGCTGCCAAGGGGTGCGCGGACGGCAGGACGGCCACAAAGGGTTCTGTCAGCACGGTCGCGAATGCGAGTTCCACGTCGTCGGCCGGCGGTTCGCGCAGCAGGCCGATGTCGATCGTCTTTTCGCGCAGAGCGGCCAGTTGGGGCGTGGTGGTCATTTCCTGGATGCCCAGCTCCGCGGCGGGAAACCGTTCCCGGAAGGTTCGCAGCAGACCGGGCAGGACGGTGAGGGCGAGGGAGGCGGCGAAGCCGATCCGCAGCCGGCCGATCCTGCCGCCGCCGACGTCTCGGGCCGCGGCCAGGCCGTCCGCGAGGCCGTTGAGGGCGTGCCGGGCGGCGGGGAGGAGTTCGCGGCCCGCCGGAGTGAGGGCGACAGGTCCTGGTCCGCGGCTGAACAGCGGGTGGCCGACCTTGTCTTCCAGACGCCGGATCTGCTGGCTCAGTGGCGGCTGGGCGATGCCCAGGCGGGTTGCGGCACGGCCGAAGTGGAGTTCCTCGGCGACCACGACGAAGGCGTGCAGTTGCTGAAGAGGAAGTTCAGGGCGTTCCATACGCTCAGAGATATCACTTCATACCAGAAGTTGTATTAGACGTATCTGCGCTGCTCACCTAGCGTTCGGCGCATGACGGAGCGACGTTCCATCCTCAGCGGCTCGACGTTCGAAGAGCGGATCGGCTATGCCCGCGCCGTCGTCGACGGCGACTGGGTTCACGTGTCCGGGACGACCGGGTTCAACTACGCCACCATGACGGTCTCCGACGAAGTGGTGGAGCAGGCCGAGCAGTGCCTGCGCAATATCGAGGCCGCGCTGGCCGAGGCGGAGTTCACCTTCGCCGACGTGGTGCGGGTGCGCTATCTGCTGCCCGACCGGGCCGACTTCGCGCCCCTGCTGGCCCGTACTGCGGCGCACGTTCGGGCAGGTCCGCCCGGCCGCCACGATGCTCATGTGCGGCCTCTCCGATGCCCGTATGAAGATCGAGATCGAGGTGTACCCGCGGCGGCCGACCGCTTGACCGTGCGAGCCCGGACAGCCTTGACCAACGCCGTATCCCCGATGCGTCCCTGTCACGAAAGGACACCGCATCATTGTGCCCACCCCTCCTCACAGTGACGCCGTGAGCGGTCGAGCCGAAGCACCCGCCACGCCCGTAGCAGCCCATGAACCCCCTTACTGCATGGCTGTCTTCACCACGGTGCGAACCCAGGTCCAGAGCGGCTTCAGTGAGACCGACGCACACCTGGAAGAGCTGGTGAAGAACCTCCCCGGATACCTGGGGATGGACCACGCGCAGACCCCCGGCGGGCTGGGGATCACCGTCAGCTACTTTCGTGACGCCGATGCCCTCAGACAGTGGCGGACCACCGCCGAGCACCGCGCGGCGCAGAAGCGCGGGCGAGCCGACTGGTACGAGAGCTACACGCTCCATGTCGCGAAGGTGGAGCGGAGCCGCGGGTTCACGCGACCGTAGGCACTTGCCTCAGGAAGTCGCCAGCACCGCGATGAACCCGGCCAGTGCCGCCAGCAGCCCGAGACATGCCAGCGTGCGTGCCGCCTTCGGCGCCTTCTTCGTGAAGCGCTCCATCACCTGGTACCCCGCGGAGATGAGCAGGAGCGCCGCCGTGACGTGCAACAGCACCGCCAGGCTCACCCCCACGACCGCGCCGGCCCTCCAGAAGCGTCCCCAGGTCACCGACCAGACCACCGAGAACACGATCGCCGCCGTCAGCCCGCCGACGAGTTCCACCCACCATGGCCGGTTGCCCATCCACCACAGGCCGCCGAGCCAGGAGATCTCGACGTCGAAGAGGTCGAGGGTCGCCCAGGTGCCGAGCACCAGGATGCCCAGACCGGTCACTCCCACGATCAGGCGGTAACGCCACTTGAGCCATGTCGGCCAGTTCGTTCCCTCGCCGCGCAGCATGGTCGCCATCGCCACCGCCGACCAGATCAGCCACCGCCGGATCAGCGCGGTGCCGGCGTCCGCCAGCGCGTCGCGCAGGACGCGGTCGGCTTCCGCACGCCACACGACCTTGCCGTCGGTCGAGGTGTATTCGGGGACGTCCTTCGGGTGGCTCAGTCCGTCGTGCAGCAACGTCGCCGGGAGATGGTCGCCGGTCTTCGGCACGAGCCACGTGAGAAAGGCGGGCACCGAGGTCAGGTCGGTGTGGAAGGTACCCGTCTCCCGGGGCACCAGGAACTCGCCCAGATGCCGATCGCGGTACGCGATACGGCGCTGCATCATGAAGTACTCACGGCCGCCCTCGACGACCCGCTTCAGCTCGATGCGGGCATCGGAACGCGGGTCGGGCCGGACCTCCTCCTGTTCCGCTGACTCGTCGATGCCACCGTCGTAGAACCGACGCGGTTCCTCGGCGATCGGGCCACTGCCGTCAGGTGCGCCCATGTACGCCTCCCTCGTGCCAGACGGGTTCCTCCTCCATATTCCCGGCGCTCACCTGCCACTACTCGCCTTCCTCGCGGTCAGTCACCCGGATGTCCTTATCAGCGCCCCGCGGCGGTGCCGTTCGGCTCTGTCTGGTCGGCGCCAGGATGTGACTCCCATGGGCGCGGAGGCTTCGCGGACGGCCGACCTGGTCACCCCTCACTTACGCGGTCGAGCACGTAGATGCACCCGGCACCACACTGGTCAGCACCAACCAGCCGCCTCCGAGGAGCTGGTGCGGCACCCACGCCAGCTTTGCCTCCTCCCACTGACTCGCCCCGTCTCCAAGGACTTACCGAGCGTGTGATCGGTGGGTGAGGAGATGGTCGATGGCGTCGGTGACGTCGTCCACGGCATGGTGAGGGACCGTGAGGTCGTCGGGCCAGGATTGTCCGCGCACCCAGATGGTGCGCAGGCCCGCGGCCGCGCCGCCGGCGATGTCGGTCTCGGGGTTGTCGCCGGTCATCCAGTCGCCGGAGGTGAGTTGGGTGCCGCACCGTGCGGCGGCGAGCTCGAAGAGGCGTGGGTCGGGCTTGCGTACGTCGATGTCGCCGGAGGCGGCGATGCCGTCGATGAAGTCGGCGAGGCCGGTGGCCTGGACTTTGGCACGCTGAATGTCACTCGCGCCGTTGGTGGCGACACCGACGCTCCAGCCGGCGTCTTTGAGGCGGGCCAAGCTGTCGAGGACGGCGGGGCGGCAGTGGACGGCGGCCGCCATGCGGTCGACGTAGACCCGCCACAGATGCTCGGCCGACTCCTCGATCCGGAAGGCGGCGCGCAGACGGTCGAAGTCGTTGCGATCCGCATGGTCGGCCAGTTCGGTGAGCAGCCAGCCCTCGATCTCGGGGCCGTAGGCGTGGTCGTGGGCCAGGTCGGCTATGGCATCCGCGAACGCGGCGCGGCGGTCGACCAGGGTGCCGTCCAGGTCGAAGAGGGCGAGGCGCATGCCGCCGACCCTAACTTGCTGAATCCTGATGGGGCGTGCGGCCAGGAAGCGGCTCGATACCGGCTGCGGTGAGCGGTCGTCAGCGGCTGCCGGGAAGAGCTGAATCACCACTCGGCGGTCGCGGACCGCATGCGAAGACCCTCAACGAGCAGATCCCCGACGACCGCGGAACCGCTGCCCGCTACCAAAGAACCGATGACTCACTGAGCTCGCCTCGCCGTGCCGGTACAGCTCGCGCGCAGTGGCCCGGATCCCGGCATGCCTGTGGGCTCCGGATACGTCCGGAGCCCACAGGCATGCTGCTGAGTGGGGGGTTACCAGCGATACCAGCGGCCCCTGCGGCCGCCTGTGTCCGCGGAGCGCATGACGAAGCCCAGCAGCCAGACGACCAGCACGATGACGGCGATCCACCACAGTGCCTTCAGCGCGAAACCCGCGCCGAAGAGGATCAGAGCCAGCAGAAGAACGAGAAGCAGGGGAACCATAGTTATCAACCTCCGTCGCTTCTGGTGCCCGGCAAATACGGGAACACACGGTCGATTTCCTTGGTTTCTCCACCGTCCATGCGGGCACTCATCCCGGTTTCTCCACGGCGTTCACCTCACCCCACTGCCGGTAGCCGGCCATCGGGCACGTGGCGCGATCGACGCGAGAGACTTTGTCCTGAGTGTGGAAAAAGAAGACCCCTACTCATGCGTAAGTACTTCCCAGCCTGGAAAATCGTTGTTACGTTCCTCCTCAACAACCTGACGGTGCAGTCGGTGGACAGGCGCCTGGATCCCCGGCCATGGGCGAGGGGAGAGGAGGGATCGTGCGACGGATGACCGCTCGACCTGAGAACGCACATCAGGCGCGGCTGCTTCGCCTACTGCGTGACAACGGGTCCAACTCCCGCGCCCAGCTGGGCGATCTGGTGGACCTGTCCCGCTCGAAGCTGGCAGTCGAAGTGGACCGGCTGCTGGAGACGGGGCTGGTCGTCGCGGACGGGCTGGCCCCTTCCCGGGGCGGCCGGCGGTCGCACAACATCCGGCTCGCGCCGACGCTGCGGTTCCTCGGTGTCGACATCGGGGCCACCTCGATCGATGTCGCTGTGACGAACGCGGAGTTGGAGGTCCTGGGGCATCTGAATCAACCGATGGACGTACGCGAGGGCCCGGTCGCGGTCTTCGAGCAAGTCCTGTCCATGGCGGCGAAGTTGAGGGCGACGGGGCTCGCGGAGGGCTTCGACGGCGCCGGCATCGGTGTGCCGGGGCCGGTCCGCTTCCCCGAAGGTGTTCCGGTGGCTCCGCCGATCATGCCGGGCTGGGACGGGTTCCCGGTCCGGGAGGCGCTCAGTCAGGAACTGGGCTGCCCGGTCATGGTCGACAACGACGTGAACCTGATGGCGATGGGGGAGCAGCACGCGGGCGTCGCGCGTTCCGTGGGTGACTTCCTCTGCGTCAAGATCGGTACCGGTATCGGTTGCGGCATCGTCGTCGGCGGTGAGGTCTACCGCGGTACGACGGGCAGCGCGGGCGACATCGGGCACATCCAGGCCGTGCCCGGCGGCCGTCCCTGCGCCTGCGGCAACCGGGGCTGCCTGGAAGCCCACTTCAGCGGTGCCGCGTTGGCCGCTGACGCGGAGCAGGCCGCGCGTGAGGGCCAGTCGGCGCAGCTTGCCGCGCGGCTGGACACGGCCGGGCGGCTGACGGCCGAAGACGTGTCGGCCGCCGCGGCAGCGGGGGACGCGGTGGCCCTGGAGCTGATTCGGGAGGGCGGGAAGCGTCTGGGCCAGGTCATCGCCGGGCTCGTCAGTTTCTTCAATCCGGGGCTGGTGGTGATCGGCGGCGGTGTGACCGGGCTCGGGCACACGCTGCTGGCCAGCGTCAGGACCCAGGTGTACCGGCAGTCGTTGCCGCTCGCCACGGGCAATCTGCCGATCGTGCTGGGGGAGTTGGGACCGGCGGCCGGAGCGATCGGCGCGGCCCGGCTCATCAGCGACCACGTCTTCTCACCCGCCTGACCCGCTGCCCGCCCGGTCGGCAACGGACGCCTGCGCGCGCCACCGCACCCCGGTGGCCTCGCTGCCACGGCACCGCAACTCCATGGCGCCATCGCGATACCCGTAGAACATCCGTAGAGCAGCACCCATAGAACTACCGCACCACCACCGCCCCGCCGTATCCACCGCATGAGGTGCCGACGGCAGGCTCCCACCACCGCACGGTCCCCAGGCCACCAGGCCTGCTCCGCCCTGCCCAGCACCCACGCCCCGGCGGCACGCCGCCCCGGGCTTCCCAGAGCTGCCCACATACCCGATCCGCCCTGCCCAGCTCCGCCCGCTCACGGCCCGCACCTGCCGAGGGGATTTCTCATGGCACCACCATCACCGCTGCTCACCATGTCCGGAATCACCAAGTCGTTCCCGGGCGTTCGCGCCCTGGACGGTGTGGACCTCGAGGTCCAGGCCGGCGAAGTCCACTGCCTCCTCGGTCAGAACGGAGCCGGAAAGTCCACGTTGATCAAAGTGCTCGCCGGCGCTCACCAGCCCGACAGCGGTGAGATCACCTGGCAGGGCGAGGAAGTGACCCTGGGGTCGCCGATCGCCGCCATGCGCCTCGGGATCGCCACCATCTACCAGGAACTCGACCTGATCGAGGGGCTGTCCGTCGCGGAGAACGTCTTCCTCGGGCACGAACCGACGTCCGCCGGGTTCGTCGTACGAGGCTCCGCCGCCCGTACGGCGACCGCGGAGTTGCTGGAACGTCTGGGGCACTCGGAGATCGACCCGACGCGACTCGTCGGTGACCTGTCCGCGGCGCAGCAGCAGATCGTCTCCATGGCCCGCGCACTGTCCCACGAGGTCCGGTTGATCGTGATGGACGAGCCGTCCGCGGCGCTCGACCCCGAGGAGGTGGACAACCTCTTTCGGATCGTCGGCGGCCTGACGGCTGAGGGGGTCGCCGTCATCTACATCTCCCACCGCCTTGAGGAGATCCGGCGCATCGGTGACCGGGTCACGGTCCTCAAGGAGGGCCGCTCGGTCGCGGGAGGGCTTCCCGCCGAGTCGACGCCGACCCATGAGGTCGTCGCTCTGATGACCGGTCGGAACGTGGAGTACGTCTTCCCCGAGCGCCCCGAGGCAGGGTTCGCGACGGGGAAGGAACCGGTGCTGAGGGTCGAGGGGCTCACCCGGCGAGGGGAGTTCGCGCCCGTCGATCTGGAGCTGCGGCCCGGGGAGATCGTCGGTCTGGCCGGGCTCGTCGGGTCCGGGCGCAGCGAGATCCTGGAGACGATCTACGGGGCTCGCCGGCCCGACGGCGGCCGGGTCCTCGTCGAGGGCATCCCTTTGCGCCCGGGAAGTGTCCGCGCCGCCGTCCGTGCCGGCATCGGCCTCGCACCCGAGGAACGCAAGGCGCAGGGCCTGCTGATGCTGGAGTCCGTCAGCAGCAACGTCTCGGTCTCCACCCTGTCCCGGTTCGCCCGCGCGGGCTGGATCGACCGGCGTTCCGAGCGGGCCGCGACGCATCAGGCGGTGCGGGAACTGTCCCTGCGCCCGGACAATCCCGACGCCGCGATCAGGACCCTGTCCGGCGGCAACCAGCAGAAGGCCGTCCTCGCACGGTGGCTGTTGCGGGGCTGCAAGGTGCTGCTGCTGGACGAGCCGACCAGGGGCGTCGACATCGGCGCCCGGGCGGAGCTCTACGCCGTGATTCGCCGGCTGGCCGACGAGGGCCTGGCCGTACTTCTCGTGTCCAGTGAGGTGCCCGAGGTCCTGGGACTCGCCGACCGGGTGCTGGTGCTGCGGGAAGGCAGCGTCGTGCACACCGCGGACGCCCGGGAGCTCGACGAGCACCGTGTACTCGATCTTGTGATGGAAGGGAGCCCGACGCCATGACGCAGCCGGCCACCGCGCCCCAGAAGGAAGCGCCGACGTCCGCCGCCAAGTCCGCGGGGGGCCAAGGCAGTTCACGCCGACCCGTGCTGCGGTGGGACGTGCGCACACTGTCCCTGCTCGGCGTCCTCGCCGCACTGATCCTGGTCGGCGGGATCACCGCGCCGGACGAGTTCCTGGCGACGAGCAATCTCCAACTCGTCCTCACCCAGGCGTCCGTGATCGGTGTCGTCACCGTCGGCATGACCTTCGTCATCACCAGCGGCGGGATCGACCTGTCGGTCGGCGCGATGGTGGCGCTCGCCTCGGTGTGGGCGACGACCGTGGCGACCCAGGAGTTCGGCTTCGCCGGCATCCTCTTCACCGCCGTGATCGTCGGTGTGGGCTGCGGACTCGTGAACGGTCTGCTGATCGCCTACGGCCGGATGGTGCCGTTCATCGCGACGCTGGCCATGCTCGCCTCCGCCCGCGGCCTGGCGTTGCAGATCACGGATGGCAGCACCCAGGTCGTGAGTGTCGAATCGGTGCTCGATCTCGGTACCAGGGACTCCTACGTCCTCGGCATCCCGCCCCTTGTCCTGATCTTCGCCGCGGTCACCGTCATCGGCTGGCTGCTGCTCAACCGCACCACCTTCGGCCGCCGCACCGTCGCGGTCGGCGGCAACGCGGAGGCCGCCCGGCTCGCCGGCATCGACGTCCGCCGCCAGCGCCTCTACCTCTACCTGCTGTCCGGGCTGTGCTGCGGCATCGCCGCGTTCATGCTGATCGTGCTCGCGGGCTCGGGCCAGAACACCAACGGCAACCTCTACGAGCTGGACGCGATCGCGGCCGCGATCATCGGAGGCACCCTGCTCAGCGGCGGCCGCGGCACCATCATCGGCTCCGTCCTCGGGGTCCTGATCTTCACCACGATCACCAACATCTTCGCCCTGAACAACCTCGAGACGGCCGTCCAGCAGATCGCGAAGGGCGCCATCATCGTCGCCGCCGTCCTGGTCCAGCGCCGCTCGCTGCACGGCGACACCTGACGCCGTACCGCACACCGCCGGACGGCGGCCCCTGACACCGCCGTCCGGCACCCCACAGCCCCCATCTGACGCACACCCGCCCAGTCGAAGGGTCGATCCACCATGGCAAGAACCCCCGCCACGAGCCGCAGAGCCCTGCTGTTCGGCACCGCGGCCGTCTCCGCCGGCGCGCTGCTGACGGCCTGCACCAGCAATGAGCCCAAGAACCAGGAAGGGGCGAAGGACAACGCCGCCCCGGTCGCCGACGACAAGCCGGGCAAGGCCGTCACCATCGGCTTCGCCGGACCGCAGGCCGACCACGGCTGGCTCAACGCCATCAACGACAACGCCAAGTCCCGTGCGAAGAAGTACTCGGACGTCACCCTGGAGATCACCGAGGGTTCCAACGACACCGCCCAGCAGATCGGCCAGATCCAGACCCTGATCAACAAGAAGGTCGACGTCCTGGTGATCCTGCCCGCCGACGGCAAGGCCCTCACCCAGGTCGGCCTCCAGGCCATGCGGGCGGGCATCCCCGTCGTCAACCTGGACCGCGTCTTCGCCTCCCCGCAGGCCTACCGCTGCTGGATCGGCGGCGACAACTACGGCATGGGCCTCAACGCCGGCCACTACATCGGCGAACAGCTCAAGGACACGAAGAACGCCAAGGTCGTTGAACTCGCCGGCCTCGACAACCTCGAACTGACCCAGCAGCGCACCAAGGGCTTCGACGACGCGCTGAAGAACTACCCCAACATCAAGAAAGTGGCCCGCCAGGCGGCCGACTTCACCGTGGAGTCCGGGCAGGCCAAGATGGCCCAACTCCTCCAGGCCCAGCCGAAGTTCGACGCGCTGTGGAACCACGACGACGACCAGGGCGTCGGCGCGCTGCGCGCCATCGAGCAGGCCGGGCGCGACGACTTCCTGATGGTCGGCGGCGCGGGCGCCAAGTCCGCGATGGACGCCATCAAGGCCGGCGACAGCGTGCTCAAGGCGACCGTCCTGTACCCGCCGACGATGGCCGCCTCCGCCATCGATCTCGCCCGGGTGCTCGGCCAGGGCAAGGGCGTCGGCGGCCTCGCCGAGTTCGAGATCCCGTCCTCGCTGACCCTCTACTCGGCCGTGGTCACCAAGGACAACGTCGACCAGTACCTGCCGACCGGCTTCATCTGACCGGCCCGGGCCGCGCGCCCCGCGAACACAGCGAAAAGTCAGTGACACTCCGACGAGGAGGAATCCGTATGGAACAGAGGGACAGTCGGTCCGCACCGCCGGCACTCGGCGTGGGCATGGTCGGCTACGCGTTCATGGGCGCCGCGCACTCACAAGGGTGGCGCACCGTTGGGCACGTGTTCGACCTGCCGCTGCGGCCGGTCCTGGCCGCGATCGCCGGCCGCGACGCGCACGCCGTGCGGGCCGCGGCCGACAAGCACGGCTGGGCCGCGACGGAGACCGACTGGCGCGCCCTCATCGTCCGCGACGACGTCCAGCTCGTCGACATCTGCACACCGGGCGACAGCCACGCCGAGATCGCGATCGCCGCGCTGGAGGCGGGCAAGCACGTGCTGTGCGAGAAGCCGCTGGCCAATTCGGTCGCCGAGGCGGAGGCCATGACCGCGGCAGCCGAAGCGGCCCGCTCACGCGGGCAGTTGGCCATGGTGGGCTTCAACTACCGGCGGGTGCCCGCCCTCGCCTTCGCCCGTCGGCTCATCGCCGACGGCCGGCTCGGCACGCTGCGCCACGTGCGGATCAGCTACCTCCAGGACTGGCTGGTCGACCCCGGCTTCCCGCTGACCTGGCGGCTTGAGCGGGAGCACGCGGGGTCGGGGGCGCTCGGCGACCTCGGCGCGCATATCGTCGACCTCGCGCAGTACCTGGCGGGGGAGGTGCTGGTCGGTGTCTCCGCCCAGATGGAGACCTTCGTCAAGCACCGCCCCCGCCTCGACGGTGCCTCCTCGGGCCTGACCGCTTCCGGCGGCACCCAGCACGGCCCGGTGACGGTCGACGACGCGGCCGTCTTCACCGGCCGGCTCGCCTCGGGCGCGCTCGCCGTGTTCGAGGCGACCCGGATGGCCTCGGGGCGAAAGAACGCCCTGCGACTGGAGATCAACGGCGAGTCCGGTTCGCTCGCCTTCGACCTGGAGCGGCTCAACGAACTCTCCTTCCACGACCACCGGGAGCCCGCCGCCACGGCGGGCTTCCGCAGGATCGTCGTCACCGAGGCCGAACACCCCTACCTGGAGGCCTGGTGGCCGCCGGGCCATGCGCTCGGCTACGAGCACACCTTCGCCCACCAGGCCCGCGACCTGGTCGAGGCCATCGCGTCCGGCACCGACCCGATGCCGTCGTTCGCCGACGGTCTCCAGGTGCAGCGGGTGCTCGCCGCGGTGGAGGAGAGCGCACAGAAGAACTCCGTCTACACCCCTGTCCAGGCCGTCGAGGCCGAAGTCCGCTAGAGAGCCGCCAGGAACCCCGCTCGGAGGCACCATGCCACGCCCGTTCACCCTGTTCACCGGTCAGTGGGCCGATCTGCCGTTGGAGGAGGTCTGCCGGCTGGCCGCCGAGTTCGGCTACGACGGCCTCGAACTCGCCTGCTGGGGCGACCACTTCGAGGTCGACAAGGCGCTCGCCGATCCGTCCTACCTGGCCGGCCGGCACGCCCTGCTGGAGAAGTACGGCCTGAAGTGCTGGGCCATCTCCAACCATCTCGTCGGCCAGGCCGTGTGCGACCACCCCATCGACGAGCGGCACCAGGGCATCCTGCCCGCCCGTATCTGGGGCGACGGTGAGCCGGAGGGGGTGCGCCGGCGGGCCGCGGCCGACATCAAGGACACGGCGCGGGCCGCGGCGGCCTTCGGCGTCGACACGGTCGTCGGCTTCACCGGATCGTCGATCTGGCACCTGATGGCGATGTTCCCGCCGGTACCGGAACGGATGATCGACCGCGGCTACGAGGACTTCGCCGACCGCTGGAACCCGATCCTGGACGTGTTCGACAGCGAGGGTGTCCGTTTCGCCCACGAGGTCCATCCGAGCGAGATCGCCTACGACTACTGGACCACACAGCGTGCGTTGGAGGCGGTGGACCACCGGCCGGCCTTCGGGCTCAACTTCGACCCCAGCCACTTCGTCTGGCAGGACCTGGACCCGGTCGGCTTCCTGTACGACTTCAAGGACCGGATCTATCACGTCGACTGCAAGGAGGCCCGCAAGCGGCTCGACGGCCGCAACGGGCGGCTCGGTTCCCATCTGCCCTGGGGCGACCCGCGGCGCGGCTGGGACTTCGTGTCCGCCGGGCACGGTGACGTCCCCTGGGAGGACGTGTTCCGGATGCTGCGTTCGATCGGCTACGGCGGGCCCGTCTCCGTGGAGTGGGAGGACGCCGGCATGGACCGCCTCGTCGGTGCGCCGCGTGCGCTCGCCCATCTGAAGCGGTTCGACTTCGACCCGCCTTCGGCGTCCTTCGACGCAGCCTTCGCGGGCGGCGACAACTAGCGCTCCGCACCGAGGATGTGACACGCCGTCGGTCTTCGACGGTGCCGTCGCGGTAGTTGGGGCGCCGACGAACTCCAGCTGCCTTCCTGACCTGTTGAGAGCTGGTCAGATCGGTACCCGGTGGTGGGAGAGCCACCGGGCCGGTCCGGGCTGCCCTGACACCACTTTGTCCTGATCAAGGAAAAAGTTCGTCGTCTTCGGTGCGCGAAGGGTTCCGGTCAAGGACGAACGGGGCTACGGTCCCTTCGTGCACAGGAACCACACAGTGGTCCGAGACTGACGGCGCATTCAGGTCGCGCGGCGCACGGCTCGTGCGACCGGCAACGGAGGACGGCCCTGCACGGCGCAGGGCCAAGAGCCCCCAGACATCCCGCATTTCCCCACGACGGCACCTCGCCGCCCACGCGCACGCCGTAACCGCGCCGAACCGGGAGAAGCCCTCCTGGGCCGCGGCCAAAGCCGCCCCAATGCCGGCGGTGGACGGGAGGCCCCCGAGCCTCCTCCCACCGTCCTCCACACCACATCGGAACCTCGACATGGCAGGGAGGCAGCCCGTGAACAACGACCGCACAGCATCGGAGCCCCAGACCGACGCACGCACCGCACGCACCGGTGTCTGGTTCGTCGGAGCCCGCGGATCGGTGGCCACCACCGCCGTCGCCGGATGCGCGGCGGTCACCGCCCAACTCCATCCGCCGACCGGCATGGTCACCGAGACACCACCGTTCGACGGCACCGGCCTGCCGCCCCTGGCCGCACTCGTCTTCGGCGGCCACGACACCGCCCACTGCCCGCTGCCCAAGCGCGCCGAACACCTCACCGACGCCGGCGTCCTGCCGCACGGCCTCGCCCCCGCCGTACGCGCCGAACTCCAGGCCGCGGACGAGGAGATACGGCCGGGCGGCCCGCTCCCGGACGACCCGCGCGGCGACGAGGAACTCATCACCGACTTCGCCGCCGACCTCACCTCCTTCCGCGTGCGCAACGCACTGGCACGGGTCGTCGTCATCAACGTCTCCTCCACGGAACCCCTGCCCGCACCCGACGCCGTACGCCTGCCGCCCAGCTCCCTCTACGCGGCCGCGGCCCTGCGAGCCGGCTGCCCATACGTCAACTTCACACCGTCCACCGGGCTGCGCACCCCGGCCCTCGCGGACGCCGCCGCGGCCGGCGGGCTGCCCCACGCGGGCCGCGACGGCAAGACCGGCCAGACGCTGCTACGGGCCGCGCTCGCCCCGATGTTCGTCCAGCGCGCCCTGCGGGTGAGGGCCTGGTCCGGCACCAATCTGCTGGGTGGAGGCGACGGGGCGGCACTGGCCGACCCCGGCGCGGCCGCGGCGAAGAACGCCGGCAAGGAACGCGTCCTGACCGAAACCCTCGGACACGCACCGCAGGGTGAGGTGCACATCGACGACGTGCCGGTGCTCGGCGACTGGAAGACCGCCTGGGACCACATCGCCTTCGACGGCTTCCTCGGCTCGCGCATGATCCTCCAGACCATCTGGCAGGGCTGCGACTCGGCCCTGGCCGCACCGCTCGTGCTGGACCTGGCCCGCCTGGTCGCCCGCGCCCACGAGGCGGGCCTGTCCGGACCGCTCCCGGAACTGGGCTTCTACTTCAAGGACCCCGACGCGGGCCCCGCCGGCCTCTCGGAGCAGTTCACCGCCCTGCTGTCGTTCGCCGACCGCCTGCGGGCGGCACAGTGACCCGCTCCCTCCCGCTCCGCTGAACCCTCGACGGCCACCCCCCGCGTGCAGTGCCCGGCCGCGTCGCGGCCACCGAAGTGAAGTCCCTTCTCCCGCGGCTCTCCCGCCTCGTTCGAGACGGCAGCCGCCAGGCATCCGCAGCACCGTGACAACGAAAGAGAGAACCCTGTGACCGCGTTCAACGACGAAGCCGTCACCAGCGACGCCCTGCGCCGCACCCTCGGCGTCAGCCGCCGCCGTTTCCTCACCACCTGCACGGCCGTCACCGGCGCGGCGATCGCCGCCCCGGTCTTCGGCGCCACACCCGCCCTGGCGCAGGACAGATCCGCAGCCGCCGGCCATGACCGGGGCCGTTCCGCGCTGGTCCCGCCGCACAAGCGCGGCATCATCCTCTACACCGTCCGGGACGCGGTCGGCCGCGACCCGCTGGCCTCCGACCTGCCCTCCGGTTTCCGCGAGGTGTTCAAGCAGCTGTCGCGCTTCGGCTACCGCCAGGTGGAGTTCGCCGGCTACGGCCAGCACGCCAACGCGCCCGGCGGCGCCGACCTGGGCACCGTCCAGGGCGCGAAGCTTCTGCGCTCCTGGCTCGACGAGTACGGGCTGCGGGCGCAGGGCAGCCACGGCTTCATCCCGCCGTCCTGGCCCCTGACGCCGTCCGACCTGGACACCTTCAAGCGTTGGCTGGAGATATCCAACATCCTCGGCATGGAGCACATGGGCACCGGCGCCGACCCCACCAACACCCCCTACCGGGCCGACTGGGACGTCGCCGCGAAGAAGTGGAATACCCTGGGCGCCATCGCCCGCCGCGAGGGCATCAAGCTCTACACCCACAACCACGACAGCGCCTACGACTTCCTGCTCGACGGCGGCCCGCTCGACGCCCAGGGCCGGCCGACCCGCAGCTCCGGCATCCGCAAGCTGGAGTACTTCCTGAAGACGACGGACCGCAAGAGCGTCTATCTGGAGCTGGACGTCTTCTGGGCGCACGTGGCCCAGTACAAGTTCCACACGTACACCGCCCACGACGGCTCACAGCGCAAGGACGTCTTCGACCCGGCCGCACTCGTGGTCCGCAACACCAACCGCTTCCCGCTCTTCCACGCCAAGGACGGCGTCGTCAACCTCCAGAGCGGCCTGGGCTACGACATGGTGCCGTTCGGCACGGGCGACATCGACTACCGGAAGTTCTTCACCCGGGTGGGGGCGAAGAACTACCACAACCCGATGGTCGAGCAGGACAACGCACCGAGCGCGAGCGTGCCCGGTCAGTCCCTGGACTTCGCCCGCATCGGCTACGACAACCTCGCGGCCCTGCGCGCCCGCCACTGACGGAGCATCACCCGCCGTGCCCGCCTGGCGCCTTGGCGCCGGGCGGGTCCCCGGACATGCCCGAAAAGACCGAAAAGCTCAGGACGGACTTTCCTCGAAAAGGTTGAAACTTTGTCCTTGACGAGTTGAAAGTGTGCGTCCTAGCGTCCAACTCACGCATTTCGCCTGGCACTTCACCCGCTGGCCAGACCAAAGGAGTTCTGAGTGCGTAACAGACGGATCGTCACCCTCGTGGGGGCGGCTGCGCTGGCCGGAGCCATCGGGCTCACGCCGCTCTCCCCGGCCCAAGCCGCCAAACCGGACCCCGCACCGCCGGCCGCGTCGGACTTCCAGAAGGTCACCCTCAACGACCGCCCCGGCGAGCCCATGGCCCTGGCCGTCCTGCCCGACCGACGGGTGCTGCACACCGCGCGCACCGGAGAGGTCCGCATCCACGACCCCAAGAGCGGCGTGAACTTCCTCGCCGCCGACCTGAAGAAGAGCCCCGCAGGCCTCTACCAGCACGACGAGGAAGGCGTACAGGGCATCGCCATCGACCCCGCCTTCGCCAAGAACCACTGGGTCTACCTCTACTACTCGCCCCGCCTGAACACCCCCGTGGACGACCCGGCCACCGCGGGCGTCAACGAGGGCGACGCCCCGCAGTTCGGCACCGCCGCCGACTTCGCCAAGTACAAGGGCGTGACCCGGCTGTCGCGGTTCAAGCTCGTGGGAAACAAGCTCGACTACGCCACCGAGCAGAAGATCCTCGACGTGCCGGCCGACCGCGGCATCTGCTGCCACGTCGGCGGCAAGATCGACTTCGATGGCAAGGGCAACCTGTTCCTGTCCACCGGAGACGACTCCAACCCGTTCTCCTCCGACGGCTACGCCCCGATCGACGACCGCGCCGACCGCAACCCCGCCTACGACGCGCGGCGCACCGCGGGCAACACCAACGACCTGCGCGGCAAGGTCCTGCGCATCAAGACCAAGCCCAACGGCGGCTATTCCATACCGAAGGGCAACCTCTTCGCGCCGGGCACCGCGAAGACCCGCCCCGAGATCTACGCCATGGGCCTGCGCAACCCGTTCCGCTTCGCCGTGGACGACAAGACCG
Source organism: Streptomyces sp. NPDC001536 (assembly GCF_042894505.1). Taxonomy (NCBI): domain Bacteria; kingdom Bacillati; phylum Actinomycetota; class Actinomycetes; order Kitasatosporales; family Streptomycetaceae; genus Streptomyces; species Streptomyces sp. NPDC001536. Next base: position 76,046 of record NZ_JBIAVQ010000012.1, read on the forward strand.
GCGAGGTCTACGTCGGCGACTACTCGCCCGACGCCAACACCGCCAACCCGGGCCGCGGCCCCGCAGGCCAGGGGCGCTGGATGGTCATCGACCGCCCCGCCAACTACGGCTGGCCGTTCTGCGTGACCCCGGACATGCCGTACCAGGACTACGACTTCGCCACCCAGACCTCCAGCGGCGCCTTCAACTGCGCCAAGCCGGTCAACGACTCGCGCCACAACACCGGCCGCAGCGAGCTGCCCCCGGTCGAGGACTCCGAGATCGTCTACGGCTACGGAGCCTCCGCGGAGTTCCCCGAACTCGGCACGGGCGGCATCGGCCCCATGGGCGGCCCGGTGTACAGCTACGACAAGCGCAACAAGGCCCAGAACCGCTGGCCCCAGTACTTCGACGGCAAGCCGCTCTTCTACGAGTGGACCCGCGACCAGATGAAGGCCATCACCCTCGGCAAGAAGAACGAGGTCCTGAAGATCGAGGACGCGATCCCCTCGATCACCACGGACGGCCCGATCGACGCGGAGTTCGGCCCCGACGGCGCGCTGTACGTCCTGGAGTACGGCACCGGCTACTTCGCCGAACTGCCCGAGGCCCAGCTCTCCCGCATCGACTTCACGCGCGGCAACCGCACCCCGGAGCCCAAGGTCGCCGCGGACGTGGTCAACGGCACCAGCCCGCTGACGGTCCAGTTCTCCAGCGCCGGCACCAAGGACGCCGACGGTGACGCCCTGCGCTACGCCTGGGACTTCGACGCCAACGGCACCGTGGACTCCCGGGAGGCGAACCCGAAGCACACCTTCACCGACAACGCCGTCTACGACGCCACGCTGAAGGTCACCGACAGCACCGGGCGTTCGGCCTCCGCCTCCGTCTCCGTCGTGGTCGGCAACAAGGCGCCCACCGTCTCACTGACCACCGACCCGGCCCCGCACGGCGGCACACCGTTCCACTGGGGCGACACGGTCACCTGGCAGGTCACCGTCACCGACGACCAGCCGGTGGACTGCTCCAAGGTCAGCGTCTCGTTCATCCTCGGCCACGACTCGCACGGCCACCCGCTCTCCACGAGCAACGGCTGCTCCGGATCGTTCGTGACCTTCGTGGACGGCGGTCACTCCGGTTCGGACAACCTCAAGGCGGTCTTCAACGCCACCTACACGGACACGCCCCCGGCCGGCCTGCCGTCCCTCTCGGGCAGTGCCGAGGTCGCACTGACACCGGCCGACTGACCGGACGCGACACACCACAGCGGGGCGCCACCTGGTGGCGCCCCGCTGCCGCGGCACAACCGGTCATGCGGTCCACAGACGGGCCACGCCGTCGGCGAGCTCGACGAACTGCCGGGCACCGGGGTGGTAGTTGGTGGGGGAGAAGCCGGGAACGGCGCCCAGGAGCTTCCCCGCGGTCGGATCCCATATCGACAGACCGCTGTCACCACCAGTGAACAGGTGCGTGCCATCGCTGAAGAAGGGCCCGGTCGGTCCTTCGAACGCCAGCAGTTCCACGGCCGTCGGTGTCCGCCACTGTCCACTTACAGCAGTTCGGCTCGTGTCGAATATCCGTGCCCCAGGCCTCATGGCACCGCCGTCGTCGCCAAGGCCCTCGACGGCGACCCGGACCGAGTCGATCCAGGTCATGGCGTGATCCCAGTAGTCGCCGCGGTCGCAGACATCGACCCGGCTCGGACCGTCCTCGGACTCCCAGACGTTGCCTTCGAACCATGGGTCGAGATCCCACACCGCGGGGATCCCGATGGGGTGCCACATCCAGCCGTCGTCCAGGATCCGTTTCCCGTCAGGGCTCACATACAGTGCGCCGTGGAAGTAGTCGAGGTCGTGCTCCGGCACGGCGTCCGCGGTTTCCTGCGCGGGGAGCTCGCGGTCGGTCAGCAACTCGCCCGTCTGCGGGTCCGACACATCCAGGCGGTTCCAGTCCGTGCGGTGGACCACCACGCAACGCCCACGACGCCGGGCGAACGCCAGGGAGAACGGCACCGTCTCTTCGTTGTCACCCTGGTTGTCCAGGTCCAGAGTGACCTCGCCGGTCCGGAGGTCGATCACCTCGCCGAAGCGGCCGTAGTCGTTGACCACCGCGGCGAACATGCCGTCGTGGGAGGCATGCAGGTGCCTGCGGAGCGTGCGGTCGTTCCACGTCTCGCGGCCGTCTTCCGCCGCAACGGCGGTGGCCCCGACAGCCTCATGACGACCGGCAGCGATATCCCACCGACTGATCGTGCCGTCCTCGCTCAACGCCAGCCAGATGCACCGATCGCCCTCACGTACTGGCGTCAGATCGGTGACAACACCCAAACGCGGTGGCACCGGGACCTGACAGACGGCGTCGCTGCTACCGATCATGGCTGCCCCCCGCTCCCCAAAACCGAAGCGACAGCATATCCGGGTGTGGGCCCCTGACATCTGTCAGACCGTGGCGTGCTGCGGTGGCACGGGTGGCTTCCCGTAAGGGCTGGTGCCACGAGGTCGCTTTCGCACGGTGCACGAGGGTGCGTGGCTAGCGCGCGGCCTGTGCGTAGGCGGTGGGGGTGACGCCCACCGTGGCGGTGAAGTCCCGTACGAGATGGGCCTGGTCGGCGTAGCCGAGGTCGGCGGCCAGGGCGGCCCAGTCGATGTCGCTGCGGGTGCCTGCCTGTTCCAGGGCTTCGTGGATGCGGTAACGGAGGAGGACCCACTTGGGGCTGACACCGACGTACGCGGAGAAGAGCCGTTGCAGCGCCCGCACGGAGAGGCCCTCCGCGCGGGCGAAGTCGCTGACGCGGCGGACCGTGCGGTCGGCCCGGATGCGCTGGACGAGGTCCGTGGCGAGGTCGGCCTGCGGATCGGGGACGGGGTCGAGGGAGAGCAGGAAGGCGTCGAGGACGGCGACGCGGGCGCGGTCGTCGGGGGGAGTGATGACCGAGCGGGCGGTGTCCTGGGTGATCCGCGGGAACACGTCCTGCGCGGCCAGCACGCGGCCGGTCCAGTGCGACACCGGTTCCTGTGGTGCGTAGGGGCGGAAGGCACCGGGCCGGAATTTCACTCCGCACACCCGGCCCCGACCGGTCAGCTTGCGGGTGTACAGGCCGAGCGCGACGCCGGTGAGCTCCCCGCAGGGCGGGCCCTCGTCCTCCTCCCACTGGAAGGTGAGGTGGACCGAGGGGTGCGGGACGACATGGGAGGCGTACGGCGCGGGCAGGTCCCAGTCGATGAGCCAGTACCACTCGACGTAGCGGCGCAGCGGCTCGGCGGGCTCGTGGCGGCGGAACCGCACGCGGGTCAGCAGCCCGGACGGGTCGACGATCCCGCGGGTGTCGCGGCGGGGTGCGGCCATGAGGGGATCGTATGTCGCGTTTCTTCAAGAGGGGCAGGGGTGGCCGCGCCTACGGTCGGTGCATGGACACGAATTCTGTGCGGACGTACGGCATCGGTGAGCTGCTGGGCATGGCGCGGGAGAGGGCGGTTCCGGTGCTCCGGGGCATCCCGGACGCGGCTCTGTCCGCTCCCACACCGTGTGCCGAGTACGACGTGAAGGCCCTGGTCAATCACCTCTTCCAGGTGATCGTGCAGTTCCAGCGGCTGGCCGCGAAGGAGGCGTCGGACTTCGGTGAGACGCCCGACCGGGTCACCGGGAGTCCTGAGTGGCGTGAGCGGCTCGTGGACGAGGCGGACCGGCTGGTGGCGGCCTGGACCGTGCCCGGCGCGGAGGAGGGGACGACCGGCGCGATGAACATGCCCGCGCGGCTGGTCGGCTCGATGGCCCTGCTCGATCTGACCGTGCACGTCTGGGATCTGGCGCGGGCGACAGGCCAGGACTACCCGGGTGCGGATGAAGCGGTCGTGGCGGAACTGTCCGGCGCGGTGGACGAGCTCGCGCCGACGGCCAGGAAAATGGGGGTGTTCGGGGAGCCCGTACCGGAGGCCGAGGGCGCGTCGGCGTTCGAGCGGCTCCTGGCTCGGACCGGCAGGGACCCGTACGGCAAATAGTCTCTGGACGACTATGGTCACGCGCCGCCAGATCCGCTGTGTCCTGCACCTTGCCTGACAGCGGACGCCGTTCCCGCGACTGTCCATATCGCCATGCCCCACAGGGAGAGCGCGGACGTCAGGCCCACTACCAGGCGAACGGTCTCGTCCGGGGCGTTCGCCACCCACACGGTCATGCCCGCCGTACCGGAAGCGACCAACAAGGCCGCCGGTACGCGCAGTCGGGGCTGTTCGAACACCGCCGCCAGCGGCAGGAAGTGGAGCCCTACGACGACCGCGACCAGGGGAGGAATGAGCACCGGCTCGCCGACCTGACGGCAGACCGCGGCGATCACGATGATCAACAGCCACTGGAGTCCGTTGATCTGGTTGAACCGCCGACGTCGGTCAACGGGGAAGGCTCCCCCTGCCGACCTGGGCAGGAAGCGGCGCGCGGCCAACATCAGCGCCACCGCGACGGCACAGCCGACTGCGATCAGAACCTGCCGCGTCAACCCGTCGAACGCGCTTGAGCCCAGCAGCCACCAGCCGAGCCCGAACAACGCGAGAAACCCCACCCCTGATCTGAACATGACCAAGATCCTAGGCCCGGCAGCGCGCCGAATTCACCCAACTCGTCAGCCGGTGCACCTCTCGTCGGATCCCCTCGCACGGTAGGCACCTACTAGGTACCATCGGGTGTATGCCATCCCTGAACGTGTCGTTCACCGACGAAGAGCTAGAGGGCGTGCGCGCGGCCGCGGCCGCCGACGGCAAGAGCCTCAAGCAGTATCTGCACGATCTCGGTGTCCGTGAGATGCAGCGCAGGCAGTTCATCACGGGTGCGAGTCAGTGGGCCGACCGGCTGCGCGGGGAGTTCGACGACGCCTTCCCCGACGAAGTACCCCCCGCCGAGCGCCCGGGCGGAGCCACGGCCGCCTGATGCATCTGCACATCGACGTCTCCTGGCTCCTCGACGTCCAGGAGGCGGCCCTCGGCAATGGTGAGGACATGTCCGTCGCGGACTACTCCGCCCTGGTCGCCGCGGTCGCCCGGCACAAGACCAAGCTGCCCACCCTTCAGGCCGCCGACCCGGACGCCGCATGGCGGGCCGCGGCGCTCATGCACACCATCGTCCGCCTCGAGCCCCTCCCGTACCGCAACGGCCTGTATGCCGCCTTCGTCACCGCCCAGTACATGAGCCAGTCCGGCGAGGGCATCGACCCGCCGTACGGCGCCCTGTCCGACCTCGTGCGCAAGATCCGCGACACCCGCCTGCGCGTTCCCGAGGTCGCGGACCGACTGCGCTCCTGGAAGATCTGACCAGGGCGCGGATGCACGACAGCAGGTTCGAGGTCGATCGCGTTCCAGAGCTTTTGGAGCGGGTGGAACGCCAGGACGACACAGAAGCGTGGCAAGAGCTGGGACGGCGGCTCGTGCTGGAGCATGACCTGGTGTTCCCCGCCGGTTTCGCCGCCCTGCCGCGCCTGGTGCGCCTCGCACCACGCAGCGCGGAGGCACGCGGCCTGGCCGGGAAGATCCTGGAGCGCGCAGCCGGACGGCACGGCTGTGATGATCTGCTGGCGGACTGCGCCGGCGCGATCGCGGAATTCGGTGTGGTGCTGGACCGGCACCTGCGGTCACGACCGGCCGACTACCTCGGGTCCTTCCGCGCCCTGCTGGCTGTCGAGGAGGAGTACCACTGGGCCAACGCTCTGGAGGGCTTCGAGGACGACATCAATCACGTGGACTGTCCCCACTGTGGCGTGGCGGTGACGATCGTCATCGGCGGCTTCGGGTGCTACTCGGAGACGTGGGACGGGGGCGAGGGGTTGCGACGGGACCTGCGGCCGGCGGCCGCCGAGGACCTCACCGGAACCAGCCGATGGATGCATCAGATCGCTGTCCGCGACGGTCAGGAGGTCCTCGCCGACGGGATCGCCCACCTCTTCGGCAAAGCGGAATGTCCGCGCTGTGCCAGCGTCTTCAGCGTCGCGGACGAGTACACGTCCGCCAACCGGCCGGTCCTGCGATAAGCGTCGCTCCGTTGCCCGGGCGCGATGACGAAGGCGAGCGAGCGCCAGGGGGTTCTCACCCTGCGTTCACGCACATAGGCTGACGGTGTCCGGTCGCCCGTGGAAGACCGCAGGAACGCACATCGTTCGGCAGCCCGAAAGCTGCCCGTGCCCCGTGATCCCGGGCAAGGACCGATTCGCAGCCCCCGCAGAGCAACCGGCCGTGTCCTCCGGTCGGGCCCTGCGTTCATCTCGTGCCCTTGCCGCTGCTTCCCTTCGTCGCGAGACCTGCGCGGTGCTCCCGCGCGCCGTCGCACGGTCCGACGCGGGGTACCTGGCTCCCGAACGCGCGCCAAGAGGGGGAATCGGACGCGCGAAGGAGCCTTCGACGGTCGCCGTCCGGTTCGGACGAACCCGGACGGCGACCGTAGGAACCGGTACCGGACGTATCCAGATGTCGCCTACGCGTGCCGCCGTCGGCGGAGCGGCGGTCAGCCGGGGTGGCCCCCGGGCCGGTCCGGTACCGGGGCCGGGATGGTCGAGGTGTCGAAGCCGCCGGAGATGATCTGGGCGGCGAGGTCCGACAGACGCAGGTGGCGGGCGCGGGCGTAGATCCGGAACGCGGCGAAGGCGTCGTCGACGGAGGTGTTCCAGCGTTCCGCGAGCACGCCCTTGACCTGCTCGACCAGGATCCGGCAGGTCAGCGCGTTCTCCAGCTGGCTGTTCTCGACGTGCGACTGCTCCAGGGTGCGCTGCTGGAGGATGGCGATGGTGGCCACGTCGGCCAGTGCCTGGGCGAGGGCGATGTCGTCGTCGCCGAGGTGGTGCGGGGTGGTCTGGAAGAGATTGAGGGCGCCGACGACGCGGTTGCGCAGCCGCAGCGGGATGGCGTGGGTGGCCACGTACCCCGTCTCGCGGGCCCGTGCCGTGAAGTTCGGCCAGCTCGTGGTGGACTCCGGGAGGGTCAGATCGATGTTGGTGCGGGGGGCGCCGGTGCGGTAGCACTCGACGCAGGGGCCCTGGTCGTGCTGGAGCGCGAAGAGCTCCAGCAGGCGGGTGTGTTCGTCGGAGGCGGCGATGATCTGGAGCTCACCGTGCGCGTCCGCGAGCAGGATTCCGGCCGCCGACACGTCGAGGAGCTCGACGCAGCGGGTGGACAGGCGGTGCAGAAGGTCGATGACGTCGAAATCCTCGACGAGGGAGTCAGCGACTTCCACGAAGATCTCGGCCAGACGTCGTTCGCGGGCCATGCCGATCATCCCTTTCCACCGTCGGGCGAATTCGGCCCGCTCATATCGTCGTTGAATCGGAGCCGCCGGGCCACCACGTCCTGCGCCACTTCGCCGAGGGGACGGCCGCCGGCGTAGGCGTGAGCCCGCAGCCGCAGTAGAGCGACTTCCATGGAGACGCCCAGCTGGACACTGACCATGCCCGTGGCCTGGTGCACGGCGGCGCGGTGCAGAGAGGACGTCTGCGGCACGGTCACGCCGGGGTCGGGGGTGTCGCTGTTCCGCCGGTCCGGTCGCTTCTCGTCCAGGCAGGCCACGGTCAGGGCGGCGGCCAGGGCGGCGGCGTCGGCGTACTGCTGATCGTTCGGAAGCCGGTCCGGGGCGCACAGCACGGTCAGGACGCCGACGCGGATGGCCCCGATACCCAGCGGGAAACAGCACACACCGCGTACGTCCATGTCCCGCGCGGCGGGCAGCAGCGCGGGCCACCGCTCGGGACGGACCCGGGCCAGGTCCGGTTCCAGCACGGGCGAGCCGGTGCGGATCGCGTCGTGTCCCGGGCCCTCGCCCAGGGTGAACTGGAGCTCCTCGAACCGCGCGCTCAGCGCCGGATGGCACCACAGCGGCTCCACCATCCGGCTCGCGCCCACCAACAGCGACAGGGCGACCCCTTCGGCGCCCAGAGCCCGCACGGACGCCTGCGCGACACCGTTCACCCCGCTCAGACGCAGTGAGCGCAGGACCTCGGCCATGCCCTCGCTGATCACCATGCTCCGTTCCGCAGCGGGCGGGGCTCCGAGGGGCGGGGTGCCGCCCGGACACCGCAGTACATCACGTGTCCCGGGCCCTCGCCGGATCATCGGCGGGTACGCCCTGCCGGGCATCGCCGACACTGGCGTACCGGGGGAAACGCGTCAGCAGGCCGGCGGCCCGGAACACGATCCCCGGCCCCGGGAGGGTGTGGACGACCCGTATCCACCCACCCCTGCCTCGGCAGTCGTCCCAGGCCGCGCACAGCGGGGACAGGACGCTTCCGTCCACGAAGGACACGCCCCTCAGATCGACGATCAGGAACAGCCGTCCGCTGCCGTGGCGGGCGCTCGCCAGGTCACGCGCGAAGGCCGACGCGGTCATCAGGTCCAGCTCACCCCTCGGCCGGACCACTCGGCACTCGTCGAACAGACCCGGATGCGGGCACATGCGACCCCATCTCTTCCGTCATGAATCGGATTCGCCTGGCGCAGGGCCTCTGTTGCGCGGGACGGAGCTACACGGAGAGGGCCGGGGTCAAGGGCGGCCGTGCGGCCAGCGTACTGCCGCACCACGCACGACGGGCGGCCTGGAGCCAGGTCAGGCGTTGAGCGCGTCGATGAGCGCCTTGGTGACCTCATCCGTGGAGGACGTGCCGCCGACGTCGCGGGTGAGGATGCCGGCCGCCGTGGTCGTCTCGATCGCCTTGTTGAGTCGGGCCGCCTGGTCGGGGAGGCCGAAGTGGTCCAGCATCAGGGCCGCACTGCCCACCGCGCCGATCGGGTTGGCCAGGCCCTGCCCGGCGATGTCCGGCGCGGAGCCGTGGACCGGCTCGAACATGCTGGGAAAGCGGCGTTCGGGGTTGAGGTTGGCGCTGGCGGCCAGGCCCAGGCTGCCGGCCAGGGCGCTGCCGAGGTCGGAGAGGATGTCGGCGTTGAGGTTGGAGGCGACGACGACCGAGAGGTCCTCCGGCTTCAGCACGAACCTCGCGGACATCGCGTCGACCAGGACGCTCTCCGTCTCCACGTCCGGGTAGTCCAGCGCGACGCGCTTGAACACGTCGTCCCACAGGACCATGCCGTACTGCTGCGCGTTGCTCTTCGTCACCGACGAGACCTTGCGACGGCTGCGCGTACGGGCCAGGTCGAAGGCGAACCGCATGATCCGCTCACAGCCCACCTCGGTGAACAGGGCCGACTGGACGGCGACTTCACCGCCCGGCCCGCGGCCGCCGAGGTTGCGACCGCCCAGTCCGGCGTACTCGCCCTCGCTGTTCTCGCGGACGACGACCCAGTCCAGCTCGGTGTCGTCGGCCTTGCGCAGGGGGCTGCGCACCCCGGGCAGGAAGTGCACGGGGCGGACGTTGGCCCACTGGTCGAAGTTCTGGCAGATCTTCAGGCGCAGGCCCCACAGGCTGATGTGGTCGGGGACGTTGGGCCAGCCGACGGCGCCGAAGTAGATGGCGTCGAAGGGCTTGAGCTGCTCCAGGCCGTCGTCGTCCATCATCTTGCCGGTGCGCTCGTAGTACTCGCAGCCCCAGGGGAATTCCTGCCACTCGAAGGCGAACGCCCCTTGGGAGTCCGCGGCCAGCGCGTCCAGTACGGCGCGGCCGGCGGCCACGACCTCGGCGCCGACCCCGTCGGCGGGGATGGCGGCGATACGGAAAGTGCGGGGTGGGGTCACGAGGAGCCTCCGGTGACGTCTGCTGCTTCGACGGCTTCGAGTCAACCCAGTTGTGCCGTGTCCCGTCCAAGACCTGCTTCCGATACGACCCATAGGCGGGGCCGATCGGTTCGCTGTCAGGCGTCGCGAGCCCGCCGCTGTGCCAGTGACCTGGTCAGGGAGAGGAAGGCACGGGCCGCCGGCGTCAGGTGCGCGGGCAGGCTGACCATCGCCACGTGCAGGTGGGCCGTCGGCTCGATGCGGGCCACCACGGCACCGCAGCGCCGGGCCAGCCGCGTCCAGGAGGAGGGCAGGACGGCGACGCCGACGCCGGTCAGGACCAGCGGCAGGATGGACGTGCGATGGTCCACCACGGTCACGATCTGTGTGCCGGAACCGCCCGCGGTGACGTCGTCGACGATGCTGCGCATCAGACTGCCGGTGCGGGAGGCGATGAGCTTCTGCCCGGAGAGTTCCTCGGGCCGGATCGTCACGTCGTCCTCGATCGCCCCGCCGGGTGCGGCGACGGCCACGAACGGCTGGTCCTCGACGTGCAGGACGTCCAGGCCGGACGGGCTCATCGGGGTGGCGCTGCCCAGCAGGCCCAGTTCGCAGGCGCCGCTGCGGACCAGGGACACGACCTCGTCCGGAGTGAAGGCGGCCTGCGTGCTCACCGTGACGGACGGGTGCGCCTCGGCGAACCGGTGGATGAGCGTGGTGAGCGGTTCGATGCCGGGGGAGGGCATGGTGGCCACCTCGACGGTGCCGCCGTGCAGCCCGGCGAGAGCGGCGGCGGTGTCCCGTACGGCTGTCATGTCCCGCAGCACACGCCGGCTCGGCTCCAGCAGCTCGGCACCGGCCTCGCTCAACATGACGCCCCGGCCCACCCGGTGGAAGAGGGCCACCCCGAGATCGGCCTCCAGGTTCGCCATGGCCTGCGACAGCGACGGCTGGGCCACGTGCAGGGCCGCGGCCGCCTTGCTGAATCCGCCGTGCTCGACGATGGCGAGGAAATACTCCAACTGCCGAGCGTCCACGCTGCCTCCCCGGGCGTTCAGGCTGATACAGGCTCAACCTATCCGGCATCCGAACGACGACCTCACCTGCTGGTTTCCACCCCTGCGCGCCCCAGCGGTCGGCGAGAGTCCGACCGCACCGGGCGAGCAGCCGCGGACAGGGCGCCGTCGCTCGCGCAGTCCCGATCAGTCAGGTCCGTCAGAATTCAAGGGCCCCCTCAGCGCCGGGGACGTCGGCCTCGCTCGCGCGGACTCCTGGACGGTGCCCCGCCCGAATCCGCAGGCTCGCCTTGGCGGAGGGTGGCGGGGGCAGCGGGGCGGCGGCCTGCTTGGGCCGATTCAGCCCCGGACAGCATCAGAGGGTCACCTCGACAGGCTGAGGCTGAGGACCGGACGGCACGGCTGCCGGGGGACTCTCCTTCTGCTCGGCCTCGGCTGTCACCGGTGGCTCCCCGGCCTTGCCCGCCAGCACCGCCCGTGCCCGTTCCAGGTCCAGGCCGTTCTCCCACCGGGCGACGAACAGGGTGGCGACGGCGTTGCCGAAGAAGTTCACCAGGGCCCGGCACTCCGACATGAACTTGTCGATGCCGAAGATGAGCATGATGCCCGCGGCCGGGACGGATCCGACTGTCGACAGGGTCGCGGTGAGGGCGATGAACCCCCCGCCCGCCACGCCCGCGGCGCCCTTGGACGTCAGCAACATAACGGCCAGCAGGCCGAGTTGCTGACCCAGGGAGAGGGAGGTGTCGGTGGCCTGGGCGATGTAGAGCGTGGCCAGCGAGAGGTAGATCGCCGCTCCGTCGAGGTTGAAGCTGTAGCCGGTCGGCACGACCAGGCCGACGGTGGACCGCTCCGCGCCCATGAACTGGAGCTTGCGCATCAGTCCGGGCAGCGCGGGCTCGGCGGTCGAGGTGCCCAGGATCAGCCAGAACTCCTCCTTGAAGTAGCGGAAGAGCTGGAAGATGTTCAGCCGCACGTACAGGGCGAGGACTCCGCCGAGTACGACCACCACGAACAGGGCGGAGGTGACGTAGAACAGGAGGATCAGCGAGCCGAGGCTGGTCAGCGTGGACAGGCCGAACTTCCCGATGGCGTACGACATCGCGCCGAAGGCGCCCAGCGGCGCGGCCTTCATGACGAAGGACAGGACCTTGAAGACGACCTCGGCCAGCCGGCCCACGGCCGCGATGATCGGCTCGCCCGTCCTGCCGACCATCTTGATCGCGATGCCGAAGACGACGGCCAGGAAGATCACTTGAAGGATGTCGCCCTCGACGAACGGGCCGAAGACACTGTCCGGCACGATGTTGGTGAGGAACTCCCACCAGTGCTGGTGCTCGCCCTTCTCGATGTACTGGCCCGCGTCGCCCGAGGTCCGCAGCGTGGCCGGGTCTGCGTGCACGCCGTCGCCGAGCCGGAAGATGTTGATGGCCACGAGCCCGGTGAGCAGGGCGACGATCGTGCCGATCTGGAAGTAGGTCAGGGCCTTGATACCGGTGCGGCCGACCTTCTTGAGGTCCGCGACGCCGGCTATGCCGCCGATGATCGTCAGGAACACGATCGGGCCGATCAGCATCTTCATCGCGGTGATGAACGTCGTGCCGATCGGCTCCATGTCCGTGGCCAGATCGGGCCACCGCCAGCCCAGCACGATGCCGATCACGATCGCCACCAGCACCTGGACGTACAACTGCCGGTACCACGGCTTCGCCGCGATCCCCGTGGCCTGCTCGGCTCGTGCCTTGTCCGGGGTTTGCGTCATTGCAGCCTCCCTGATCGCGCGATACCGAGCCCGATCGGCACGCGCCAGCCTGGGCCACAGTGAACCGGGCCGCTGTCAGGGGGTCCACGACCAAAAATCGATGCCCCGTATAGGTGGAGCCTATGTATTCCCGCCCGGGGCCGAACGGGCGAGCCCCGCGCTCAGCCTGTGGCCGGTGCGGCGATGACCTTGCCGTCCTTGTCGAGCGTGTGCGTACGCCAGTACACGTCCCACTTGTCGTCGACCTGCTGCGGGACCTTGCCCTGCGGGTATCGCGTGTACCCCGTCGGAGGCTTCTCGCCGTCAGAGACACATGCGGATCCGGTGCCGCCCACGCTCAGGACGGGGTATTCGCCGTTTGAGCAGATGTCCTCCTCGTACGCGAGGGAGCATCCGGTGAGTGCCACGACGGCGGCCAGGCTCGCCAGAGCGGCGGCGGTGCGGGCACCCCCGTGTCGGAGGGCGGCGGTGGGCTGGCCAGTCCTGCGGATGAAAGGCACGAGTCTCTCCTGTCGTCAGTCGATCGCTCTGCCCTCACTCTCGCCGCTACGCGCCGCCGCGCCCTGAGTACGCCTACTCACGAATGTCCGTGCGGGTACTCGTCATTGCGGTCGGGGAACCGGCGGCCATCCCTAGGTATGCATCGGCACGGGGTCTACCGGTTCTCCCAGAACAGCCTTTCGTTCCTGTCCGGGTCGTTGACGATCCGGCAGCTGGCGTCGAGCCACATCGTGGCGCGGTCGGTCAGGGCGCTAGGCGGGCCACCTCGGCACGCCTGTTGCCGTGGGGCGGCCCGTGTGGGCGAAGCCGGCCCACAGTTCGCTCATCTGCCGTGCGGTCGTCAGCCGTTCCGGCGACTGATCCTGGTTGTGGATGTAGTCGCGGTTCTAAGAACACCGCCTGACCGTCTGTCAGCAGGCTGACGAAGACCGAGTCCTTCGGCAGGTCCCGGCAGGTCCGGGGCGTGCGTTCGATGACGTGCTCGTTGCCGGTGATCTCGGCCAGTCGCAGGCCGGCGAGGCGGAAATTCGGCCGGGTCCACGGACCGCGTCGACACCTGGGAAACGGGGGAGATGGTCACCTGGGCCTCCTTTCCGGCCCCGGACATCCGCCGGGTCACCGGAAGAGCGCGTTGACGTAGTGTGCGCGGCACAGCTCGATGTAGTCGTGGACATCGAAGTAGCCCGGCGCCGTCGCCCTTCTCGTCCAGCCAGATCAGTGGCCCCTTGACGATGAAGAACGCCTTCATCGGCTCGTCGCTCTCGTAGGCCACCAGTGTGTGCCCCTCACCCGGCGCCTCGTAGACGAAGTCACCGGCGCGTGCGGTCCAAGGCCGTTCCGGATAGCCCCACTTCCCGGAGATCGTGTACGCGAACACCTCGTGCGGGTGGTAGTGCCGGTTGACGAGTCCCGCTTCCTTGGCTCGCAGGATGTCGTCGGTTCGAGGCCCTTCCAGAACTCGGTGCCGGTTGCTTCGGACACGGTCGGCTCCTCTTGCGTAGAGACGGGTGGCCGACAGTCAGGACCGGCAGGGGAGAGAGCGTCTGTGCCCGGGCGTTGGTCGGCGCACGGCCTGCTTGCCTACGCCCTGTCGGCCTTGCTCTGTTTCGAGACCGCTGGGGACGTGGGTCGGGTCTGCTCGGTGGCGGCCCAGGCGGCCAGCAGGCGTAGGGCGTCGTGGTCGGCGGTGCCGGGGGCGGCGCTGTAGGCGGTGAGGGTGAGGCCGGGCTGGGCGGGCAGTTCCATGGCGTCGAAGTCGAGGGTGAGGGAGCCGACGGCGGGGTGGCGGAAGGACTTGCGGCCGGTGTGGTGCAGGCGGACGTTGTGCTTGGCCCAGGCGGTGCGGAACTCCTCGCTGCGGGTGACGAGTTCGCCGATGAGTCCGGTCAAGTCGGTGTCGTGGGGCGTGCGTCCGGCTTCGGTGCGCAGCAGGGACACGGTGGTGTTCAAGGACTCCTCCCAGTCGGGGAAGAAGTCACGGCCGCGTGGGTCCAGGAACTGGAAGCGGGCGATGTTGACCTGCTGGGTGGCGGGGTCGGGGAACAGGGGCGCGTACAGGGCGCGGCCGAGGGTGTTGGTGGCGAGGATGTCGAGGCGGCCGTTGCGGATGAAGGCCGGGGAGTCGGTCATGGAGTGCAGGACGCGCAGGACACTGTCCGGGAGGGGGCCGCGGGCCCGCCGGGTGCGGCGCGCGGGGCGGTTGGCGGCGGCGCGGGCCAGGTCGTAGAGGTGGGCGCGTTCGGCGTCGTCGAGCTGGAGGGCGTTCGCGACGGCGTCCAGGACCTCCTCGGAGGCGCCGGCGAGGCGTCCGCGCTCCAGGCGGACGTAGTAGTCGATGCTGACCCCGGCGAGGAGGGCGACTTCCTCGCGGCGCAGGCCCGGCACCCGGCGGTTGCTGCCGTAGGCGGGCAGACCGGCCTGCTGAGGGGTGATCTTGGCGCGGCGGGATGCCAGGAACTCGCGGATATCGCTCTCGGTGCTCACGCATTCCAGGCTAGGACGGACGGTGGCCACGTGGGGGGTCCTGTCAGTACCTGTAACGGCAGACCCTTCCCCACCTTCTTGAGCTGCGGTTTCGTCGATACCGGCAGAAGCTGGAGCCAGTTCTGATCAAGGAGTAGCCACTATGCCGAAGCAGTCCGCGCCCCAGGAGCTGGCCGGGATCGCGCCCAAGCTCGTCGAGGTCACCGACGACGTCCTGTTCGGCGACGTCTGGGAACGCCCCGGCCTCTCACCGCGCGACCGCAGCCTGGTCACGGTGAGCGTGCTGGCCGCCCTGTACCGCGGTGAGCAGCTCGGCTACCACCTCGGTGTGGCCCTGGACAACGGGCTCAGCGTCGAGGAACTGTCCGAGGCGATCACCCACCTGGCTTTCTACACGGGCTGGCCCAACGCCATGTCCGCGATCACCCGGCTCAAGACGATCGCCGACGAGCGCGCCGCCGCCTGACCTGCCCTTCCCGCATCACCCCTGAGGAGCACTCATGGAATTCGTCAAGCCCCGGCCCACCGGCAAGGGACCCGAGGACTGGTTCAACGGCGACGTCTGGTTCGACGTCATCCAGGCAGGCACGGAACCGTCCCGCCTCCGCGCCAACATGGTGCGCTTCGCCCCGGGCGCCCGCACCGCATGGCACCACCACGCCGTCGGGCAGACCCTCCACGTCGTGGCCGGGATCGCCCTGATCGGCACCCGTGACGGCACCGTGTTCGAGGCCCACCCCGGCGAGACCGTGACCTGCCCGCCCGGCGAAGAGCACTGGCACGGTGCCACGGAGGACCGTTTCATGCAGCACATCGCCCTGTGGGAAGGCACCGCGCCCGGCGACGACCGGCCGGAGACCACCTGGCTGGAGCACATCACCGAGGCGCAGTACCACGCGCCGCGCACCCGCAGCCGCTGACGGCGGGCGGCGGCGATGCGGGTGGACGGGGCATGGTGGTCATGTGCTCGCCCGCACCTCCAGGCCAGGGTTCAGATGCTGAACAGCCTTTCGTGACGACCGCCGCACCGCGACGCGTATCAACTCGTGCGGCTCGTCGGCGCCTTCACAGTGTGACGCGATGTCGCTTAGCCTCCTGCCGGTGGCGTGCGGCATCACACGCCACCGCGTGGACTACTGAGGGGGGCCGAGAGCTCTGATGGTGACGGAGACCGGACGACACCGTGAGGGCTCAGGACTCGCAAGTGGCACGAGCCAGGACGGTCCGGCGGGTGCTGTCATGGCCGCGGCGGGAACGCCCGCCCTCGTCGGCCGGGACGACGCCCTCGCCGGCATGACGCGGGCGCTGCGGTCCGGATGCTCGCTGGTTCTCATCGAGGGCGAACCCGGTATCGGCAAGTCCCGGCTGCTGCGCGAGGCACTCAGCGCTGTCGCGGATCACGCGGTCCTGCTCGCGCCGTGCCCGCCCGTGCGCGAGCCGTTCCCGCTGGGTCCGGTCGTGGACGGGGTGCGGCGTCTGAGACCGACCCCGTCGGGCCTCGCGCTGAGTCCGCTCGGCGGCGCGTTGCGGCCGTTGTTCGCCGAGTGGGCCGAGGAGTTGCCGCCGGCGCTGGACGCGCTGGACGACCCGAAGGAGACTCGGCACCGGCTGCTGCGCGCGATGACGGAACTGCTGGAGCGGCTCGGCGTCGCGACGCTTGTGGTCGAGGACGCGCACTGGGCGGATTCGGCGACGCTGGAATGGCTGCTCACTCTGTGCGCCTCTGGTGACCTGCGCATATCGATCGTGCTGACGTACCGCCCGGACGACGTCCCTTCCGGGTCGCTTCTGCGGCGGTTGACGTCACGCCGACCCGCCGGCATGACCCTGACCAGGGTCGAGCTTTCCCCGCTGGATGTGCGGCGGACCGGAGAGCTGGTCCGGTCGATCCTCGGCGCGGACGAGGTCTCTGAGCGGTTCGCCGAGTTGCTGCACCAGCGCACCGACGGCGTCCCGCTGGCGATAGAGGAAATGGTCCGGTCGATGCGGGAGCGCGGCGACATCGTCCATCGGGACGGTGCGTGGGCCCGCCGGGCGCTCGACGAGCTGCATGTGCCACCGACGCTGCGGGATTCGGTGTTGGAGCGTGTGGACCGGCTTCCCGCGGAGGCCCGGTGGGTGCTGGAGGCCGCCGCCGTGCTGGGCGAAGCGGCCGACGTGGAGCTGCTGACCGCGGTCGCCGGCGTGGACGGCGAGGCAGGCCGGAGCGGGATCGCGCGCAGCCTCGCCGCGGGGCTGCTGCGTGATGCGGGTGACGGCCGGTTGGTGTTCCGGCACGTGCTCGACGCGGAAGCCGTGGCGGACGCGATCCCGGCGTCGGAGCGGTGGCGGCTGCACCAGTGCGCCGCGCAGCACTTGCAGCACCTCGATCCGCAGCCGGTGACCCGGCTGATGCGGCACCTTCGCGAGGCCAACGACATGAGCGGATGGTCCGTCCGCAGCGAACAGGCCGCGGACCTGGCCTGGGAATCCGGTGACGACCACACAGCGGTGGCGCTGTTGCTGGACGTGTTGAGCGAGGTCGAGCACCCGGTGGAGGCCCAAGTCCGCCTAGCGCGGAAGATGGGGCGGTTCACGGCGGCCGGGGGCGCCTCGCTGGGCAGCACGGCCACAGACGTGACGAGCGCGCTGCGCTCCGTCCTGGCCCATACCGGCCTCGCGGCGGGTGACCGCGGCGAGATCAGGCTGCTGTTGGGTCGCCTCCTGCTCCAACTGGCGCAGTTCGACGTCGTCTACGAGGAGATCGAGGCGGCTGTGCCCGACCTGGCTGCCCGGCCCGCCCTCGCGGCGAAGGCGATGCTGTCCCTGGCGGTACCGCGGGGACCGTGGCCGGTGAGTTCGCACCTGGCCTGGCTGGAGCGCGCGAACGAACCGATGGCGCAGGTGCGGGACCGGACGGAGCGCCTGGAGCTGGCCGTCGACCGGGCGTTGATCCTGCTGATGCTCGGTGAGGAGGCCGGATGGCAGGAGGCACGCGAGATTCTGCGCGACGACGCCGAGACCGTGGACGAGCGGCGGCAGATCGCACGCGCGCTGATCAACTTCGGTCACATGGCGGTCTCCTGGGGGTTGTACGAGCAGGCTGAGCTCCTCCTGACACGGGCCGTCGAGGAGATCCACACCACCGGCTACCAGCGGTCGCTCGGTATGGCGCACAGCACCCGGGCCCAGCTGGACTGGTACACCGGCGCGTGGGCAGGCCTGGCGGACAGAGCCGCGGAGGTGGCGGAGTCCGCCGCGAGCCTGCGCGAGGCGAGGATCGAGGCGAGCGGGGTCCTCGCACTGCTGGACCTCGTCGAAGGCCGCCGGGGCGCCGGCGAACGACGGCTGCGTGACCTGCTCGACGAAACCGGTCGGCGCGGCATGGTGGACGCCATGGTCGTCCCGGCGGCGGCCCTGGGCCGCTCGGGCCTGCTCGACGTCGCGGTCGACGAGCCGTTGGACGTCACGGCGGACCTGGTCGCGACGATCGCCCGGAAGGGACTGTGGCTGTGGGCGACCGACGTGCTTCCCGTCCGGGTCGAGGCGCTGGTCGCGACCGGTGCCCGAGCCGAAGTCGACGCGCTGCTCGGGCAGTTCGACCGCTGGCTCGGTGATCGCACCGCGCCGGCCCCGGCCGCGGCGCTGGCCACCTGCCGGGCCGTCGTGGCCGAGGCGAGGAGCCGTGGCGACGCCGCCGAACTGTTCGCCGACGCCGCGGCGGCGTGGGCGGCACTGCCGCGGCCGTACGACGAACTGCTCGCTCTGGAGCGGCGTGGCCGGTGTCTGATCGCGACGGACCGTCAGGACGAGGCGCTGCCGCTGCTGTCGGACACCGAGCGCCGGCTGCGTGAGCTGGGCGCGAAGCGCGACGCCGACCGGGTCGCCCAGGTGCTGCGGGAGAACGGCACCGAGGTGGTGCGCACCTGGCGGCGCGGGCCGCAGGGCTACGGCGACCAGTTGTCACCCCGGGAACTGGAGGTGGCCGGCCTTGCCGCGCGGGGCCTGACGAACCGGCAGATCGCCGGAGCGCTCTACATCAGCCACCGCACGGTCGGCCAGCATCTGTCCGGGGCGATGCGCAAGCTCGGGGTCTCCTCCCGTACCGCGCTGGCGGTGGCGGCGTCCAGGGCGGGGCTGCTGCCGCCGGAGCCGGAGTGACACCGGTTGGCGGGGGGGGGGGGGGCCCCCCCCCCCCGGGGGCCCCCCGCCCCCCGGGGGGGGGGGGGGCGCCCCCCCCCCCGACCCCCACGCCCCCCCCCCCCGCGGGGTGGGGGAGGCGGCTGGGTCGGCGGCATCTGCGGAATCGCTGTCGGGGGGGGGGGCCCCCCCCCCCGGGGGGGGGGGGGGGCCCGCCCCCCCCCCCCCCCCCCCCCCCCCCCCCCCCCCCCCCCGGTTCAGGTGGCCGTCAGCCGCTCACCTGACCCCGAAGGCCCGCTCCACGGTCTGGTCGATCGTGTGCCCGTTCGCGTCCGTCGCCTCGGTGCGCAGGCTCACGTACGGTGACCCGCCGCCGGGGACCGTGAACTTCGCCTTCCATGTGCCGTCTGCGGTGGCCGGGGCGAGCTTGAGGCTGGTCCAGGTCTGACCGTCGTCGTAGGAGATCCACGTCCGTACCTTGGTGACCTTCGCGTCGCCGGTCTGCGAGGGGCGGGCCGTGACCGTGAGGGTCTGCGGCCGGTCGGCGCGGACCTGGTTGGTCAGGTCGACTCCGGTGCCGTAGAGGACCTGCGGGACGGAGACGGGGATCTCGGCCGAGCCCGGCTGCGGGGTGGCCCGGAAGGACGCCGTGGTGGTGATGTGGGTCGAGTACTTCCACCCGGGAGCGTCCCGTCGTGCCTCGACCACCAGCTTGTAGTCGTGCTCACCCGAGGGCACGGAGATGGCGCCGAAGTCCGACAGCTGGTTCGTGTAGACCTGGGTGCCGTCGCGGTACAGGGTCATCCGCTTGGCGTCGCCCTGCCAGTCCCGCATCAGGTGCAGGCCGGTGGGGTCGAAGAGGCGGTCTGTGATGACCCAGAGGGTGTTGCCCCTGGTCATGAGCAACCCGAACTTCGAGGTGTTGACGGTCTTGAAGTAGTCGACCGTGCGGTGACCCGGCTGCTGGAACCGGTGCCTGCCGTTCTCGATGTCCGAGAACCACACGGAGCCGCCCGAGGAGTCGTAGGTGATCCCGGCGTTGTAGGAGGTCTCGGAACTGGCGCTGAACCATTCGTCGAGCACGGCACCGCGCCGTACCGTGGTCTGGGTGCCGACCGGGATGTAGCGGGCGCCGTTGGATCCCTGCCACCGCAGGATGTAGTTCGTGTAGTTCGCCGGGCTGGACGCCCCGCCCCGCTCATGGATCCGGGCGCTGACGTGCGCGTGGCTGGACTCGTCGACCCCGACCGTCAGCGGGCCGCGTGGGACCGTGTTGGTGAAGGGCGTGACGAGGTCGTACACGTACGGCGTGAGCAGGGTGCCCACGAGGTCGACCTCGACGTGCCTTTCACGGTGCAGGAGACGGCGCAGGGCGCTCACGTCCTCCCCGGGCAGCGCGAACGCCGGGGCCGCCTGCGAGTCCACCGCCCCGACGAGACGGCCGGGGCCCGTGTTGCCGATCGCGACCGCCGCGGCGCCCTGGGCGGCCGCCCGCTCGACGACCGAGGACATGGCCTCCGGGCCCGGGGTGGCGAGCACGAGCCCGCCCTTGACGTCCTTGCCCGCGAAGCCGTCCGCGGAGCCGTCCCCGACGTCGACGAGCTTCAGCTCGGCCTTGCCGTCGAACCGCTTGGCCGAGTCGAGCTGGGTGGGATGCAGACGCGTCAGGCCGGCCCTGGCGTCGAGGATCGGAGCGGTCCGTGTCGAGTACACGGTGATCTCCTGCGTCCCGTTCTCGGGGGCAGAGGTGGGGAACAGCCTGATGTGCTTGAAGTCCGGCGGCAGGGCGATCAGCGGGTTGAAGCCCGGGCGGGTACTGCGCCAGTAGCCCAGTGAGCCGATCTGCTGTTCCGTGGTGCGGCCGGTGCGGTAGGTGATCTCGGCGGACTTGCGCGCGTCCAGCGCCAGTTCGATGCCGGTGTCCCCGATCTGGACCTCGGGCTTGACGTACATCGCGACGTCCTTGACCTGCTCGCCGCCCGCGTCGGGGGTCAGCAGGAGGGATTCGACGGCGTAGGTGCCGGGCTTGACGCGCACGGTCCCCACGCCGTTCCGGAAGACACCCTGGTACGTCTTCGTGCTGGTCTCGTCATGGACGAGCAGGAGGCTGTCGTCCAGGACCGGCTTGCCGTCGGTGCCGGTGCCGCGCACCGTGATGGTCCGCAGCGGTGGCTCGACGTAGAGCGACAGGGGCACCCGCACCGACGCGGTCGAGTCGGTCGCGGCGGCCGTCACGAGCCCGGAGTACGGCGTCTCGGCGGTCAGCAGGTTCGGGTCCGCGGTGACCGTCACGGAGGCCGATCCGCCGGCGGGCACCGTCACCTCGCCCGTGGACAGGCGCACCGCGCCGTCCGGGAGCGGGGCACCCGCGGACGACGTGACCGACGCCGTGAGCGTGAAGGTGCGTGCGGTCTCGGCGTCGTTGTGGAGCGCGACCTCGCGGGTCAGCGTCTTGTACGGCGCGCCGTCGACGAACGGCGCGGCACCGAGGTTGACGGCGGCGGGGACGGCGTAGGCGAGCTGGGTCTGCGCGCGTGCGACGTCGACCCGGCCGGAACCGGTCTCCTCGACCCGGTGGTCGCTCGGCTGGGCCGAGCCGACCAGCGCGGACTTGAGCTGCTGCCAGGTCCACTCGGGATGCGCCTGCTTGAGCAGCGCCGCGGCGCCGGCCACGTGCGGCGACGCCATGGAGGTGCCGTCCATCGAGGTGTGGAGCTCGTCGACCGGGTTGCCCAGCGAGGTGCCCTTGGCACGGGCGGCGACGATGCCGACCCCGGGGGCGGAGATCTCCGGCTTGACGCCGAAGTCGCCGATGCGCGGGCCCGTGCTGGAGAAGCTCGCGCGGGATCCGTCCCGGTTCAGCGCCCCCACGGTGAGCGCGTCCCGGGCCGAGGCCGGGCTGCCGATGGTGTTCCAGCTGGAGTTGCCCGCCGAGACGACGAAGAGGGTGCCGTGTTCGGCCGTGGCCTGGTCTACGGCGAGGCTGAGCGGCCCGGTTCCGTCGTCGGGGTCGGACGTGCCCAGGCTCATGTTGACGATGTCCGCGTGCTGGGCGGCGGCCCACTCGATGCCCTCGATGATGTCCGAGAGGTAGCCGTTGCCCCGGTTGTTGAGCACCTTGCCCGAGATGAGGTCGGCGTCGGGCGCCACGCCCTTCGCGCCGTTTCCGGCTCCCGAGCCGCCGATCGTGGCCGCCACGTGGGTGCCGTGGCCGAGATGGTCGACGGCGTCGGCGGTGTTGGTGAAGTTCTCCTGCAGCGAGACCCGTCCGGCCAGATCGGGGTGGGTCGCGTCGACACCGGTGTCGAGCACCGCGACCTTGACGCCCTTGCCGTCGAACCCGGCCTGCCACAGGGCGGGGGAACCGATCTGGGGTACCGACCGGGCGAGGTCGACCTTGACCCTGGCGTCCAGCCAGATCTTGCCGACGTGCAGTGCTTTGCGCTCGCCGGTGCTGTCGCTGCGTCGCCAGAAGGCCTCGGCCTCGGCCTTGGGCACGCCGACGCCGCGGGAGTTGATGCTCCGCAGGTCGCTGGTGATGCGAGCCTGCGGGGCGGCCTTCGGTACGCCGGTGCCTTCGCTGTTGTCGAGCACCAGCGGAAGCACCTTGGTGGATCCGTCGTCGTAGCCCTCCGCCACGAGCCGCTCGACGTCGAACAACTCGGGATCGACCGCGTCGTCGATCACTGCCTGCCGGGCGGCCTGCGGGACGACATACGTTCCCGTCTCCGAGTGCTGGATGACGGCCAGACCGCGTGACGGTCCGTCAGATCGTACCTGGACGGCCGGCGGAGTGTCGCCTTCGAACGTGGTGACCGTCACGACGTCACCAGTGACAAGCGTGACCTCGTGGGTCGACTTGACCGCGGCCCGACCCTGGGCGGCAGCGGGATCTGGGGCGGCTGACGGCGAACTCGCGGCGGGAACTGCCGATATGCCCAGCATGGGCACCGACAGCAAAGGTGCCGCCAGCAATGCCAGGAAGCGGCTTCGGCATCGTGTGCCTGACCGGGGTATGGGGTGTCTGTGCATGCCTGTCCCTAACTGGGGGTGAGGTTAGAGGGGTTCGAAGTGGTCGCCCGGAACGGGCGTTTCACCGCACTTCTTGGTGTCTTCCAGGTGCTCGGGCGGCGGTGTGACGCACACCGGCGGGTCGGCTTCCGCGCTGAGGTCGGATGCCCCGGCTTTCGCCTGTTCGGAAGGTGGATGGTGGCTGTCCATGATGCGAACAGACGATCGCAGCACCGCGGGGGAGGTAGCGAGCGTCCAGATGACCTATTGGTGACGGCGGGAGCGGCCGTACCGGCAGTGTTGTCGGCTCGGCCGAGCCTTGGACTCGCCGAGTCAGTTGCTCGCCCGCGTGCGCCTTCGCCACTCGTGAGCGTCTTCCGTCGGAGTCATCTCATAGGCGGCGCGGTAGTCGCGTGAGAAGTGCGCGGCGCTCGCGTAACCGACCATGGCCGCCGCGTGCGAGACGGAATCGTCGAGGACGAGGAGGCGACGGCGGGCTTCGCCCAGGCGCAGGCGCTTGAGGTATTGCATGGGGGTCATGCCGGTGACCTGCCGGAACCGCCTCGTCAGCGTCGCCGGGCTGGTTCCCGCGGTCTCGGCGAGCCGGTTGAGGGTCCACGGGCCGCTGAGATCGCTGCTCAGAGCTTTGGCCGCGCTCGCGACGACGTCGGCGCGCGCGGAGTCGGCGGCGCCGAGCACGCGCGCCGCTTGGTCGGTTTGCAGCAACCGCAAGGTGATCTCACGTTCGAGGAGTGGGAGCAGCACCGGTTGCTCCTCGGGCGCGTCGAGCAATCGGAAGAGCCGCTCTACGGCCTCCGCTAGCTGCGGCGTCATGGTCCCGAGACGTTCGGGCGGCGCATCGGATGCCCACCGAGGAAGTCGCGAAGCTACTTCGGTGATCACCATCGGATCGAGTCGCCATGTGGCGGAGAGGAAGTCCCCCTCCTCGCCGAGCGCAAGCACGCGTCCGAACACGGGCAGGTCGACGGGTGTGATCAGAAAGCGCTCGTGACCCCACGGCGCGTCATCGTTGCCGACGATGACGCGCTTGCGCCCGCTGAGCACGACAGACAGGCTCGGCGCGTACTTCGTGTACACCAACGGGGTGGTGACCGTGGAGCGGTTCAGCAGGAGACCCAGCGGTTTCGAGCGATGCGGCTGCTCGACGTGACGGCGCAGACACGCAGCGGCACGGCCGAGACTGGCGGCGATCGATTCCTGCGCCGCTGGGCTACCCGAGGTCATACCGCTATTCAACAAGACCGCTCACAGCTCCGGAGCGGTCCGTGAGCGGATCCGGCAAGCAATCGACGATATTCGGCAAGCCGCCTCGGCGCTGCTTCGGAACGATGGTCGGCATGACTTTGATCGACCAACCGCTTCACTCGTTGCCCAGAGACAAGCGTCTCGCCGGACGCACCGCCGTCGTGACCGGGTCTTCCAGCGGCATCGGCGAAGCGATAGCGCATGTGCTGGCCGCGAGTGGGGCGCACGTCCTCGTGCACGGACGCGACGAGTCCCGAGCGGGCAGTGTCGCAGCCGCTGTCGAAGCCGCCGGCGGCCGTGCCTCGGTGGAGCTCGGCGATCTGGCGAAGAGCGCCGACGCGACGCGGGACTTCGCGCGCCGTGCGACCGCGGCGCTCGGAGGCCGCGTGGACATTCTCGTCAACAACGCGGGCATCTTCCCCGTCGGTCCCACCGACAGCCTCGGCGACGAGGCTGTGGAGGCGCTCCTGGCGACCAACATCCGCGTGCCGCACGGCCTCGTCGCCGCGCTCGCGCCCGGAATGGCAGAACGCGGGTCGGGCGCGATCGTGAACATCACCTCGTGGATGGGCCGGGTCGGTACCCCGTACGTCGGTCTCTACCCGGCCACGAAAGCGGCACTCGAACAGCTCACGCGGGCGTGGTCCGCCGAGTACGGGCCGCGCGGCGTGCGCGTCAACGCCGTCGCGCCCGGTGCGACGACGACCCCGGGCAACTCCGACCCGGATGTGCTGGCCCACCTCACCGCCTCGACCCCGGCCGGCGTGCCCGGCCGGCCCGTCGACATCGCCTGGGCGGTGCGCTACCTCGTGAGCGACGAGGCGGCATACGTGCACGGCGCGTCGATCGATGTCGACGGTGGCATCCTCGCGACCAGAATCGCCTGAGGGGAGTTCGTCGACGCCCGCTTCTCGGGTCAGCCCTTGATGGCCCCGGTGAGTACGCCCGTCTTGAAGTGCTTCTGCATGAAGGGGTACACGAGCAGGATCGGGACCAGCGTCAGCACCACCACGGCCATCTGGAGTGACTGCGGCGCCGTCTGCATGTGGGTGCCGCCGTAGCCGTTGTTGACCGAACCGGGCATGGTCAGGCCGTAGTTGACGTACTGGAGGAGCACGTACTGCAGTGGCCACTTCGCGCTGTCGGTGGGCATGTACAGCATCACGTTGAAGAAGGCGTTCCAGTAGCCGACGGCGTAGAACAGGGCCACGACCGCGGTGACCGCGCGGGAGGTGGGCAGCACCACCGACCAGAGGATGCGCCATTCGCTGCACCCGTCCATCCGGGCCGCGTCGATCAGGTCCGCCGCGGTGCCGGAGTAGAAGGAGCGCAGGACCAGGATGTTGAACACGGAGACGGCGCTCGGCAGGATCAGCGCCCAGTACTGGCCGTAGCCGCCGAGCCCGGTGACGACGAGGTAGGTGGGGATCAGCCCGCCGCTGACGAACATGGTGACGATCAGCACCATCAGGATGCTGCGGTGGCCGAGAGAGCGACTGTGGGAGAGTCCGTAGGCGCACATCACCGAGACCACCATCGACAGCGCCGTGCCGATGACCGTGATGCCGAGGCTGACCAGGAGAGCGCGGGTGACCGGGCCGTCGGTGAGCATCTGTCGGTAGGCGCCGAGGGTGAGACCGTCGGGCCAGAGCACCAGTCCGCCGGCGCGGTTGATGGCCCCGGGGGTGGAGAGGCTGGTGAGCACGACGATGTAGAGCGGCACCAGTACGGCGCCGAGGACCAGGAGGAGGACGCCGCCCTTGAGTGTCTCGCCGGCGAGGGTCGGCTTCTCCTCCCAGGCGGGACGGCCGCGGTGGCGGTCGGGCCGGAGGGCGGAGGCGGTCTGTGTCGGTGTCAGCGTCTGGCTCATTTGCGGTACAACCCGTCCTCACCCAGAGCGTGCGCGACCCTGTTGGCGCCCCAGATCAGGAGCAGCGAGATCACGCTTTTGAACAGTCCGGCCGCAGCGCCGTAGCTGTAGTTGTTGGTGGCGATGCCGTAGTAGAACGAGAAGGTGTCCAGCACATCGGCGGTGTCGTGGCCGACCGCGTTGCGCTGGATCAGGAACTGCTCGAAGCCGACGGTCAGGGCGTTCCCGAGGCGCAGTACGAGCATCAGCACGATGACGCCGCGCATACCGGGCAGGGTGATGTGCCACATCCGGCGCCAGCGGGCCGCGCCGTCGACGGCGGCGGCCTCGTAGAGGTTCTGATCGATGGCGGCGAGGGCGGCGAGGAAGACGATGATGCCCCAGCCGGCCTCCTTCCACACGGCCTGGGAGGTGACCAGCAGCGCGAAGGTGTCCGGGTTGGTCATGATGTTCCAGGGGCCCAGGTCGTGTTGGGCAAGGAAGTGGTTGAGCACTCCGGCGCCGCCGAGCATCTCCTGGAAGACGGTGATGGCCAGCACCCAGGAGAAGAAGTGGGGCAGGTAGACCACGGACTGGATGAAGTTGCGCAGCCGTTCGCTGAGCACCGTGTTGAGCAGCAGCGCCAGCCCGATCGGTACGGGGAAGAAGAGAATCAGCTGGACGAAGCTGAGCCAGAGGGTGTTGCGCAGTGCCGCCCAGAACAGCGGGTCGTCGAAGAGCTGCCGGAACTGGTCGAGGCCGGCCCAGTCGCTGTGCACCACCCCGACCAGCGGGTCGTAGTACTCGAAGGCGGTGATGAGGCCGAAGAGCGGTGCGTAGTTGAAGACCAGCAGCAGCGCGACCGCCGGCAGGGTCATGATGATCAGCGACTTGTCCCGGCGTAACTGCAGCCGCAGGCTCATGCGGTTCGCCGGGGGAGCGGATTCCCCACCCCCCTCGACCGCCGCCGACGCGGATTCCTTCTTGTCCTTGGTGGTGATCATTGCGGCCACCGCTCCTCCTCGCTGTACGGCGGCCGCTGCCACGCGACCGGTCCGCACTCCGTCGTCTGCTACTGGCCGCTGCCGTTCTTCTCCAGTACGGCGGTCTGGTACCAGTCGGTCAGCCGGTCGCCGCCGCTGGACTTCCAGGACGCGATGGTGGCCTGGACGTCCGAGACTTTCCTGATGCCGTGGTAGCAGTCCTTGATCGCGTCCTCGACGGCCTGTGCGGTGTCGGCGGTGGCGAAGCGCTTGGGCACGGTGATGTTCATGTTCCAGAACACCGGTTTGTAGACGTACTTCACGGTCCGGGCCTGCCAGGCGGTGTAGTCCTCGGTCACCGAGTTGGCGCCCGGGTTGCTGACGACCTGCGGGGCGGATGCCAGGAAGTTGAACGTCTGCTGCTGTGCGGTCTTCTTGCCCTCGTCGGTGTAGGTGGGAATGCCGTTCACCCTCGTGTAGTGGACACCCTCGACGCCGTAGACGATCTGTGTGTACTCGGCTGAACCGAAGGGCGCGGCAAGGTAGTTGGCGACCGCCAGCAGCTCCTCGATCTGCTCGCCCTTCAGCTTGGCGTTGAGGTAGCTCATGATGCTGGTGGAGGGGCCGAGGAAGGTCTGGGGCTTTGACCTGCCGTCGGCGGAGATGATGTCGAAGGCCGCACGGCGGTAGTTCTTGTTCGCGGCGACGCCGGACTGGTGGTCCGCCAGGTTCCACGCGCCGGTGCCGCCGCCTTCGATCAGGGACTTTCCGGCGTAGAACCGGGACAGGGCGTTGTTGGTGTCGCCCGCTCGCGCGTCCGGGTGGACGTAGCCGGCCTTGGCGAGCCGGTAGTGCCAGTTCAGGGCCTCCAGGAACTCGGGCATCTCGTACTTGTGGACGAGTTTTCCCTTCCTGATGGTGAACTTGTAGGGGACTCCCCACGCCTGGTACAGGTAGGTCCACACGTCGTCGAAGGCCCACACGCCGCGCTTGGCGTCGGTCAGCTCCTTGCCCAGGTTCCACAGGTCGTCGGCGGACCGGACCTGGTCCGAGGTGATGCCCCGGGCCCCCAGGACGTCCGCGCGGAAGTAGACGGCCCCCGCCACGGCCATACCGCCGGCGAAGGAGGGGATCCCGTAGATCTTGTCCTCCCAGGCGGCGCCCTGCCAGGCGCCGGTGGGGATCGCGGCCAGGTTCGGGTACTTCTTGATCTTGTCGCCGGACAAGTACGGGGTGAGGTCCGCCAGTTGGGTGCCCGCCAGCGCGCTGACGTTGAAGGTGGCGTTCCACCAGGACGGCAGCTGGACCCAGTCCGGGAGCTTCTTGGACGCGGTCATCGTCGGGACGATGGTCGCGTAGTCGTTGCCGTTGGCCGGCTTCATCGTCAGGTCGATGCCGAGGGCCTTGTTCATGGCCCGGTAGTAGGAGTTGTCCGGCGGGGGCAGGGTCCCCCAGATCGGTGTCACCGCGGTGTAGCTGCCGCCCTTGCCGGGGATTCCCTGAACCGTGGTGACGGGGTGGGCCGGGTAGGACAGGAACCCCGGGCTGGTGAACGCTCCGTCGGGTCCGGTGACCGACGGGATGTCCGGCTTCACCGAGGTGCTGGGCTGGTAGCGGGGAAGCGCGGCGGCAAGTCCCGACTTGGAGTTGGTTCCCCCCTTCGAGCCGGCGGAGCCGCTTCCGCACGCGGACAGCAAGGGGGACAGGGCGGCGGCCCCGGCGACGGCTGCGGCGCCGTTCACGAAGGCTCGGCGATTGATTGCGATGCTCATGGTGGGCGGTCCTTCGGCTCTGAGGTTCTGTGACGAACGTCGTGCGAGAGGGCTGCGCAGTGGCCGCCTGACCTCGGGTGCGGTAGGCGTGAGCGGCTTCGAGGACATCGAAAAGCGGCGCGGAGAGTTACCCGCCTGTCGAAGCGCTTCGACATCGCCGAGAGGTTAGACGCGCCCTGGAGCGTCAGGCAAGGGCCCTACAGGAAACCGGATCGCTCTTTTAGAAACTGAAGTTTCTTGGAAACTTTCTCTTGACGTCTTGAGTACCCCATGCCAGCGTCGAAGCGCTTCAACGCGGCATCGAGGCCCTGCGACCCGGCCGTACGGTGCCGTCCACCCCCGTCGTCGCACTCCGCAAGGGACCTCACCTGTGAGTACCGCTGCCGTCTCCGCCACGCTGCCCTTCCGTGACCCGGGGCGCCCGCTGGCTGAACGCGTCGAAGACCTGCTCCACCGGCTCACGCCGGAGGAACGCGTCGCGATGCTGCACCAGTACGCGCCCGCCGTCCCCCGCCTGGGCATCGCCGAGTTCCGCACCGGCACCGAGACCCTGCACGGCGTCGCCTGGCTCGGCGAGGCCACCACCTTCCCGCAGGCCGTCGGCCTGGGAGCGACCTGGGACGAGGACCTGGTCCGTGAGGTCGCCGAGGCGGTCTCCGTCGAGCAGCGCGCCTTCCACCACCACCGTCCCCCGGCCGTCGGCACCGGCCGCAACAGCCTCCAGGGCTGGGCCCCCGTGGTGAACCTGCTGCGCGACCCGCGCTGGGGCCGCAACGAGGAGGGCTACTCCGAGGACGCCCTCATCTCCGCCCGGCTCGGCGCCGCCTTCTGCCGCGGCATGTCCGGCGACGACCCGGACCACCTGCGCACCGCGCCGGTCCTCAAGCACTTCCTCGCCTACAACAACGAGGACGACCGCTGCACCACCTCCTCCGGCCTGCGGCCCCGGGTCCTGCACGAGTACGACCTCGCCGCCTTCCGGCTCGCCATCGCCACCGGCGCGGCCACCGGCGTGATGGCGGCCTACAACCTCGTCAACGGCCGTCCCTGCCACGTCAGTCCGCTCCTGGAGCAGCAGCTGCGGCAGTGGGCGAAGCCCACCGGCCACGAACTCTTCGTGGTCAGCGACGCCGACGCCCCGTCGAACCTGGTGGACCCCGAGCACTACTTCGACGACCACGCCGAGTCGCACGCCGCCGCGCTGAAGGCCGGCATCGACAGCTTCACCGACCACTTCGAGGACAGCGCCACCACCTTCGGCCGGATCAGCGCCGCCTTGGAGCGCGGCCTGCTGTCGATGGCCGACGTGGACCGGGCCGTGAGCCGTCAGCTGTCGATACGTTTCCGGCTGGGCGAGTTCGACCCCGAGCAGGACCCGTACGCGGGCATCGGCTGGAACGTCGTCAACTCCCCGGCCCACCAGGCGCTCGCACTGCGCGCGGCCACCGAGTCGGTCGTCCTGCTCAAGAACACCGGCGTGCTGCCGCTCGCCGCCGACCGACGAGTGGCCGTGGTCGGACCGCTCGCCCGCACCCTGTTCGAGGACTGGTACAGCGGCAGCCACCCGTACCGGATCACCGTCGCCGACGGCCTCGGCGTCGAGGGCGTCGAGGGCGTCGACCGGATCGTGCTGCGCACCGCCGACGGCCGCGCCCTCACCGCCGTAGCCCCGGAAGGCCGGCTGGCCCTGACGGACGCCCAGGACACCGACCCCGCCGCCCAGTGGGACCTCTTCGACTGGGACCTGGGGGTGCTCACCCTTCGCTCCGCCGCCACCGGCCGCTACGCCTCGCTGCGCGACGCGGACCAGCAGGTCACCGCCGACCGGGACCAGCCCGGTGAGTGGGAGGTCCACGAAACCTTCCGCCTCGAACCGGCCGAGAACGGAGGGGAGTTGCTCTTCAACATCTGCAACAGCCGTTATGCCCAGGCCGATCCGGACACCGGCGTTCTCACCATGACCGCCGACACCCCGGAGCAGGCCGTCCGGTTCACCCGGACCGTGGTGCGCGACGGCGTCGCCGATGCCGTCGCGGCCGCGCGGAGCGCCGACACCGTCGTCGTGGTGGTCGGCAACGACCCGCACATCAACGGCAAGGAGACCACGGACCGGGCCGGTCTGCGGCTGCCGCCCCAGCAGGACCGGCTGCTGCGCGAGATCGCCGCGGTCCACGGCGAGACCGTCCTGGTCGTCATGTCCAGCTACCCCTACGCGCTGGACTGGGCCGACGAGCACCTGCCCGCGATGCTGTGGATCTCGCACGCCGGCCAGGAGACCGGCCGGGCCCTCGCCCAAGTGCTGCGCGGCGAGGCCGACCCGGCCGGCCGCCTCCCGCAGACCTGGTACCGGGGCGACGACGAGCTGCCCGGCCGCCTCGACTACGACATCATCAAGGCCGGCTGGACGTACCAGTACCACCAGACCGCCCCGCTCTACGCCTTCGGCCACGGCCTCTCCTACACCCGCTTCGAGTACACGCGACTCGCCGTGGACCAGGAAGGGTTGGGCCAGGAGGGCGAGATCCGGGTCCGGGTCTCGCTGCGCAACGCCGGACCGCGCGCGGGCACGGAGACCGTGCAGCTCTACGCCCGCGCCCTGGACGCCCGCTACCAGGCTCCGCGGCTGAAACTCGTCGCCTTCCGCAAGGCGCGCCTGGCGGCGGGCCAGACAGCGGAGTTGGAGTTCCGGCTACCGGTCGGCGAGGCGCTGTCCCACTGGGACGTGGTCACCGGCGCCTTCACCGTGGACCCCGGCCGCTACGAACTGGTGCTCGCCCGCTCGGCGGCGGCTCCCGCCCTGACCGCGCAGCTGACCGTCACCGGCCCCGCCCCGCGGCCGCGCACTGCGCTCGAAGGCCCGCTGCGCGCGGTCGACTTCGACGACTACGAGGACCTCGCCCTGGTCGACGCCACCCGCGAGGACGGTGACGCGGTGACCCCGGCCGACAAGACCGCGACGCTGCTCTTCCACCAGGTGGACCTGAGCGGCGCGGGCCGGCTCGCGGTCGAGGTGTCCCGGACGGGGGAGGGGGCCGCCGCCGTACTCGAACTCCACGCGGGGGAGCGGAGGTTGGCGGCCCTGGAGGTGCCCGTCACCGGCGACCGCTACGCCTGGACCACCGTCACCGCCCCGCTGGCCGGACAACTGGACGGCGTACACGACCTGCGGATCGTCCTCACCGGCGAACAGCGGCTGCGCACGCTGACGTTCGCACCGTGAACCGCCCTGACCGGCCGTACGGATCCACCGAACCACAGACCAAGAACCGAAGGGACCTGTCGAGGTGTACGACGAGAACGTGACGGCATCTGCCACCAACCCGGTGATCCCGGGTTTCCACCCCGACCCCAGCGTCTGCCGTGTCGGCGAGGACTACTACCTCACCTGTTCGAGTTTCGAGTACTTCCCCGGCATCCCGCTCTTCCACAGTCGGGACCTGGTGCACTGGACCCAGATAGGCAACGTCCTGGACCGGCCGAGCCAGCTCCGACTGCCGAGGGAGACCCCCTCCTCCGGCGGTCTCTACGCACCCACCCTGCGCCATCACGACGGACGGTTCTGGCTGATCGTCACCAATGTCGCCCCGGGCGAGGGCAACCTCGTGGTCAGCGCCACCGACCCCGCCGGCCCCTGGACCGACCCGGTCCGCCTGCCGGGCGTCCCTGGCATCGACCCCGACCTGGCCTGGGACGAGGAAGGGAACTGCTGGTGCACCATCTCGGGGGTCGCCCAGGTCCGTATCGACCCGAGCACGGGCGAGACCTTCGGTGAGCCGCGGCCGGTGTGGTCCGGCACCCCGGGTGCCGCCGCCCCGGAAGCCCCGCACCTGTACCGGATCGGCGACCACTGGTACCTGATGATCGCCGAGGGCGGCACCGAGCGCGGCCACGGTGTCTCCATCGCCCGCGGTACGTCCCCCAACGGCCCGTTCGAGCCCTGCCCGGCCAACCCGATCCTGACCCACCGCAGCACCACCCGGCCCATCCAGAACACCGGCCACGCCGATCTCGTCCAGGCCGTGGACGGCTCCTGGTGGATGGTGCTGCTGGGCGTCCGCCCGCAGGGCGGCACCCCCGGCTGGCACATCCTGGGCCGGGAGACCTTCCTGGCCCCCGTGGACTGGGTCGACGGCTGGCCCGTCGTCGGCGAGGTCAACCCCGAACTCCCACAGATGCCCTGGCCGTTGGTGCCGACCGCAGTGCCGGACGAGCGCGACGACTTCGACGCGAACGAGCTGCTGCCCTCCTGGATCTCACTGCACGACCGCCCGGCCGAGCACTACTCCACCAAGGAGCGCCCCGGTCATCTCACCCTGCGTGCTCGCGGGACCTCCCTGGACGAGCCCGACGCCATCTTCCTCGGACGGCGCCAGCAGCACCTCGACTTCGAGGCGCGGACCCTCGTCGATTGCTCCGAGGGCACCGGGGGCCTGGCCGTCCGCCTGGACGAGCGGCACCACTACGCCATCGAGGCCACGTCCGAGGGCACGGTCCGGGTGATCGCCCGCGTCGGGTCGCTGCGGTCCGTGGTGGCGCAACTTCCGCTGCCATCAGGCCCCGTGGTGCTCACCGTGCGCACCGGCGGGGCACCCGAGCCGCATGACTCGCGCACCGGCCCCGACTCCCTGGTCTTCGGCGTCGAGACACCCGACGGGGCGACGAAGGACGTGGCCTCGCTGGACGGCCGCTACCTCTCGACCGAGGTCGCCGGAGGCTTCACCGGCCGGGTCGTCGGGCTGTACGCCGCCGACGGCGCCGTGCACTTCGACTGGTTCGACTACGCCCCCGGCTCCCGCTGACGAGGAGTCCTCAGCACTGCGACACCCACCCGCACAGAAGGGATCTCACCATGCACCGGACACCACGCCTCACGAGGCATGGGCATGAGAACGGCCACCGAAGGCCCAGACCTCTCCGCCGTGTCGTCGGCCTGTTTCTCGCGCTCGTGGCGGTGACCCAACTCGCCTGGGGCGGCGCGGCCTTCGCCGCCCCGCAAGCGCCCAAGGCGCCCGCCGTGCCCTCCGACCGCATGGCCGTCGTCAAGGCCATGCAGCCCAGCTGGAACCTCGGCAACACCCTGGACGCCATCCCGGACGAGACGTCGTGGGGCAACCCGCCGATCACCAAGGCCCTGCTCGACACCGTCAAGGCCCAGGGCTTCCGCAGTGTCCGGCTCCCCGTCACCTGGGGCAGCCACCAGTCGACGACGGCGCCGTACACCATCGATCCCGCCTTCATGAACCGTGTCAAGCAGGTCGTCGACTGGGCCATCGCCGACGGCCTCTACGTGGACCTCAACCTCCACCACGACTCGTGGACGTGGATCGCCGACATGCCCTCCGACCACGACGGAGTGCTGGCCCGGTTCAACGCCACCTGGACTCAGATCGCCGAGGCCTTCAAGGACGAGCCGCGCCTCCTGCTGTTCGAGAGCGTCAACGAGCCGCAGTTCAACAACGCCACCGACGCCCAGGAGCAGGAGCTGCTGAACGAACTCAACACCTCCTTCCACCGCATCGTCCGCGCCTCCGGCGGCGGCAACACCGACAGACTGCTGCTCCTGCCCACCGTGTACTGCACGCCCAGCCAGTCGCTGATGGAGGCCCTCTCCGACGAGATGGCCTCCCTCAACGACGACAACATCGCCGCGACCGTGCACTACTACGGTTTCTGGCCCTTCAGCGTCAACATCGCCGGCTACACCCGCTACGACGCCACCTCACAGCAGGACATGACGCGGGCCTTCACGGGGATGCACGACATCTTCGTCGCCAAGGGCATCCCGGTGTACCTGGGGGAGTTCGGTCTCCTCAACTACCCGGACTTCAACCACCCGGCCATGATCGAGCGCGGTGAGGGGTTCAAGTACTTCGAACAACTCGGTCACGAGGCCCGGGTCAACGGGGTCACCACCGCGCTGTGGGACGCCTTCAACTACCTCAACAGGGAGACCCTCCAGTGGCGTGACCCCGAGCTGATCAACCGGATCAGGTCCGCCTGGACCACGCGTTCCGGGACCGCCTCCAGCGACACCGTGTACCTGCCCAAGTCGGGGACCATCGGCGCGCAGACGCTCACCCTGAACCTGAACGGAACGTCCTTCCGCGGGGTGTGGCAGGGCAACCGGAAGCTCACCCAGGGCCGCGACTACACCGTCTCCGGCGACCGGGTCACGCTCACCGCCGCCGCTCTCACCCGCCTCGCAGGTGACCGCGCCTACGGACTGAACTCGACCATTCAGTTCCGCTTCGGCAGCGGTCTGGCCTGGCCCGTCCACATCCGCACGAACGACGCCCCCGTGCTCTCGAACGCGTCCGGGACGAGCAGCGGCCTGGTCATCTCGACGAACTTCCGAGGTGACCAACTGGCCACCATGGAGGCGAAGTACGCGGACGGATCCAACGCCGGCACCGCCACCTGGACCTCCTACCAGCAGTTCAACACGACGTTCTCCCCGGACTACCCCGGCGGGGCGATCGACCTCACCGCCGCCTTCCTGGGCAGCCTCACCGACGGCGCCCCGGTCACCCTCACCTTCCACTTCTGGAGCGGCACCACCGTGACGTACCACGTCACCCGCTCCGGCAGCACAGTGACCGGATCCAGCACCTGACCCGCCGTCCGCGGCCGGGTCGACCGCGAAACACAAAGAGCTGCGGAAGAAGTGCGAGAAACACGTGAGGCCGTCGCTCGCCTGCCTGAAGTGCCACAATGAGCCGGGGAACCACGACAACATAAAGTGCTGTGGCAGCGAGGGTGGGCGAGCGTGGCGGACAACGGGGCGGACGTGTCGGCGGAACACACGCAAGGTCTCCCGGACGAACCGCGGGGGCCGGTCACCATCGCGTACATCGCCGAGACGGCCGGAGTCTCCATCCCCACCGTCTCGAAGGTGCTCAACGGCAGGTCGGGCGTCTCCAGCAACACCCGCGCCCGCGTCGAGGAACTGATCAACCGTCACGGCTACAAGAAGCCGCCGGGCAGCCGCAACACCACCATGGAGCTGGTGTTCCGCGAACTGAAGAGCCTCTGGGCGGTCGAGATCATCCGTGGCGTCGAGCGAGTGGCCAGCAAGAACCGAGTGGGCGTGATGGTCTCGGAGTTCGGGCTGCACGACGCGCCCACCCGGACCGTGGAGGACATGGTGGGCCGCCGACCGCACTGCGTGCTGTCCGTGGCCCAGCTGTCCGACGAGGAACGCGAACAACTCAGCGCCAAGGGCATCCCGTTCGTCGTCTTCGACCCGACGGAGGAGCCCCCCGACGACGTGCCCTTCGTCGGCGCCACCAACTGGCGCGGTGGCCAGTCGGCCACTCGGCACCTGATCGAGCTCGGGCACGGCCGCATCGCGATGATCGGCGGGCCCCGGGACGTCTCCTGCTTCCGTGCGCGGCAGGCCGGCTACACATCCGCCCTGGAGGCAGCGGGCCTGCCCGCCGATCCCGGCCTGGTGGTCAGCGCACAGCTGACCAGGGAGGGCGGCGCCGAAGCCGCGCGTGAGCTGTTGAGGCGGAGCGACCGGCCCACCGCCGTCTTCGCCGCGAACGACCTCCAGGCACTGGGCGTCTACCAGGCGGCCCGCGAACTGGGGCTCACCATTCCCGACGACTTGAGCGTCGTGGGCTTCGACGACCTGCCCGTCGTGGCCTGGGTGGACCCGCCGCTGACGACGGTTCACCAACCGCTGACGGAGATGGCGGCGGCCGCCACGGAACTCGCGCTCTCCCTCGGCCGCGGCGAGAAGCCGGCACAGATCGGCGTGGAGATCGCCACCACGCTCACCGTGCGCGGCAGCACGGCCAGGCCCGCGAAGCAGCGGAAGAAGGTCTGACCTGCGCTGAGGCCGCTGATGCGGCCTGCGGGCCACACGCCTTCAGAACGACATGAGCTTCACGGCAAACCGGGACGTCAGAAGGTGAGCACCACCCGTCCCCGGAGGCCGCCCGCCTCCAGCAACCGGTGGGCTTCGACGGCCTGTTCGGCCGGCAGCGTCCGCGCGACCCGAGCGGTGAGGCCGCCCTTCTCCGCCAGTTCGCGCAGGCGGTCGAGCTTGGCGTGCTCGCGTGCGTACTGCGGCACGAACGTGAACCGGGTCTCGATGCCGCGCTCGGCGGGCACCTGGGTGCCGCCGACCGACGAGGCCACCCGGCCGCCGTCGCGCACGGCGCGGACGGCCTGAGCGGCGATGCCCGCGGTGTCGACGAGTCCGTCGACGCCCTCGGGCACCTCCGTGCGTACCAGGTCCGCGAATGCGGTGCCGCGCGGCAGTACGACGTCCGCGCCGAGTTCCTTCACCAGCTGCTCGTCCTTGGCCGCCGCGTCGGCGATCACCCGGTACCCGTCGGCCTTGGCCAGCTGGACGGCAAGGCCGCCAACGGCGCCGGCCGCTCCGGTGACCGCCACAGTGCCGCCTACGGGAAGTTCCAGCAGGTCCAGTGCCATCCGGGCGGTGAGCCCGTTCATCGGCAGGGTGGCGGCCTCGACGTCGGTCGCGCCCGCGGGTGCGCGGACCACCGACTCGGCGGGGACGACGAGCTGCTCGGCGTACGCTCCGTGCGTTCCGGAGACGACCACGACGGCCATGACCGGGTCGCCGACGGCGAGATCGGTGTCCACTCCCGCGCCGATCTGCTCGACCACGCCCGCCGCGTCCATCCCGGGAACATAGGGCGGTTCGGCGTCGGAGACGAAGGCGATTCCGCGGCGTACCAGCGTGTCGACCGGGTTGACCGTCGCCGCGTTCACCCGTATGCGTATCTCGCCCGGCCCGGCCTCGGGGACCGGAAGGTCCAGGACCCGCAGAACCTCGGGCCCGCCGAACTCGGTCAGTCCTATGGCCTTCATGGAAAGTCCTTCCTCAGGGATGGGTCATTCGACCGCCGCGCCTCCGGACAGGCGCATCTCCTCGCTGTCGAGGGCGGCCTGCAGACGGCGCAGTACGGTGTCGTCGATCCGGCGCTCGTCGCGGAGTCTGACGACGGTGGCGCGTTTGTTGGCGATGAGGGCCAGACGCAGTGCGAGGTAGTCCTGGTGCTGGAGCACGGCGGGGTCGTCGTGCGCGCCCGCGCTCCTGGCGCGGACGGATGCCAGGTGGGCCTCGTACTCCTGGCGCAGCCACTCGGCGATCTTCGGATTGCTCCGCAGGTCGGCGGAGAGCTGGGGCATCGCCTTGATGGCCTCTTGGATGGCGGTGGTCTCGGCGAGGTCGTGTTCCTCGTCGACCGAGGTGTCCGGCGGCAGCTTCGCCCACCGCACCGCCACCGGCAGCAGCAGTCCCTGCACCACCAGCGTCACGAGGATGACGCCGGAGGTGACGAAGACGATGAAGCTGCGGTCGGGGAACGGCTCGCCCGAGTCGAGGGTCTGCGGCACCGAGAGCACCATCGCGAGCGATACGGCGCCCCGGAACCCGGCCAGTCCGCTGACCACCCTGGTCCGGTGACCGACGCGCAGCGACCGTTGCTGGGGGCGGCGGTCGAGTGCGCGGACCAGGTAGGTGGAGGCGTACAGGAACGCGAAGCGCACGGCGACGAGCACCACGCAGATCACACCGACCGCGATCAGCGCGTCCTGGAGATCGGCACGGTTGAGGTCGCGGACGGCGTACTGGAGTTCCACCCCGACCAGGACGAACAGCGCCCCGTTGATGATGAAGGTGGCCAGCGGCCAGAACGCCAGTGCCTGCGTGCGGTGTTCGGCCTGGATGATGCGCGGGGCGACCTGGGACATGATCAGGCCGCTGACGACCACCGCCAGGACGCCGGACGCCTCGACCAGTTCGGCCAGCAGATACGCGGTGAAGGGCGCCAGGATCATGACGAGGTTGCCCAGCAGGGGGTCCTTGAGCCGCCGCCGCAGGTTCATGTTGACCCACGCGACCACCACCCCGACCAGGGCTCCACCGCCGTACGCGAGCAGGAACAACCCGCCGACGTGCGGCATGCTCAGGTGTTCCTCGCCGACCGTGATGCCGACGGCGAGGCCGTAGACGACCAGGGCCGTGCCGTCGTTGATCAGGCTCTCCGCACGCAGGATGGTGACCTGGCGGCGTGGCAGGGCGCGGGCGAGGACGCCGACCGCGGTCGCGTCGGTGGGCGCCATGGCCGCGCCGAGCACCCAGGCCGGCCCCCAGGGCAGTCCGAGGGCGTGTCCCGTTGCGGCGACGGCCCAGGCGGTGAGGATGACGAGCACGGTGCTCAGTTGCAGGATGCCGCGCAGGTTGGTGCGGATCTCCCGCAGGGAGGTGGTCAGGCTCTCCCAGTACAGCAGCACCGGCAGGAAGAGCAACAGCACGACCTCCGGGGGCAGTTGTGCCTCCCGTACCGCCGGGATGAACCCCAGGAGCACACCCGTCACGAGCAGCACGACGGGCGGGGCTATGCCCAGGCGCTGGCCCACGACGTTGCCCACCAGCACGGCCACGCCCAGGACCACGACGAGTTCGAGACCGAGCAAGGTACTTCTCCTGGAGGGGTGAAAGAGCCGCTGTTCAGCGGGGTGCGAGCTTCAGGGTCGTGTCCCGCGAGGCCACCATCGGATCGACGTAACTCGCGCCGTAGCGGCCGTACTTGGTGCGGTACGCGGCGTCGATGCGGTCGTTGACGCCGGGGTCGGTGACCTCGACGAGGGTGACGTCCTTGTCGACGCCGCCGGAGCGGATACGCCCCTCGTGGCTGGCCCGGGCCGCCCGGTACCAGGCGCCGGCGCTGCCGCGGAAGGAGCGGACGTAGAGATCGTCGCCGTCGCGGACGACCCAGATCGGCACGGGTGTGCGCGGCGTTCCGTCACTGCGCGCGGGGGCCATCTGAAGTTCCTCGGCGTGCTCGATCCGGGTCAGTTCGTCGTTCGTCCAGGTCGTCATGGGCGTGTCTCCTTGCGACCGTGCGGTGGGCCCTCGTGGGCGTCAGCGCGGCCTGCGCAGCTCACGCCCACGAGGCGATCGGGTCAGGGCGTGAGGAGGGCCTTGATGGCGCGGCGCTCGTCCATCGCCTTGTAGCCCTCGGCGACCTGCTCCAGCGGCAGGGTGAGGTCGAAGACCTTGCCGGGGTTGATGTGGCCGGACAGCACGCGGTCGATCAGGTCGGGCAGGTAGCGGCGCACGGGCGCCGGGCCGCCGCGCAGACCGACCTGGGAGAAGAACAGCTCCTGGCCGTCGACGGCCACCTCGTGCGGGACGCCGACGAAGCCGACGTTGCCGCCCGGGCGCGCGGAGTGCAGGGCCTGGCTCATGGACTGGGAGGTGCCCACGCACTCCAGGACGGAGTCGGCACCGATGCCGCCGGTGAGGTCCTTGATGCGGGCGATGCCTTCGTCGCCGCGCTCGCTGACGATGTCGGTGGCGCCGAACTCCAGGGCGAGCTTCTGCCGGGACTCGTGCCGGGACATGGCGATGATCCGCTCCGCCCCGAGCTCCTTGGCGGCGATGACACCGCACAGGCCGACGGCTCCGTCACCGACCACAACGGCCGTCGAACCCGGCTTGACCTCGGCGGCGAGTGCCGCGTACCAGCCGGTGCCCATCACGTCGGACACGGCCAGCAGGCTCGGTACCAAGTCACCGGAAGGGTGCTCGTCGGTGGCGACCAGGGTGCCGTGGGCGTTGGGAATGCGTACGTACTCGGCCTGGCAGGTGCCCATGAACTCGCGGTTCAGACAGGAGGACTGCCAGCCCTTCTGGCAGTTCGCGCAGGTGTTGTCGGAGGTGGCGAAGGAACCGACCACGAACTGGCCCGGCTTGACGTTGCCGACCTCGCTGCCGACTTCCTCGACGATGCCGACGTACTCGTGGCCCATCGGGTGCGGGTCGCCGACCGGTTCCAGGCCGCGGTACGGCCACAGGTCCGAGCCGCAGACGCAGGTGGCGACCGTGCGGATGATCGCGTCCGTCGGATTGAGGATCTTGGGCTCGGGGGCGTCCTCCACCCGGATGTCACCGGGGGCGTGGATCACGGTTGCGCGCATGTCTCTTCTCCTGATGCGTTTCTCGGGCAGCGGTGTCATCCGGACGTGCCGGATTCGTCGACGACGGTCAAAAGGGTGCACAGAATCGCCGACGGCCTGTGAAAAACAATTGTCGCCGACTCTGTCACCGCCCGCAGGACCCGTACGGAGGAGAATTCCACCCCAGGAGAGAGGTATCCAGGGATAAAACCGTCCTACCCAGCCGAGTGGCGGACGGCGCACACTGGCCAGTATGAACAGCAGCGCGCACCGTAAGGAGCTGGGTCAATTCCTGAAGGCCCGTCGGGCCGAGCTCAGCCCCCGTACGGTCGGGCTGCCCGAAACCGACCGGCGGCGGCGCGTGGCCGGGCTGCGCCGGGACGAGGTTGCCGTGCTGGCCGCCATCAGCACCGACTATTACACCCGCCTGGAGCAGGGCCGTACAGCCCCCTCCGCATCCGTGCTGGCCGAGCTCGTCCGGGTCCTGCACCTCAGTGACGACCAGCGGGACCACCTGTTCGAGCTGGCCGGAAAGGAAGCCGGACCCGCGCGGCGGCGAGCCCCCCAGAAGGCGCACCCCCGGCTGCGCACCGTGCTGAACGAGCTCAGCGTGGCCCCCGGCGTGATCCTCGGCCGGCATCTGGACATCCTGGCCTGGAACCCGATGGCCGCCGCCCTGTTCGGCACCGATTTCGCGAAGGTCCCCCAGCAGCAGCGCAACTACGTCCGGCAGCTCTTCGCCGCCCCGGCCATGAGGACGCTGTACGCCGACTGGGAGGACTCCGCCCGCAATGCCGTGGCCGTACTGCGGCACCAGGCCGCCGTCTGCCCCGGCGACCGGAGACT
Organism: Streptomyces sp. NPDC001536; assembly: GCF_042894505.1. NCBI lineage: Bacteria > Bacillati > Actinomycetota > Actinomycetes > Kitasatosporales > Streptomycetaceae > Streptomyces > Streptomyces sp. NPDC001536. The sequence continues at coordinate 117,706 of NZ_JBIAVQ010000012.1, forward strand.
GGCCGAGCTCGTCGGTGAACTGTCGGTGCAGGACGACCAGTTCCGCCAGTGGTGGGGAGGCCACCCGGTGGTGCCCCGGACCGGCGGCACCAAGGTGTTCGACCACCCGGTCGCCGGGCGGCTCTCGCTCGCCTGGGACGCCCTCACCTGCGTGGCCGACCCCGACCAGCAGCTGATCGTCTGGAGCGCCGAACCCGGCTCGCGCGCATATGAGGGCCTGCGCTTCCTTTCCTCCTGGGCGGCGGCCCCCGCCATGAATTCGTAAAAACAGCAGGTGATTCCCGGCGTAAAGCCAGGGACGAATCCTTCCTACCATCGCTGTTGAATTCCGTGCCATGCTTCCAGAGCACGATTCACGCAATCCTTTTCAAGGAGCAATACCCCCATGTCCTCCACCTCCCGCCCCACTGTCGCCGTCGCTTTCCATTCCGGTTACGGCCACACCGCCGTCATAGCCGAGGCCGTGGCGCGCGGCGCCGCGGAAGCCGGTGCCGAGGTGATCTCCATCCCCGTGGACACGATCACCGACGAACAGTGGGCGCAGCTGGACGCCGCCGACGCCATCATCTTCGGTGCCCCCACCTACATGGGCACCGCCTCCGCCGCCTTCCACACCTTCGCCGAGGCGAGCAGCAAGCGCTGGTTCACCCAGACCTGGGTCGACAAGATCGCCGCCGGTTTCACCAACTCCGGTGCCAAGAACGGCGACAAGTCCTCGACCCTGGGCTACTTCTTCACCATGGCCGCCCAGCACGGCATGCACTGGGTCAGCCTCGGCGTCCAGCCGGGCTGGGCCTCCACCGAGGGCAGCGAGAACGACATCAACCGTCTGGGCTACTTCGTCGGGGCGGGTGCCCAGACTCCGACCGATGCTGGTCCGGAGGCCGTCCACAAGTCGGACATCGCCACCGCCGAGGGCCTCGGCGCCCGTGTCGCGCAGCAGACCGCGTTCTTCCGCGCCGGCCGCGCCGCCCTCGCCGCCTGAACCCCGACAACTCTCCCGCAGCCTGACCTGTAAAAGGAGCAGCACCGTGTCCGACTCCCCGAACCTCGCTCTCGTCCGCCGTCTCTACGACTCCGGCATGGCCCCGGACGTGGTCGCCGAGGTCATCGACCCCGACATCGTCTGGGACATCACCCCCGGCTTCCCCTACGGCGGCGTCTACAAGACCTGGGCGAGCGCCGGCGGCGACTTCTTCGGCCGGCTCGCGCCGCGCTTCACCTCCTTCGGCGCGGTGGCCGAGGAGTTCTACGACGCCGGTGAGCACGTCTTCGTGCGCGGTCACTACCACGCGGTGTCCAAGTCCGGCGAGGAGTCGGACGCCCGCTTCATCCACCTGTGGACGGTCGGCGACGGCAAGCTCACGCACCTGATCCAGGCCGCCGACAGCCACGTCGTCCAGCAGGCCGCGAACAACTGACCGCTCGCACTCACTCCAGGGAGCACCCCATGGCGAAGATCCTCTTCCTCATCACCGCCGCCGACCACTGGACCCTGGCCGACGGGTTCGAGCAGCCGGCCGGCTTCTGGGCCGAGGAGGCCATCGGCCCGTACGGCGTCTTCAAGGCGGCCGGCTACGAGATCGCCGCGGCCACCCCGGGCGGCGTCCCGCCGACCCCCGACGCACTCAGCCTCACCCCGGACTTCAACGGCGGCGAGGAGGGCGCCCAGCAGATGCGGACCGCCCTCAAGGAGGCCACCGAACTGGCGAACCCCGTCCGCATCGAGGACGTGAACATCGACGACTACGACGCCGTGTTCGTCCCCGGCGGCTGGGGTCCGATGGAGGACCTGTCCGACGACCCCGCGGCCGGCAAGCTGCTCGGCGACTGGCTCGCCTCCGGCAAGCTCGTGACGCTGGTCTGCCACGGACCCGCCGCACTGCTGTCCACCGTGGACGCCGACGGCAAGTCCCCGTTCTCCGGCTACCGCCTGACCGGTCTGTCCAACTCCGAGGAGATCCAGAACGGCCTCGCCGACCGGGCGAAGTGGCTGCTCGAGGACCGTCTCGTCGCGGACGTCGGCGCCGACTACCACAAGGGCGAGGAGAACTTCGCCCCGCACCTCGAGGTGGACCGCAACCTCATCACCGGCCAGAACCCGGCCTCGGCCGTCCCGCTGGCCCAGGAAGTCGTCAAGACCCTCGGCTGACGACACCCCCCGTACGACAGAAAGAGGTAGTACCGATGGACAGCAACGCCACTCTCCCCAGCGTCGGCCAGACTTGGCTCGCGGACCTCGGCCCCGACACCCCGCTCGGCCACTTCACGGTGGAGATCACCTTCGACTCGGCGACCCAGGTCAGCTTCGAGGTGACGGGCGGCGCCATCAAGGGCCGCAAGCAGACGATGGAGTACACCACCACCCAGCTCCGCGACGGCCTGTTCGTCGTCCGCTGGACCGAGCCCGACGCCGGTGACCACGTCACCCACATCGAGGACTACACCGAGGGCACCTGCATGGCCAGCTCCGTCATCGGTGGCGAGTTCGTCCAGCTCCACGGCAAGTGGAGCCGCGTCCGCTGAATCGGCACGGCGGCCGAGGACTTCCAGGGACAAATCTCTCCCCCTGACAACACCGCGTTCCGATGTCAGGGTGAGGGCATGAACCGCGATCCTCACCGCCACGATCTGGGGGAATTCCTCAAGGCGCGCCGCGCCGAGCTCGACCCGGCCGCCGTCGGTCTGCCCGACGGCGGCTCGCGTCGTGTCGCGGGCCTGCGCCGTGAGGAGGTCGCCGTCCTGGCGGCCATCAGCACCGACTACTACGCCCGCCTCGAACAGGGCCGTATCCAGCCGTCGCCGTCCGTGCTGGAGTCCCTGGCCAGGGTGCTGCGCCTGGACGAGGACCAGCGCGCCTACCTGTACGAGCTGGCGGCCAAGGACGACTTCCGCCCGCCGCGCCGGCAGCCGCGTCTCAAGGCGCAGCCGCAGCTGCAGCGCATGCTCGACGACATGGCGCACACCCCCGCCTTCGTGATCGGTCCGCGCACCGAGATCGTGGCCTGGAACGCCATGGGCGCCGCCCTGATCACCGATTTCAGCAAGATCCCCGAGAAGCAGCGCTACTACATAAGGCTGCTCATCACCGACCCCACGATGCGCGAGCTGTACGCGGACTGGGAGGGCGTCACCCGGCTGGCCATCGCCCAGATGCGGATGCACAACGCCAACAACCCCGGGGACACCCAGCTGGCCGCCCTGGTGGGCGAGCTCTCGGTCCGTGACGAGCAGTTCCGCCAGTGGTGGGGCTCCCATCACGTGGCCGTACGGGACACCGGCACCAAGCACCTGCGCCACCCTGTCGTCGGCGACCTGCACCTCGACTGGAACGCCGTCACCTGGGCCGCCGACCCCGACCTGGCGATCATCGTCTGGACCGCCGAATCCGGCACCCCGACGCATGACAGCCTGCGCATGCTGGCCTCCTGGGCGGCGGACCCCAGCCACTCGACCAGCGACAGCTCCGCCTGACCGCCCTTCGTCGGCCGGCTATTCCCTTCAAAAGGGGGAGCCTTTCCTCCTACGCGCCCTGCGCCTAGGAAGAGGCTCTCCCTTTTTCGTGTACGGCTTTTCCTGGCACGCTCGTCACGAGGCCCCACCGCGCCGCGCGTCCCCGCCCCCGGTCCGGCCCTCCTCCCACCGACAGAACCGGTTCCCTCAGCGCCGAGGCGTCCGACCTGCCTGCGCATCCGCCAGGAAAGAGACCCCTTTCCCCATGTCCTTGACCCAGTCCCGCCCCGGGACGCTGCCCTCGGCCGCCCCCGAACCGCGCTGGACCGCCCGCCTCTGGGCCGTCCTGGCCGTCCTGTGCCTCGTGCTGTTCCTCGACGGCCTCGACGTCTCTATGGTCGGCGTCGCCCTGCCCTCCATCGGCCACGACCTCGGCATGGCCACCGGCTCCCTGCAATGGATCATCAACGGCTACGTCCTCGGCTACGGCGGCCTGATGCTGCTCGGCGGACGCACCGCCGACCTGCTCGGACGCCGCCGCGTCTTCCTCGTGGCGCTGGCCGTCTTCGCCGCCGCCTCACTGCTCGGCGGGCTCGTCGACAGCGGCTCGCTGCTGATAGCCACCCGCTTCGTCAAGGGCGTGGCCGCCGCCTTCACCGCGCCCGCCGGTCTGTCGATCCTCACCACGACGTTCCCGGAGGGCCCGCAGCGCAACCGGGCGCTGTCGGTCTTCAGCCTCTTCGGCGCCCTGGGCTACTCCTCGGGCCTGATCCTGGGCGGTCTGCTCACCGGGATCGGCTGGCGCTGGACCTTCCTCATGCCGGTCCCGCTCGCCTTGCTCGCACTGGTCGTCGGCATGATCCTGATCCCGCGCGACCGCCGCACCGAGACCGGAGGCCAGGACCCGGCCGGAGCGGTCACCCTCACCGCGGGCATGCTGCTCGCCGTCTACGCCGTGGTCACCGCCCCGCAGACGGGCTGGACCTCCGCCGCGACCCTCGCCGCCTTCGGCGTCGCCGCCCTGCTGCTGGTCGCCTTCGTCCTGATCGAGCAGCGGGTCCGGCACCCGCTGGTCCGCTTCGGCATCCTGCGCAAGGCCACCACGGTCCGCGCCAACCTCAGCATCGTCGCGCTGATGGGCTCCTACCTCAGCTTCCAGTTCATGATGACGCTGTTCCTCCAGGACGGGCTCGGCTGGTCGCCCCTGCGCATGGCCTTCGCGCTGCTGCCGGTCGGTCTGATCGTCGCGGTCGGTTCACCCCTCACCGGCCGGCTCGTCAACCGCTTCGGCACCGCGCCGCTGATCATCACCTCGATGACCTCGCTGACCCTCGGCTACGTCTGGTTCCTGGCGACGGCCGGCTCCTCACCCGACTACGTCACCGCCATGCTCCCGTCCCTGCTGCTCCTCGGTGGCGGCTTCGCGTTCGGCTACAGCGCCATCATGGCCCAGGCCACCGAAGGCATCGACGACTCCGAACAGGGCCTCGCCTCCGGCCTGGTGCAGACCTCCGGCCAGGTCGGCGCCGCCCTCGTCCTCGCCGTCCTCACCGCCGTGATCGCCCAAGCCGGCGACAGCGGCGCCGACTTCACCGCCTACCGCCCCGGCCTCAACCTGGTCACCGGCGTCGCGGCGATCGGGCTGCTGCTGAACCTGGTCCCGGTGCTGCGACTGCGGCGACGCGCCGCAGCGCGATGAGCGAAGCCACCCACCCCGACACCGGGATATCCCCATGGCCACGTCCACACTGACCCGCCCCACCACCCCCACGCTCGCCCCACCGCGGCAGACGGCCGCTCCGGACCGACCGCCCCCCGTCACACGGCCGGGACACCCCCGCACCCTCAAGGTGCTGTGGCGGGCCGCCTGTCTGATCTGCGGCGGCCTGCTCGGTCTGGTCCTCGCCGCCCTGGGAACGCTGCGCGGTCGCGTGCCGTCCCGGCGGCGGGTGGCGGTCGTCGTCGCCGGGACGGTGGTGCAACTGGTGTGCGCGCTGTCCTTCACGGCGGCCGGCTCCGCCGGCGAGTTCCGCACCGGTCCGGCACCGTCCGCCGGGGGTGCCGGTCTGTGGGAAGCCGCTCGAACGGTGGTCAACGCGCCCGTGTCCGGGGCTGCCCTCCTCTATGGCATGAGCCAGGGCGGTGAGGTGTACCAGGGCGACAACGGAACGACCGCCGTGGTCCTGGACGACGGCGTCGTCCGTGCCGGCACCATGTTCGGCACGGTCTTCCTCACCGACCAGCGCATGGAGACGCAAACGCCCCGCGCGCACCGCCTGGCGGAGCACGAGGCCCGCCATGCCGACCAGTGGGCGGCCTTCTCACTCGCCGCCGGCCCTGCCGCGTTCCCCGCGCTCTACGCCCTCGACGAGGCGTTCTTCCCCGGGGCGTTCAACCACTTCGAGCGTCAGGCGGGTCTGGAGGACGGCGGCTACGACATTCCGGCGGACTGCCCGTCCCTCGCCGGCCAGCTGACTCTTGCCTCCCTCGGACTGCTGGCCGGTTCCGTCCTGGTCGTCCGCCACCGGCGCCGCCGGCCGGCTTCCGAACACTCCGGCAAGGCCCTGCCGCAGGGATGAGCCGGGGCGGGCCCCTCGGGCTTCCGGCCGGGCCCGTTCACCAGGACACGTCGACGACGGCACTGGTGTCGCGATACTGGCCCGCCGCACGGGCCCGCTGGGTGGCCAGCTCGATCACCAGGTCCAGGTTGGGCGTCGGAACCTGCATCAGCTCGGCCAGTTCGAGGGGGACGCGGAACATCGCGTCGATCTCCATGGGCCGGCCGGCCTGGAGGTCCTGCGCGATGCTCTGGAGGTGGCTGGACTTCGACAGCTTGCCCAGGCCCTCGTAGGGGTCGCCCGGGTCGCAGCCCAGGGCACGGGCGATGGCGGCGCCCTCGGCTGCCATCGCCTTCGCGGTGCCGGCGATGGCGGGTTTGTCGAGGACGTCCTTCATGGGCGAGGTGCTCAGGACGGCCAGCGAGCCCCCGATCAGGTTCATCAGCAGTTTGGCCCAGATCGCGTCACGGATCCTCGGCGTGACGCTCGTCTCCAGACCACTGGGGTTCAGGAGCGACGCCAGGGTGTCGAGCCTCGCGTCGGGCCGGCCGTCGGGGCGTCCGACGACCAGGCGGTTGCGCGGGTTCTCGGCACGGATCACCCCCGGCGCGATCACGCTGCACGCGGTGTAGGCGACCGCGCCCACGGCGCGCTCCGGACCGACGTGGTCCCACAACACCCGCCCGGGATCCAGCCGTTGAAGCTGAGTGCCGTCCAAGGAGCCGCCGTGGGCGTGGAAGTACCACCAGGGAATGCCGTTCATGACGAACAGCGCCGAGCCGTCCTCATGGAGCAGGGCACCGATCTGCTCGGCGATGGCCGGCAGGGCCGGGGCCTTGACCGCGACGATGACGAGGTCCTGCGGCTCCAGATCACCGGGCCGGTCGGTGGCGGCCGGGTGGGAGAGCAGCTCTCCGTCCCGGGTCTCCACCCGCAGCCCCTGCCGCCGGATCGCGGCCAGCTGCTCACCCCGCGCGACGACCGAGACCTCGGCCTGTGCCGCGGCGAGGCGTCCGGCGATGTGCCCGCCCACGGCTCCGGCGCCGTATACGCAGATCTTCATGTGCGCTTCCTGTTCCAAGACATATAGGTCGGTCGGCCGAAGTCGTCAGTCGAACTGCCGGCGCTTCTGTGCCGCGGCGGCGCTGAGGAAGGAGATGTCGTTGCCGGTGGAGACATAGCCGGCGCCGAGTTCCAGATACTGCCGGACCAGGTCCGGCCGCCCGCCGAGTCCACCGATGCCCACGGCCTTCCCGTGGGTTCGGCAGGCGTCGATGACATGCAGAAACGCCTTGTGCACCTCGGGATGGTCCACCTGCCCCGGCACCCCCAGTTCGACGCTGAGGTCGCTCGCGCCCACGAAGAGGATGTCCACGCCGTCCACCGCGGCGATGGCGTCCGCCGCGTCTAGCCCGGCCTGCGACTCGATCTGGGTCACGACCATGGACGCCTGGTCGAGTTCACGGACGGTCTGGTCGGCGGACAGGGACCGGTAGAGCAGTTGTGGCGCGTTGCCTGCCAGGGAACGTTCGCCCAAGGGCGCGTGCTTGACGGCACGGACCGCGGCGCGCGCCTCGTCGGCGGACTGCACACCGGGTACGACGATCCCCATGGCGCCGGCGTCCATGACCCTGGCGATGAAGAACGGGTCCGGGCCGGGCACGCGGACCAGGGGAGTGACGCCCAGGGAGGTGCAGGCCATGCAGATCTGGCCCGCGGCCTCCAGGGGGAAGCTGCTGTGCTCCATGTCGATGTAGACGGAGTCGAATCCCGCGGTGTGGGCGATGGCGGCGATGTCGACGGTCCGCACCAGACGGATGGTCATGGAGAACACCGGCTCGCCCCGGGAGAGCTTCTCCTTGGCGGGGTTGCGCAGCAGGCGCGTGGCTTCGTTGCTCATGTTCTGACGGCTCCTGACCGACTCGGGATGGCTCAGCCGAACAGGGTCGGCAACTCCTGCGCCTCGTCCTCGAACCCGTACACGGATTTGACTTCGAGATACTCCTCAAGACCGAACCGGCCCATCGAGCGGCCGATGCCGGACTGCTTGTAGCCGCCCATGGGGGTGTACGAGTCCGTGGCCGCGCCGTTGTAGCTGACCCGTCCGGCCCGCAAACCGTTCACCACACGCCGGGCCTTCTCGCGGTCGCCGCCGAAGACATAGCCGCCGAGCCCGTAGGGCGAGTCGTTGGCGATGCGCAGGGCGTCGTCCTCGTCGCGGTAGGCCAGGACGGCCAGGACGGGGCCGAAGATCTCCTCCCGGGCGATGGTCATGTCGGGTGTGACGCCGGTGAACACCGTGGGCTGCACGAAGTAGCCCCGGTCGAGACCGTCGGGGCGCTCGACGCCACCGGTGACGAGACGGGCGCCCTCGTCGAGACCGCTCTGGATGTGGTCCCTGATCGACTTGAACTGGGCGGCGCTGACGACCGGTCCCATGGTCGTCGTACTCTCCAGCGGGTCGCCCAGGCGAAAGCGGCGGGCCTCGTCGACGAGGAAGGGCACCACCTGCTCGACCTGGCTCTCGTGCACCAGCATGCGGCTCGGGGCATGGCAGGACTGACCGGCGTTGAAGAAGGCGCGCCGGATGTTCCAGCGGGCGGCCTGTTCGAGGTCGGCGTCGGGCAGCACGATGTTGGCCGACTTTCCGCCCAGTTCGAGGCAGACCCGTTTCACGGTGCCCGCGGCGGCGGCTCCCACCAGCTTGCCGGCGGCGGTGGAGCCGGTGAAGGAGATCATGTCCACGTCCGGGTGGTGGGACAGCCTGTCGCCCACCTCGCGGCCGGTGCCGTTGACCAGGTTGAACACGCCCGGCGGCACCTCGGCCTCGTGCAGCACCTGGGCCAGCAGCGCGCCGCTCGCGGCGGAGTTGAGGCTGGGCTTGGCGACCATCGTGCAGCCGGCGGCCAGGGCGTAGACGGCCTTGATGACGCCGGTCTGGATCGGCCAGTTCCACGGTGAGACCAGCGCGCAGACGCCGATCGGTTCGCGGCGGACGACGGCGCCGCCCACCCGCGCCTCGAAGGGGTACGCGCGCAGGGTGTCGCGGGCCACCCTCATGTGCTCGGCCGGGCCGGTGACCTGGGCGCGGTTGCCGACGGGAATGCCGACCTCGCGCGCGATCAGTTCGGAGAACTCGTCGAGGTGCGACTCGTACACGTCGATGACGCGGTCGATCAACGCGATCCGGTCGCCGGGGGAGGTGGTGGAGAAGCTGTCGAACGCGTCTCGGGCCGCGGCGACCGCGCGGTCCGCGTCGGCGGCGTTCCCCAGAGTCACCCGGGCGAAGGGCTCCTCGCGGGTGGGGTCGACGAGCTCCACTGCGCGGGGCTCGGTCGGTTCCGTCCATCGACCGTCGATGTAGAGGTGCGGGTACTGCCTCATGGGCGGCTCGGTCTCCTCGGACTGCGGGGGCTTGTCGGGTGGGTCAACTGCTGTGGGTGTAGCCGCCGTCGCAGGCGATCGTCTGGCCGGTGACGAAGGCGGACGCCGGTGCGGCCAGGAAGAACATGACGCCGACCAGGTCGGTGGGGACCATGCCGCGCGGGATGCACTGCTGTGCCGCCGCACGCTCACGGACCTCGACGGTGGGGTTGACGGTGCGCTCGACCTCGGTGGCGACCATGCCGGGGCGTACGCAGTTGACGGTGATCCCGTGGCCGCCCAGCTCGCGCGCCAGGGAGTTGGTCATGCCGATCAGCGCCGACTTCGAGGTGACGTAGTGCAGGTAGTTGACGGTGCCCCGGGACACGGAGTCGGACGAGATGTTGATGACGCGGCCGAAGCCCGCCGTACGCATATGAGGGGCCACGGCCCGCACGCACAGGTAGGTCCCGGTGACGTTGACCTTCAGCACCTGTTCCCAGTCCGCCACGGGGATCTCGTCGAAGGGACCCTTCTTGATGGTCGCGAAGATCGACGCGTTGTTGATCAGCACATCGACCCGGCCCCACCTCTCGACGACGGTGTCGACCATCGCCGCGACGGACGCCTCGTCGGCCACGTCCACCGCGACGGCCAGGCCGGTCCCGCCGGCGTCGTGGATCTCCTTCACGACCGCTTCCGCCTTGTCGACGTTGAGGTCCGCCACCACGGCGAAGGCTCCGGCCGCGGCGAACTGGCGGGCCAGTTCACGGCCGATGCCCTGGGCGGCACCGGTGACGAGGACGACCCGCCCCTCGACGCCGAAGTCCCGTGCCGACGCCGGTACTCCGGAGTCGTACGGGGTGTGAGTCAGGGGTGTCGTCGTCATCGTCGATCCTCACGGCGTCGTACTCAATCCAGCGGGTGCTTGAACGTTATCCCGCATTATGGGATATCGTCAACGGAAGTGACTCCCGTCAAGGCTCCCGCCGCGGGACGACATCGATTGTGTGAAGGAGCGGAGATGCGCGTCAGCAAGGCATCCGACACCGGCAGCGAGCGGGTCGGAACCATGCGTGAGGGAACGCTCGACCAGAAGCACCTGCTGTTCGGTCAGGACGGCTCGCCCAACAACTACGACCTGAACATGGGTCTCACGGGCGGCGGCGGCTGGCGGACCCCCCGCCACCGGCACAACTTCGACCAGATCCGCTACGTCATCCAGGGCCGGCTGCCCTACACCGAGACCGACGTCCTGGAGGAGGGCTGGGTCGGCTACTTCCCCGAGAGCGTCCACTACGGCCCCCAGGAGCGCCCCGAGGGACTGCGCACCATGGTCCTCCAGTGCGGCGGGGCGAGCGGCGCCGGCTATCTGAGCGTCGCGCAGCGCGAGGCGGTCAACGCCGAACTGGCCAGGACCGGCGAGTTCAAGAAGGGCCTGTACCACTACACCGACGCCGACGGGGTGTCCCGTACCAAGGACGGCTCGGAGGCGATCTTCGAGCACGCCACCGGCGGCAAGCTGGAGTTCGCGCCCCCGCGGTACACCGACGTCATCGCGATGAACCCGGAGGCCTATGACTGGCAGAAGGGGGACGCGGGCGTCTGGGAGAAGTGGCTGGGCAGTTTCACCGAACGCGACCTGCGCATCGGCTTCCTGCGCCTGGACGCCGGCGCGGTGTACCAGGCGGGCCAGTTCCCCTCCATCGAGATCCTCTTCCAGATCAGCGGCAGGGTGACGGCGGGCGGCGAGAAGTACGGCCCCGAGACCGGGTACGAGTTCCTGGCCGACGAGGGTCCGGTGCCCGTCGAGGCCGTGGAGCCGACCGAGTTCTTCCGCGCGGTGCTGCACCGGTTCTGAGCCGACACCGGCCCCTGCCTGACCTCGCGAGAAAGAGCCCACGCCCATGACCGATTCCGCCGGCCGCCCGGCGCTGCTCCGGGAACTCGCGGAGGCAGGAGTGCCGGCGGACGCGTCGCCACGCAGACGCGCCGAGTACGCCTACGACGCTTCCAACTACCGTGTCGAACCGCTCGCGGTGGCGTTCCCGCGCACCGTCGACGACGTCGTCGCCGCCGTCGCGGTGTGCCGGGCGAGCGGCACCCCGGTCATCGCCCGCGGGGGCGGAACGTCCATGGCGGGCAACGCCATCGGCCCCGGGCTCGTCCTGGACTTCTCGCGGCACATGGACCGTGTCCGTGCCGTCGACGAGGAGGCCGGGACGGTCGACGTCGAGCCCGGCGTCGTCCTCGCGACGCTCTCCCGTGAGGTGGAACGCGCGACCGGCGGCCGCCGTACGTTCGCACCCGACCCCTCCTCCAAGAACCGCGCCACGGTCGGCGGAGCGATCGGCAACGACGCGTGCGGCAACCACTCGGTCCGCTACGGCCGCACCTCCGACCACGTGGCGGAGATCGACCTGGTCACGTCCGACGGGGCCCGCCTGACGGCGACCGAGACGGGTGTGCGGGCCACCGACCCGGCCGACGCGTTCTCCGCAGGCCGGGCGAAGTCCCTCGCGGCGGCGCTGGAACGGCTCGCGCAGGACAACCTGAGCACCTTCCGCCTCGAACTCGGCCGCATTCCCCGGCAGGTGTCGGGCTATCACCTCGACAACCTCCTGCCGGAGAAGAAGTTCAACATCGCGCGCGCCGTCGTCGGCTCCGAGGGAACGTGGGCCGTCGTCGTGGGCGCGTATGAAGCTCGTGCCGAAGCCGGCGAGCGCGCTGCTCGTCTGCCTCGGCTACGAGGACGTCGTCGACGCCGCCCGTGACATCCCGGCGATCCTGGAGTTCTCGCCGGCCGCCGTCGAGGGCACCGACGAGGCCATCGTCGCCACGATGCGCCACCGCAGGGGCCCCGATTCCGTCCTGGGCCTGCCCGAGGGGCGGGCCTGGCTCTTCGTGGACCTCGACGGCGACGACCCGGCGTCGGTGCGCGCCCAGGCGGACAAGCTGCTCGCGCGGCTGGCGGAGAACGGGCGGCTGGTACAAGGCCGTGCGGCCACGGACCCGGCGGAACGCGCCTCGCTCTGGCGGGTCCGCGAGGACGGAGCGGGACTCTCCTCCCGTCTGGCGTCCGGGGGCGAGTCGTGGCCCGGCTGGGAGGACGCCGCGGTCGCCCCCGAGCGGCTCGCCGACTACCTCGCGGACCTCCGCGAACTCCTGGCGGAGCACCAGCTCACCGGCGTCATGTACGGGCACTTCGGCGCCGGTTGCATGCACATCCGCATCACCTACGACCTGCGCAGCGAGGAGGGTCGCACGGTCTTCCGCCGCTTCACCCACCGGGCCGCCGAACTCGTGGTCCGGCACGGCGGATCGCTGTCCGGCGAGCACGGCGACGGCCGCGCCCGGTCCGAGCTGCTGCCCCTCATGTACTCGCCCGAGATGATGGCCGCGTTCGCCGAGTGCCGCCGTCTGTGGGACCCCGAGGGCATCCTGAACCCGGGTTCCATGACGGATCCCGATCCCATGGACGCCCACCTCGCCCTCGCGGGAGTGCCGCAGCGCGAGTGGCGGACGAGCTTCGACCTGCACCCGGCGACATCCGCCGCGACGGATCCGTGGGTGCACGCCGTCCAGGGCTGCATCGGCGTGGGCCGGTGCCGCGCGGACAGCGGCGGGGTGATGTGCCCGAGCTACCGGGCCACCCGGGACGAGAAGGACTCGACGCGGGGCCGTGCCCGCGTCCTCCAGGACATGGTCCGGGGCGCGCGCACGGTCGAGGAGGGCTGGCGGTCGAAGGAGGTCCGGTAGGCGCTGGACCTGTGCCTGTCGTGCAAGGCCTGCTCGACCGACTGCCCGGCCGGGGTGGACATGGCCACGTACAAGTCGGAGTTCTTCGACCACTACTACCGGGGCCGCCTACGGCCGCTCGCGCACTTCTCGCTCGGCTGGCTCCCGCGCTGGCTCAAGCTGACCGGTCGCCTCTCCCGCCTCGTCAACGCGGTCCTCGCGACCCCGTTGGGCAAGGTCGTGGCGGCAGCGGGCGGGCTCACGACAAAGCGCGCGCTGCCGCGGTTCGCCGGCGCGGGGGAGTGGCGGCGCGAGATCGCCGACGCCGTTACCGGTGAAGCCTCGGTGGTCCTGTTCGTGGACACGTTCACGCGCGGCTTCCGGCCCGAGGTGGCCGGTGCGGCGGCTCGTGTCCTCGCGGACGCCGGCGACTCCGTAGTCTGTTCGGCCGACGCCTGCTGCGGCCTCACCTGGATCTCGACCGGCCAGCTCGGCACCGCGAAACGGCTGCTGTCCAAGGCCGCTGAAGCGCTCGACGACGGCACCGACCGGCCGATCGTCGTCATCGAACCGAGCTGCGCGGCCGCGCTCCGCAAGGATCTGCCCGAACTGGTCCCCACGGAGCAGGCCAGGCGCGTCGCGTCGCGTGTGCGCAGCTTCGCCGCGTACGTCGCCGATCGGGTGGCTGCGGGCTGGGAGCCGTCCTCGGCGCGTCCGGTGCCGGAGCGGGCCGTACTCCAGACGCACTGCCACGAGTACTCGGTGTTCGGGGCCGCGGCCCAGCGCACGGCACTCAAGGCGGCCGGTGTGCGCATCGTCGTCGACGCGGACGGCTGCTGCGGTGTCGCCGGGAACTTCGGCTTCGAGGCCCAGCACTACGACGTGAGCATGCGGGTCGCGGAGAACGCGCTCGCTCCCGCGCTCAGGGCCACCGGCCACGACGTCGCCGTGCTGACCGACGGCTTCTCGTGCGCCCGGCAGGTGGACCAGCTCGATCCTTCGAGGCCCGGCCTGCACTTGGCCCAGGTCCTCGACCCGCGTGCGACCACCACTTCCACAGACCGCCCCTCCAAGGGAAGAGAACTCTCATGACCACCGATGTCAGCGCCCTCCGCCTCTCGCGACAAGCGCGCGAGGCCATCGCCCACGTCAGCACCGGCGTCTTCATCGACGGGCAGTGGGGCGAGGCCGCGTCCGGTGCCCGCTTCGACGTCGTCAATCCGGCGACCGAGGAGGTCATCGCGACCGTGGCCGACGGCGGCGCCGAGGACGCGCGGCGCGCCATCGAGACCGCGGGCCGTGTGCAGAAGGAGTGGGCCAGGACGAGTCCCCGTGAGCGCAGTGAGATCCTGCGCCGCGCCTACGACCTCATCATGGCGCGCCAGGACCAGCTCGCCCTCATCATGACCACGGAGATGGGCAAGCCGCTCGCCGAGGCCAAGGGCGAAGTCGCGTACGCCGCCGAGTTCTTCCGCTGGTTCTCCGAGGAGGCCGTCCGCATCGGCGGCGACCTCACGACGACGGGGGACGGGAAGAACCGCATCCTCGTCTCGCGCGAGCCCGTCGGCCCCTGTGTGCTCGTCACCCCGTGGAACTTCCCGCTCGCCATGGGCACCCGCAAGATCGGACCGGCCATCGCGGCCGGCTGCACGATCGTGTTCAAGCCCGCCGACCTCACCCCGCTCTCCTCCCTGGCACTCGTGGACATCCTGGTCGAGGCCGGACTCCCCGCCGGCGTCCTCAACGTGGTGTGCACGACCGACCCGTCCTCGGTGGTCTCGCCGTGGATGTCGAGCGGTATCGCCCGCAAGATCAGCTTCACGGGCTCGACCGCGGTGGGCATCCGCCTGCTGGAGCAGGCGTCCCAGCACGTCATGCGCTCGTCGATGGAGCTCGGCGGCAACGCCCCCTTCCTCGTCTTCGAGGACGCCGACCTGGACCGTGCCGTGGAAGGCGCGGTCGCGGCCAAGATGCGCAACATGGGCGAGGCCTGCACGGCGGCGAACCGGATCTTCGTCCAGCGGCCCGTCGCCGAGGAGTTCGCCCGTCGGCTCGCCGCACGGCTGGGCGCGCTGACGGTGGGCGACGGCGCCGAGCCGGGCACCGAGGTCGGCCCGCTCGTGGAGGAGAAGGCGCTGCGGAAGGTGCAGGAGCTCGTCGACGACGCCGTCGGCAAGGGCGCGAAGGTCGTTTGCGGCGGCAACCGTCCGGACCGTCCGGGCTACTTCTACGCGCCCACCGTCCTCTCGGACGTCTCGGCGGAGTCGGACCTCATGTCCCAGGAGATCTTCGGTCCGGTGGCGCCCGTCGTCTCCTTCGACACGGAGGAGGAGGCGGTCCGCATGGCCAACGACACCCCGTGGGGCCTGGCGGGCTACCTGTTCACCCAGGACGTGGACCGCGGCTTCCGGGTCGGGGAGGCCCTGGAGGTCGGCATGGTCGGCCTGAACACCGGCATCGTGTCCAACCCCGCCGCGCCGTTCGGCGGCGTCAAGGCCTCGGGACTGGGCCGCGAGGGCGGCCGTGTGGGCATCGACGAGTTCCTGGAGTTCAAGTACATGGCGGTCCCGCGGGCGTGACCGGGTGCCGCGGCCGAGCGGGGCCCAGCCCCCTCACACGGCAGGGCACTATCATGAGCGGTGCACCGACCTGAATTGTTGACGATATCTCATAATGTGGGATATCGTCACAAAGGTGACGGCGACAGCGACTCCGGACGGCGCGGGCAGCCTGGCCAAGATGCTGAACATCTTGCAGCTGTTCAGCGAAACGGAACCCGTGTGGTCGACGGCCGCCATCATCGAGGCCCTGGAGACCTCCAGGTCGACGGGGTATCGCTACATCAAGACGCTGCACGAGGCGGGTCTGCTCAGCTCGGCGCGCAACGGCTACTACACCCTCGGCCCGCGGATCATCGAGATGGACCTGCAGATCCGCCTGACCGACCCGCTGCTCCTGGCCAGCCATGGCGTGCTCGAAGAGCTGGTCGAGAAGATCGGGCACTCGGCTCTTCTGTGCACCGCGTTTCGCGATTCGGTCCTGTGTGTCGGCGAACACCGCGCCCCGTCGAGCCCCGCGAACCGGTTCAGTCGCGGGCAGCGGCGCCCGTTGTTCCAGGGAGCGGTGTCGAAGGTCATCCTGGCCCACCTTCCCCATCACCGGCTGAAGGCCATCTACGCCCGTCAGGGCAAGGAGATCGAGAACGCCGGCCTGGGTGCCACGTGGAGCGAATTCCGCGCGACCCTGGGCGAGATGAAGAAGGCCGGCTACGTCCTGACCGTGGGCGAGTTCAACCCCGGTGTCTACAGCGTCGCCGCGCCCATTCTCACCGACCAGAAGACGGCCCTGGGCAGCGTCGGTGTCGCCTGGGACGAGAACCAGCGCCGCGATGTCGAGGTCGAGCACGCGGTGCTCGCCGTCAAGCAGGCGGCGGCGACGATGTCGGAACGCCTGCTGGAGCAGCAGCGCGACTGACGCGCCCGAAGACGCGGGCGGCCGAACCCCGCGCGGCGCCCTGCTCTTCACCTTTGCGTCGAGGCGTTCCCCGACGCCGTAGCGGCGTCTCCTCGTGGGCCGCGCCGCTTTCCGTGATGCGGTTCGCTCTTGCAATGGTCAGGTCCTGCCGAACGAAGCACCGCGATGGCCGACGCCTCGGTCCCGGCCATTGACGAAGTCTCATAATGCAGGATATTTTCAAGCACCGCTGCGAGGAGCTGTGCACCGTCGCTGATGAACCGCCGGCATGTCCCACCGACGTGTCCAGGCGGAGCCGCCAGTTCAATTTGTTCCCGACGGTTCACCCATGAGCAGGGCCGCTTCACCAACACATCGTCGTGTTCCCGCCGCCGCGCGCCGGACACCGAGCCGAAGGTAGTAAGCCGCATGACCGGACAATGTCGACCGAATCCGTGCGCAACTCGTACTCCCCGCCTGGCCGACCAGGCGCGTATCACCGGAGCCGTCCCGGAAGGGGTCGGCCGATGAACACCCACGTCAACGCGGGCCAGCGGCTCGACAGTCTCTCCGTCGGCCCCTTCCACCGGCGCCTGGCGCTGCTGGTCGGCCTCGGCATGTTCTTCGACTCGTTCGACAACACGCTGTCGGCCGGCGTGCTGGCGTCGGTGCTGGACACCGGCTTCTCGACGCTGGAGCTGAACTCGCTCTTCCTGTCGGTCACCTTCGCCGGTCTCGCGATCGGCGCGATCTTCGCAGGCTGGCTCAGCGACCGGGTCGGACGCGCCTTCGCCTTCCAGTTCAGCCTGGCGCTCTTCGGGCTCCTCGCCCTGTGCGCGGCGCTGGCACCGTCGATGGAGGTGCTCATCGCCCTGCGAGGCGTGATGAGCATCGGGATGGGCGCGGAGTACGTCATCTGCTACGGCATGATCACCGAGTTCATTCCGCGTGGCCGCCGCGGCCGCTACCTGGGACTGCTCGGCATCTTCGCCGGTCTCGGTGTCTCGTTGTCCTCGCTGGTCGGCTGGGTGGTCATTCCCGGGTGGTCCTGGCGCGGGATGTTCATCATCGGGGGCGTCGGCGCCATGATCGCCTGGTGGCTGCGCCGGGGTATGCCCGAGTCGCCGCGGTGGCTGGAGTCGCGTGGGCGGTACGAGGAGGCCGAGGCCGTCATCCGCAAGATCGAGCGGGAGTCCGGCGTCTCGAACCCGGAGGCCGGCCAGTCTCCGGTGACGCACCGGGTGGCCGACGCGGCGGACGAGAAGGCCGAGTGGGTGCCGATCACGGTGCTGTTCTCGCGCCCCGTCATCCGGCGGACGCTGATGGCGCTGATCCTGACCGTCACCTGTCTGTTCGGTTCCTACGCCGTCACCGGCTGGATGCCCACGTTCTTCGTGGAGCAGGGGATGACCGTGTCGAAGTCCCTCGGGTTCAACGCGGCCATCATGTCCGGCTATGTCGCGGGACCGCTGCTGTGCGCGTTCATCGTCGACCGCCTCGGACGGCGTCAGAGCATCATGATGTTCGGGTCGCTGGCCGCGGTCTTCGCCGGCATCTATCCGTTCATGACGTCGCCTGCCCTGGTCATCGCCGTCGGCTTCGTCCTGGTCGCCACGGTCGCGTCGTTCCTGACCCTGAGCCTGGGAACGACCCCGGAGTTCTTCCCGACCGCCTTCCGCTTCCGTGGCGGCGGCTTCGCCCAGACCGTCGGTCGCGTCGGCCTGATCTTCTCGCCCTTCATCGTCCTGTGGCTGTTCAACAGCGCCGGCGTCGTCGGGGTGATCCTGGCCGTCTCGGGCATGTACGTCGCGGTGACCCTGCTCAACGCCGTCGCCGGTGTGGACACGTCTCCCGAGGCGTTGGCGCAGATCGCCCCGGACGGAGACACCGACGGCGGACCGGAGGGCGCCGCCGCCACACATGACGTACGGCGAGAGGCGGGGACGTCTGTCGGCCCCTCGCTCTCCGGCCCGTCTCCCGCGGTTCGGCGTCCCGGCCTGCCCGGCTGATCCTCCCGACCATCGAGGAGCACTGACATGAAAGCTGTTGTCTTCCTGGGCGAGGGCAAGCTCGATCTCCGCGAGTTCCCCGACCCCGTACCCGGGCCGGACGAAGTCGTCCTCCGTATGAAGGCCTCCGGCATGTGCGGGAGCGACCTCAACCACCTGCACGGCCCGGCGCGTACCGGAGCTCAGCTGGTGATCGAAGGGCATGAGCCGTGCGGGGTCGTCGAACTCGTCGGTGACGCCGTGCGACCCAGCGAGGCCAAGGTCGGCGACCGGGTCATGGTCCACCACTACGACGGGTGCCGCACCTGTCAGTACTGCCGTTCCGGTTGGACGCAGTACTGTCCGAACGGGCGCACGGTATACGGCGGGCTGGACGGCGACGGTGGACACGCGGACCTCATGAAGGTCCCCGCGCACACGCTCATCCGCCTGCCCGACTCGCTCTCGTACAAGACCGGTGCGGCCATCTCGTGCGGCACCGGAACGGCCTTCGGAGCGATCAAGCGGGTCGGCCTGTCCGCCGACGAGACCGTGGCGATCTTCGGGCAGGGCCCCGTGGGCCTGAGCTGCACCATGCTGGCCAAGGCCTTCGGGGCCCGGGTCATCGCCCTCGACGTCGAGCCCTCCCGCCTGGAGATGGCCGAACGGTTCGGCGCCGACCACGTCGTCGACGCCCGGGAGGAGGACCCCGTGGCCGCGGTCCGTGCGCTGACCCGTAACGGTGAAGGCGCGGACAAGTCCATCGAGTGCAGCGCCAACGCCACCGTGCGCCGTCAGTCGGTCCAGGCGCTCCGGCGCTGGGGAACCGCGTGCATGGTCGGGGTCTTCGGCAAGGTCGAGCTGGACAGTGAGGACCTCATCCAGTTGCAGAAGACCGTCATGGGCTCGCTCACCTTCAGCAAGAACCTCCAGGAGGAGTGCGCCCTGTTCGTGGCCGAGCGCGGCCTGGACGTGGAGTCGCTGTTCACGGACGAGTTCCGGCTGGAGGACGCGGAGCGGGCCTACGACCTGTTCGACCGGCGTCAGATCGGCAAGGGCGTCTTCGTCTTCGACTGACGGAGTTTCGACCATGGCGTATCGAAGGTCCGTTGAGAGGCAAGCAGTGACCACATTCCAGCAGAACCCCGCCCTGTGCAAGCAGGCCCAGGTCTTCATCTCCCGCGAGGTGCACCACCACTTCATCGACGGCCGGAGCGTCCCGGCCGCCTCCGGGCAGACGCTGACCACCGTCGACCCCTCGACCGGCGAGGTCCTGGCACGGCTCGCCGCCGGTGACGAGGCCGACGTCGATCGCGCGGTCCTTGCCGCACGCAAGGCGTTCAAGGGCCGGTGGAGCACCTGGACCCCGTACGAACGCCAGGCGCTGCTGACGCGCATCGCCCAGATCCTCGACGAAAGGTTCGAGGAACTGATCCAGATCGAGGCCCTGGACATGGGCGCCCCGGTCACGAGGCTGCGCACCACCAAGCCCGCCCTGCTGAAGATGGTGTCGTTCTTCGCCTCACAGGCGGCCAACATCAGCGGTCAGACGCTGATGAACGGCATCCCCGGCAACGTCGCCACGATGACGCTGAAGGCACCGGTCGGAGTCATCGGCGGCATCATTCCGTGGAACGGCCCCCTCAACAGCCAGTTCTGGATCATCGGCGCGGTTCTGGCCAGCGGGTGCACCGCGGTACTGAAGCCTTCGGAGGACGCTTCTCTGTCGGTGCTCCGGGTGGCTGAGATCCTGCACGAGGCCGGAATGCCGCCGGGCGTCGTCAATGTCGTCACCGGCCTGGGCAAGGAGGCCGGACACGCGCTGGCGGCCCACCCCGACGTCGACCGCGTCGCGTTCACCGGATCGACCCAGACCGGACGCAGCATCATCGAGGCGTCCACCGCGAACATCAAGAAGCTCCAGCTGGAGCTCGGTGGCAAGTCGGCGGACATCGTGTGCGCGGACGCGGACCTGGACAAGGCGGTACCGGGAGCCGCGATGGGGGTCTTCGCCAACTCCGGGCAGATCTGCTTCGCCGGCACCCGGGTGCTGGTCCAGCGGCCCGTCGTCGAGGAGTTCACCGAGCGGCTGCTGGCTTTCACGGACACCCTGCGCGTCGGCCACAGCCTGGACGCCGACGCCACGCTGGGGCCGGTCATCTCCCGGCCCCAGTTGGACAAGGTGCTCTCCTACATCGACGTCGGCCGCGAAGAAGGGGCCGAACTGCTCCGCGGCGGCGGGCGGTTCGAGGGCGACCTCGCGAACGGATACTTCGTGCAGCCGAGCGTCTTCGCCGGCGTGACCAACGAGATGCGCATCGCTCGCGAGGAGATCTTCGGCCCGGTGCTGTCGATCCTGCCCT
Organism: Streptomyces sp. NPDC001536; assembly: GCF_042894505.1. Classification (NCBI taxonomy): domain Bacteria; kingdom Bacillati; phylum Actinomycetota; class Actinomycetes; order Kitasatosporales; family Streptomycetaceae; genus Streptomyces; species Streptomyces sp. NPDC001536. The sequence goes on from NZ_JBIAVQ010000012.1 coordinate 138,622, forward strand.
TCGACGACGTCGACGAGGCCATCGCCATCGCCAACGACAGTGAATACGGCCTCGGCGGAGCGGTGTGGTCACAGAACCTGTCCACCGCGCTCCGGGTCGTCCAGGGCGTGCACACCGGCACGATGTGGGTGAACTGCTACGGCTGCATCGATCCGCTGGTCGGATTCGGCGGCACGAAGCTGAGCGGTTACGGCTCCAAGGGGAGCGCCGCACACATGGACACCTACCTCTACACCAAGAGCGTCTACCTGCAGCTGTAGCCCCCTCTCAGCCTGGGCGAGCCCTGTCGGCAAAGGAGCCAACCTGCCGGAAGGGGGGAAGGATCTCTCCCTTTTCCGTGTCGGGCGGCGGTGTAAGCCTCGAATAGGCAGGCCGGTGGCCTGTCCGGACCTTCGCACTCTCTCAAAGGACCAGTTATGAGTACGCAGCCCACCGAGCGCCCCGCCGTAGCCTCGGGCACCTTCGACCTCGGGGGCGACCTGACGGTCAACCGTCTTGGTTACGGCGCCATGCAGCTGACGGGCCCCGGTGTGTGGGGCGAGCCGCGCGATCTGGACGAGGCCGTCCGGGTCCTGCGCCGGGCCGTGGAACTGGGCGTCACCTTCATCGACACGGCCGACGCCTACGGGCCGTTCGTCAACGAGCAGCTGATCCGCAAGGCGCTGCACCCCTACACCGACGACCTGGTCATCGCCACCAAGGGCGGCCTCCTCCGCCCGGGCCCGGGGGACTGGCGTCCCAACGGCCGCCCCGAGCACCTGCGCGAGCGGGTGGAGCTGAGCCTGCGCCATCTCGGGCTGGAGCGCATCGACCTGTACCAGCTGCACCGCATCGACCCCAAGGTTCCGCTCGCCGACCAGATCGGTGAGCTGGCCGCGCTGCAGCAGGAGGGCAAGCTGCGCCACATCGGAGTGTCGGAGGTGACGGTCCAGGAGCTGAAGGAGGCCCGCACCCACGCCGAGATCGTCTCCGTGCAGAACCTCTACAACCTCGCGAACCGTTCGGCCGAGGACGTTCTTGACTACGCCGAGTCCGAGAACATCGCGTTCATCCCCTGGTTCCCGATCGCCACCGGCGAACTCGCCCGCCCGGGTGGCCCGCTGGACGCCGTGGCCAAGCAGCACGGCGCGAGTCCGTCGCAGCTGGCCCTCGCCTGGCTTCTGCGCCGGTCCCCGGTGATGCTGCCGATTCCCGGCACCTCCCGGGTCGCACACCTGGAGGAGAACACCGCCGCCGCGCTGCTCGACCTCACGGACGACGAGTTCCGGTCCCTCACCGAAGCCGTATAAGAGGTACGGGGGCATCCGGCCGTCCGGATGCCCCCGTCACGTACTCGGCGTGGCGCTCACGCGAGGTTCTTGGTGAAGAACTCCTCCAGCTTGTCGAACGGGATCAGGTCCGTCCTGTCGTACAGGTCCACGTGGCCGGCGCCCGGGACGACGTACAACTCCTTCGGCTCCGCGGCGAGTTCGCAGGCGTCCTCGCTGTAGTAGCGGGAGTGGGCGTGCTCGCCCACGACGAACAGCAGGGCCCGCGGCGAGATCGACGCGATGTGGTCCAGCAGCGAGAAGTTCATGTACGCCATCGTGCTGGTCAGGGTGAACTGGGTGATGGCGTTGGGGTGGTAGCCCCGCGGGGTCGAGTAGAACTCGCCGAACTCACGGCCGATCGGGTCGGTGTTCTCGTCGAATCCGATGGGCGCCCCGCGCGGGGCCAGTGCGGGATGCCCGGCCTCGAAGTCCGCGTACCGCTGCTCGGCGAGCTCGTCGAGAATGCGGATGCGGTCCTCGTCGGTGATCGAGTCGCGGTGGCCCTTGGAGTAGGCGCGGGCGATGTCGTACATGCTGGTCGTGGCCACCGCCTTGATGCGCCGGTCGACCTGGGCGGCGCTGACGGCGAACCCGCCGCTGCCGCACATGCCGATCACACCGATGCGCGCGCGGTCCACGAAGTCACGCGTGCCCAGGTAGTCGACGGCCGCGCTGAAGTCCTCGGTGAAGATCTCCGGCGAGGTGATGTGCCGGGGCTCGCCACCGCTGTAGCCGTTGAACGACGGGTCGAAGGCGAGCGCCACGAAGCCGCGCTTGGCCAGGGTCTGGGCGTAGATGCCCGAGCCCTGCTCCTTGACCGCGCTGTGCGGTGCGCCGACGATGATCGCCGGATGGCGCTGGGACGTGTCGAAGTCCCGCGGCCGGTAGAGGTCCGCGGCGATGGTGATGCCGAACCGGTTCTTGTACGACACCGGGGTGCGGGTGACGTTCTCGTCGAGGTCGAAGATGTAGTTGTCCGTGGGGGACATGTCCTTGGCCTTTCCCTCACCGCCGGTCAGCGGACGTGGCTGTCGAACCAGGCGACGGCGACTTCGGGGTGCTCGCTGAAGTAGTTGTAACCGTCGAAGCGGCGGGAGGTGCCGTAGATCCAGTGCATCTCCTTGTCCTCGACGGGGATGGCGTCGTGGACCGCCTGCACGGCCTCCGGGGTGGTCATGACGTCGTCGTGGACCTGTCCGACCAGGGTGGGCACGGTGATCGCGGAGGCGTACTTCGCGGGTGACTGCTCGGCCAGGTGGAAGCCGGTGCGCTCCAGGACGGCCTGGTCGAGGCGGTCGTAGCCGCCCTCGAAGCCGATGCCCTTGGAGAACTGCTCGCCGATGGACTTGCCCTCCAACGGCTGGTGCAGAACCATCGCCTGGATCTCGTCGAACTCCTCCGGGTGCTTGGCCCACGCCACCGCGGTGGAGTTGCCGCCCAGGCACACCGACAGCAGGGCCTTCTTCATGCCCGCCGTGTCGGGGCGCGTCTTCACGTACCGCAGGGAGCCGATGACGTCGCGGTACTCGGTGAGTCCGATCGTGCAGATGCCGCCGTTGCCGTAGCCGCTCATGCCGTGGTTGCGCAGGTCGTAGGCGAGCACGTTGTAGCCGGCGTCGTGCAGGCCCTTGTAGGCGGGCAGGAAGTTGACCTCGAAGCCGCCGAAGCGGTCCCAGCCCGGCAGGTGTCCGGGGTAGCCGTAGCGGTTGCCGGGGGAGAAGTGGTTGTGGATGATCAGCCGGTCGGAGTCGGCCGGGATGAACCAGCCTTCGAGCGGTACACCGTCCATCGACGGGAACGTCACGTCCTCGTAGGCCAGGCCCGGTTCGGAGGGCCGGCGGAGCAGAGGAGCGCGCCGGCCATCGGTCGTGCCTTCCGTCCATTGTCCGACGAATCCGTTGAATGCCAGCTCGGCCATGTCGAGTTCGGTCACGGTACGCTCCTGATTTCCCGGCAACGGTGCTTGATTCGACACCGTCGTCGCCTGAACTGTTCGAGTTGCAGACCTGCAAGGTGTGTGGTGCTCCGGGCGTCTGGATTCCCATCAAGATTGGCCCTTGGACACATTTTCCGCATCTTGGGCTCGGCCTGGATAGGGAAGGAGAGGGGGAGGGAATTGTCCCAGGGAGCAATTCCTCCCTGCACCCGTGTACGTCATGGCTGTGCCCTTGTCGGGCCGCAGTGCGGCGGCCCGACAAGGGCACAGGACTGGGGTGGGGAATCCCGGATCAGATCGTCGCGGTGTCGATCACGAACCGATAGCGCACATCGCTGTTCAGTACCCGCTCGTACGCCTCGTTGATCTCGGACGCGGCGATGACCTCGATCTCCGCGCCGAAGCCGTGCTCGGCGCAGAAGTCCAGCATCTCCTGGGTCTCGGCGATGCCGCCGATGGCGGAGCCTGCGATCGACCTGCGGCCCATGATCAGCGGGAAGACGTTGACGGAGATCGGCTCCTCGGGGGCGCCGACGTTCACGAGGGCTCCGTCGATCTTCAGCAGGTTCACATAGCCGCTGAAGTCGAGCGGGGCCGAGACCGTGGAGACGATCAGATCGAAGGTGCCGGCCAGCTCCTCGAAGGTCTTCGGGTCGCTGGTGGCGTAGTAGTGGTCGGCGCCCAGCTTGAGGCCGTCCTCCTGCTTGCGCAGCGACTGGGAGAGGACGGTGACCTCGGCGCCGAGCGCGTGGGCGATCTTGACGCCCATGTGGCCGAGGCCGCCCAGACCGACGATCGCGACCTTCTTGCCGGGACCGGCGCCCCAGTGCTTGAGCGGGGAGTACAGGGTGATACCGGCGCACAGCAGCGGTGCGGCCACGTCGAGGGCGAGGCCGTCGGGGATCCGGACGGTGTAGTTCTCGTCGACGACGATCTTCTCGGAGTAGCCGCCGTAGGTGGGCTGACCGTCCTTGTCGAGGTAGTTGTACGTCTGGATCATGCCGCCGCCGGTGCAGTACTGCTCCCGGCCGGCCTTGCAGTTGTCGCACTCCCGGCAGGAGTCGACGAAGCAGCCGACGCCCACCCGGTCACCGACCTGGTACTTCGTGACACCGGGGCCGACCTCGGAGACGACACCGGCGATCTCGTGACCGGGGACCATCGGGAAGATGGCGGTACCCCAGCCCTCCTGGACCTGGTGGATGTCGGAGTGACAGATGCCGGCGAACTTGATGTCGATCAGCACGTCGAATTCGCCGACCGGGCGCCGCTCGATGGTGGTGCGCTCCAGCGGAGCCTTCGCGGCGGGAGCGGCGTAAGCAGCAACGGTCGTCATGTGGGGGATCTCCTAGCAGTGCTCTCGTGCCCGGCTGCCTTCCGGCCGGGCACGGTGACGAGCATGCCGCACCGCCGGGAAATCACCCAGGGCGGGAATGTGCCTATGTCCGCTGTTCCTACTACTGCCAGAGTCAGGCTCTTGCCCTGCGGTGCGCGAAATGTGTCATGCGCTCAAGAATTGGGCCCATTCACCCCTCTCACGCCATGGGGAGATCACGGGAAGGCAAAGGGGGGATAAAAGTCTCCCTGCCGCGAGTGTTGCCGGTGGTGCGAGACTTCCGGCGTGACCAGCCGCCCTGCCAAGGCGCAGGGTCGCCCCTTTCCTGCGGTGGCGTCGATCTCGCGCCTGCAGTACCGCTGTTGTTCACGACTGATCCGTCCGTGAAGCGAAGGCGTATGTATGTCTGCTGACCTCTCTGAATCCGCTGTTCCACCCTCGACCGAATCGGGTGAGTCCTCCTCGGGGCCCAGCCGGCGTACCGTCATCGCCACCGGTGTCGTGGTGGGCGGTGCCGTGGTGGCCGGAGGGACCCTTTTCACCGGCTCGGAGGAGGCCACCGCCGCGGAGGCGGCGCCCTCCAGCCAGGTCTCCCTGACCGTCAACGGCACCCGCCGGACCGTCACGGTGGACAACCGCACCTCGCTCCTCGACCTGCTGCGCGAGCACCTCGACCTGACCGGCTCCAAGAAGGGCTGCAACGCCGGGGCCTGCGGAGCGTGCACGGTGCTGGTCGACGGACAGCGGGTCAACTCCTGCCTGACGCTCGCCGTACGGCTGGAGGGTGCCGAGGTCACCACCATCGAGGGCCTGGCCCAGGGCGACAAGCTGCACCCGCTGCAGCAGGCGTTCATCGACGAGGACGCCTTCCAGTGCGGGTACTGCACCCCGGGCCAGATCATGTCCGGCGTCGGGTGCATCCAGGAGGGCCACACCAGCTCGCCGGAGGAGATCCGGGAGTACATGAGCGGCAACGTCTGCCGCTGTGGCTGCTACGTCAAGATCGTGCGCGCGGTCGAGACCGCCGCCCGGAAGTAAGGAGCGGCCCGTGTATCCCTTCGCCTACACCCGCGCGAACAACGTCCGGGAAGCCCTGGACGCCGGCAGGCGCGGCGGCCGCTACATCGCCGGGGGCACCACCCTGGTCGACCTGATGCGCGAGACCGTCGAGGCCCCCGACACGGTGGTCGACATCAGCGCCCTGCCGCTGCGGGAGATCACCGCCACCAAGGGCGGGGGCATCCGCATCGGCTCGCTGGCCCTGATGTCCGTGGTGACCGCCGACCCCAAGCTGAACTCCCTCTACCCGGTGGCCGCCCAGGCGCTGCGGGGCGCCTCGGCCCAGCTGCGGAACATGGCCACCATCGGCGGCAACATCATGCAGCGCACCCGCTGCACCTACTTCCGCGATGTGACAGCCGACTGCAACAAGCGCGAGCCCGGCTCCGGCTGCGCCGCCCTGCACGGCTACAACCGCGGTCACGCGATCCTCGGCGGCTCCGATCACTGCGTGGCCGTGCATGCCTCCGACTTCGCCGTCGCCCTGACCGCCCTGGAGGCGACCGTCCACCTTCAGGCCCCGGACGGCAAGGAACGCAGCGTCCCCTTCGGCGACTTCCTGCTCCGCCCCGGCAGCACCCCGCAGCGCGAACAGAACATCCGGCGGGGCGAGTTGATCACGGCGGTCGAGATCCCGGCGTATCCGCGTCCGCTCAAGTCGGCCTACCTGAAGATCCGCGACCGGCAGTCCTACTCGTTCGGGCTCGCCTCGGCGGCCGTCGCGCTGCATGTGCGCGGCGGAGTGATCCGCGAGGCGAAGGTCGCCGCCGGCGGTGTGGCCACCGTGCCGTGGAAGCTGTCCGCCGTCGAGCAGGCCCTGACAGGCGAGCGCCCCTCGGACCGCCTGTGGGCCGCGGCCGCCGAACACGCGGCCGACGGCGCCCGCCCCCTTGAGCACAACCGGTTCAAGGTCGAGCTCCTGAAGCGAACCGTCGAACGCCAGCTGCGCACCGTAGGAGAAATGGAATGAGCCCCCAGCCGCAGGCAGCCGTAGGCGCACCGCTGTCCCGCGTGGACGGCCGGCTCAAGGTCACCGGCAAGGCAGAGTACGCCGCCGAGCACGACCTCAAGGGTGCCGTGCACGCCGTCATCGTCGACGCCAGCGTCGGACGCGGCCGCATCAGGTCCATCGACACCCGCGCCGCCGAGAAACACGCGGGCGTGCTGCGGGTGATCCACCACGGCAACGCCCCGAAACTGCCGTATCGCGACAACGCCGGCTCCAACAACCCGCAAGGGCGCAGACTGCGGGTCTTCCAGGACGACAAGGTCCTCTTCCACGGCCAGCCCGTCGCCGTGGTGGTGGCCACCACCCTGGAGGCCGCCCAGCACGGCGCGAGCCTGGTCAAGGTCCGCTACGACGCCGAAAAACCCTCGACCGACATCACCAAGGCCAAGCCGGGCGAGCCGACGCCCTACGCGCGCGGGGACGCGGAGGCCGGTCTGGCCTCCTCGGCGGTGCGGCTGGACCTGACGTACGAACTGGCGCGCAACCACCACAACCCGATGGAGCCGCACGCCACCGTCGCCCGCTGGGACGGCAACCGGCTCACGGTGTGGGACAAGACGCAGTGGGTGATGGGCACGCACGACGAGATCGCCGCGGTCTTCGACCTCCCGGCGGACGCGGTGCGGGTCATCAACCCGTTCGTCGGCGGCGGCTTCGGCAGCGGACTGCGCTGCTGGCCGCACACCATCGTCGCCGCGCTGGCCGCGCGCGTGACGCGGCGCCCGGTGAAGCTGGTGCTGTCGCGCAAGCAGATGTACTTCGGCACCGGCTTCCGGCCGGCCTACGAGTACCGGCTGCGCCTGGGCAGCGACCGGCGCGGCAAGCTGAACGCCGCGATCCACGACATCGACCACGAGACGTCGTCGTACGAGACGTTCTTCGAGGCCGTCCTGGGCACGGGCCAGATGATGTACAGCATGCCCAACGTCCGCCAGGCGTACCGGCAGGTGCCGTTGGACGTGAACACCCCGATCTGGATGCGCGGGCCCGGCTTCGCCCCCGCGTCGTTCGCGATCGAGTCGGCCATGGACGAACTCGCGCACGAGATCGGCATCGACCCGATCGAACTGCGCCGGCGCAACGAACCGGCCGAGGACGAGTCGACGAACGAACCCTTCTCCTCCCGACGGCTGAGCGAGTGCTACACGGTCGGCGCCCGCGAGTTCGGCTGGGACCGCCGCAACGCCAAGCCGCGCTCCACGCGGGAGGGGAACCTGCTGATCGGCCTGGGCATGGCCGCCGGGGCCTACGACTGCGGGCGGTATCCGGGGCAGGCCAGGGCGCGGCTGGATGCCGACGGCACGGCGGTCGTGGAGGCGGCCACCACCGACATGGGGCCGGGCACGTACACGTCCCAGACCCAGGTCGCGGCCGACGCCCTGGGGCTGACCATGCGCACGACGACCTTCCGGCTGGGGGACTCGGAGTATCCGTTCACCTCGCCGCACGGCGGTTCGTCGACCATGGCCAGTGTCGGCTCGGCCGTCGTCGACGCCTGCAACAAGGTGCGGCAGCAGGCGATCAAGCTGGCCGTGGAGGACCGCGAGTCACCGCTGTACGGGGTGAACGCGGACGACGTCGTGGTGCGCAACGGGCGACTGCACGACCGGAACAACACGGCGCGCGGGGAGACGTACAAGAGCCTGCTGGCCCGCAACGACCGCTCCCACCTGGAAGCGAACGGCGTCTACGAAGGGCCCGGCTCCGACCGGTCCGCCTACTTCGCCTACAGCGCGACCTTCGCCGAGGTGTCGGTCGACGCGGACCTGGGGCTCGTGCGCGTGCGCAAGATGCTCGGCGTGTACGACGCGGGGCGGATCATCAGCCCCAAGCTCGCCGACAGCCAGGCGGTCGGCGGCATCGTGGGCGGCATCGGCCAGGCCCTGCTGGAGCACACGGTCACCGACCACCGCGACGGACGGATCGTGAACTCCAGCCTCGCCGACTACCTCGTGCCCGTGAACGCCGACGTCCCCGAGATCAAGGCGATCTACCTGGAGGGCGAGGACAACGCCGGCAACCTGCTGGGCGTCAAGGGACTCGGCGAGGTCGTCCAGGTCGGTGTGGCGGCCGCGATCGGCAACGCGGTCTTCAACGCCACCGGCCGACGGATCCGCCAACTGCCCATCACCGCCGAGGCGTTGCTCTGACGGCTCCGCCTCCATAGACGGGTCCGGCAGCCGAACCCCCCGTACGGCTGCCGGACCTCCCAGGGTCGCCGCCGCGTATGCGCCCCCGTTGACGCGGCGGCGGCCCGAACCACCTTCTGCGACAGCGACCTTCTGTTCCGGAGATCCTGGAGACTCCCATGCTGAACATCGCGGACACACTGCACCGCTGGTGCCGCGAGGAACGCCCCTTCGCCCTGGCCACGGTCGTCGATGTCACCGGCAGCGCACCCCTGCCCATCGGTACGTCGGTGGCGGTGGACGAGGACGGCAACGCCATCGGCAGCATCTCCGGCGGCTGCGTCGAGGGCGCGGTGTACGAGCTGTGCCGGCAGGTGCTTCAGGACCGAGGGCCGGCCCAGCGGGCCTGGTTCGGCTACTCCGACGACGACGCCTTCGCCGTCGGGCTGACCTGTGGCGGCGAACTCGACGTCCTCGTCCAGCGCATCGACCCGGCCGCCCAGCCGCATCTCGGTGCCGCGTTCGCCGCGGCGGTCGAGGGGCGGCCCGCCGCCGTCGCCCAGGTCGTCGACGGCTCCTTCGCCGGCGCCACGCTGAGCGTGCTCGGCGACAGCTGGATCGCCGACCGCACGCTCGGCGACGGGCCGACCGGCCGGGCCGTCGGAGACCGGGCCACCGCCCAACTCCGCAGCGGACGCACCGGACTTGTCTCGCTCGGCGGCGACGCCGACACTTGCCCCGAGCAGCTCACGGTCCTCGTCCATGTGGCCGCCACCCGCCCCCGCATGCTGATCTTCGGCGCCATCGACTTCGCCGCCGCCCTCGCCCAGGCCGGCCGCTTCCTCGGCTACCACGTCACCGTGTGCGACGCCCGCCCCGTCTTCGCCACCGAAGCCCGCTTCCCGCACGCCGACGAGGTGGTCGTCGACTGGCCGCACCGCTATCTGGCACGGGCGGCGGTGGACAGTCGTACGGCCGTGTGTGTGCTGACCCATGACGCCAAGTTCGACATCCCCTTGCTGCGACGGGCACTTGATCTGCCCGTGGGCTACGTCGGTGCGATGGGCTCGCGACGCACGCACGACGAACGCCTCCGCCGCCTGCGTGAAGTCGGGGTCACCGAGGGGCAGTTGGCCCGGTTGCGCTCCCCGATCGGCCTCGACCTCGGCGCCCGCACCCCCGAGGAGACGGCCATCTCCATCACCGCCGAGATCATCGCCCACGCCAACGAGGGCACCGGCCTGCCGCTGGCCCGGATCACCGGTCCGATCCATGCTCATTGACACCTACGGCCGGGTGGCCACCGACCTGAGAGTCTCGCTGACCGACCGTTGCAATCTGCGCTGTACCTACTGCATGCCCGAGGAGGGCTTGCAGTGGCTGGCCAAGCCGGACCTGCTGACGGACGACGAGATCGTCCGCCTGATCGACATCGCGGTCACCTCGCTGGGCATCGAGGAGGTCCGTTTCACGGGCGGCGAGCCGCTGCTGCGGCCGGGCCTGGTGGGCATCGTGGAGCGGGTGGCGGCGCTGTCCCCTCGCCCGCAGATGTCGCTGACGACGAACGGCATCGGCCTCAAGCGCACGGCGACGGCGTTGAAGGCGGCGGGCCTGGACCGGGTGAACGTCTCCTTGGACACCTTGCGTCCGGAAGTCTTCAAGACCCTGACCCGCCGGGACCGGCATAAGGACGTCATCGAGGGCCTGTACGCGGGCCGTGAGGCGGGCCTGACCCCGGTGAAGGTGAATTCGGTGCTGATGCCGGGCCTGAACGATGACGAGGCTCCGGATCTGCTGGATTGGGCGGTCGAGCACGACTACGAATTGCGGTTCATCGAGCAGATGCCGCTGGACGCCCAGCACGGCTGGAAGCGCGACGGCATGATTACCGCCGGGGACATTCTGACCTCCCTGCGCACCCGTTTCGAGCTGACGGAGGAGGGCTCGGAAAAGCGCGGCTCGGCCCCGGCGGAACGCTGGCTGGTGAACGGCGGCCCGCACGTCGTGGGGGTGATCGCCTCGGTCACCCGCCCCTTCTGCGCGGCCTGCGACCGCACCCGCCTCACCGCCGACGGCCAGGTCCGCACCTGCCTGTTCGCACAGGAGGAGACCGACCTGCGCGCGGCCCTGCGCTCGGGAGCCCCGGACGAGGAGATCGCCCGCATCTGGAAGGTGGCGATGTGGGGCAAGAAGGCGGGCGCGGGGTTGGACGACCCGACGTTCGTCCAGCCGGACCGGCCCATGTCCGCAATCGGCGGCTAGGTAATTCTCTCCTAGGATAAAGGCTTTCCCGGGAGAGAAAGTATCGCCGCTCGACGCCGTATTCCTGGAATTCCGCCGGAGCGATATGACTCACATCCGGGAACGGCGATAATGCCGCCGGACGTCTTTCCTGTCCCGAGCCAATTAATCGGTTCTGGGGACAGGAAAGGGATTCTTCCGTGACACTGCTCGACCTGTTCATCCTGCTGGCCGTGGTGCTGTTCGCCGTGTCGGGCTACCGGCGCGGGCTCGCGGCTTCCGTGGTCGTGTTCGCGTTGACCGTGGCGGGCGCACTGCTCGGTCTGGCTCTTCTGCCGTGGGTCCTCGACGGAGTCGGCGACTCCGCGGGGGCCGTGAACACCGCTGCCCTCCTCACGGTGCTCGTCCCGGCCGCGCTCGGTTCCGCGCTGGCCCGGCGGCCCGCCTCCTGGCTGCGCGGCCGGCTCCTGGCGCGAGGCCCGCTGCGCTGGGCCGACGGTGCGGGCGGCGCCCTGGCCGGTGCCGCCGCCCTCCTCGGCGTCGTCTGGATCGCCGGCAACGCGGCCCTGGGATCCCCGCACACCTCGACCGCACTGCAACAGCAGATACGCGAGTCGACGACCATGCGCACCCTCGCCGACCGGCTGCCGGAGCAGACGGTCACGTGGGCCGACCAGGCCTCCGGCGCGCTCAACCGGGCCGGATTCCCCCAGGTGCTCAACCCGTTCCAGGGCGAGCCGGCCACCGGGGTCGCCGAGCCCTCCGGCGATGCCGTGACCGCCACGGCCACGCGCGCCGCGCAGCAGAGCACGGTGAAGGTCACCGGGCAGCTCGGTGACACCGGCCGGGGTTCCGAGGGCAGCGGTTTCGTCTACGACGACGACCTGGTGATGACCAACGCCCATGTCGTGGCCGGTGTGGACCGCCCCTCGGTGCAGGTCGGCGGGGTGGCGGAGCGGCTGCCCGCGACCGTCGTCCTGTTCGACCCGGACACCGACGTCGCAGTCCTGCGCGTGGCCGGTCTGGACGCGCCGGCCGTCTCCTTCGCCGAGGACGACGCGACGCGGGGCAGCTCCGCCGTGGTCGCCGGATACCCGCAGAACGGTGGCCTGGATCTGCGGGCGGCCACGGTGTCGACCCGTATGAACGCCGTCGGCATGGACATCTACGACGAGTCCTCGGCCACCCGGGACGTCTACCAGCTCCGTGCCACCGTCCGCCCCGGAAACTCCGGCGGACCGCTGCTGACCACCGACGGACAGGTCTACGGCATGGTCTTCGCCCGTTCCACCGCCCACCCGGACACGGGGTACGCGCTCGCCGCCGACGAGCTGCGCACCCTCGCCGACCAGGGCGCCCGGGCCGACGGGCCCGTCGAGACACGGGCCGTGACCGCCTAGCGGTCGGGTCCGTCCCCGCAGGCGACCCCTGTGCGGACGGACCCGGTCCTACACCGTCTGGAGCGAGGACGACTCGTAGGCGGCGAGCAGGCGTTCGGTGTCGGCCAGCTGCCTCAGCCAGCCGTCGCGGACCACGTCGATGCCCGTCTCCGGTTCCTGGAGGGACGCCAGGTACCGGGCGATCGGGGCGCCCGACGGACCGGCCTTCTCATGGAGTTCGATCATCTTGGCCACGAGCTTGGTCTGCATGCCGTAGACCGGGATCTGGGGGCCGCGCGGGGCGATGAGGCCGATGAAGTACAGCTTCTCGACCGTCTCCGTGACGATGCCGCCCGCGTAGCGGACCGGTGCCCCAGCGGTCCACGGAAAGAGGGAGTCGTCCAGGAAGGGGAGGCGGACATTGAAGCCGGTGGCCCACAGGATGGTGTCGTAGTCGCGGGACGTGCCGTCCGTGAAGTGGACGGTGGTGCCGTCGAAGCGCTCGATGCCGGGGCGGACGGTGATGCGGCCGTGGTGGATCCAGTACAGGAGAAGGTCGTTGACGACCGCGCGGCCCTCGGCGAGGGTGGCGCCCTCCGGCTGCGGCAGGCCCGGGTAGGCGTGCCAGTCGCCGATCGACAGACGGGCCATGAGCCGGTTGATCAGATCCTGCTCGGCGGGGGAGAACTCGGTCAGGAACGGCACCTGTTGGCGCGGCACCCCGAAGTAGGTCTTCGGCTGGAACCACGAACCGTGCCGGACGACGATGTCGGCGTCAATGCGGTGCTGGGCGGCGTCCACGGCGAGATCGCAGCCGGAGTTGCCCGCGCCGACGACGAGGACGCGGTCGCCCGCCAGGTCGGAGACATTGCGGTACGACCCCGAGTGGATCGTCTTTCCGGTGAACTCACCCGGAATCTCAGGGATCTTGGGGTCCCAGAGGTGGCCGTTGGCGACCAGGACGCCGTCGTAGACCTCGTCGTGGCCGGACGAGGTCCGCACGCGCCAGCCGTGCGAACCGGGGCGCGCGTCGGCGGGGCCCTCGGCCGGCTCGACGCTCGTCACCGCCGTACCGAAGCGGATCACGTCGTAGAGGCCGTGCTCACGGGCGTACGACTCGATGTAGGCGCGGACCTGGTCGCGGCGCGGGAAGTGCGGGTAGTGGTCCGGCATCGGGAAGTCCTCGAACGTCGTCATGTCGCGCGAGGTGATGAGGTGGAGGGCGTCGTAGTCGGTGTGCCAGTGGCCGCCGACCCGGTCGGTCTTCTCGAAGCAGTCGACGTCGTGCCCGAGGGCGCGGAGCCGCTGGAGGGCGGAGACGCCTGCGGCGCCGGCGCCGATGACGCAGTAGCGGGGCATGGGGATTCCCTTCGTGGGCGGGATCCGTGCGGGGCGCGAGGGAAAGGGCGGGGGATGACCGAAGTATCGGCAGCGGGCCCGCTCCAGGTGAAGCCATGATTTCCGGCAACACCCATAGCCGTTCCCTATGGCTGGGCGGGACTCCCCAGGCGGGCCAGGTGCTTCGCGGCCAGTTCCATCAGCACCCGGGTGGCGGGGGACAGATGGGCCTCCCGGCGGGTGATGAACGCGAAGGTCTCCCGCAGCGGCGGGTCCAGGGAGACCGCGTGCAGACGGTTCATGTAGCCGAGACGGCGGGCCAGAGGCAGGGAGCTGACGGTGTCGCCGACCCCGCGGGCGGCGAGCTCGATGGCCAGGGCGGGGGACTCGACCTCGACCACCGGGGTCAGGGAGAAGCCCTCCTTCTGTACGCGCTCCAGGAGTCGGCGCCGGGTGGGGTCGGCGTTGCCCCACCGGGCCTCGGGGAGGATGAGCGGGGCGTCGGCCAGTCGCTCGGCGGTGGGCGGCTCGGCGGTGCGTGACGGGTCGGCGCTGAGGTAGACGGCCTCGCACGTCCATACGGCACCGCTCACGTCCAGGCCGCGGTCGTCCACGGGGAGCGAGACGAGCCCCGCCTCCAGCGTGCCCTCCCGGACGGCGTCGGCGACCTCCGTGGAGTTGAGCCCGACGACACGGACCCGCACCTGCGGGTGGCGGGCGCGGAAGTCGGCGATCAGATCGCCCAGCATCAGGTGCTGTGCGCTGCTGAACGTGCCCAGGGAGACGGTGCCGCCGGTCAGCGTCCGCACCCCGCGCACCGACTCCTCCGCCTCCTTCGCGGCGGCCAGCGCGTACTGGGCGCGGGGGAGCAGCAGCTGGCCGGCCTCGGTGAGCACCAGCTTGCGGTTGGTGCGGATGAACAGCGGGACGCCGAGCGAGTGCTCCAGGCGCCGGATCTGCTCGGACAGGCTCGGCTGGGCGATGTAGAGGGCCTCGGCGGCCGCGGAGAAGGAGCCGTGCTCGACGGCGGCGAGGAAGTAGGTCAGCTGCTGAAGGGTCACGGTGTCCGCCGGGTCGTCGCGCCGTGCCAAGGGCACCGGCCAAAGGTTTTGCCTTGAGGAACCCCGGAACTTCGAGGGTTCACCAATCGCTCAGGGGCTCCCCATACTCACCGCAAGCGCTGAGGCGGTCAACGGTCGTACGCACACCGCCGTCGTCGGACCCGGACCTCCCCGCACCCTCACGCTCAGGCTCCTCCCACCATCCCCAGGTCTCCCGGAGGTCTCCCGTGCTGCAATCCCCTGAGCAGCCCCCATCAGCGGTTCCTGACGAGGGCGCGGACGGCAAGCTGCGCCGCACCATGTCGCTCCAGCAGGTCCTCTTCCTCGGCGTCGGCGGCCAGATCGGCTCCGGCTGGCTGTTCGCCATGCTCTACGCGGCCGGTGCCGCCGGCCCCGCCGCGATCATCTCCTGGCTCATCGGCGGCGCCCTGATCATGCTGATCGCGCTGGCGTGGATGGAGGTCGGCGCCGCACTGCCCCGCAGCGGTGCCATCGTCCGCTACCCGTACCTCACCCACGGCGGTCTGACCGGCTGGCTGATGGGCTTCTCGTACTGGATCGCCAACATCTCACTGCCCGCGATCGAGGCCCTCGCCGTCATCACCTACCTCGGTGACGCCTTTCCCGGCCTGGACATGCTGGAGGTCAAGGACGGCGTCTCGGTGCTGACCTGGCCGGCCGGCATCCTCACGGCCATCGGGCTGATGGTCCTCTTCTACTTCATCAACGCCTTCGGCGTACGGCTGCTCAGCGAGGCCAACCGCTGGGTGACCTGGTGGAAGATCATCGTCCCGACGGGGACCTTCGTCCTCCTCCTCTTCGTCTTCAACTCCTCCAACTACACCGCCCACGGCTTCTTCCCGGGAGGCGGCGGCTCGGTCTTCGAGACGGTCGCGGTCTCCGGCATCGCCTTCGCGCTGATGGGTTTCCGCGGGGTCATCGACTTCAGCGGCGAGGTGGTCAACCCGCGCCGGACGATCCCGCTGGGCACGGTGGGCTGCGTGCTGATCCCGCTCGCGGTCTACCTGGCCCTGCAGATCGCCTTCATCGGCGCCGTCAACTGGGGCGACGCCGGTGTCTCGGTGGGCGACTGGTCGGCGCTGGGCGGCAGTTCATGGGCGGACGGCCCGCTGCTGCACGCCCTGCGCGCCTCGTCCATGGCGGCCCTCGGCGCCTTCGCGACCGTCCTGCTCATCGACGCCATCGTCTCCCCGGGCGCGGCCGGATACATCTACCTCGGCACCGCGGCCCGCGTCGGCTTCGGCCTGAGCGTCCACGGCTACCTGCCCAAGGCGTTCCAGAAGACCAACAAGCACGGCATCCCCTGGTTCTCCACCGTGGTGACCTTCGTCGTCGGCTGCGTCTTCTTCCTGCCCGCGCCGAGCTGGTACCGGCTCGTCGGCTTCATCAGCGCGGCGATGGTCCTCAGCGCCCTGATGGCCGCGGTCTGTCTGCCGGTGATGCGCCGTCACGCGCCGTCGCTGCCCCGCCCGTTCGTGCTGCGGCAGCCGAAGATCTGGGCTCCGGCGGGCTTCCTTGCCGCCGCCGGGATCATGTACTGGGCTGGCTATGTCACCCTCGTCAACCTCACGGTCGTGGTCTTCGCCGGGCTCGCGGTGTACGGCGCGCACTACGCCCCGCACCGCGGCTGGATCCCGCGCCGCACGGGCCTCGCGGTGAGCGCGGTCTACCTCGCCCTGTGGATCTACGTCACCGAGCGGGGCGGCTGGTTCCTGGCCCCCGGCACCGAACCGGCCGACGGCAGCTGGTCGTTCGCCGTGTACTGCGCCGCGAGCACGGCCGTCGTCGTCGCATACGTCGCCACCGTCTGGTGGCTGGCCGACGCCGAGGGCAGACAGCACACCCGCGGCGGTTTCTGGCTGGTCTTCCTGCTGCTGGCCACGCTTCCGGTGTCGTACGTCGGTGAGTTCGGGCCCGTGAAGGATCTCGCGTTCCCGGTCGGCACGCTGATCGAACTCGGGGTGGCCCTCGTCGCCTACTACTGGGGTGTCGCCTCGGGGTTCGCCACCGACGAGCTGCACGAGCAGGTCGCGCTGGAGATCCGGCGAGAGGCCGCGGAAGCGGTTCCGGCGCCTGTGGTGGCCGCAGCCGAGTGAGCCGTGGGGCCGGGCCGTGAGAGACGGCCCGGCCCACCGCGGAGATCTCACTAACACCCCTACAAGGAGGACCAGTTGAGCACGCCCCCCGCACCGGTGGCCGGTCCGCGCCTGGCCGGCAGGACCACCCTGATCACCGGCGCCGCCCGCGGCCAGGGCGCCTCGCACGCCGAACGGCTCGCCTCCGAAGGGGCCCGGGTACTGGCCTGCGACGTCCTGGACGACGAGGGCAAGGCCACGGCGGCCCGGCTCCGGGAGGACGGGCTGGATGTCGAATACCTGCATCTCGACGTGACGTCACCGGCCGACTGGTCGGACGCGGTCGAGTACGCCCGGTCGGCCACCGGACGTCTGGACGTCCTGGTCAACAACGCCGGCATCATCCATGTGAACCCCCTCCTCGACGAACGCCCCGAGGACTGGAACGCCACCCTCGCGGTCAACACCACGGGCCCGCTGCTCGGCCTCCAGGCCGCCGTGCCCCTGATGCGCGCGGGTGGCGGCGGCTCGGTGATCAACGTCGCCTCGATCTTCGGCGTGGTCGGCGCACCCGGTTACGCCGCCTACTGCGCCAGCAAGGGCGCCCTGATCGCACTCACCAGGACCGCCGCCCTGGAACTGGCCGCCGACGGCATCCGCGTCAACGCCCTGTGCCCCGGCGGGGTCAGCACCCCCATGAACGAACACGAGAAGGAAGGCGGCGTGATCCCGCAGACCCCGCTGGGCCGCCGCGCCCACGTCCGGGAGATCTCCGGTGCCGTGGCCTTCCTCGCGTCCGACGACTCCAGCTTCACCACCGGAACGGAGATGATCATCGATGGCGGTTTCCTCGCACACTGAGCCCGTCGGCAGCACGGCCCTGGTGACGGGCGCGGCGAGCGGCATGGGAAGGGCCGTCGCCGAACGCTTCCTCACCGAGGGGTGGACGGTCCTGGCCCTCGACCGGGACGCGGAGGCCCTCGACAAGGCGGCGGCCGAACTGGGCGCGGCCTACCGCCCGTTGCCGGTGGACATCACGGACCGCTCGGCGGTGGCCGAGGCACTGGGTGAGCCCGTCGGCCTGCGTGCCGTCGTCAACGCGGCCGGCATCTACCCGCCCAGCCTCCTCGCCGACTACGACGAGCGGGCCTACCGGCGGATCTTCGACGTGAACGTCCTCGGCACCCTCAACGTCACCGCGGAGTCCGTTCCCGCCTTGCGCGCCGCCGGGGGCGGTACGGTCGTCAACTTCGCCTCCATCGACGCCTTCGCCGTCTCCCCGGGCCAGTTGCTCTACAGCGCGTCGAAAGCGGCCGTGGTGTGTCTCACCCGTTCCCTGGCCCACGAACTCGGCACCGACGGCATCGCGGTCAACGCGATCGCCCCCGGCTGGGTGGACACCCCGGGCACCCGCGCGGGCGGCCGTATGGAAGAGGCGGTGGCCGCCGTCCCGTTGGGCCGCGCCGCCCAGCCCGAGGAGATCGCCGACTGGGTGTGGAAGCTGTGCCACGGCAGCTATCTGACCGGCGAGACCCTGGTGGTCAGCGGCGGCCTCACGGTCCGCTGACGCGTAGTCGTCGTGGCCGCAGGGCCGGGTCCTCGCTCGCGTGGACCGGGGCGGCGTCCGTGACTCCGGGACCATGCGTCCGCGGCGCCATGCGTCGGCGGGGCGGGTGAGCCCCTGCCCTGGCCCGCCTGCGGGGCCGTGACGCCGTACGGGATCGTCGGCAGGGCGTCCGCGGGCGGTACCTGTGAGCCCCTGGTTCGAGCCGTGTTTCATGCCGCGCCCGGATCGTCCGCCGTCCGGGCGAGGTGTTCCCTCAGGAGGCGGCGGCAGCCGGGGGCGTATCGCCGGCGGCGGGGAACAGTCGCTGGACGGCGGCGACGATGGCCGCGCGACGACTCGCCAGGAAGGCGTCGCGTTCCTCGTCGGCGGGAGCGAGACTGGTCTGGCTGACCCATGACAGGGCCAGCTGGCTGACAAACACCAGGATGTCCTCGGGATCCCACGCGGGATCGAGATGGCCCGCGTCCTGTGCCTTGCGCAGCTGTTCGATCTTGTGGCGCAGCGATTCCTGGAACGGGTCGTCGGCGGCGGGTTCCCCGGCCGGCAGTTCCAGTTGGCCCCACATCATCAGCCGGTGGCGCTCGGGATGGCGGGCCGCGTGGTCGTGCAGGCGGCCGGCGTAGCCCGGCAGGTCGGTGGCGTCCATCGGGACGGCTTCGGCCATGGCCGCGAGTTCCCGGCCGGCGACGAACCGGTAGAGCGCCTCCTTGCCGCGGAAGTGCGCGTACACGCGCTCCTTGCTGGTGCGCGCCGCCTTCGCGATCCGCTCGACCCGTGCTCCCGCGATGCCGTGGCCGGCGAACTCGGTGGTGGCCGCGGCGATGATGCGGTCGATCGTGGTGTCGGTGGTACTGGTGCGGGGGGCCATGCGCCCCAGAGTACCAAACCGTTCGGTTTGACGAGGGTGGCGTGTATGCCTAGGCTCGAACCGAACCGTTCGGTTTGAACCTTTTGGGAGTGACTCATGCAGCAGCGCAGGCTGGGCCGTCAGGGCCTGACCGTCTCCGAGATCGGCTACGGCGCGATGGGCACCGCCGTCGGCTACGGCCCCTCGGACGACACCGCGTCGATCACCGCCATCCGCCGCGCCCACGAGCTGGGCGTGACCCATTTCGACACCGCGGCCGGGTACGGCTGGGGCGAGGGCGAGAAGCTCCTCGGCCACGCCCTCGCGCCCGTCCGCGACGAGGTGACGATCGCGACCAAATTCGGCATCGACCCGGGCTTCGTCCCGGACTCGCGGCCGCAGCGCATCCGGGAGTCGGTCGAGGAGAGTCTGCGCAATCTCGGCGTCGACGTCATCGACGTGCTCTACCAGCACGGCCCCGATCCGGACGTCCCGGTCGAGGACGTGGTGGGCGCGATGAAGGAACTCGTCGAGGCGGGCAAGGTCAGGTACCTCGGCCTGTCCAACATCGACGCCGACGCCATCCGCCGCGCCCACGCCGTGCACCCGATCTCGGTGCTCCAGGACGAGTACTCGGTCTTCGCCCACCACTCCGAGCAGTTCTTCCCGGTCCTGGAGGAGCTCGGCATCGGACTCGTCGCCTACTCCCCGCTGGCACACGGCTTCCTCAGCGGCGCCGTCACCCCTCGTGAGCAGTACGCCGCCGACGACTTCCGCCAGACCGCCCCCTGGTGGGCCCCGGAGAACTTCGACCAGAACGTCTCCCTGGTCAACGAGCTCACCAAGCTCGCGGAGAGCAAGGGCGTCAGCCTCTCCCAGCTGGCCCTGGCCTGGCTGCTGGCGAAGAAGGACTACGTCGTCCCGATCCCCGGCTCCCGCAACGCCGATCGCGTCGCGCAGAACATCGCGGCGGCCGAGCTGAAACTGACCGCCGACGACGTCGCCCGCATCGACGAGATCGCCCCCGACGGCGCCATAGGCCGACGGGGCATCTGACACCCGCGCCGTCGCCGTCCAGGAAAAGATGCGACCGGCGGGAGGGGCGGTGATGCTGCTGGGGGATGCGCCTCGTCCCGTTCGCCGAGCCGGCTCGGTCGATGGCGACGGAGGGTGCACGCACCACCGAGCCGAACCGCTCGGTGAGAACCGGAGGAGAGTCCCGTGACCGACAGCACGAAGATCGCCATCGTCACCGGAGCCAGCCGCGGCATCGGCCGTTCCATCGCGCTGGCCCTGGCCCGGGAGGGCCTGGACGTGGTGATCACCTACCGCTCCAACGAGCAGGAGGCCGCCGGGGTCGTCAAGGAGGTCCAGGACCTCGGTCGCACGGCCGTCGCCCTCCGGCAGGACGTCGCCGACTTCGGCGCCCTCGACGCCTCCGTCGCGGAGATCCGTACGACCCTGAGCGACACCTGGGGACGTGAGACGTTCGACTGCCTGGTCAACAACGCCGGCATCGGTATCACCAAGCCGCTCACCGCCCTCACCGAGGACGACTTCGACGCCATGATGAACGTCCACGTCAAGGGTGCGGTGTTCCTCACCCAGAAGCTCCTGCCCCTGATGAGCGACGGCGGCGCCATCGTCAACATCTCCTCCGGCCTCACCCGCGTCACCGCGCCCGCCGCCGGCGGCTACGCCATGATGAAGGGCGCCATGGAGGTCTTCACCCGCCACCTGGCCGCCGAGCTCGGACCCCGTGGCATCACCGTCAACGTGGTGGCCCCCGGACCCACCGCCACGGACTTCGGCGGCGGCCTCATGAAGGACGAGAACGTCAGCGCCGGCATCGGCCAGCTGAGCGCCTTCGGAGAGATCGGCAACCCCGACAACATCGGCTCCACGGTCGCCGCCGTCCTGTCGGGCCGTATGCACCGGGTCACGGCACAGCGCATCGAGGTCGGCGGCTTCCACGTCTGACGACTCCGGGCCCGCGGGTGCCTTCGGGCCGTTCGCGTCTCACGGGCAGAGAGCGAGAGGCTTCCGGCACGGCACGGCACGGCACGGCACGGCACCGGCGGGCGAGGGGCGGCCGGTTCGCCGATGCCGGCCGCGGCCGGATCGTGTGCGCCGCAGGGGCCGGCACCGCACCCTGCTGACGGCCCCTCCGTGGAGGACGGTCCCCGCGTCGCGCCTCAGCCAGGGATCGGCAATCCCTGGCTGCCGTCACCGCCCGCTCGGATGATGGGGGTATGGAGCATTTCGATCAGGCGGCCATGGCGGACTTCCTGCGGCGGCGCCGTGAGGCACTTCAGCCCCAGGACGTGGGCCTTCCCAAGGGAGCGCGGCGCCGGGCGACCGGGCTGCGCCGTGAGGAGGTCGCGGTGCTCGCCGGGATGTCGACGGACTATCTCGCCCGTCTCGAACAGCAGCGCGGACCGCGCCCGTCCGAGCAACTCCTCGCCGCGCTGGCCCGCGCCCTGCGGCTCAGCCTCGACGAGCGCGACCACCTCTTCCGCCTCGCCGGGCACGGTGTGCCGACCCGGGTGCGCCGCGAGGAGCACGTCAGCCCGGGGCTGATGCGGGTACTGGACCGCCTGGAGGACACCCCGGCACAGGTCATCTCCGACCTCGCGGAAACCCTCGTACAGAACCGTCTCGCCACCGCGCTGCTGGGCGACGAGACCCGGTACACGGGCATGGCCCGCAGCGGCTTCTACCGGTGGTTCACCGACCCACGCGCACGCGGCCGTTACGCGCGGGCCGATCACGCGCACCAGAGCCGTACCCATGTCGCGGGGTTGCGCGCGGCGATGTCGCGCGGCGGTGACGACCCGCGACTCGTGGCCATGGTCGACGACCTGCGCCGGCGCAGCGAGGAGTTCAGGGAGCTGTGGGAGCTGCACGAGGTCGCCGTGCAGATCGCGCGGCGCAAGACGCTGCTGCACCCCGAGGTCGGCGCGCTCCACCTGGACTGCCAGGTGCTGTTCACCGAGAACCAGGCCCAGGCCCTGCTCGTCTTCACGGCGACCCCGGGCTCGGAGGACCACGAGAAGCTCCAGCTCCTCAACGTGCTCGCGCACGGGCGTATCAGCGCCTGAGCGTGCCCGGCAAGACCTCAGACAGGGATCGTCGATGGGCGGACAAACGGTCCCTCCCTCCGCTGCCGCGTCCTTGCCATGCTGAGCGTCCACCGGGTCGTACGGGTCGGAATGCGGCGGCCCATGTCTGACGCCCGGTGCCCATGGACCCTTCCCCAACGAGGCACCCAGGAGCGCTCATGCAGGAATCCACCGGACAACACAGGCAGACCGGCTCCCGGTTCTCCCGTCGCGGCTTCCTCGGCGGCACCGCCGCCGTGGGGGCCGTCGGCGTCGGAGCCGTGGGGGTGGCCCAGGGCTCGACGCCCGCCGATTCCGCGCCGGACGGGATGCTGACCGTGCGCCTGAAGGTGAACGGCAGCGCGCAGACCCTGCACCTGGACCCCCGCGCCACACTCCTGGACACCCTGCGCGAGCGCCTGGAACTGACCGGCACCAAGAAGGGCTGCGACCGAGGCCAGTGCGGTGCCTGCACGGTCCATGTGGACGGCCGCAGGGTGCTGTCCTGTCTCACGCTGGCGGCGGCCGCCGACGGGAGCGAGGTCACCACCATCGAGGGCCTGGAGCCCGCCGCCGACCGGTTGCATCCGATGCAGCAGGCGTTCGTCGACTGCGACGGATTCCAGTGCGGCTTCTGCACCTCGGGACAGATCATGTCGGCCGTGGCGCTGGTCGAGGAGGGCCGCGCGCACACCGACGACGAGATCCGGGAGCACATGTCCGGCAACATCTGCCGGTGCAGCGCCTACCCGAACATCGTGCGGGCCGTGCAGGACGGCAAGAAGGCGATGAGCTGATGCGCACCTTCGGATTCACCGCACCCACCAGCGTGCGCTCCGCACTGGACCGGTCGAGCGGCACCAGCGCCTATCTCGCCGGCGGCACGACCCTGGTCGACCTGATGAAGCTCGGCGTGCTGGCCCCGCGCCGGGTCGTCGACATCAACCGCCTTCCGCTGCACGGCATTTCCCGTGACGAGCGCGGACTGCGCATCGGCGCGCTGGAGCGCATGGGTGACGTGGCCGCGCACCCCCTGGTCCGCACCCACTACCCCGTCATCAGCCAGGCGCTCGACCTCAGCGCCTCCCCCCAGCTGCGCAACATGGCGAGCATCGGCGGCAATCTGCTGCAACGCACCCGCTGCGGCTACTTCCGCGATGTGACCACACCCTGCAACAAACGCGAACCGGGCAGCGGCTGTTCGGCCCTCGACGGCGAGAACCGCATCCACGCGATCCTCGGCACCAGCGACTCCTGCGTCGCCACGCACCCCAGCGACCTGGCCGTCGCCCTGATGGCCCTGGACGCGGTCCTGAGCCTGCGCGGCCCGGACGGCGAACGCACCATCCCCCTACGGGAGTTCTACCGGCTGCCGGGCAGCACCCCGCACATCGAGAACGCCCTCAAGCCCGCTGAGCTGATCACCGGGGTGACCGTGCCCCCGCTGGCCTGGGCGCGGCGCTCGTCGTACCTGAAGATCCGTGACCGGCAGTCGTACGAGTTCGCCCTCGCCTCGGCCGCCGTGGCCCTGCGCCTGGACGGGGACACCGTCGTCGAGGCCCGTGTCGCGGTCGGCGGTGTCGGCACCCGCCCCTGGCGGCTGCCGGCGGTGGAACGCGCCCTGGCCGGCCGCCCCCGCACGGCCGCCACGTTCGAGGAAGCGGCGGCGCTCGCCGACGACGGAGCCCGCCCACTGACCCACAACGCCTACAAGACCACCCTGGTGCGCCGGACCGTGCAGCGCGCCCTGACCGAGCTCGGAGGTGCCCGATGACGCTGTCTCCCGTGGGCCGCGACCTCGACCGCGTCGACGCCCGGCCCAAGGTCACCGGACGGGCCAGGTACGCCGCCGACTACCAGGCGCGGGGCAAGGCGTACGGCTATCTCGTACAGGCCACGATCGGCAAGGGCGCCGTGCGCGCCATGGACACCACCGCGGCGGCCAAGGCCCCCG
The DNA here is from genome assembly GCF_042894505.1 of Streptomyces sp. NPDC001536. NCBI lineage: Bacteria > Bacillati > Actinomycetota > Actinomycetes > Kitasatosporales > Streptomycetaceae > Streptomyces > Streptomyces sp. NPDC001536. Next base: position 162,985 of record NZ_JBIAVQ010000012.1, read on the forward strand.
GTGTCGTCGCCGTGTACACGCCGTTCAACCCCCTCAAGCTCTACGCGCCGGCCGGCGGCCCCATCGTCGAGAACTACGCCCCGCTCCAGGACACCAGAGTCCGCTACCGCGGCCAGATCATCGGCCTGGTGGTCGCCGAGACCTTCGAGCAGGCCCGTTACGCCGCCGGTCTCGTCACCGCCACCTACGACGCACAGGAGCCGCGGACCTCCCTGTCGGCCGAGTCACCGGGCACCACGGCGCCGCCCTCGGACCGCGGGGGCCCGGCCAGGTCGACCGTGCTGGCCTCCGGGGTCGACTCGATCGAGGACGCCCTGCGCTCCTCCGACGTCACCGTGACCACGACCGTGACCCAGCCCGCGCAGAGCCATGCCGCGATGGAGCCGCACGCCGCCCTCGCCATCTGGCACGAAGGGCACCTGACCATCCACACCGGCACCCAGGCCCCGCTGATCCACGCCCAGAGCATCGCCGCCCGCATCGGCGTCGAGCCGGACCGGGTACGGGTCGTCAACCCCTACGTCGGCGGCGGATTCGGCAGCAAGGCGCCCACCTGGAGTGAGCCGGTGCTCGCGGCCGCCGCGGCCCGGGACCTCAAGCGGCCGGTGAAGCTGGTCCTCACCCGCGAGCAGGTCTTCGTCCTCACCGGTCACCGCTCGGCCCTCACCCAGCGGGTGCGGCTCGGCGCCTCGGCCGACGGCACGTTGAAGGTGGTCGCGCACGAGTCGGACGCGGAGGATCCCGCCGTCAGCGCATGGCCCATGCTCCCCGCCCAGGGCACCTCGACCCTGCTGTACAAGACGGAGAACCTCGCGATCGACCAGCGTCTCGTCGAACTCGACGTCCCGCCGGTCTGCGCGATGCGCGGCCCCGGCGAGTCACCCGGCGCCTTCGCCGTGGAGACGGCGATGGACGAACTTGCCGACAAGCTCGGTATGGACCCGCTGGAGCTGCGGCGCAAGAACTACGCCGTCACCGTCCCCGGCACCGGGCTGCGCTGGTCCGGCAAGCACTTGGACGAGTGCTATCGGGTTGGGGCCGAGCGGTTCGGCTGGTCGCGCCGCAGCCCCCGGCCGCGCTCGCGCCGTGAGGGCGACTGGCTGATCGGCATGGGCATGGCCACCGCCATCTACGGGGGCGGCCGTATCCCCGCCCAGGCCCGGGTCGGCTTCGAGGCCGACGGCACCGCCACCGTGGGTACCGCCACCGCCGATCTCGGCACCGGGGCGCGCACCGTCATCGCCGTCACCGCCGCCGATGCCCTGGGCATCCCGCTGCAACGGGTCACGGCGGACCTGGGCGACTCCGCGCTGCCCGCGGGAGCGATGGCCGCCGGCTCCCTGGCGACCGCCAGCTCCGTGCCCGCCGTACAGGCGGCGGCCCGCGCGGCCGTCACCGCCCTCATCGACCAGGCGGTGGGGAACGAGCGCTCGCCCTTCCACGGCCTGGACAAGGACGACGTGACCTACAGCGACGGACGGATCAGCGGCGGCGGACGCTCCGTCACCTTCCGGCGCCTGCTCCAGGCCATGGGCCTGCCCCGGGTCCAGGCCACGGCAGCCTCGTCGGCGCCCCCGCCGCCCGACCAGTACGCCCTGAACAGCTTCGGCGCGCACTTCTGCGAGGTGAAGGTGCACCGTCTCACCGGCGAACCGCGCGTCACCCGGTTCACGACGGTCATCGACGCCGGCCGCATCATGAGCGCGCGGACCACCCGCAGCCAGATCTCCGGCGCGGTCATCTTCGGCATCGGACACGCCCTGCTGGAGGCCAACCCCATGGAGGAGTCCGGGCGCTTCGCCGCCGGGAACCTCGCCGACTACCTGGTGCCCGTCAACGCCGACATCCCCGACCTGGACGTCCACTACCTCGACCGGCCCGACCCGGTCGTCAGCGAGCTCGGCGCCCGCGGCCTGGGCGAACTTCCTTCGGTCGGCGCGGCTGCGGCCATCGGCAACGCCGTCCACAACGCCACCGGCATCCGCGTCCGCGACCTGCCCATCACCCTCGACAAACTCCTGGGCTGACCTCTCAACACGCCTGTCAGGAACGACACTCATGCTCGAACTGGGCAAGGAACTACTGAAGCGCCTCGACGAGGCCGAGGGCGAGGGCGAGGGCGTGCCCCTCGCCGTGGCCACCGTCACGGCCGTACGCGGCAGCGCACCGCGCCCACCCGGCGCGACGCTCGCCGTCGACCGGGACGGTACCGCCCTCGGCAGCATCTCGGGCGGCTGCGTCGAAGGCAGCGTCCACGCACTGTGCACCGAACTGCTGGCCGATGACGCCGGGTTCGGCGCGGCGGTGCACAGCTTCGGCTACAGCGACGACGACGCGTTCGCGGTCGGGCTCACCTGCGGAGGCGAACTCGACGTCCTCGTCCAGCGCATCGACGCCGCGCAACGCCCGCAACTGCGCGCCGCGTTGGCGGACGCCGCCGAGGGCCGGGCCATCGCCCTGGTCACGGTCGTCGAGGGCCCCGGGCAACTGCTCGGGCAGGTCCTGACCGTACGCGACGACGGCAGCCACCTCGGAAGCCTCGGTGACTCCGGACTCGACCGGGAGGCGCTGGCCCAGGCACGCGCCGCCCTGGAGGCGGGAGGCACCAGGACGGTGAAGGTCGGCCCGCACACCAGCGGCGCCGGCCCGCTGACGCTGCTGGTGGAGTGCGCCCTGCCCGCTCCCCGCATGCTCGTCTTCGGCGCGATCGACCACGCCGCGGCGCTCGCGCAGGCCGGGGCGTTCCTCGGCTACCGGGTCACGGTCTGCGACGCACGGCCCACCTTCGCCACCGCGCGACGCTTCCCGTACGCCGACGAGGTCGTCGTCGACTGGCCGCACCGCTACCTCGACACCCAGCGGCTCGACCGGCGCGCCGTCGTCTGCGTCCTGACCCATGACCCGAAGTTCGACGTCCCCTTGCTGACCCGGGCCCTGCGGCTGCCGGTTGCGTACGTCGGCGCCATGGGCTCCTGGCGCACCCACCTCCAGCGCACGGACCTGCTCCGTGAGGCGGGGCTGACCGAGGCGGAGCTGGGGCGGCTCAAGTCACCGATCGGCCTGGACCTCGGGGGCAGGACACCCCAGGAGACCGCGCTGTCGATCACGGCGGAGATCGTGGCCCTCACCCACGGAGGGTCCGGTACGTCGCTCTCGACCGGGATACCCATCCACCACGACGACGCCCGCGCCGGAGCCGCACGCCCAGACCGCCGCACCGAACCGTTCGGTTTGGCAGAGGCGGTGGACGTGTGTATGCTCGAACCGAACCGTTTGGTTTGAACCTATTGGGAGCAACTCCATGCAGCAGCGCAATCTGGGCCGCCAGGGCCTGACCGTCTCCGAGATCAGCTACGGCGCGATGGGCACCGCCTTCGCCTACGGCCCCTCGGACGACACCGGATCGATCACCGCCATCCGCCGCGCCCACGAGCTGGGCGTGAACCACTTCGACACCGCCGAGATGTACGGCTGGGGAGAGGGCGAGAAGCTGCTCGGCCACGCCCTCGCGCCCATCCGCGACGAGGTGACCATCGCGACCAAGTTCGGCCTCACCCCGACCTTCGCGCCCAACTCGAAGCCGGACCACATCCGTGAGGTCGTCGACAACAGCCTCCGCAACCTGAACACCGACGTGATCGACGTGCTCTACCAGCACGGCCCCGACCCCGAGGTCCCGATCGAGGAAGTGGTCGGCGTGATGAAGGAGTTCGTCGACGCCGGAAAGGTCAAGTACCTCGGCCTGTCCAACACGGATGCCGACGCGATCCGCCGCGCCCACGCGGTGCACCCGATCTCGGTCCTCCAGCACGAGTACTCGGTCTTCGCCCACGACTCCGAGCAGTTCTTCCCGGTCCTGGAGGAGCTCGGTATCGGACTCGTCGCCTACTCCCCGCTGGCCCGCGGTTTCCTCAGCGGCGCCGTCCAGTCCCGCGAGCACTACGACCCGAGCGACATCCGCAACATGATCCCCTGGTGGGCTCCGGAGAACTTCGACCAGAACGTCTCCCTGGTCAACGAGCTCACCAAGGTCGCGGAGAGCAAGGGCGTCAGCCTCTCCCAGCTTGCCCTGGCCTGGCTGCTGGCGAAGAAGGACTACATCGTCCCGATCCCCGGCTCCCGCAACCCCGAGCGGGTCGCGCAGAACATCGCGGCCGCCGATCTGAAGCTGACCGCTGACGACGTGGCCCGCATCGACGAGATCGCCCCCGACGGCGCCATCGGCGCACGAGGCATGTGACCGCCACCCGCAGAGTCCGGCCGGCCCGCCGACCGAGCCTCTCATCAGGGCGGACGCCGCCCGGAGCGCTCCGTCGACTCAGAGGGTGAGGACGATCTTCCCCCGGGCATGGCCGGTCTCGCTCAGCCGGTGTGCCTCGGCGGCGTCCTCCAGGGGAAAGGTGGCCGCGAGGGGCACGGTGAAGAGGCCCTGCTCGGCGAGAGCGGCGGCCTCGGCCAGCCCTTCGACCGCCTGCGGATCCCCTCCGGGACCCGCCGAGGCCGACAGGTGGACTCCGTACTTCGCGGCGTCGAGGTCGGCGATGGTCACCACCCGGTCCGGGCTTCCGGCGAGGTCCACCAGGTCGGGCAGCGAACCGGATCCGGCGCAGTCCAGGACGGCGTCGACACCGTCCGGTGCGAGGGCGGAAACCCGATCGCCGAGCCCGGGGCCGTAGGTGGTCGGTATCGCTCCCAGCCCCGCGACGAACTCGTGGTTGTGCGCGCCGGCCGTACCGATGACGGTCGCGCCGCGGGCCACCGCGAGCTGGACGGCCACCGTGCCGACCCCGCCGGCGGCGCCCTCGATCAGCAGGGTGGTGCCAGCGGTGACCTTCAACAGGTCGAGGGTGCGCGCGGCCGTCTCCACGTTCGCGGCCGCGCCACCGGCCTGCTCCCAGCTCAGCGCGTCCGGCTTCGGCGCCCAAGTCGCCAGGACGGCGTACTCGGCGTTTCCACCGCCCAGCACCGCGAGGTCGACGATGCCGAAGACGGCATCGCCCGGCCGGACACCGGTGACCCCGGCGCCGACCTCGTCGACCACCCCCGCGGCATCCACGCCGAGCACATGGGGCAGCGGCACCGGCATGATGCCGCGCAGGCGGCCCGAACGGTGGGAACAGTCCGCGGGGGCAACGCCCGAAGCCCGGACGGCCACCCGGATCTGGCCCGGCCCCGCGTGTGGCGCCGGTACGTCGGCGATCTCGAGGACGCTTGTCGGGCCGTACTCGGAGAAGGTCAGTGCTCTCATGACCTCGGACGCTAACGGAACACCCCGTCCGTTTCCCTAAAGTGAGAGCGGTGACGAACCCTTTGCCTCACTCCCGGCGCTCCGATGCCCGGGACAACCGGGAGCGCATCCTCGCCGTGGCCCGCACGACGTTCGCCGAGCAGGGGCTGGAGGTGGCGATGCGTGAGATCGCTCGGCGTGCCGAGGTCGGCCCCGCGACCCTCTACCGGCACTTCCCGACCAAGGAGGCGCTGGTCGCCGAGGCCTTCGGTGAGCAGATGACCGTCTGCACCGCCCTCGTCGACGAGGGACTGGCCGATCCGGACCCTTGGCGTGGCTTCTGCCTGGTCATCGAGAAGGCGTGTGAACTGCAGGCACGGGACCGGGGCTTCACCGCGGCGCTCGCCTCGGCTTTCCCGCGTGCGGTGGACCTCGCCGCGGACCGGGAGCTGGCACTGCGCAAGCTCGTGGAGCTCGTCCGCCGGGCCAAGGCCGCGGGCGCTCTGCGACCGGACTTCGTCCTGGACGACCTGATCATGATGCTCATGGCCAACGGCGGCATCCGGGCCACCTCCACCGTCACCACGGTGGCCGCCTCACGTCGCTTCGCCGCGGTGCTGCTTCAGGGCCTGCGGGCCGAGCCGGCCGCCCCGCCCCTGCCCCCGGCGGTCCGACTGCCCCTGACGGCGGTGACCTAGCGGCCACGGTGCCGCTTACCACGCGTACTTGACCGCCGGAAGGGCGAGATCGTTCCTACGCGCAGCAGGATCACCCTCACCTCGGATGCCTCCTGCACGGGGATTGACGCCCCGGTGCGCCAGGCCCAAGGATCACCGCTGCAACAACGCGATTGAAACGATTCATAAACCCCTCGCTACCCTCCCCGCTCCCCCCGCTCACCGCACCTCCCCAGGAGCCCACGATGCCCCTCCTCACCCGCCGCTCCGCCCTGCGCTCGGCCATAGCCGTGGCCCTCGTTCCCACTCTGGGCTCCCTGACGCTGCCGGGCCTCGCGCCCGAGGCGTCCGCCGCTGTCTCATGGACGGCGAAGTGGATCTGGGCTCCGTCGAGTTCGACGAACCAGTGGGTGGCCTTCCGCAGATCGTTCACCCTCGGCTCCGCGCCCTCGAAGGCCGTGACCCAGATCGCGGCCGACTCGAAGTACTGGCTGTGGGTGAACGGCACCATGGTCGTCTTCGACGGCGGCCTCAAGCGCGGCCCGAACCGCACGGACACCTACTACGACGAGGTCGACCTCGCCCCGTACCTCACCAGTGGCTCCAACACCGTCGCCCTGCTGGTGTGGTACTTCGGCAAGCAGGGCTTCTCGCACAACAGCAGCGGCAGTGGCGGGCTGCTGTTCCAGTCCGACATCACCACCGGCTCGACCACCACCCGGCTGGTCAGCGACACCAGTTGGAAGCACACCGTCCACCCGGGCTACTCGAACAACACCAGCGGTACACAGGTCAACTTCCGGCTCCCCGAGTCGAACATCTTCTACGACGCCCGAGCCGCCGCCGTCGTCTCGGGCTGGCGCTCGCCCGGCTTCAACGACGGTGCCTGGACGGCGCCGACCGACTTCGGTGCCGCCGGCGCCGCGCCCTGGAACGCCCTCGTCCAGCGGCCCATCCCGCAGTTCCGCTACTCCGGTCTGAAGTCCTACGCCAACGCCTCCTCGCTGCCCTCCACCGGCCAGGGCGCCACCGCGATCTCGGCCACCCTGCCGTCCAACATCCAGGTGACCCCGTTCCTGAAGGTGGACGCCCCGGCCGGGGCGGTGATCGGCATCCAGACCGACCACTACGACGACGGCGCGGGCCTGACCGGGATCGAGCCGGGCACGCAGTACAACGTGCGCGCCACCTACGTCTGCACCGGCGGCGTCCAGGAGTTCGAGCCGCTTGCCTGGATGAGCGGCACGGCGGTCAAGTACACGATCCCGGCGGGCGTGAGCATCCTGGACCTGAAGTACCGCGAGTCCGGCTACGACACCGACTTCACCGGCTCCTTCAGCAGCAACGACGCCTTCCTCGACACCCTGTGGACCAAGGCCGCCCGCACCATGTACGTCAACATGCGGGACAACTACATGGATTGCCCGACCCGCGAACGCGCCCAGTGGTGGGGCGATGTGGTCAACCAGCTCAAGGAGGGCTTGTACACCTTCGACACCCGCTCCCACGCTCTCGGCAAGAAGGCCATCGCCCAGCTCGCCGCCTGGCAGAAGGACAGCGGGGCCCTGTACTCGCCGGTCCCGACGACGATCTGGACCGCCGAACTGCCCGTGCAGATGCTCGCCTCGGTGTGGTCGTTCTGGACGTACTACCTCTACACAGGCGACGCGAGCGCCGTCACCGTCGCCTACCCGGCGGTGAAGCGGTACCTCAATCTCTGGACCCTGGACGCCGACGGCCTGGTCAACCACCGCAGAGGCGACTGGGACTGGGAGGACTGGGGCTCCAACATCGATGCCCGCCTCCTGGACAACTCCTGGTACTACCTGGCCCTGGACACCGCCGCCAAGCTCGCCGACCTCAGCGGCAACGGCGGTGACGTGGCCGGCTGGCAGTCCCGGCGCGACAGCATCAAGTCCAACTTCGACCGCGTGCTGTGGAACGCGTCCAGGAACGAGTACCGCTCACCCGGCTACAACGGCGACACCGACGACCGCGGCAACGCCCTCGCGGTGGTCGCCGGACTGGCCCCCGCCGCCCGCTTCCGGCCGGTCACCGAGGTGCTGCGCACCCACCTCAACGCCAGCCCCTACATGGAGTTCTACGTCCTGGAAGCGCTGTACCTCATGGGCGCGGCCACCGTCGCCGAGGAGCGGATGCGCAACCGCTTCGCCGCCCAGGTCGCCGACCCCGACTGCCACACCCTGTGGGAGGTGTGGGACAAGGCCGCGGGCACCGACAACCACGCCTGGAACGGCGGCCCGCTGTACGCGCTGTCCGCGTACGCCGCCGGGGTCCGTCCCACCAGGCCCGGCTGGACGACGTACGAGATCGTCCCGCAGACCGGCACCCTCGCGAAGATCGACACCGTTGTGCCCACCGTCCAGGGCGACATCCGCTTCGGCATCACACGCGACGGCACCAAGGCCACCCTCACGCTCACCTCGCCGAGCGGGACCACGGCCCGGGTCGGCGTGCCCATCTACGGCGGCTCGCAGCCGGTCATCGCCGTGGGCGGCACCACCGTCTACGCCAACGGCGCCGCCACCGGCAGCGTCAGCGGTGTGGCCTACGACGGAAAGGACGCCTCCTACGTCTACTTCACCGTGCAGCCGGGCACCCGGACCTTCACGGCCACCGGCACGGGCCGCCTCGACGACCTCGCCCTGGGCAGGCCGGTCACCGGCAACAACAGCCTGGAGAACGGCGACTGGGGGAGGAGCCGGCTCACCGACGGCCGGCTCACCAGCGTGAGCGGGGCGAAGGGGTACACCAGCAACGAGTTCACGTCCGCCGACGTGTCCGCGAACCCGGTCTGGGTCGAGGTCGACCTCGGGGCCGACACCGACCTGGACGCCGTACGCCTCTTCCCGCGCACCGACACTGCGGCGGCGGGCGGCGGCACCGCGGGCTTCCCGGTCGACTTCACGCTCCAGACCCGCCCGGACGGCGGCACGTCCTACACCACGGTCCGCACCGTCACGGGCCAGCCGAACCCGGGCGGCCTCGTCCAGACGTACGGCTTCAGGACGACCACCGCCCGCTACGTCCGCCTTCAGGCCACACGGCTCGGCAGCCCCGCCTCCGACGAGACCACCAAGTACCGCCTTCAGCTCGCCGAACTCACCGTCCCCACCGCCGCGACCACCGTCACCGCCGCCTACACCCTGGAGAACGGCGACTGGGGCAAGACACGGGTCCTGGACGGCACCACCACCAGCGTGACCGGCGCCAAGGGCTTCACCAGCATCGACTTCCCGTCCGCCGACGTCAGCCGCACGCCGGTCTGGATCGAGATCGACCTCGGCACCGACCGCGCGATCGGCTCCGTCACCCTCTACCCGCGCACGGACACGAGTGGGGCCGGTGGCGGCTCGGCGGGCTTCCCGGCCGACTTCACCTTCCAGACCCGGGCCGACGGCGGCACGTCGTACACCACCGCCCGCACGGTCACCGGGCAGGCGAATCCGGCAGGAGCGGCCCAGACCTACACGCTCACCTCAGCCACCGGCCGCTACCTGCGCCTGCGGACCACCAGGTTGGGCACACCCGCCTCGGACGAGTCGGGCAAGTACCGCCTCCAGCTCGCCGAGATCCTCGTCCGGTAGCCCGCCGGCCGACGCCCGTCTCGTCCTGGGTAGCGGAATGGGTAGTTCCACGCATGCCGACCCTCGCATGATCACGAAATTCTTTGTGTTCCCACCCATCACGTGTCTCGTGGAGAAAGCGCTCTCTGCCTAGAGGGCGCTTCCTCTCGGAACACCGAAGGAAAGCAAAGAGTCCCATGGCTGCCCATGACACGCAGGGGGTCCGATGACCACCACGCTCCCGGACCCCGCCCGCAGCAGACCCAGATGGGTCTTGGCCCTCGTCGCCGCGGTGACGTCCGCAGCCCTCCTGGCCGGAGCGCTGGGCGGTGCCCTGATCACCGCCCAGCCCGCCATGGCGGCGCCCGGCACCCCGATCCTGCGGCTCGACACGGAGAACGGCGCCACCACCGCCAACTACCTGTCGTTCCTCGCCCAGCTCCGCGAGAACGTCGACTTCGAGGCCCAGGACGTCGACAACACGGTCGAGGGCACCACCGACCTGATCGACCACACCAACCCCAACTCCGTCGGCGCCACCGAGGCCGTCATCTACACCGAGGACGGACACGAGCTCCGTCTGCGGTTCCGCACGAGCGACCTGTACCTGGTCGGCTGGTACGACAGCACCGGCCGCTACCGCTACATCGGTCCGTCGTCGGAGGCCCGGATACCGGGCGCCCAGGCAAGCGACGCGCTGCAGCTGCTCGCGGGGTCGGACTACGGCTCCCTCGAACGCGAGGGCCAGGTCGACCGTACGACCATGGTGTTCAGCAGGATCGCCACCGAGGCCCACGCCATGAGCCTGTGGAAGTCCAGCAACGACGTGGCGATGGCCGCGGCGCTGGTGTACTTCGCCCAGTTCGTCTCCGAGGCCGCCAGGTTCCGCGGCATCCAGGACACGATCGCCCAGCAGGGGTTCAGCTCCACCGGCACCGACTCGTACGCCGTGGAGACGCGGCTCGACCCGCATCTCGTCGATCAGGAGACCGACTGGGGCCAGCTCAGCGAGCGGCTGCGGCAGGTCCAGCTCGCGGGCAGCGACCAGACGCCCATCCCGCTGACGGGCTGGTTCCGCAACGGCTTCGGTGACATCGTCGAGCTCTCGCTCAACCTCGCCCGCGACTACGCCCGCATCATGATGGTCGCCAACGGCTACCCCGGATACTCCAGCAGGCGGCACCTCGCGAACAGCGACACCCTGGTGGTCGCCTCCGACGGCTCCGGCGACTACGACACCGTGCAGGGCGCGATCGACGCACTGCCCACCGACGGGGGCGCGTACACGATCTCCATCGAGCCGGGCACCTACAACGAGACGATCACCGTGCCGTCCAGCAAGCCCTACCTGATGATCCGGGGCGCCAGCGGCAACGCCGCCGACGTCGTCATCACCGGCGACCGGGCGCACGGGATGCTCAAGCCCGACGGCACGCCCTACGGCACCGAGGGCAGCGCCGTGGCCACCATCAAGGCCCACGACGTCACCGTCGCCAACCTCACCATCCAGAACACCTTCGATCCCAAGGCCCACCCGGAGATCAGCCCGTACGAGACGCAGGCCGTAGCGCTGGCTGCCGAGGGCGACCGGCAGATCTACACCCAGGACCGCATCATCAGCAGCCAGGACACCGTCCTGGCGAAGTCACCCGTCCCCACCGACCAGAACCGGCAGTATTTCGTCGGCAGTTACATCGAGGGGAACATCGACTTCATCTTCGGCAACGCGACCGCGGTGTTCGACGGCTGCAACATCGCCATGCGCAACTGGGTCGGCGGCACGGTGCTGGCTCCGAACACCGACGAGAGCAAGAAGTACGGCATCCTCATCACCCACAGCACCATCTACACCAACGGGGTGCCGGCCAACACGATGTACCTGGGCCGGCCCTGGCACAACACCGCGACCGCCTCCCCGCAGGCGGTGATCCGCAACACCACGATCAACTCCGGTGTCACCGCCGCGCACCCGTGGACCGACATGACCACCGACTACTCCTGGACGCAGGCCCGTTTCAAGGAGTACCAGAACACCGGCCCCGGCGCGGGCGTGGGCGCGAACGCCCCGCAGATGTCCGACTCCGAGGCCACCGACTACACCGCCGCGAAGTACCTGGCCGGCACCGACGGCTGGGGCCCGGTCTTCCACTCGGAGTGACCGCACCACACAAGCCGTGACACCTGGAGCGGGAGGGGCCCGGACGTTCCGGGCCCCTCCCGTACGGCTCCTACGACGCCTGCTTCTCCGCCCACCAGGCCGCGACCGACGCCCGTGAGCGGAAGCCGAGTTTGCCGAGGATGTTCTCGACATGGCGGTCGGCCGTACGCGGTGACAGCACCAGCTCGGCGGCGATCTGCCGGTTGCTCAACCCTTTGGCCACCAGCGACGCGACCTGCCGCTCCCGGCGGGACAGCGGGCAGTCGGCGTCGTTCGAGCCGACCGCGGGGGCGCCGCCGCCGACTGCGGCGACCGTGTCCGCGCCGGAACCCTCCCCGGCGGCCAGGGCGAAGCCGACGGCCCGGTCGGGGGTGCCGTGCAGGCCGCCCGCCGTGAACGCCGCGGCGTAGGCCGCACGGCCCAAAGCCGCGACGGCCGCCTCCTCGCAGCTCAGGTGATGTCCGGCCATCTGCGGACCGAACGCGGCGATCGACGTGCCGGCATCGCGCCACAGGGCGTCCGCCGAGCCCAGCAGTCCGGCCGCCCGGGCAGGTGCGCCGCCAGCGGCGGTGGCCCAGGCGAGCAGTTCCAGCATCCGCGCGACCATCGCGTAGTCGTTGAAGCCCCGCATGCACTCCAGCGCGGACCTGGTCAGCGCCTCGGCCGCCTCCCGGTCGCCCCGGTCCCAGGCGCCGTGACCCAGAGCCATGAGCACCTGCCCACGGCCCCATCGCTCGCCGCTCGCCTCGCTGGAGGCGATCAGCCGGGCGCTGGTCAGGGGTGCGCGGGGATCACCGGCGTAGGCCTGCCCGCAGGCCAGAGCGAGCAGCCAGGAGGTGGCCTCGCGCTCGTCGCCGAGTGCCGTCATCACGGCCAGCGCCTCCTCGTAGCGGCCGAGGCTCTCCTCCGGTCGTCCCCGGTAATGCGCCGAGACCCCGCGAAGCCCCGACGCCGTGGTCCGGACCGCCGTGTCGTCCAGCACCTCGCCCAGGTGCTCCGCCTCGTCCATCCAGCGGTCGGCCGTCGTGAGGTCGCCCTGGTTCTGCGCCACCCAGGTCGCGCCGAGCAGTGCCCAGGCGCGCTCGGACGTGGGCTCGGGGCCGGCCGCCAGTGCCTGTTCGAAGCGGCGGCGCCCCTCACTGAGGAAACCTCCCACGCACCAGTGGAAGTTGAGCGCCGATACCAGCCGGAGCCGGATCCGAGGATCGGCGTCCCACTCCAGTGCGGCCAGCAGGTTGGTGTGGTCGGCACGGAGCATGGCCAGGCTCTCCACCTGGCCGGGACCGTACCAGTCCCGGTTGGCGCGCTCGGCCACGCCGAGGAAGAAGTCCTGATGCCGCACGCCCAGTTGGTGCTGTTCCCCGGAGTCCGTGAGCCGTTCCCTGCCGTAGTGCCGGACGAGTTCCAGCATCCGATAGCGCGGCAGGCCCTCCACCTCACAGGTCAGGACGACGGACTGGGCGACCAGCCGATCGAGCAGATCCGGTACCTCGCGCCGGGCGATGCCCTCGCCGGCGCAGACCGCCTCGGCCGCCTCCAGGGTGAAACCACCTGTGAAGACGGACAGCCGGCTCCACAGCAGCCGCTCTGTCGGGCAGCACAGCTCGTAGCTCCACTCGATCATTCCGCGCAGGGTGCGCTGGTGGCGCGGTGCGGTCCGGCTGCCCCCGGTCAGCAACGCGAACCTGTCCTCGAGCCGGTCCGCCAACTGTTCGACGGTGAAGCTCCGCAGCCGGGAGGCGGCCAGTTCGATCGCCAGCGGCAGTCCGTCCAGGTCGGCGCAGAGCCGCAGGACTTCAGCGCTGTTCGCCGGGCCGACGGCGAATCCCGGGCGCACGGCCGTGGCCCGGTCCCGCAGCAGTTCGGCCGCCTCGTCCGGCGGCAGTGGCTGAACGGCCAGGACATGTTCGCCGGTCACGCCGAGTGTGTGACGACTCGTCGCCAGGATGCGCAGCTCCGGTGCGGCGGACAGAAGCGTCTGGGCAAGTTCGGCACAAGCGGCGATCAGGTGCTCGCAGTTGTCCAGGATCAGTAGTGTCCGCTGCCGTGCCAGGTAGGCGGTGAGCTGGTCGATGACGGGACGGGAGCCGAGATCCGGCATCCGCAGCGCACCCGCCACGGTGGCCGCCACGGCCGAGGGGCCGTGCGTCGGGGCCAGGTCCACCAGCCACACCCCGTCCGGGAAGGCCTTCACCAAGTCGGCGGCCGCCGCCAGCGCGAGCCGCGTCTTGCCCACGCCGCCCACACCGGTGAGCGTCAACAGCCGCTCCGCGCCCAGCAGACGGCGGATCTCCGCGACCTCATGCCGCCGCCCGACGAAACTCGTGAACGCTGCGGGCAGATTCGCCGAACCGGCGGTCATATATGTCATCCCGACAAAACACCCTTCAAGGAAGCCTCTTGGGATGATTACGCAACATTCACGCTTGTTCCACAAAGAAAGGTCAAAGCCGAATGAAAGGGTTAAATCTTCCTATATCCACCGGCAGGTCGGGCTGTCTGCCCGGCGACAGACACGGTCTCCGTGGTCAGGCGACCGAGGGAGAGGCCGGCAGATTCTGGTCGGCGGCCCAGGAGGCGAGAATGCGCAACCGCTCGTGGGTGGGGGAACCGGGTGCGGCCGTCCAGACGGTGAGGTGCTGGTCCGGGTCGGTGTTGGCGGTCAAGGTGTCCCAGTCCAGGACGAGTTCGCCGACCACCGGGTGGTTGAGCGTCTTCGTGCCCACCGTGCGGGCAGCGACCCGGTGGTCGCCCCACCACTGGGCGAACTGCTTGTCACGCAGGGACAGTTCACCGACCAGCTCGATGAGGCGGGGGTCCTCCGGATACTGCGCGGCTTCCATCCGCAACTGCGCCACGGCGAGCCGCGCGGAGGTCTCCCAGTCCGCGTACAGCGTGCGCATGGCCGGATCCGTGAAGCTGATCCGCGGGTAGTTGCGGTGCCTCTCGGGGATCCGGGAGAAATCGGTGACCAGGGCGGCGGCCAATGCGTTCCAGGCCAGGATGTCCCCGCGCCGGCCCTGCACGATGGCCGGGGTGGCGGTGAGATCGTCCAGGACCCGCTGCAACTGCGGCTGGACCTTCTGCCGCCCCCGGCTGCGGGCGCGCGTGGTGGTCTTGCCGGCGAGCTGGAAGAGATAGCCGCGTTCGTCGTCGTCGAGATGGAGCACTCGGGCGAGCGTGTCCAGCACGGGCGCGGACGCCTGCATACGGCCCTGCTCGAGACGCGTGTAGTAGTCGGTGCTGATGCTGGCGAGCTGGGCGACCTCTTCGCGGCGCAGCCCGGCGACCCGGCGGGGGCCGCCGTTGTCGGGCAGGCCGACAGTGCGCGGGCTCAGCTCGGCGCGGCGCTTCTTGAGGAACTCTCCCAGCTCGTTGAGGGGAACATTGCCGGTCATGCCGTTCAGCATGGCATCGATCGCAACTGAGGAAGGAGGGAGAGTTTTGACCCAGGATGGCTCCCTCCCCGGATGTCCTTCTCCACTTTTGGCTCTTGCCCCGGCGTGTGAGGCTCGACATCGAGCGGCCTGCGCGGCGATCCCGAGCGCCGGACCGGCCATGTCCCCGCAAGCCCGAGCGAAGCCCTTCCACCCACAAGGACTCCCCATGACGACCTTCGCACTCATCGGTGCCGGCCCCGGCCTCGGGCTCGCCACCGCCCGCCGCTTCGGCACCGCCGGACACACCGTCGCCCTCATCTCCCGCAACGCCGAGAAGCTGGACGCACTGACCGCCGAGCTGGCCCGCGACGGCATCCGGGCGCAGGGCTTCACCGCCGACGTCCTCGACATCGAGTCACTGGACGCGGCCCTGTACGCGGCGGCGGCCGCCCTGGGGCCCATCGAGATCCTGCAGTACAGCCCCGTCCCTCGCGCCGATTTCATGAAGCCGGTCCTGGAGACGACCGCCGACGATCTCTCAGCGCCGCTCGCCTTCTCCGTCAAGGGCCCGGTCACCGCGGTGAACGCCGTCCTGCCCGGCATGCGCGAACTCGGCCACGGCACGCTGCTGTTCGTCAACGGCGGCAGCGCCGTACGCCCCAACCCCAAGGTCGCCGGCACCTCGGTCGCCTTCGCCGCCGAGAGCGCCTACGCCCGCATGCTCCACGACGCGCTCGCCCCGGAGAACATCCACGCCGCCCAGCTGATCATCCCGGGAGCCATCCGCCCCGACGCCGAGCACAGCAGCCCTGAGGTGCTGGCCGCCCGCCTGTACGACATCCACCTCAAGCGCGACGGCTTCCGCCACTACGCCGAGCCCCTGCCCGACTGACGCCCCCGGAGGGTGCCGTGAGCATGACCACGCGTTCCACTCTTGCACGCACCGTACCGGCCGCCTTACTGCTGGCGGTCACCGCCTGTACCGATGAGACGTCCCCGTCCCCGTCCCCGTCTTCCGCGCCGTCCGCGTCCGCGTCCGCGTCCGCGTCCGCGTCCGCGTCCGCGTCCGCGTCCGCTTCCGCTTCCGCTTCACAGCGAACGCCGACGGCGACGGCGACGGCGACGGCGACGGCACCAGCCTCACCCTCCGAGGACAAGGGCACCGCCATGAACCTCCGGCTCACCATCGACGGCCACCGGGTCGACGCCACCCTGAACGACAGCGCCACGGCCCGCGACTTCGCCGCCCTGCTCCCGCTCACGCTGGACCTGAGCGACTTCCACGAGACCGAGAAGATCGCTGACCTGCCGCGTCGGCTGTCCACCTCCGGCGCCCCGGACGCCGCCGAAGCCAAGCCCGGTGACCTGGCGTACTACGCGCCCTGGGGCAACCTGGCGCTCTACTACCGAGGCAGCGGCTCCCGCGACGCCGGCCTGATCATCCTCGGCCACATGAACGGCGACACCGAACGCCTCGCCACCGCCACCAAGGTCACCATCGAAACCGCCTCCTGACGTGGCTCACTCTCGACGGGAGAAACGCACGTGAACCCCACCTACGACTTCACCGGCCAGGTCGCCCTCGTCACCGGCGCCGGCTCGGGCATGGGCCTGGCGACCGCCCGGGCCTTCGCCGAGTCGGGGGCCGCCGTCGCCCTCACCGACATCGACGAAGCCGCTCTGGACGCGGCCGTCAAGGAACTCACCGACGCCGGTCACCGAGCACTCGCCCTCACCTGCGACGTCAGCGACGAGGACCAGGTGGCGGCCGCGGTCGACCGCACGGTGGAGACCTTCGGACGTCTGGACTTCGCCTACAACAACGCCGGCATCCAGATCCCGGCCAGCGACGCCGCCGAGGAACCCGCCGAGCGGTTCGACCGGGTCAACGCCATCAATCTGCGTGGTGTGTGGGCCTGTATGAAGCACGAGCTGCGGCACATGCGTGCCCAGGGCGGCGGGGCCATCGTCAACTGCTCCTCCCTCGGCGGCCTGGTGGGCCTTCCCGGCCGAGCCTCCTACCACGCCTCCAAGCACGGCGTGATCGGCCTGACCACGAGCGCGGCCCTGGAGTACGCCCCGCGCGGCATCCGTATCAACGCCATCTGCCCCGGCACCATCGACACCCCGATGGTCAGCGACATGATCGCCAAGGGTGATCTCGACCGCGCCGAGGCCGAGGCCAACCAGCCCATCAACCGCCTCGGTACGGCCGAGGAGATCGCCCAGGCGGTCCTGTGGCTGTGCAGTCCGGGAGCCGGTTTCGTCGTAGGCGTCGCCCTCCCCGTCGACGGCGGCTACGTCGCTCGATGACGGTGTGGGAGCCGTGGCCACGCGACGGACGGCGGCTCCCACACCTCATGCCGCGCCCGAACGGGGCTGAAAACAATTGACGGGGGCACTCGGCCTTCTGCGGCACCGATGGATGCCGCTCCCTGGAGGAAAGAGAAAGCCGTGTACATAGGTCTGGGTACTGTCGTCGTCATCATTGTCATCGTCGCTGTCGTCCTGATTCTGCGCCGCCGCTGACGGAAACGTGAATCGACGCGACTGTGTTGATTCTTGTACTTCCTGGCGCCTGATGCCGAGATATTCGAAATGGAAAATGGTGTGGGGCGGGAAACGGCGGGCACTCGCCCTGCCGAGGGGCCGCCCACCGAAATACCGGACGGGGGTTTCCTCGGTATTCACGCGCTATAAGGGGAGGTTTGTATGATGGACAACATGTGGGGTTACCCGCCCGAGTCGGGTCACCAGACGGGGACGGACCTGACCGGATTCAAGGTCGAGGCGAGCGACGGCTCGATCGGCAAGGTCGACAAGCACTCGGAGGACGTCGGGGCCGCGTTCATCGTGGTCGACACCGGAGTGTGGATCTTCGGCAAGACGGTTCTTCTCCCCGCCGGAGTCATCTCGTCCATCGACATCGCGGAGCGGACGGTCCACGTCGGCCGCACCAAGGAGGAGATCAAGAACTCCCCCGAATTCGACAAGGACAAGCACATCGGTGATCCCGGCTACCACGAGCAGGTCGGTGGATATTACGGAGAGCACCGAGCCTGACCGAAACTCCGCGGCACACAGGGGCGGGCACCGGCGTTCTGCCGGTGCCCGCCCTTCGCTGTGCCTGTTGACGTGTCGGGCCAGTCGAGCAGGGCACTTGGTAGGCAGGCTGGGTTCAGCGACGTTCCCCTTGGGGGCTGGTCCGGTCCAGGCTCCTCTGGTTCAAGACAGAGCTGGGGGAGCCGCCGGGGAGGGATCAGGGCGGGCTGCCCTGTTCGCAGACGAGGCGGGCGACCTCGCGGAGCTTGATGTTGTTCTCCTGGGAGTAGCGGCGCAGCACGTCGAACGCCTCGTCCTCGGTGAGATGGCGGCTGCCCATGAGGATGCCCATGGCCTCGCCGATCATGTGGCGGGTGGCGACGGCGTGTTCCATCTGGGCATGGGTGCGGGCGCTGGAGAAGGCGATCGCCGCATGTGACGCCAGCAGCCAGCCGGCCACCTCGCTGGCCTCGGTGAACGCGCCGGGTTTACGGGAATAGAGATTCAGCGCGCCGAAGTCTTCGTCGTCGGTGAACAGCAGGAAGCCCATCATGCTGCCCACCCCGAGAGCGTGGGCCTGCGGGGCGAAGGTGGGCCAGCGCTGGTTCTCGCCGCTGAGGTCGGCGATGCGGAAGACCCGCTCGCCCCGCGTGCTGCGAGCGGTGTCGAAGCACGGGCCTTCCCCCAGCTGCTGCTGAAGCAGGTCGTTGTCGGTGACCAGCCGGTGGGTCGGGGCGAGGGTCTCCACCTTGGTGTCGTGCAGGACCAGGATGCCGGCTGCGTCACAGCCGTCGACCAGCTCGGTGGCCGATGCGGTGATCCGCTCGAGCGTCGCGTTGACCGATTCCTGCGCCAGCAGGCCCCGCGCCATCGACGCCATCTGCTGCGCGAACCGGCTCCAGTCCATGTGGCCCTCCGCTTCGCATCGCTTGGACAAGCGTTCTCCCCAGTTTTTCACGCGACCTTCCCGGTGCGCAGGCACGGACAGTCGCCCCGGGCAAGTTCGTGAGGGTGGTTCGGTCAGATGTCGCGCTTCTCCAACGGCCGAACCGCGGGCCCCTGGAGGATCTGTCCGTCCGGGGCGAAGCGGGAGCCGTGGCACGGGCATTCCCATGCCTGTTCCGCGCGGTTGAAGGCCACGATGCAGCCGAGATGGGTGCAGCGGGCCGAGACCGCGTGCAGCTGACCGTCCTCGTCTCGGTGCACGGCGCATTGCCGGCCGCCGCTCCGAACCACGGCCCCTTCGCCGCGGGGGATGTCCTCCGGTGCCGGGCCCGTCGGCGTCGGCAACCGGTCGCCGACGAAGTGCCGGGCCACGTGAGCCTGATGCTTCAGGAACGACCCGCCTTCGCGGACCACGGAGGCCAGGCGGCGCGGATCGTAGAGACCGCTCCACTCGCACTCGCGTCCGCGCACGAGGTCACTGAGCAGGCCGCCCGCCATGATGCCGCCGCTCAGCCCCCAGCCGCCGAACCCGGTGGCCACGTAGGTGTGCCGGCTGCGGGCGTGGAGCGGTCCGATCAGCGGCACGGAGTCGGTGGAGTCGTTGTCCTGGGTGGCCCAGCGATGGGTGAGCGTGAGGCCCGGGAAGCGGTCCTCGGCCCAGGCGGACAGCCGGGCGAAGCGCTCCTCCACGTCGGCGGCACCGGGGGTGAAGTGCTCCCCGGTGACGATCAGCAGGCGCTTGCCGTCGCCGTACGGCGCGCTGCGGACCGACCGGGTGTTCTGCTCAGGAGTGATGTACATGCCGCGCGGGGCCAGGGCCTCGTCGACGGTCCCGGCCACCACCAGCTCCCGCCTCGGAGACAGTCTCGCGAAGAGCAGGGCCCGGTCGAACACGGGATAGTGCGTGGCGACCACGACCTCGCCGGCCCGCACCGACACCCCGGCATCGGTCGTCAGCACGCAGGGTTCGCCCTCGCTGAGGCCCACGACCCGGGTGCCCTCGTACACGGCACCGCCGCGCCGGCGCAGGTCGTCCACGAGCGCCAGCAGGTACTTCCGCGGGTGGAACTGGGCCTGGCCCGTCACCCGGACCGCGCCGGCCACCGGGAAGGGCAGGTCGGTCTCCGTGACGAAGTCGGCCGGCAGACCCGCCTCGCGCGCCGCGACCGCCTCGGCCCGCAGCTGCGCCACACCCTGCGGGTCCTCGGCATACGTGAAGGCCGCCGCCTCCTCCCACTCGCAGTCGATGCCCAGCTCCTCCACCAGCTCGGCGGCGTGCCGGATCGCGGCGGACTGGGAGCGCGCGTACAACCGTGCGCCCTCGGGGCCGCGGGTGCGACGGAGATGGTCGTAGACCAGCGTGTGCAGGGCGGTCAGCTTGGCAGTCGTGCCGGCGGTGACCCCGGCGGCGAGCCGCCCGGCCTCCAGCACGGCCACCTCGCGACCCTGCCGGGTCAGTTCCCAGGCCGTACTGAGCCCCGCGATGCCGCCACCGACCACCGCGACGTCGACGGAGAGATCACGCGACGGCGGGGGAGCGGACGGCTCGCTGGGAGGTGCGGTCTCCAGCCAGTACGATCCCGTGATTCCTGCCTTGGTACTCATGGCCGCCGGGTTCCCCCACGGCGACGGGATACGCGAAACCACCCTGTTGCTGCCGAGTCCCTGCCGCCCCTTCCCACCGGAGCGGCGGGACGCGTCCCGTACCCGTCGCGCGCTGCCCGAGCCACGAGCCACTCGGCATTCTGCGGCCTGGATGATCGCGGGAGTGTCCGTTGTGTCGTGTGAGGTCTGTTCCGCAGGGCACTCGAAGCAGCGACGCATTGGTCGGGTGTGCCCACAAGGGTTCGCCTGTGAGGCGCCCCTGCGCATGGAGCCACCCGACGGGTGCGTCCGTTGACACGCTCGGGGCGCGGGCTGCGAGGTGGAGATGTGCTCGGTATGACAGCGCGGAACGACAGCGAGGCCGGCTCGGTGCTGGCCCCGTGGCGGGTGTACACGCCACAGCAGGACACCGAGTTGCTGACCCAGGCCCTGGACCGGGAGCACGTGCCGGCGGGAGCCGCTGTCCTCGACGTGGGAAGCGGGGCCGGGGCGCTCGCCCTGGCAGCGGCCCGGCGTGGCGCGCAGGTCACCGCCGTCGACACCACCTACCGGGCGGTCCTGGCCACCCGGCTCAACGCCCGGCTGGCCGGCCTGCCCGTCGAAGTTCTCCAGGGTGATCTGTTCGGCCCGGTCGTCGGACGTCGGTTCGACCTCGTCGTGAGCAATCCGCCCTACGTCCCGACCCCTGGAGCCGTCCCGAGTCGCCGCCAGGCCGCGGTGGCGTGGGACGCCGGTGCCGACGGACGTCTCCTGCTGGACCGGATATGCCGTGGCGCGCACATGTCGCTGCGCCCCGGCGGTGTGCTGCTGCTCGTGCACTCGGCCCTGTGCGGCATCGCGCCGAGCCTGGCCGCCCTGGAGCGGTCCGGACTCACCGCCCGGGTGTCCGACCGGCGACTGGTGCCCTTCGGCCCCGTGCTCCGCTCGCGCGAGGCCTGGCTACGCGAGCAGGGGCTGGTCGACGCCGACGAGGAGAAGGAAGAGCTGGTGATCATCCGTGCCGAACGGACCCATTGAGCCATCACGCCGCGTCACGCTGACGAGCGACGGGCCGATGCTCGTCGAAGGACCGGTCGAGGTCGTACTGGACGACGGGAGCACCGTGCGATCGGACCGGTTCACCGTCGCGCTCTGCGTCTGCCGACGCAGCCGGACCTACCCCTGGTGCGACACCAGCCACCGTTCCCGGGACAAGAGGCGGACCGCATGACCACCACCGCACCCGCCGCCCCTGACCACACCACCGGCCCCGTCCTGCCGCGCGGCAGAGGCGAACTCTCCCGCACGGTCCTCCAGGCCCTGACCCGTCCCGCCGGGACGCCACTGCCGCAGCGGGTGACAGCGGCGCACGCCGACCCGTACGGGGACGATCTGCAACTGGCCCTCTACCTCTGCTACGAACTGCACTACCAAGGCTTCGCCGGCGTGGACCCCGCATGGGAGTGGGAGCCCGCTCTGCTGCGGCTGCGAGCACAGATGGAAGAGCGCTTCCTGTCCGCGCTCCGCACCGACGCCGGCCCGCCGCGAACGGCGGAAGACGCGCTGGCGGAACTCCTCGTGGAACCCGTCGAGCCCGACGGGCCCTCCCAATTCCTCAAGGAAAGCGGAGAGTTGTGGCAGTTCCGCGAGTACGCGGCCCAACGCTCCCTCTACCACCTCAAGGAAGCCGACCCGCACGCCTGGGTCATACCGCGCCTGACAGGCCGCGCGAAGGCCGCGATGGTCGCAGTGGAGTACGACGAGTTCGGCGCCGGACGGCCCGAGCGCATCCACGCCCGGCTGTTCGCCGACCTCATGGCGGACCTCGACCTGGACACCGCCTACGGACACTACGTCGACACGGCCGTCGCGGAAATGCTGACGATCGTCAACCTCATGTCCCTGTTCGGACTCCACCGAGCGTTGCGCGGAGCGCTGGTGGGCCACTTCGCAGCCGTGGAGACCACCTCGTCGCCCGGCTCACGACGTCTCGCCCAGGGCCTGCAACGCGTCGGCGCGGGCCCTGCCGCCGTCCACTTCTACGCCGAGCACGTCGAGGCCGACGCGGTCCACGAGCAGATCGTCCGCCGGGAGGTCGTCGGCGGTCTCCTCGCGTCCGAACCCACCCTCGACGAGGACATCGCCTTCGGCGTCGACGCCACCGAATGGGTCGAGAACAGGCTCGGCACCCACCTCCTCACCGCCTGGCGAGACGGCCGCACCTCACTGCGCACACCGTTGTGACCGTCCGGCGGCACCCGGGCGGCTCCGTGGGGTGGGCTGCGAGGCGGCGGGATTGCGCCGTGATCTCGGCACGAGAAATGGGTTGCCGTTGAAGATCGTGACGCGAATGCTTCCACCATGAAGATGCACGCCAACCAGCTGACGGTGTCACCTGAGACGGTGCGTACGTTGGTGGAGCAGCAGTTTCCTGAGTGGCGGAGTCTGCCGGTCAGGAGCATTGACTCGCAGGGCACGGTCAACGCCATCTTCCGTATCGGTGATCGGTTCACGGCCCGATTCCCTCTTGAGTCCGCGGACGTCGAGTCGACGCGGCGCTCGCTGGAGTCCGAAGCGGAGGCGGCAAGCGAACTGGCGGGTCGCACGCGTTTCCCCACACCCGAGCCGGTCGCACTGGGTGAACCCGGGGCAGGCTACCCGCTTCCGTGGTCCGTGCAGACGTGGCTGCCCGGCGTCGTGGCCGCCGACGAGGACCCGGGTGAATCCTCGGCGTTCGCCCGTGACTTGGCGGATCTCATCGGTGACCTGCGGGCGATCGACACCCAGGGCCGCACGTTCGCCGGCACCGGCCGTGGTGGCGATCTGCGGTCCCATGACGCGTGGATGGAGACCTGTTTCCGTCACAGTGAGCAGCTCCTGGATGTTCCTCAACTGCGCCGCATCTGGACGACTTTGCGTGATCTTCCGCGAGGCGCGGCTGAGGACGTCATGGCTCATTGCGATCTGATTCCCGGCAACGTGCTCGTGTCCGCTGATCGGATCGCCGGAGTTCTCGACGTCGGCGGCTTCGCGCCGGCTGACCCTTCGCTGGATCTGGTGAGTGCGTGGCATTTGCTCGAGGCCGGACCGCGGCAGGTGCTCCGTGATCACCTGGGTAGCGGCGACCTTGAATGGGAGCGAGGCAAGGCGTGGGCGTTCGCTCAAGCGATGGGGTTGGTCTGGTACTACGTCAAAAGCAACCCGGCCATGAGCCGGATGGGCCGACGATCCTTGGAGCGGATCATGGCGGACGAGTCGCTCGTGTGACGTGAAGTATCGCTACGGCGAACAGGCGCGCCTCAGGCACCCGTTCCCGCCCCCAGCCGTGTCGTCGTCTCCATGAGCGACCTGGTGAACGGGTGACCGGGCGCGGTGAGAACCCGTTGGGCGGGCCCCTGTTCGACGAGTTCACCGGCGTCCAGGACGGCGATGCGGTGGGCCAGGGCGGCGGTGTCCAGGTCGTGGGTGATCAGGACGAGGGAGAGGTCGTCGCGGTCGTGGAGCAAGGTGGTGAGGATGGCGAGGATGCCCCGGCGGGTGACCGGGTCGAGGCCGGAGGTGATCTCGTCGCAGATGAGGACGCGGGGACGGGCCAGCAGGGCGCGGGCCAGAGCCGCGCGCTGGAGTTCGCCGCCGGAGAGCTGTCCGGGGCGTCGGCGGACCAGGTCCTCGGGGAGGCCGAGGCCGGTCAGTGTGGTCAGGGCCTCCTGCGTCGCGGCGGCCGTCGTGGTGCCGCGCAGGCGGATCGCGGTGCGGGCGATCTGGTGCAGAACAGGTCGGTGTTCGTCGAAGGCGGCGCGTGCGTCCTGGAAGACGTACTGCACGGCGGCCAGTTGGGCGCGGGTGCGGTCGCGCAGGCTGCGTGGCAGCGGGGTGTCGTCGAGGAGGATCTCGCCGTCGTGGTCTCGGTGGAGTCCGGCCAGGCAACGGGCGAGGGTGGTCTTGCCGCTTCCGGAGCGGCCGACGACGGCCAGGCTTTCGCCCGCGCGCAGGTCGAGTTCGGGGACGCACAGCACTGGGGCCGTGACGCCGTGGTGGGCGGTGAGGTCGCGTAGCCGCAGGATGGGGCGGCCGGGCCCGGTCGCGCCCTCCGTTTCCGTGAACGCCGGTTGCCCGGACAGCAGTTCGCGGGTCCATTCGTGTCGAGGCGCGAGCAGCAGATGCCGCGCCGGGCCCGATTCCACGATCCGGCCCTCCCGCATGACGATCACCTCGTCGGCGAGCGCTCGTACGACGTCCAGGTCGTGGCTGAGCAGCACGACGGCGATGCCGCGTGCGGCGACGGCCGCCAACTGGTCGACGACACGGCTCTTGGTCAGGGCGTCCTGCCCGGTGGTGGGTTCGTCGGCGACGATCACCCGGGCGCCGAGCAGCAGGGCCTGGGCGAGGACGACGCGTTGCTGCTGGCCGCCGGAGAGCTGGTGCGGGTAGCGGCGCAACAGGGTGTCGGCGTCCGGGAGTTGGGCGTCGGCGAGGGCTCGCAGGACGCGTGCGCGGGCCGCTGTCCGGCGCCGGGCGCGGGGCAGGTGGCGTACCTGGGCGCGGGCGATGTCCGTCAGGAGGGCGGAGATACGGCGGGCGGGGTTGAGAGCGGTGGCCGGGTGCTGGGGGATGTAGCCGACCAGGCCGTCGCCCACCAGGCGTACGTCGCCGGTGACGTGGGCGCCCGGCGGGTACTCGCCGAGCAGGGCGAGGCCGGTGGTGGTCTTGCCGCTGCCCGAGGCGCCGACGAGGGCGGTGACCTTGCCGGGGAGGGCCTTGAGGCTCACGGCGTCGACGATCGCCCTGCCGTCGATCTCGACGCGCAGGTTGCGGATCTCGGCCACCGGCGCGGCGGAGGCGTCGCCCGCCTGGTCTGTCGTGTCGTCTGTGTGGTTCACGGGCGTGCTTCACTCCCTGCCCGCTCGCGGGCGATCCTCGTTGCGTTCGGGAGCCCCGGGCCCCGGCGGCGGTCGTTCGCGAGCGCGGCGTCGAACAGCAGGTTGGTGCCCATAGTCAGGGCGACGATCAGCAGGGCGGGCGCGATGACGGCCCACGGCTGGACGACCAGACCGGTGCGGTTGCGGTCGACCATGACCGCCCAGTCGGAGGCGTCCGGGGCGACCCCGACACCGAGGAACGCGGCCGTGGCGACCAGGTACAGCACGCCGGTCAGCCGGACTCCGGCGTCGGCGGCCAGGGTGCGCAGCATGGAACGGCCGACGTATCCGACGGCCATGCGCCACCAGGTCTCGCCCTGCATGCGCAGCGCCTCGATGGCGGGGCGGGCGGCGGCCTCCGCGGCGGCGGCACGTACGAGCCGTGCCGCGTCGGGTGTGTTCACCAGCGCCACCAGCAGGGCGACGCCGACAGGACCGGGGGAGAACACGGTGGCGGCCAGCAGGATCAACAGGAGCGAGGGGACGGCGAGCAGGACGTCCAGGGGGCGCATCAGCAGCTCCTCCAGCCAGCGCCGATGGGTGAGCGCACCGATCAGGCCGACGGGGAGCGCGACGAGATACGCCAGGACGGTCGCGGCGAGGGCGGTCAGCACGACCGGCCGGCCCCCGTGCAGGACCTGCTGCCACACGTCCCGGCCCACGAAGTCGGTGCCGAGCCAGTGACCGTCGCCGACGGTGAAGGACGCCGTCCGCGGCCCTGGTTCGCCGGCGAACAGCGGACCCAGCAGCGCGAGCACGAGGGGCACGGCGATGACCGCCAGACCGAGGGCGAAGCGGGCGCCGCGTCGTGTCGTCATGCGGCCACCCCCGCCCGAGGCGCGAGCCGGTGGGCTACGAGATCCGCGCCCAGATTCAGTACGACGGTCAGCACGCCGAACACCACGGCGAGCCCCTGGACCACCGGCACGTCACGTTCGGCGACGGCGTTGAGCAGCACCGTGCCGAGTCCCGGGATCACGTAGAGCGCCTCCACGACGATGACGCCGCACAGCAGCCAGTCGATGGTGCGGGCGAGTTGCTGGACGGCGGGGGCGAGGGCGCTCGGCAGGGCGTGGGTGTAGCGGATGCGGGCGCCGGAGATGCCGTAGCGGCGGGCCTGGGCGACGTAGGGGGAGGCGAGCGCGTCGATCATGCCGGCCCGCACCAGTCGGGACAGGGAGCAGACCGGGCGGGAGAGCAGGACCAGTACGGGCAGGACGAGTGCGGCCGGGTGGCCGAGCAGGTCGGTGCCGTAGCCGACGGCGGTCGGCGGCAGCCAGCCCAGCCGCAGTGCCAGGACGCTCACCAGCAGCACACCGAGGGCGAACTCGGGCACCGCGTACACGGCGAGCGTGGCGGAGCTGATCAGCCGGTCGGCGAGGCGCCCTTCGTGGCGGGCGGCGAGCACGCCGAGGCCGAAGCCGATCGGCACGAGCAGGGTCACGGTGAGCGCGGCCAGCAGGAGGGTCGGGCCGAAGCCGTCGGAGATGTACTGGCCGACCGGGCGGCCCGAGGTCAGCGAGGTGCCGAAGTCACCGCGCAGCAGACCCACCGCCCAGTCGGCGAGCCTTTCGTACGCGGGCCGGTCGAGGTGCATGGCCTCGCGGATGGCGGCGATCCGGGCGGGGTCGGGCTGATCGCCGGCGAGGGCCACCGCGGCGTCGCCCGGCAGCGCCTCGGTGAGCGCGAAGACCAGCAGCACCACGGCCACGGTCTGCACAACGCCGAGGATCAGCCGCCGGGCGACGAAGGAACGCAGTTGGCTCACGCGAGCCAGACCTTGTCGAAGCGGGCCCAGTCGAGCGTGTTGGCGGGGGCCTTGCTCTCAACTCCCTTCACTGTCTTGGCCGTTGCGATGATCCAGTCGGCGAACCCCCAGATGAGGAAGCCGCCCTCGGTGTACAGCCGGCGCTGCATCCGCTGGTAGAGGGCCGCCCGTTCGGTCTTGTCGCGGGTGGACTGGGCCTGCTCGTACAGGGCGTCGAAGTCCTTGTGGTGCCACTTGGTGGCGTTGGTGGTGGAGCCGGTGAGCAGGCGCTGGCTGATGTGGGCCTCGATGGGCATGGCGCCGGAGCGGTAGCAGGACAGGGTGCCGTTGTCGAGGATGTCGGCCCAGTAGGAGTCCTTGCTGCCCATCTTCACGTCGATGGTGACGCCCGCCTTCTTCGCCTGGTCGCGGAAGATGCTGGCGGCCTCGGTGAATCCGGCGGCGACGGCCGAGGTGTCCAGCGTGACCTTCAGGTTCTCGGCGCCGGCCTGCTTGAGCAGGGCGCGGGCCTTGTCGAGGTCCTGTTCGCGCTGGGGGAGGGCGTCGGCGTAGTACTCGTAGCCCTTGCCGAACAGGTCGTTGCCGATCACACCCGCGCCGGACAGTGCGCCGTCGAGGAGTTCCTGGCGGTCCGCGATGAGGAAGAACGCCTCCCGGACCCGCTTGTCGTCGAAGGGGGCTCGGTCGGTCTTCATGCAGAACGCCTGCATGGCGCTGCCCTGGAGCCGGACGATGTCGATCTGGCCCTTGCCCTCGTAGGCGCGGGCGGTGGTGGGGTTGAGCTCGTGGGCGTACTCGACCTGGCCGCCCAGGAGGGCGTTGACGCGGGCGGACTCCTCGTTGGCGACGACGAACTCGAGTTCGTCGAGGTGCGCGGCACCCTCCCAGTAGTCGTCGTAGCGGCGGAAGACGGCGGAGCGGCCAGGAGTGAAGGAGACGAACCGGAAGGGGCCGGAGCCGACGGGCTTGGTGTCGAAGTCGGTGGCGTGTTCGGGGACGATGTAGGCGCCGAACGCGGCCAGGACGTTGGGGAATTCGGCGGTGGGCCGCTTGAGGACGAACTCGATGCCGCGCTCACCGGTGGCGCGGCTGGCGTCGAGGTCGATGGGCTCCAGGGACGCCTTGGCGCGGAAGGCCTGCTCGGGGTCGGCGATGCGGCGGTAGCTGTAGAGGACGTCGGCGGCGGTGACCGGCCTGCCGTCGTGGAAGGTCGCCTTGCGCAATGTGATCTGCCAGCGGTCCAGGGTCTTGTTCGACTCCCACTTCTCGGCGAGGCGGGGCTCGGCGGACAGGTCGGCGCCGTAGTCGGCGAGCTTGTCGTAGAGCGCCTTGGCCCGGGCGGCGTCGGCGAAGAGGTTGGCCAGGTGCGGGTCGAGGGTCTCGCTGGCGCCACCGCCCGCGAACGCGGCCCGCAGCCTTCCGCCTTGCTTGGGTGTGCCGTCGCCCTTGGCGTCGGAGCCTTCGCTGCCGGACCCGCCGCACCCGGTGAGGGCGAGCGCGCCGAGCGAGGCGGCGCCGGTGGCGGCGAGGAAGCCGCGGCGGTGCAGGCCGGAAAAACGTTCGTCGTTCATGGGGTTCCTAGAAGTGTGGTGTCAGCGGGTGGGATTCAGGCGCGCGACGAGATGCAGCCGGTCCGCGTCCGTCGCGTTGCCGGGCAACTGGCCTTCCTGCCAGGGAAGGTCGGTGCGGGGGCCGGGCCCGTCGTGGAGTTCGAGGACGTCGAAGCCGTGCGTGGCCAGCAGATGCCGAAGCTCCTGGGGGAACAGCAGCCGCCACGCGGACCGCTGCTCGACCGGCTCCGCGTCGTTGCTTGCGGTCCACACGCGTGTACGGCGGAGGAGTTGGGCCGCACGGTCCACGGTGAGCGTGGTGCGGGACCGGTAGGCGGTGCCCTGCCAGGTGAAGGAGTTGACGGCAGGGGTGTCGAGCAGGTCGGTACGGCCGAGGAAGTACGCGCCGTTGCGCATCTCCGCGACCAGCAGGCCGCCGGGGGCCAGGGCGCGGCGGCAGGATTTCAGGAACGCGTCGAGCTGGTCGTTGGTGTGGCAGTACAACAGGGCGCTGTCCAGGCACACGACGGCGTCGAACACGCCCCGGCCCAGGTCGAAGCCGTGCAGATCGGCATGGACGTAGTCGGGCCCGGGGTGGTGGACGCGGGCGTGGGCGAGCATCGCCTCGGAGACATCGGCGCCAGTGACCCTGCGGCCGGCGCCGTGCAGGTGGGCGGCGTCACGGCCGGTGCCGCAGCCCATGTCGAGCACACGCACTCCCGCACCGTGCCGCTGGAGGCAGTCCTCGGTCCAGCGTCCGGCCAGCCGGTCGGGATCGGGAAAGCGGGCCTCGTACAACTCGGGGTTGTCGGTGAGCAGGTTGTGCGCAGTCGTCGTGGAAGTCATCTCGTCCCCCTCCTCAGACCGTGGCCGCTACGGCGGGCTTCGACGGCGTCGGCAGTGACCCGAGCCGGCGCAGCCACGCCACGCCCAGCGCGGAGGCGAGCCCGAACAGGGCGCAGCACGCCCACGGAAGCCAGCCGGCGTCGCCCCGCTCCCCGGTGTCCATGGCCCAGCCGACGACGGTGTTGCCGACGGCGGCGGCGATGCCGGAGACGACGTAGAAGATGCCGAAGTACGTGCCGGTCAGCTCCGGGCGGCCGAAACCGGGGATGAGCTCCATCACGAACGGCTGGGCGATCATCACTCCGAGGTAGAGCAGCAGGGCGCCGATCAGGACAGGCAGCGCGCGCAGCGCCGCGTGGGCCACGCTGTCCGGAGTGTCGGAGCCGAACGCCACCAGCGCGGGCGGCACGAACGCCAGCGCCATGAGACCCAGGCCCGTCGCGATCCAACGCGCCCGGTCCCCCCGCTCCTTGAGGGCTCGGGTGATGCGCAGTTGCAGTGCCAGGTTGGTGAGGGTGCCGACGAGGAAGACGAGTCCGGCGGCGCCGTCCCAGCCGGTGGCCCGGCGGGCGCCGTCCGGCAGCAGCAGGTACAGCTGGTTCTCCAGGGCGAACATGCCGACCATGGCGAGCGCGAAGGCGAGGAAGGCGCGGTTGGCCAGGACCTCGCGCCAGTCCCCGAGGACCGTGCCCTTGCTCTGCTCGACTTCCCGGGTCGGCAGCACGAGGGCCTGGGCGACGGTGAGGGCGGCGAAGATCGCGGCGGCGGTGAGTGCGGACGTGCGGAAGTCCACGAGCAGCAGTGCGCTGCCCAGCAGCGGTCCGATCAGTGCGCCGGTGGTGGCGAACACGTTGAACAGGGCGAACGCCTCTGCTCTGCGCCCGTCTGCCTCCTGCGCGATGTAGGTGCGCACGGCGGGGTTGAACAGGGCTCCGGCGAGCCCGCTGAGGACGGACGCGGCGAGCAGCACGGCCAGGTGGTCGCCGAGCGCGAACAGGGCGAAGCCGACGGTGCGCAGCGCGCAGCCGGCGATGATGACGCCGCGTGCGCCGAGCCGGTCGGAGGCGGAGCCGCCGATGATGAACAGCCCCTGCTGGCTCAGGTTGCGCACGCCCAGCACGATGCCGACGACGGCCGCCGACATGCCCAGGTTGTCGGTGAGATGGGTCGCCAGGTAGGGGATGAGCAGGTAGAAGCCGATGTTGACGCCGAGCTGGTTGACCAGCAGGAGCTGGACCGCGAACGGGAAGCGCCGCATCTCACGCCACGTCCTCATGGGCCACCACCTCCTGAACTCCCAGGCCGGGACGGTCACTTGCGCGTACGACGCCGTCCTTGCCGCCGATACCGGTCCACGGGTCGTGGGCCAGCAGCAGGTGTCCGTCGAGGTCCACCCAGCGGGCCCGGTCGGCGAGGTGGACGGCGGGCGCGAGACCGAGGCTGCTGGCGGTCAGGCAGCCCAGCATCAGCTCCGTGCCGCTGCCGTCGATCAACTCGGCGATGCGCAGGGCCGCATGGACCCCGCCGCACTTGGCGAGCTTGACGTTGACGCCGTGGACTCGGCCGGCCAGACGGCGTACGTCCGCCAGGTCGACGGCGTCCTCGTCGGCGATGACCGGCAACGGCGAGCGTTCGGCCAGCGCGCCCAGCGCTTCCGGTTCGCCGGGCGCGATGGGCTGCTCGACGGCCTCGACGCCCAGGTCGGCGAAGCGGGGCAGCAGCGCCTCGGCCCGCGCGACCGTCCACGCGCCGTTGGGGTCGAGCAGCAGCCGGGCCCGGGGCGCCGCGTCGCGGATGACGCGGACGCGCTCCACGTCGTCCTCCGGGTCGGGGGTTCCCGCCTTGACCTTGATGACCTCGAAGCCGGCCGCCGCGAGAGAGCGGGCCTGGGTGGCGGCGTGGGCGAGTGAGGTGATGCCGATGGTGCGGGCGGTGGCCGCGGCCGGCGGTGTGGGCGCGCCGAGCAGCCGGTGCACGGGCCGGCCCGCGCGCTTGCCGACGAGGTCCAGCAGCGCGGCTTCGACGGCGGCGGTCACGGCCGGGGGAGTGCCCTCGCCGGCCAACTCGCCTGCCCGCAGGGCCTCCAGGGCGCTTTCGGGGTCGCGGAAGGCGGTGAGGGCCGTGCCGGCGGCGGTGAGGAGCCGTTCCAGTGTCGGGGCGTCGAGCCGGTAGAAGACGCTGCTGACGGCTTCGCCGTGGCCACTGACGCCGTCGCGTTCGACGGTCAGCCACACGGCGTCGCGGGCGGTCATGGTGGAGCGGGAGATGCGCAGCGGCTCGGCGAGTGCGAGGCGTACGGTGCGCAGGCTGGCCTTCACAGGGTCCTTTCCGGGTGAGGTACGGGCTGGGGTACGGCCTTGAGCGGGTCGCTGACGCGGGTGCAGCGCACCCAGCCGGTGGCCTCGGCCGCGCCGGGGTGCGGGATCTCGACGGGGCGACTGGCCGCCGTGGTGAGGTCCAGGCCGTGGGCGGTGGCGAAGTCGTCGTCGTAGACGGTGCCGAGGTAGCGGTGCGGGCCGTCGGGGAAGACGGTGGCGACGACCGCGCCGGCGTGGACGCGGGCGGCCCAGGCGGCGACGCGGGCGGCGGCTCCCGTGCTCCAGCCGCCGCTGACGAAACTGGCGCGGGCCAGGCGGCGGCAGCTGTCCACGGCCTCGGCCGGGCCGACCCAGTGGACCTCGTCGAAGGCGTCGTAGGCGACATTGCGCGGATGGATGCTGCTGCCCAGGCCGCGCATCAGCCGCGGCCGGGCGGGCTGTCCGAAGATGGTGGAGCCGGTCGAGTCGACGCCGATCAGCCGTAGCGCGGGCCAGCGCCGCCGCAGCGGGCCGATGATGCCCGCGCTGTGGCCGCCGGTGCCGACGCTGCACACCAGGACGTCCAGGTGGTCGAGCCGGTCGACGAGTTCGGCGGCGAGGGAGGCGTAACCGGCGCTGTTGTCCGGGTTGTTGTACTGATCCGGCCAGTACGCGCCGGGCAGCACGGCGAGCAGCTCCCGCAGCCGGCCCAGCCGCGCGGCCTGCCAGCCGCCCTGGGCCGCCGGGCGGTCCACGATCTCCAGCCGCACCCCATGGGCACGCAGCAACTGCCGCATGGACGGCTCCAGTTCACTGTCGCCGACCAGCACGACGGGATGACCGAGCACCTGACCCGCGAAGGCGAGCCCGACGCCGAGCGTGCCCGAAGTGGACTCCACCACCGGTGCGCCGGGCCGCAGTTCGCCGCGCTCACGGGCCCCCAGCAGCATCGACACCGCGGCCCGCGCCTTCATCCCGCCCGCCGCGAGCCCTTCGAGCTTGGCCCAGAAGCCGGGCTGCGGACCGGGCAGGTCGGCGGTGATACGGACCAGGGGGGTGCGGCCGAGCAGAGCAAGCAACTCCGGGCGTTCCGGGCGGGCCAGGGAGCGTACGGTCGTCGTGGTCATCGCCCGTCCTTCGGGCGGGGGCCGCCATAGCGGTGCACGGTGCCGGGGCCGCCGTCGAGCCAGAAGAAGGGGTACGGCTCGGCGCAGACCGCGCTCACCCCGTGGCCGAGGAAGCGGGGCAGGACGGCGCTGCCGGTCTGGGCGAACATCACCAGCTGCTTGCCGTGCGCCAGCGCGCGCCGCCGCAGTGGCTCGAAGGTGCCGTTGCCCAGCGTCATCCCGGACACCAGCAGGGCGTCACAGCCGTCGGCTGCGGCGAGTGCGTCGGTGACGACCGCCTCGCCCCACTCGGTCAGCCCGCCCTTGAGGTCACAGGGCACATAGCTCAGGCCGCGCGAACGCAGCCCCTCCAGCAGGGAGTTGACGACCCCCACCACCAGCACGGTCGCGCCCGGCGGCAGATCGAGCAGCTCGACGACTGCCCTCGCGCGGGACCGGGACTTCTCCAGCGACGTCCCGGCGGCCAGCGGCACGGGCAGCGCCCCATGCTCCGGAGTGTGCGGAGCGGCATGCATCAGATAGGCGTCCAGCGCGGCCACGCGCACCGCCGGCAGCGGATGCTCCAGCAGGTCGGCCACGCTCGCACCCACACACTCCTCGACCGCGTGGTCGGGCAGCGCCCCGGGCTCGACCGCGCATGAGCCGACGGCCGAACCGAGCCGCAGGCTGAGCACCTCGTTGCGGTAGCCCGTGCCGCGCCCGTCGTGCCGTACGGCCTGCCGGGTGGTGAAGGCGACGGCGATGCGCTGCGAGGACGGATCCGGGCCCACCTCACCGGCGCGGACGCCGGCCAGGAGCTCGTCGTAGGACTCGAAGGTCGTGCGGGCTATGCCGGTGACGGCGGTCATCGGATCACCAGCCCGGAGGCCAGTTCATCCAGCACGGCTTCCACGCGGCCGCGGGCGCCCAGTCCCTCGGCGTCGCCCGCCATGACGTGCCCGAGGTACTCGTTGTTGCTGCCCGCGGCCGTCACCTGCTTGCCGGGCTCGGCGAGCTGCACCTCCAACACGTCTGGCGCGTCGCGGAGTTCGCGGCCGTCCAGCTGGGCGAGCGTGCCCGAGGCCGTGGGTACGAGGAAGCCGATGGCGGCGCTGCGCAGCCCGGTGTCGCCGCCTCGCAGGTCGGGTTCGCGGCCCAGGGAGACCTCGACGAAGGCCGCGGCCAGGTCGATACCGGTCACGTGGCGGACCAGCTCGGTGATGCGGTTCCCGGCGGGCCGAGGGTTGACCTCGACCACGCGCGGACCGGCCGAGGTCAACTTGATCTCGGTGTGTGCCACCACGCCCTCGGTCAGGCCGAGGGCCTTGAGCGCGGCCAGCGCGGTCTGCTCGGCGGCCTCGGCGTCGTCGGTCGGCAAGGCGGCCGGGAACATGTGCCCGGTCTCGATGAACGCGGGTGCCCCGCCGATGCTCTTGTCGGTCACGCCCACCACGTGGACAGCGCCCGCGTGCGACACCGTCTCGACGCTCACCTCGGGGCCGTCCAGCAGCTCCTCGATCAGGACGGCGGGGTGGCGGCGCTGGCCGCGGGCGTTGACCGGGAAGTCCGCCAGCACTCGTACGGCGGCGGCGAGTTGCTCTTCGTCGTCCACGCGCCGCACGTACATGCCCGCGCACAGGTCGACCGGCTTGACGACCAGCGGGTAGCCGATCTCCCGTGCCGCACGGGCGAGGTCGGCCCACTCCACGTGCACGGCGAAGCGCGGCCCGGGCACCCCCGCGTCGGCGAGGACCCGGCGGGTGGCGTCCTTGCGGCAGGCGTTCTCGACCGCCTCCGGGCTCGAGCCCGGCAGGCCGAGGTGCCCGGCGATCCGGGCCACGGTCGGCAGGTAGTAGTCGCAGGAGGTGATCACGCCGTCGAAGTGCAGCACCTGGTGCAGCCGCTCGATCTGCGGCAGCAGCGCGTCGGTGTCGTTGGTGTCGGCGGTGAGCACGTTGCGGGCGCCGAGCAGCGGGTGCGCCGCCCCCTCGGGCGCCGAGCGGAGGTAGTGGTGCAGGTCGCGGGTGAGGAACGAGAACTCGTGCCCGCCCTCCCGGATCGCCCGTGGCAGCAGCCTGCTCATCGACCCTACCCAGCTCTCGACCATCAGCAGATGAGCCACAACTCCCCTTTACGTGCAGGCGGTTCAGATGTCAGGGCAGCCCGGAGGGCCCTCGGGCGGGAGGGGCCGGGCCTTGCGCCCCGCACACGCTAGC
Organism: Streptomyces sp. NPDC001536; assembly: GCF_042894505.1. Taxonomy (NCBI): domain Bacteria; kingdom Bacillati; phylum Actinomycetota; class Actinomycetes; order Kitasatosporales; family Streptomycetaceae; genus Streptomyces; species Streptomyces sp. NPDC001536. Next base: position 198,287 of record NZ_JBIAVQ010000012.1, read on the forward strand.
GATAATCATTTTCATTTACCAGTCCCTTACCGCTGCCGTCGGGAGCCAGACCGTTGCCTCATCCCAGTGCCGTGCTGCTCGCCCTCACCGCCACGATGACCCCGCTTCCTGCGCAGGCCACCGCCCCCGAGACGCAGACGCTCCACTTCGACGCCTGCCCCGGCTCCGTACCTCGGCCCGCGGCCCCGGACCGCGTCGAGTGCGGGCGGATCAGCGTCCCGCTCGACTGGAACCACCCGCGAGGACCGCGCATCGAGGTGGCGGTCTCCCGCGTCCCGGCCACCGGCACCCCCGCCGAACGCCGTGGCGTCCTCCTGGTCAACCCCGGCGGCCCGGGCGGCTCCGGCCTGCCCTACGCGGTCACCAAGCGCGCCAAACTCCCCGAGAGCGTGCGGCGTTCCTACGACGTCATCGGCTTCGACCCGCGCGGAGTCGGCCGCAGCGCACCGGCCGACTGCGGCGCCATGGGCGGCCTCTTCGACAGCCCGGGCGCCGACCCCGTACCCGTCGGGCCCGCCGCGGAAAGCGCCTATCTGGCGGGCCTGCGGAACATGGCCGACGACTGCGCGGCGGGCGCCGGCGACGTGCTGCCGTACCTGTCGACGGAGCAGACCGTCCGGGACATGGACGCGATACGCACCGCACTCGGCGAACCCAGGACGAACTTCCTCGGCGTCTCCTACGGCACCTACCTCGGCGCGGCCTACGCCGCCCGCTTCCCGCATCGCACCGGACGCATGGTCCTCGACAGCGTCGTCGGCCCCTGGGACCCGTACGACTTCGACGTCATCCAGAGCCGGGCGCTGCTGCGCCAGCGCGACACCTTCTTCGCCTGGACCGCCGCCCATCAGGACCGCTTCGACCTCGGCGCCGGCGCGCAGTCGGTACGCCGCGCCTACCTGCACGTGCGTCAAGGGCTCACCGCCCACCCGGTCGCCGGCTTCGGCCCGGCGGAGTTCGACCGCGCCGTCTACCGCGCTCTTGGCCGCACCGAACGCTGGACAGGCCTCGCCGACGGCCTGCGCACCTACCTGCGCGAGGGCAGCCCCGACGCCCTCCGCCCCGCCACCGCCTTCGACAGCCCCGACTCACGCACCTACGAAGCCGCCAACCGCCTCGTCAAGTGCGCCGACGCCCCCGCACCCGCCCCGCACCGGATCCTGTCGGACATCCGCCGCACCCGGCACCTGGACCCCCAGCCCGTCCTGACCGGCATGGAGGCCTCCACCTGCGCCTACTGGCACCACCGCCCCTCCCACCGCACCCCACTCGGCAGCCCCGACGCCCCGCCCCTCCTGCTGGTCGCCTCCGCCCACGACCCCGTCACCCCCATCGAGGGAGCGCACCGACTGCGCCGCCTCCTGCCCGGCTCCCGCCTGGTCACCCTCGACAACGACTACTCCCACGGGGTCTTCGCCAGTCGCGGCAACGCCTGCGTCGACGAGACGGCGGCGGCGTATCTCGTCGACGGGACCGTGCCGAGGGCGGACGTGCGCTGTACGGGGCCCGGACTGCCCGCGGGGCAGTGACCTCCAGCAGGCCGACGCCTGTACGACTCCGACGGCTGGCAAAGCGGCAACACCGTGAGCTGCTACAAGGGATCTCGCACTTCTTCTCCCTCAGCCGCGACAGCAACGGCCACGACCACTTCCCCGACTACGGGGGCGATGACCGAGCCGCCGGATACAACTACCGGACCCGCTCGGTCGCTGTCCGCCAGATCAGGAGGAAGGGGCGTGCGCGGCGAGGATCGCGTCGGCCTCCCGCAGGTGCCGGCTGACCGGGCCGAAGGAGATGAGGCCGCTCCCGGCGGCGGACTCCGCTTCGGCGGCGGCCAGTTCGTCGCGGGCGCGGCGCAGGACCGGCAGGTGCCCCACGGACGCGGCGGCCCGGGCGAGGACGCACCACAGTGCCTCCTGGAGGAGGTCGTGCGGCGGGCGGGGGACCTCGGTGAGGGCCCGGCGGGCCTGTTCGGCGGCGCCCGAGGCGGCCAGGAGCAGCGGTTCGAGCCAGGGGCGGTACGGGCCCGGGTCCAGGTGCGCGAAGTCGTCCGGGTCGGGCAGGGCGTCGCCCCGCATGGCCGGGACCAAGGCGACGAGGACGGCGGCGCCTCGGGTGAGGCCGGGCATGCCGCAATCGGCGGTCTCCGCCAGGAGCCGGGTGTACTGGGCGCGGGCGGCCGGCCAGCCGTCGCTCTCGCAGGTGCGCAGGGCCCGGTACCAGGCGGTGAACACGGTGGCCAGCGGCCGCTCGTGGCGGTGGGCGAGCCGGTCGACCTCCTCGGCCTGGGTGTCCGCCGCGGCGAGGTCGCCGAGTCCGGCGAGCGCCTGGAGACGGATCAGCCGTCCCAGGACCTCGTGTCCGGGCAGTTGGTGGTCGGCGGCCAACCGGGTCAGTTCGGTCCCGAGGGCGTCTCGGCGGGCGGCCGACCCACAAGTGGCGAAGGACTGCATGAAGGCGCCGTTGAGGGCGAACGCCAGCAGTGCGGGGTCCTGGAGGCGGCGGGCGTGGCGGACGGCCTCCTCGGCGGCACGCTGTGCGCGCAGCCGCCACGGTTCGGTGGCGGGAGGTTCGGCCGCCCGGGGAAGGGGGGCGTCGGCGGCGGCGTCGCCGCGTGACTCGACCGCGACGACCGACAGCAGACGGGCCCGCAGGGCGGGCGGTCCGTCCGGGCCGAGCCGGGCGGCGGCTCGGGCCGCGGTCCGGACCAGCTCACCGGCGTCCTCGGGCACGTCGGCGCGGGTCCACACGGCAGGGACGTCGTAGGAGCCGATGATCCTGGCGGCCAACTCGGTGTCGCCGGTCGTCTCGGCCGCCGCGACCAGGTCCCGGCGGTGCTCGCGTGCCTCTTCCAGACCGTCGGCGCCGGTCACCGCGAGGTCGCGCAGCAGGCCCGCCGTGGCGTGCAGCCGGGCCCGGGACCGGGCGGGCACCGACCGGTCCCATGCGGCGGCCGTGCGGTCCCAGACACCGTCCGCCGCTCCGGCCGGCTCAGTCGCGGAACCGGCCCGGTCACGGAGGATGCGGGCCTCGGCGCGGGCCAGGGCGGTTCCGCCCCTGGGGCCGTAGGCGCCGGTGAGGGACTGGCGGGCGTGGCGCAGCGCGTCCAGGGCCTCGCCGCGGCGCCCGGACCGGTCCAGCGCGGTCGCCAGCAGAACCCAGCCGTCCTCCCGGCCGGGGTGCGCGGCGACGTGCGCGCGCAGGTCGGCGACGGCGTCCCGGGCGGCACCGGTGGCCAGCAGCGCGTCGGCGCGCCGCTCGACGGCATCCAGACGCAGGGCCTCCAGCCGGGCCTGCTCGGCGGCGGCCCACGCCACCCCCGGGAAGTCGGCGAGGACCGGCCCGCGCCACCGGGCGAGCGCCTCGTCCCACAGGGCGACCGCCGCGTGGGGCGCGGCTTCGGCGGCCCGTGTGGCGGTGTCTTCGAAGCGCCACGCGTCGACCGCGTCGCGTGGGGCGCGCAGGGCGTAGCCGGGGCCGTCGGTGACCAGCAGCCGGGACGGGCCGCGGGCAGGACGTGCGGGCTCCAGCGCACGGCGCAGAGCCGCGACGAAGGTGCGGACCGCGCCGATCGCGCCGCCCGGGGGTTCGTCCTCCCACAGGTCGGCCACGAGCCGGCCTACGGGCACCACCCGGCCCCGGGCGATCAGAAGCCGTCCGAGGACCTCGCGGTGGCGCGGCGCGCCGAGCGGGAGGGGCGCGCCGTCGGGGTCCCAGGCGGCGACCGGTCCCAGCAGTCCGAACTCCACGCCCACGGCATCGTCCCTTCGCGGGCGGCGCCGTCCGTCCCGGGGTGCCGCATGTCCACTCATCGATCGCTGATCCGGGGGCCGCAACCTGGGTGCCGTCCCCGGGCGCCCCCGTCCGCCGAGGCCGACAGCCCGGGATGTCCACTCTGCCACGAGCCACAGGAGTCGCTGTGACACACCCGAGCATTCCCGGATTCACCGAGCACCGCGTGCCGGTCGGCGACGGCGTCACGCTGAACGCCGCCGTCGGCGGCACCGGCAGCCCCGTGATGCTGCTGCACGGTTTCCCGCAGACCCACCTGATGTGGCGGCACGTCGCCGCCGACCTCGCCGCCGACCACACCGTCATCTGTCCCGACCTGCGCGGCTACGGCGCCAGCGACAAGCCCGCCGAGAACGGGCCGCAGACCTACGCCAAGCGGACCATGGCCCGGGACGTCGTCCGCCTCGCCGCCGAACTGGGACACGACCGCTTCATCCTGGCCGGCCACGACCGCGGTGCCCTGGTCGCCTTCCGCGCCGCGATGGACCACCCGCAAACGGTGTCCCGCGCCCTGTTCCTCGACGTCCTGCCGACCCTGGACATGTGGGACGCCCTGCACGGGGTGAGCGGCGCGGTCGGCTTCCACCTCTACCTCATGGCCCAGCCCGCGGGCCTGGCGGAGCAGATGATCGAGGCGTCCGCCGACACCTTCTTCGCCTACTTCCTCGACGCCTGGACCAACGCCCCCGACGCGATCCCCGCGGACGTCCGCGACCACTACCTCGCCGCGTGTGCCGCGGCCGTGCCCTCCATCGTCGCCGACTACCGGGCCTCCGCCGGCGTGGACGTCGCGCACGACACCGCGGACCGGGAGGCGGGCAACCGGCTGGCCATGCCCGTCACCGTCCTCCAGCAGGACTGGGGCGCGGCCCTCGGCTACCACGCCCAGGGCTTGTGGAGCGCTTGGTCCGACGATCTGCGCCACCGCACCGTCTCGTGCGGCCACTTCATGGCCGAGGAGGACCCCAAGCTGGTCGCCGACGAGATCCGGGCCCTCGCGCAGCGCTGAGACCGGCCGGTGCCCGGCGGGGGAGTGGGGCCTCGGGAATCCCGTTGTTCGGTGACGGCGGACGGAGTCGGCTCGGGAAGCCGCCCTGCCGGTGTCAGCCCTGGGCCGAAACGGCTCCCGCACACCCCCAGTCCCTACCTCTGCCGTGCCGACGAGCGCTCCGGCTCGGCGGTTCGACGGTGGAGCCGGTCGCGAGCCACGAGTTCGACCGTCAGCGCCAACGCGATCGCCTCGACCGCCAGCAGCGCGATGAGCACGAAGACCTGGACGGCGCCGGCCTGCACCGGAGAGGCGCCGGCCAGCAGCATCCCGACGAACGCGCCCGGCAGTGTGACGAGACCTACCGTCCTGGTCTGGTCGAGGGCGGGCAGCAGGGCGTCGGAGGCGGCGGGTCGGGCGATCTCGAGCCGGGCGTCGCGGTCCAGGAAGCCCAACGCCAGACAGGCCTCGACCTCGCCGTGCCGCTGGGCGAGTTCGTCCAGTGCGCGCCGTCCGGCGAGCACGGTCGCGGTGAGTGCGCCGCCGATGAGGATTCCGGTCACGGGCACGATCGCGATACCGGGAACGGGAAGCAGACCGGCCAGGACGAGTCCGGCCATCACGGGCGCCACCGGAGCCGCGAGCGGCACGGCCGCCCACCACCAGGTGCGGTTCGTGGTGATCCGCCGCCCCGCCGTGCGGGTCGCCACGGCGAACATGAGGAACAGGAAACCGAGCAGGGCCGCGGTGTGGCGCACGGCCCAGACGATCACCAGGGACACCACGGCCAGTTGCACGGCCGCCCGCGCGCCCGCCACGGCTATCTCGCGGGCCCGCCCGCAGGAGCCGTCCGGCGCGAGCCGGAACCAGGCGGCGCTCGCGGCGCCCATGAGCAGCAGCAGGACCAGGGCCACGGCCAGTGCCGTGTTGACGGGCAACAGGGTCTCGACGGCGAGGCTGGGCACCGGGAAATCCTAGATGACGGCCGCCAGTTGCAGATTGAGCGGACCTCGGTGAGCGGTGGCCCGGGGCTCCGCTCTCGGCAGGTTCCGGCGGGGAGGGCGAGACTCATCGGCGTACGCCATCCGGAGCCCGCAGCTGCGCCCGTGCGGTCCTTTCCGCTTGCCACCGTCACCGGCTCCCGTAGCGTGGCCGTATGCGCGTGCTGGTCGTCGAGGACGAGGAGCGGTTCGCAGCCGGGCTCAGGGACGGGCTCGAGGCCGAGGGCTTTGCCGTGGACGTCGCGCTCGACGGGGTCGACGGACTGTGGCTGGCGCGCGAGAACGCGTATGACGCGATCATCCTCGACATCATGCTGCCGCGCCTCAACGGCTACCGGGTCTGCCGGGCGCTGCGCGGCGAGGGCGACTGGACGCCGATCCTCATGCTCACCGCCAAGGAGGGCGAGTGGGACCAGGTGGAGGGCCTAGACACCGGAGCCGACGACTACCTCACGAAGCCGGTCTCGTACGCCGTACTGCTCGCCCGGCTGCGGGCACTGCTGCGGCGCCAGGCGCACGAGCGGCCCGCCGTGCTCGCGGTGGGCGACCTGCGGTTGGACCCGGCCGCGCGCACGGTGACCCGGGCGGGGCGTCAGATCGAGGTCACGGCAAGGGAGTTGGCCTTGCTGGAGTTCCTCATGCGGCGGGCGGGCGAAGCCGTGAGCAAGCGGACGATCCTCGACCACGTGTGGGGTGACGACTTCGAGGGCGATCCGAACATCGTCGAGGTGTACGTCGGGCGGCTGCGCAACAAGGTCGACCGTCCCCTCGGACGGAACTCGCTGCGGACGGTGCGGGGGCACGGGTACCGGCTGGTGCCGGATGGTGGGTAAGCGGCGGCGCCTGCGGGCGGTGCGTGTCCGGGCCACGGTGATCACCGTCGTGGCGGTCGCGCTCGCACTGGTCGCCGGGGGCACCGTGTTGGTACTGGGGCTGCGAGCCGAGCTGAGCAACGACGTACGGGACGCCGCACGCTCCCGCGCCACCGAGGTGGCCCGGGTGATCGAGGCGGGGCGTGGGGTGCCCGCGGTGGCCGTGGCCGATCCCGACGAGGAGTTCCTCCAGGTGGTCGACGAGCAAGGGACGGTCGTCGCGGCGAGTTCGAACGTCGAGGGTCTTCCGGCGCTGGCCGATCTGCGGCCCGGCGGCAGCACCGAGGTCGACACGCCGATCGACGAAGACCCCTTCCTGGTGGTGGCGGTCGGGGCGCGGGACGGAGACCGGAGGTTCACGGTCCTGGACGGCCGTACGCCCGCCGGGGTCGCCGAGGCCACTGCCACGGTCACCCGGATGCTGCTGATCGGCCTGCCCGTGCTGCTGTTGCTGGCCGCCGCCGCGACCTGGGCGGCCGTGGGCCGGACGCTGCGATGGGTCGCACAGGCCGAGGAGGCACAGCGGCGCTTCGTCTCGGACGCCTCCCACGAACTGCGCTCACCCCTCGCCACGGTACGGCAGCACGCCGAGGTGGCCCTCGCCCACCCGAGCGGCGCGGACGCCGGACGACTGGCCGGGACGGTCCTGGACGAAGCCGAACGCATGCAGCGCCTCGTGGACGATCTCCTGCTCCTCGCCCGCGCCGACGAGGACGCGATCCGGCCGCGGCGACGCCCCGTCGACCTGGACGACCTGGTGCTCGAGGAAGCCCGGCGGCTGCGGGAGCGGCGGGACGGCCCGCGCGTCGACTGCGCCGGGGTCTCGGCGGGGAGGGTTCTGGGCGACGAGGACGCCCTGCGCCGCGTGGTCCGCAACCTCGCCGAGAACGCCGACCGCCACGCCCGCTCCCGGGTCTCCCTGACACTCGGCACCACCGGCGGTGTCGTACGGCTGGACGTGGACGACGACGGTCCCGGGGTGCCGGAGGGAGAGCGGGCCCGGATCTTCGAACGTTTCGTACGCCTGGACCAGGCCCGCGCACGCAGACAGGGCGGATCCGGCCTCGGTCTGGCGATCGTCGCCGAGCTGGTGGCGGCGCACGGCGGGACGGTGAGGGTGGGGACGGCGCCGGGGCTGGGCGGGGCGAGGTTCACGGTGACATTGGCCGCCACGCCGTAGCGGGCGCGGGGCTGTGACAGTGCGCGGCGGCTCCGTCTCCCACTCCCGGCTGACAGCGCGTTCAGGTGCGTTCAGCGTCTGTTCAGCGCGGGCGCGGGACCGTGAGGGCAGGCCATACGCCCGAAGGGGGCAGCCATGAACACTCACCGCCGCATCCTGCTGACCGGAGCCCCCGTGACCGCCGCCGCGCTGCTGGCCGGCGCGTGTTCCGGGGGTGGTCCGGCCGACCGTGCCGAGCCGAGCGCCTGCGTGCGCGTCATCGACGAGAAGACGGGCAGAGCCGGCTCCTCCTGCCTGCCTACGGCGCCCGCGAAGGACCGGGTCGACGTCACGGAGCCGCGCTTCGCCCATCCGACGCGGATCACCAACCCGCTGCACCCCACCAGTGAGGTCACACAGATCATCATGGGCGGGCAGGTGGACGGCAAACCCTTCCGCACCGAGGTCAGCCTGCTGCCCGGTACGAAGACCATCGAAGTGGACGGCCAGCCGGTCGAGGCCCGTATCAGCCAGTACGCCGCCTTCTCCGACGGCCGGATCCACGAGGTCGCCCTCGACTGGTACGCACAGTCCGACGACGGATCCGTCTGGTACCTCGGCGAGGACGTCTTCAACTACGACAACGGCGTCGTCGCCGACACCGAGGGCACCTGGCAGGCGGGCCGCGACCACGCACCGGCTGCGATGATCATGCCGGCGGACCCGAGGAAGGGCGACGTCTACCGCCCCGAGAACCTCCCGGAGATCGTCTTCGAGGAGGTGACCGTCCAGGCCGTGGACCAGACGGTCGACGGGCCCTACGGCAGGGTCGAGGGCGCGATGACCGTCCGCGAGCTGCACATGGACGGCTCCACCGAGGAGAAGGTGTTCGCCCCGGGGTACGGGGAGTTCTCGACCGGTACGAAGGGCGGCGACCTGGAGGCGGTGTCGCTCGCGGTGCCCACCGACGTGAAGCCGGGCCCGGTGCCGGCCCGCCTGGCTGCCTTGGATCGCGCGGTCGTCGGCGCCCACCAGTCTCCGAGGGCCGCCACCGTGCGCGAGGTCCGCTCCGCGTGGGACGCGTACCGCGCCTCCGACGCCGTACCGGACCTGCTGGAGCGGCAGATGGAGCGTGACCTCGTCGCTCTGGAGAACGCCGGGAACCGTGAGCGGGCGCAGGGCCCCGCGCTGCGCGTCGCCCAGAACGTGACGGACCTACGGCTCCGCTACGAGCCCGTGCCCACGGTCGATCTGGACCGACTCGCCCTCTGGACACGCCAGTTGACGGTCGACGCGAAAGCCGGGAACGAGGGGGCGGTGGCGGGCGACGTCACCGGCCTGGAAATCGTGTGGGAGCGAGTGCGCCACGAGGTCCAGGACGCCGAGACGGTGGACGCAGACCTCGGAAAGCTCCGAGCGGCCGCCGATGGCAAGGACACAGCGGAGATACAGCGCCTCGCGCCCGCGTTCACCCAACGCATCGCGGGACTGAGCGGCTCCTAGCTCCGTCCCGCGTCAGTCGGAGGTCCTGGTCAGCAACGTCCGTGCCTGCGTTCGACCAGTACGGGTACGAAATCGCGCACGGGCCGGTCCGTGAAAGACGCGAGGGCCTCGGCTACGGCCGACTCGACCTCGGCCGGGTTGTGTGTCGCGCTGAAATCGTCCGTCAGGCGTCCCACCATCCCGCGGATGGCCTCGTTCTCGCGTGCCTTGTCGGCCACGGCTCCACCTGTCTGGAAGGGCGCGTCTCAGGCTCCGCCGAGACGCTCGCGCGGCCGTACCGCGTTGCGGTGATCATTGCACTGCGCTCGCGGCACATCGTCGGGAACCGGCCATGCCTGGTGGGCCTGGAGGGCGAGACTGACCAGGGTCATGAGCAGATGGACGTCCCCGGTGACGTCGAGGCGCAGCGTCACCCAGTGCGAGCCGGGCACCAGCCGGACGGCGGCCGCGGTCGTGAGGTGTTCCTCGAACCTCTTGACGGCGCGGGCCGTGAGGTACAGGTCGACATCGTCGTCGGAGTGGAAATGGGCGATCTCGCCATGAGGTGAGCGCAGTGCCCGGCCGATGCCGCAGCTCGGCTCCGTCTCGGTCAGGTCGGGCCAGGTCGCCAGCTGTGTGAAGGCGTGTGCGGCCAACGTCATGCGCTCATCATGCCCCCCTCACCCCTTGGACACCAGGATGTGAGGGGTTCGTAACCGGTGCGCAGCGCGTGAACGTCCGCATGCGGACCCGGTCTTGCGCCGGCCCTTACTCGGCTGTGGCCGCCCGCTCGGTTTCCGTCGCGAGACGTGCGGTCCGGGTCTGCGGTCGGGTCCTGGCGAGTCCGTTTTCCACGGCCCTGAGAAGGGCGAGCGCGGCGTCGAGGTGTTCGGTGTCGTGGTGGGCGGCTTCGGAGACGGTCGTGGCCCATTCCCGTCGTACGAGGGTGGTGTTGCTGCGGCCGCGCTCGGTGGAGTGGACCGTCACCCCGCGACCGTCGTCCGACTGGGCGCGCCGCTCGATGAACCCCTTTTGTTCGAGCCCGCGCAGGACGGTGGACAGGTTGGTGCGCTGCAGGCCGGTCGCGTCCGCGATGCGGCTGGGCGGCGCCGCGGGGTCGCTCTTGAGGTAGCGCATCACCATGCCCTCGGACTGCGACAGGTGGACCGCTCGCTCGTCGGTGTAGCGGCGGAACTGGATCTCCCTGCTGATGATCAGCACGAGGTCGGCCAGTTCGGCCCACCGTTGCTCGTGGTCCGGCCCTGCTGTCGGGTCTGTCTGCTGCGGTCGGTCCTCTGTCACGGCTCCAGGTTACGGGCTTGCCGCCAGTTGGTTATAGGCGCATACTCATTATGTGCTCATAGTTATGAGTACATAACATCCCTCTTCTGGAGTCGTCGTGACGACAACAACCTCCTCACAGGCCGGCGCGAGCACGCTGTCGCCCCACGCCGTGGCGCGCGGGGGCGGGCTGCACCCGGCCGGAGTGTTCATCCTGCTGGCGGGCGCGTTCCTGCCGATCATGGACTTCTTCATCACCAACGTCGCCCTGCCCAGCATCGACGCCTCCCTGCACGCCTCGGCATCCGCACTGGAGTTGGTGATCGCCGGGTACGGAGTGGCGTACGCGACCCTGCTCGTCCTCGGCGGCCGGCTGGGCGACCGCTACGGCCGTCGCCGGGTCTTCCTCGGCGCCCTCGTCGGCTTCGTCCTGGCCTCGCTGGCCTGCGGCATCGCCCCGAACGTGGGTGCACTGATCGGTGCACGAACAGTCCAGGGCGCCACCGCCGCCCTGCTCATCCCCCAGACCCTGGCGACCTTCCACCAGGTCCTCGAAGGGGAGCGCAAGGCCCGTGCCGTGGCCCTGTACGGGGCCACCTCCGGCATCGCCGCCGTCGTCGGTCAGCTGGTGGGCGGTGTGCTGGTCAGCGCCGACATCGCCGGCACCTCGTGGCGGCCGATCTTCCTGGTCAACGTGCCGATCGGCGTGATCGTCCTGATCGTCGCGGCCCGGATCGTGCCCGACACCCGCTCGCACCACCCCGTCGGCATCGACCTGCCCGGCACCGTGCTGTTCGCCGCCACCCTGACCGCCCTGCTCGTCCCCCTCACGGAGGGCCACTCCCTGGGCTGGCCGTGGTGGACCTGGCTGCTGCTCGCCGCCGCGGTCGTGCTCGGTGTCGCCACCTACGCCGTGGAGAAGCGCGCCGAGCGGCGCGGCGAGGTCCCGCTGCTGCCGCCGTCGCTGCTGCGCCTGCCGTCGATGTCCCGCGGCCTGGTCATGGTGTTCGCCTTCAGTATCGGCTTCGGCGCGTTCATGTTCGTCTTCGCGCTCACCATCCAGAACGGCCTGCACGCCGACGCCCTGCACGGCGGTCTGGCGATCCTGCCGATGGCCCTGCTCTTCTTCGCGGGCTCCCTGCTCGCACCCCGCCTCCTCACCCGCTTCGGCAGGGCGGCCCTGTCCACCGGGGCCGTCGTCCAACTCGCCGGACTGGTCTCCCTGGTGGCGGTCCTGCTCGTGAAGTGGCCGCACGTCAGCCTGTGGGCCATGGCTCTGCCGCTCGCCCTGGCCGGGGCCGGGCAGTCGATACTGTTCGCCGGCCTGTTCCGCAGCGTCCTGGCCGACGTCCCCGCCCACCTCGGAGGCATCGGCAGCGGCGCGCTGATCACTCTCCAGCAGAGCGGACTCGCCCTCGGCGTGGCCACGCTCGGCACCCTCTACATCAGCCTCGCACCGCACGGCGTCGCGCACGCCTTCGCGGGAGTCGAGTACGTGCACATGGGCATCGTCGCCCTCCTCGCGATCGGCGCCGCCGCCCTGCCGCGCTTCGCCCCGGCCGCGTCCACACCGGCCGTCGATGCCTGAACCGTCCGCTCTCGAACCTCTCGTAAGGGAGCAGTGATGAGTCTTCTCGGCTTGTCGCGATGGCAGTTCGCCATCACCGTCATGTTCCACATGACCTTCCCGGCGATCACCGTCGGACTCTCGATCTTCCTGTCGGTCGTCTACGGCCTGTACTGGCGCACCGGCAGGGCGGTCTACCTGCAGATGTTCCGTTTCTGGCGGCGCATCTTCGCCGTCGGCTTCGCCATCGGCGTGGTCGCCGGCGCCGTCATCACCTTCCAGATGGGCCTCAACTGGGGCGTGTACGGCGCGAAGACGGGCCCCGTCATCGGGCCGATCATCGGCATGGAGGTCGTGACCGCCTTCTTCGTCGAGGCCGGCTTCATCGGTGTCCTGCTCTACGGGGACGGCCGCGTCCGCGAGGGCACCATGTTCCTGTCCACCGTCATGGTGGCGATCGGCACCGTCCTGTCGTCCACGTGGATCATCGCGGCGAACTCGTGGATGCAGACGCCCGCCGGATTCAAGGTTGTCCACGGGCAGTTCGAGCCCACGGACTGGATGCGGGTCATCTTCAACCCGTCGTTCATCTGGCGCTGGCCGCACATGCTGGCCGCCGTGCTGATCTCGGCGAGCTTCTTCGTGGCCGGGATCTCGGCCTGGTACCTGGTCAAGGGGCGCGCGAAGGGGTTCGCCCGCCGTTCGATGTCGGTCGCGCTCGGGATCGCCGCGCTGCTGATGCCTGTTCAGCTCTACCTCGGCGACAGTGTCGCCGGGCATGAACTGCCGTATCAGCTCTCGAAGTTGGAGGCGATCGAGGGCAACTGGGACAACGGTGACACCGGCTTCGTGCTGTTCTCCGTCCCGGACCAGCAAGCCGCGCGGAACATCGCCGAACTCGACATACCCTGCCTCGGCAGTTACATCGCCAAGGACCTCAGCTGCAAGACGGCCATGCCCGGCCTGAAGCTCACCCCGGCCGCCGACCGGCCCGACATGGCCGCGACCTTCTGGGGCTTCCGCGTCATGTTCCTGGCGGCCGTGCTGATGTTCGGCACCGCGTTCGCCGCCACGGTTCTGCGCATGCGCAACCGGCTGTGGACCGCGCGCCGGTTCCACCGGTTCGTCCTGTGGACGACACCGGTGGGGATCCTGGCCATCCTCGGCGGGTGGGTCACCGCCGAGGCGGGCCGGCAGCCGTGGATCGTGTTCGGGCAGCTCCGCACCTCGGCCGCGGTGTCCCACCTGGCCCCCGGCGAAGTCCTGTTCTCGGTGTTCGGCTTCTCCGCGCTCTACCTGATCATGCTCGTGGCCTACGTCGCTTACATCGTCCGCACGATGCGCATCGGTCCGGAACGCGACGACCCCCGCCGGGAACCGCCACCACGGGTCGCTCCCATTGCGCCGGCCCCGAGGGAGGTGGCGGCCCGATGACCACCACCCTCTGGTCGGCGACCGTACTCCTCTGCCTCCTGATGTACGTCGTACTGGACGGCTACGACCTCGGCATCGGCGTCGCCACCCTCTTCGAACGCGACCCCGCACACCGGCGGCACATGCTGGAGTCCGTCGCGGTGGGCTGGGACGGCAACGAGACCTGGCTCATCCTGCTCGGCGTCGCGCTCTGGGCAGGTTTCCCGCTCGCCTTCGGCACGCTGCTGCCGCACGCATACCTGCCGCTGACCGTGATGCTGTTCTCCCTGATCGTGCGCGGCGTGAGTGTCGAGATGGCGTCCCAGGCGCCGCCGGCACCCCGCTGGACGGCCGCCTTCGGCGTGGCGTCGTCGCTGGCCGCGTTCGCGCAGGGCTTCGCCCTGGGGACCCTGACCTCGGCTGTACAGCTGCGGGGCGATGTCTCCACCGACCCGGCCTTCGGGGCCTTCAGCTGGTTCTGCGTGCTGTCGGGGCTCACCGTCACGGCCGCGTACACGGCTCTCGGCTACGCGTACACCAAGCACAAGTCCTCCGGGCTCCTGCGGGAGTCGGCGGGCAGGCGGGGCGCGGTCGCCACGGGGCTCGGGGGAGTGCTGCTGGTCCTCGTTCTCGTCACCGTCGACACCACCGCGGCGCCGCTGAACCTGGACAGTCCGGGGCGTGTCTTCGCCTTCGCCGTCCTGCTGCTGTTCGCCGCCGGGGGAGGGGCCACCTCACTCGTCACCTTCCCGTGGAAGCGGCGGACGGGGGCGGCGGACAGCCTGCCTCTCGGCGGACTCGTCGTCGCGACCGTGTCGGTGTTCCTCGCCCTGGCCGTGGCCCGCTTCCCGGTGCTCCTGCCGCCGCACCTCACCGTCGACGGTACGGCCGGCCCGCACCCCACGATGGTCTTCATCCTCGTCGGCATCGGTCTGAACATGCCGCTGGTGCTGGCCTACAACGTGTTCGCCCACCGGGCCTTGGCCGGAAAGCCCGACACCGCAGGAGCACGCTCATGACCAACCGGAACTCACTGCCCATGCCGGTCCGTGTCGTGCTGCGGCTGCTCGCCGCAGCCGTCTGGACCGTGCTGGGGCTGCTCGCCTACGTCGTCTGCCAGGGGATGTTCGGTGGCTACCGGCAGATCCACTCGCAGCTGCTGACCACCCTGGGCATGATCGCCATCGCCCTGACCGGTGGCATCGCGTGGATCGTCGACGAACGGCGCCCTCATGACGACGAATGAGACGCACGGGAAGGGCGACGACGCCTGGCTGGCCGAGTGCGCCGCGCCGGGGCGGCACTCGTTCGGTCTGGCGAGTGCCCTCCAGACGCTGGAGACACTCTTCACGATCGCCCGCTGGGGCACCCTCGCCTGGACGGCCCAGGCGGTGATGGACCGGGCCGCGGCGCACGAGAGATGGGCACTGGTGGCCTTCGCCGTCACGAGCGCGCTCGCGGTGGGCGCCGGCTGGACGGCGGGCACGCTCGCGACGCGGGGCGCGCGTGCCGTCGCGACCGGTCTGCGGCAGCGGTTGACGGCGGCTCTGCTGCCGACCGCCGGACGGATCGGCGAGACCGGTCCGGCCGAGGCCGCGTGGGCGATGGTCGATCTGGCCGACGACGTCGCCGACTTCCACGCGCGGACCGCGCCCCTGAGCCGGTCGGCACCGCTGTCGATGATCGCCGTCCTGGCGGTCACCGCCACCGTGCACTGGCCGGCTGCCATCGTGCTCGCCCTGACCACCGCGCTGCTGCCCCTGAACATGCGCCTGGCGGGACTGTTCGCCCAGCACGGCGCCGACCGCCAACTGGCCGCGACCCGGCACCTGAACGCCGTCGTCCTCGACAGTTTCCGCGGCCTGCGGACCCTGCGCGAACTCGGCGCGGTCGGCCGCCGCGGCCGCACCCTGACCACGGCCGCCGAGCGGCTGAACAAGGCGACGATGAGTGTGCTGCGCCGGGCCTTCCTGTCCGGGATGATCATGGACCTCGTCATCACGTTCTCCATCGCGGTCAACGCCACCTACATCGGCCTGTCGCTGCTCGGCTATGTACAGGTGCCGCACGCGCCACACCTCGACCTGTTCACCGGACTGCTGGTGCTGCTGGTGTGTCCGATGTACTTCGCCCCGATGCGCGCCAGGGCCTCCGCCTTCCATCAGCGGGAACGTGCCGTGATGGCGGCCGGCGCCATCCGGGCCGTCGTCGAGGACACCCCCGCCGCAGCGATCCGAACAGCCGGGCCGCAGCTGACCGAGCCGGTCGGTGTGTCGCTGACAGCGGTCCGGTTCCGCTACGGCGGCGCCGACCGCGACACCCTCCATGCCGACGCCGAGCTCGCACCGGGCACCTGGACCGCGGTCACGGGTGCCTCCGGTTCCGGGAAGAGCACCCTGCTGTCGCTGATCGCCGGCCTGCGTCGACCGTCGGCCGGACAGGTCCGGTGGCAGACCCCGTCCGCACGGCACGCTCCGGCCCTCGGCGGCTGCGCCTGGGTGGGACAGCAGACCGTGCTGCTCGACGCGACCGTCCGCGACAACATCCGCCTCGGCCGCCCGGCCGCCACCGAGCGGGAGATCCGGCGAGCCGTCGATGCCGCCGGACTGAGCGCCGTGATCGAGCGTCTGCCCGAGGGGCTCAACACCCGTCTCGGTGAAGGGGGTTGGGGTGTGTCGACGGGCGAGGCCCGCCGGATCGCCATCGCCCGCGCCTTTCTGCGTGGAGCCCGGCTCTGGCTGCTCGACGAGCCGACCGCCCACCTCGACGCGGACAGCGAACGCGAGGTCGTCGAGGCCCTGCGGACAGCCACCGACGGCTGCACCGTCGTCATCGCCACCCACTCCTTCCCACTGGCCGCCGCGGCCGACTCGGTGCTCACGATCGACGACGGCGTTCTGCACGACGCGACGCCGGTGACCGCGCGATGAGCGGTCGTCGCCCGAACGACCGTGCCCGGCGGGGGAGTTCCCTCGCGGCCGGCGGGCTGGTGCTCGCGGTCGTCGCCGAACTGTCCTCCGCCGCACTGGTCGGCCTGTCGGGCTGGTTCATCAGCGCCTGCGCCGTCGCCGGGGCGGCCACGTTCAGCTCCTTCTCCTACGTCGCTCCCAGCGGGGGTGTGCGTGCCTTCGCCATGACCCGCGTCGCCGGGAACTACTCCAGGCGCCTGGTGCTGCACGCGGCAGCCCTGCGTCGGATCGCGGCCGCACGCTCAGGTCTCTTCGACCGGGCAGCGGTCGGCGAGCGGGGACAGGAGGACCGTCTGTGGTCGGGTGAACTGCTCGACCGTGGCATGGCCGACACCGACAGCGCCGGGATGGCGTTGATCGAGTCCACGACCCCCGTCGTCGTCACCGCCGTGCTGACGGTCGCCGCCGTCCTTGCCGTCGCGGCGTCCACGTCCGTCGTGCCGGCAGCCGTACTCGCGGCCGGCGTCGCCGTCATGGCCGTGACCGCCCACCGCGCGCCCGGCACCGCCGGCGAAGCCGAGCAGCGCACCCGCAAGGCACTGCGCGCCGAACTCGTCACCGCCGTCGACGCCTGGACGGAGCTGGCATCGCTCGGCGCCGCCGAGCAGCTCGCGGCGCGTACGACGGCGCGGTTCACCCGACTCGCCACCGCGCGGGCAACGGCCGGCCGGCGCAGGCACCTGACCGAGCTTGGCGGCGGCCTGATCGGCACAGCCACCCTGATCGCCACGGTCGCCACCGAGGGCGCACCGGATGTCCCCACGTATGTGTTCGTCGTCCTGTTGTCCCTCGGAGTGCTGGCACAGGCCGAGCAACTGGCGGCCGCTGCCGAAGCCCGAGCCACCGCGAAGGCCGCACACCACCGGCTCACGACAACCGCGCCGCTCACCACCAGCGCCCCCGCCGCTGCGGAGATACGGTCCTGGTCCACCGAGCGGGGCATCGGCTTCGCCGACTACGCCCTACCGCCGATGGCCCTCCGGCCGGGGCGCGTCCTCGGGGCGACCGTCCCCCGAGGCACGATGCTCGTCGTCACGGGCCGCTCCGGCAGCGGCAAGAGCACCCTTCTCCGAGCCCTCACCGCGTCGCTGCGGCAAGGCGCCGAAGGCCGTGACGGCCGGCCCGCCGTCGTGGCCGTCGCCCCCGACGACCACCTCTTCACCGGCACCCTCGGATCCAACTGGCGTCTCGCCGACCCCGCCCTGACCGACGACGAGATCGACGAACGCCTCGCCGAACTGCTGCTGAACGACAGCGGACTGACCGCCACCACGGCCGTCGGTCCCGGCGGCAGGCAGCTCTCGGGCGGGGAACTGCGCCGGGTCTACCTGGGCCGGGCCCTGGCCCGCCACCCCCACGTCCTGATCGTCGACGAACCGACCACGGGCCTGGACGAGCGGACCGCCCGACACGTCCTCGGCATCCTCCAGAGCCTGCCCGACACCACCGTCGTCCTCGCCCTGCACGCCGTACCGGAGTGGCTCGACGCCTCGCCACACATGACGCGGCTGCCGCTCGACCACCCGGGACCGCAATTCCGCACCTCCCAGGAGACGCCATGACCACAACACCAGCCCGCGACGTGCTCGCCGACCCCTACCGAGCGCGGCCGGACATGACCCCGGCCGCAGCGGAGCGCCGGGCCGGCTTCGAGCCGGTCCTGACGCATCTCGACCGGCTCTATTCGGCAGCCCTGCGCATGACCGGCTCCCTGACCGACGCCGAGGACCTCGCCCAGGAGACGTACGTCAGGGCCTGCACCTCGTTATCCGACGCGCTCGACCACGTGCCCGACGCGGACGTCGAAGCGGCACTGCAGGCCATCCCCGGGGGCTTCCGGATCGTCGTGTACCTCTTCGACGTCGAGGGCTTCACCGTTCGGGAGATTGCAGACATCACGCGGACCCCCGTCGGCACGGTGCTGTCCCGACTGCACCGGGGGCGCAGGCAGTTGCGCGCGCTGCTGGCCCGCCGGCCATCGACATGTACATATCCGGCTTCCCGGCCATGTCAGGTCGTCATCGGGCCCGTCAGCGACAGCGTCGGCCAGCGAGGACTGTTGTTCGGCGGCTGCGCCGGATTCGCTCTCGTGGCCCTGGCCTGCGCGTTCGCCCCCGGCGTCGGTACGCTCATCGCCGCCCCCGTCATCGGCGGCGCGATCCTGTCCGTGGCCTCCCTGGCGGGCCGTCTTCGTCGCACTCTGCCTCGCCGGAGTACTCCTGCTCGTCGTGGTGCTGGGTGGGCTGCGCCCTGGTACTCGGCTGGCCTCGGCCGCGCTGTTCACCTACACCAGCGGCTCCGGCTTCGTCTTCGAACGCGTCCGCGGTCCTTTGCGGCGCGATCGCTTCCCCTGCGGTCCGCCTGTGGGCTGTCGCTCCGTCAGAGCGGGGCATGGTTATGGATGCATGATGATTATAGAGATATAGTTATGAGGTCATACTTTCTCGAGTCGAGGTCTGACATGAACCAAGGAACGGAATCCGCAGGAAATCCGACACGACGTCAACTGCTGCACACCGCGGCCATCGGAGGGACGGCCGCCGCCGCGATATCGCTGCTCCCCGCATCCGCAGCCTGGGCCGACACGCGGGCACGCGGCGGCTCGCAGTACGTCAAGGGGGTCGACGTCCTCCCCGACGCCTCCCACGCCACCAGCGCCCTCGTCGCTCACATCCGCGGCTACTACCAGGCGAAGAGCGACCGCAACCTCGCATGGCAGTCGTCCTACTTCTCGCACCGGCGCACCACCTACATCGACGCGATCCTCGGGTGGCACTGGTACACCTGGCAGGACCTGCACGACGCACTGGCGACCTTCTATCCCAAGTGGCCGAAGGACAGTAAGTCGTATCCCACCCGGATCCTCGGGGACACGACGAGCGCGATCCTCTTCTTCACCGACACGCCGGGCATGTTCGGCCCCGGCCAGGTGCGCAACGCGGGCGCGGTCAACTTCGACCGACAGGGAAAGATCGAGCGCTGGGTCGACTACTGGGACGCCAGGCAGTTCGGAGTGGCCGACTGGCAGAAGGAACAGGAGCCGCCGAACCAGTGGCCGACCGACTTCCGGGAATCCACGGTCGGAGAGACCGCCTCACCGCTGATGCGCCGAGTCGTCACCGGCCTCGCGGACGCCCTGCGCAGGAACGACATCGCCGCGGCGATGGATCTCTTCTCGTCCGACGCCGTCTTCGAGGACGTGCCGGCGCACATCCAGATCACCAGCAAGGCGAGCATCCAGGCGTACCTCACGAAGGCCGGCTCGGCACTGCCGTACGTCGGCGCGGGCACCGGCGTACGGCACGTCCTCGGCAACGATGTCGGAGGCGGGTACGAATGGACCGCGGCCCGCGGCCCGGTCCCCCGGGGCATCACCGGTATCGAACTGGACCCGTGGGGCAGGATCGAGCGTCTCACCGCCGTGTGGAACGGCGCCTACGCCGACGACGCCCTGCTGACCCTGCTGGCGCGGAAGGCGATCGAACGCTGAAGGTCACGGCCGTGCGGCGATCGGTCCATGGGCCGACCGCGCACACGTGATGACGCTCCGGCCGAGCGGGCGCACCGCATGCCGCTCGCTCGGCCGGAGAGCCGCCGCCGGCCCGCGCCGGAGCGGCCGAGTCCTCATGGCACCGGGATGTGTCCGCGTGCGTCGGAGAGCTGCTCGGTACCCTGCACGACATCCTCCAGGGCCTCGCCGAACGCACCGCCATGACCCACCTGGCCCTGGTGCATGGCGACGTCAGCCCCCAGAACATCCTCGTCGGCCCGGCGGGACCCGTGCTCCTGGACGCCGCGTGCGCCTGGTACGGCGACCCCGCCTTCTGCCTCAACCATCTGCCCCTCAAGAGCCCGGTGCTGCCGGGTCGGCGGGCCGAACTCGTGGGATCCTCCCGTGCGTTGACCGAGGCGCGACTGGAACCCCGGTCGGCCCTCGTTCTGCTCGCGCGCGTGGACGGCAAGTCCCCGGTCGAGTACCTCACGGACGACCAGCACCGGCAGTTCGTACGCGGGACGGCGGCTGCCCTGCTCCGGGCCGCGATGACTTTCGTCCTTAGTGAGCGTTTGATTCCTATATCAGATGGTTCATGGTGAATTCCGGAGGCCAGACATGAACAGCGACCCAGGCGATCCGTCGTAAAAGCGGCTTCTGCGGCAATCGGTAGACCAGTCATGCGCCGGTTTCCACCCAAGAGCTCCTGTCTCATTCAGAAATCCACCGGTTCACAGGGAAAGGAGACCGCACACCCTGGTGCAACCGACACCCCCGCACACGCCCTGCCCAGGCCGCCAGTCGCCGCATACCCAGGCACCATGCAGCCCTCAAAGCCCTATCCCAGCGACCTGTCCGACGCCCGCTGGGAACTCATCCGCCCCACCCTCGAAGCCTGGCGCCAGGCCCGCAACGGCATCCGCAGGCCAACCCACGACCTGCGCACCCTGATGAACGCCATCCTCTACGTCGACCGCACCGGCATCCCCTGGCGCTACCTGCCCCACGACTTCCCGCCCCATCAGAGCGTCTACGGCTACTTCGCCCACTGGGAAGCCGACGGCATCTTCGACCAGCTCACCGGCCTCCTACGAGGCAAAGTCCGCCAAGCCGAAGGCCACACCAGCGAGCCCAGCGCCTGCCTGATCGACAGCCAGAGCATCAAAACCTCCGCCACCGTCCACCTGGCCGGCCAAGGCATCGACCCGGCCAAGAAGATCATCGGACGCAAGCGGCACATCGTCACCGACGCCCTCGGCCTCCTGCTGGCCGTCGCCGTCACCGCCGCCAGCGTCCACGACTCCGCCGCCGGCACCCCGCTGCTGACCCAAGTCCGCGACCGCCACCCCACCATCACCAAAGCCTGGGCCGACAACGGCTACAAAACCAAGGCCGTGGAACAAGCCGCCCGCCTCGGCATCGACCTCGAAATCGTCCAACGCGACCCCACCACCCGAGGCTTCCGCGTCCAGCCCCGCCGCTGGGTCATCGAACGCACACTCGGCTGGCTCATGCACCACCGCCGCCTCGCCCGCGACTACGAAACCCACCCCCACCGATCGGCCGCCATGATCCAACTCGCCGCCATCAACCTCATGACCCGCCGCCTCACCCACGAAACCACCACCAACTGGCGCGACACCTAAGCCAAATGAAACAGACAACCGAGAATCAAACGCTCACTTACGGCGAGCGACCAAGGTGCACCGCTCAATGCGGTGTGGAGCGGAGCGGCCAGTGCACATCGAGCAGAGTTGAACACGTTCAACTTTCGTGGCAGCGTGAGGGCTTGATGATCTGGTGTGCGAAGCAACCAGGGTTTGACGTACGCAAGGGGGAGTCATGCGTGATGAACGAGGGCGAGTCACTGCGGGGTTGCGTAGAGTGGTCTTGGCGGTCGCGGTGTTGACGCTGGCCACGGGGTGCATCTGGCAGCAACAGACACTGGCTCGGGCCGACATCGTAGGCACCTGGACCGAGGGCGATACCGGGACCCTGCTCTTCAAGGACGACGGCACCGTCGTCGTAACCAACCTTGCCGAGTTCAATAACGACGGCGACAAGGTGTCGGAGTGCAGCGGCACCGGCGAGTGGTGGGTGTATCCCGACGACGAGGAAGCGAAGCAGTTGTGGACCAGCGTCTGCGACGGCAACCCGTGGGAATTCGGCGGCTCGAAGGCGCATCCGGAAATGCGGCACAGCGTGGGAGATCCTGATAACGGGGACTACCAAACCCTCAGCCGCAAATAGCGGAAGCCGCCCGGCGTTCGAACAACTCCCACAAGCTGTCCGGCACCATCCGCTGCACAAGCCCAGTCGTCACCACACCAGACTGCCGCAAGATCACACCAAACGAAATGGCGTCTTATTGGGGCAGAGTGCGACAACTGACGCAGGAGCGGCCATCTCTGTCGTGTCAGTCCCCTCGAGTATCCTTCCGGCCACCACTCAACTACGGGGAAGACTCAGAGAATTGACTGACCTGTCCGCATTTCCGCTGCCTTTTCACGCCTCCCGTTCCATAGCGTTCGCAACACCCCGAACGCTGCGGGAACTTCAGATGATGGAGTGCAGCTCACAGATTCGGGCGAAGCCACGATGGTTCGACAAGATGAACGACGCCGACATCGTCGCCAGATGGACGCAGGAGGCGAACGCCCAGGGTCTCACCGAAGCACAGGTCCACTACGTGCTGGCCGAACTTCGGTATTACGCGGCGCTGCGAGACGTAGGAACGGGTATCGAGGTGTCCGCCGTCGACGGAGTGTGGCAGTCGGACACCCTCATCGACGACAAACTCGGACTGCGGCTGCGCGAGGCGGTGCGAGTTCTGGAACAGGTCCCCGAAGCAGAACAGGACTGGCATCCCGGATCCGACGGCCTCGTACTGGATGTGGTCCATCCCTCCCTGTTCTGCTTGGTGAGGGAGAGGAGCGGTGCACCCGAGCGGGCTTGGCGCAATCCGACGGACCGCTACTCGAAGTACGAATTCTCGGAGAAGTTCCAGTGGCTGCCGACGGACGTGGACGTCAGCGACGACGGTGCTGTCTCCTTCCGGTCGTACGTCAACAACGTCCATCCCGAGACGCATCGCGAACTGGCCTCCGTGCTACCCGACCTGTTCGCTCGCTTCCGCCCGCTCTGGGAGAACGTGCTGACCGACCTGCGTCATCCGCGACCTCCGCGGATCGAGGCCGATCCGTACGGGTGGTACGACTCGGAGCCGGAGTACCCGGACAAGTCCTCCTACAGCGATGATGAGGCGTACGCCGAAGCCCTCCGGGCATGGGAAGAAGCTCAGGACGCCTGGTGGGAAAACCGCCGTCCGGTCGTCCCGGATGCCCCCGCCTTCACCCCGCCCGAGATACCCGACGGTTCCACCCGAGTCGACCTGCGTAACCGCTCTCTCCAGGTCATCGTCAAGATCGCCGCTATTCATCTCACCCCGGACAAGCCCGAATACCCCGGTGGATCCTGGCATGTCGAGGGGATGCTGAACGAGCGGATTGTTTCGACCGGTATCTACTACTGGGACAGCGAGAACATCACCGAAAGTCACCTGAGTTTCCGCGCTGCACTCGACGACCCGAACTACGAACAGAACGACGACAACGGTCTGCGTGAGGTGTACGGCCTGGAAGACGAAGACGCACTGAATCAGGTACTCGGATCGGCGTCGACCCCGGCAGGCCGCTGCCTGGCCTTCCCGAACATCCTGCAACACCGCGTCGGTTCATTCCGCCTCTCGGACCCGACCCGCCCGGGACATCGCAAGATTCTCGCGTTCTTCTTGGTGGATCCGTCAGAAAAGATCGTCTCGACATCCGATGTGCCACCGCAGCAACCATGGTCCGACTCCTCGACCATGACACTTGAACAGGCCAAGGAGTACCGCGAGCAGCTCATGCAAGAACGCAAGTTCTTCGTCGACGAGCACAATGAGCAGCTCTACGAACGAGAATTCTCCCTCTGCGAGCACTGAGGTACCTGCGGATCAACCAGAGGTAGTCGCCGGAGGCATCCGCGGCCGGATCCACCGGCCGGCGGGTGCCGTCCCGTCCGAGCGACGGGAGAGGGCATGCCGAACCAGAAGACGCACCGGTTCCTGGCGAGCGCCTCCGCGTGCCTGGCGGTACTCACCCTGCCCGTGGGCTGCGGTGCCGGGGCGCCCGACCGGCCGAGGCCGGAAAAGGAGCCGGCCCGGCCGATCCCTCTCGCGGACGCCGATCGTGCCCTGACGAGCCGGGCCGAGGCGTTGCTCGGGTCTGTCCGCACGTGCGGCACGGACGTACGTCACCGATCTGGCGGGCGGTCCCGGCTCGGAGATCACGGCGGTACGGCTGCCGGCATGCGCACAGGTCGCACTGCCGATGGTCGAAGTGCTCGTGAACAACCTGTTGTGACAAGGCCTCAGGGCAGATCGTTCCGCATGGCGTGCGCCACGAGCTCGCCGACGAGGACGGCGGTCGCGGCCGGTCCGCGCAGCGGGGCCGTGGGCAGGATCGAGGCGTCCGCCACGCGCAGTCCGGTGACACCGCGCACTCTGCCGTAGTGATCGACGGCTGGCCCCATGGGCACGGTGCCGCACGTGTGCTGGGACGTGCCGAGGCGGGCCGCCGTCCAGCGGTCCAACTCGTGGTCGTCGTCCAGTACGTCGGGGCCCGGCTCCAGCAGCCCGGTCGCGATCTCGCCGAAGGCGTGACTGTCCAGGAGAGCCGCGGTCGTACGGATCACTTCGCGCAGTCGGCGCCTGTCGTCAGGCGTACGGAGATAGCCGTACTCGATCCGGGGGAGCACTGCCGGATCGGCGGAGTGCGTGACCAGCCGGCCGCTCGATCGCGGTGACAGGTCGGATACGAGGAACGCCGGCGGCGCTCCGGTCACGGTCGGCGTGCCGCCGACCAACCCCGCGAGAGGGACGAGCGATTGAAGGATCTCCAGGTCGCCGGACGCGTACGCGCCGTCGGACGACGACAGGTGCAGGGCGCCGCCGAGCCACGAGTCCCAGGGCGCTTCCTGAGGTTGCCGAGGCGTCCATTCCAGGGCCACCTGCGGATGGTCGCTGAGGCCGGCTCCGACGGCCGGGAGGTCCGCGACGACGGGAAGACCGAGTCGTCCGAGATCGGAACGCGGCCCGATTCCGGAAAGGTGCAGCAGATGGGGCGAGGCGAACGCGCCCGCGCAGAGCACGACTTCACCGGCTTCGAGCGCGATGTGCTGTCCGCCGCGCTGGACGATGACACCAGTGGCGCGACCACGGGTGACGATGACTCTGCGGACCGAACAACCGCCCTCCACCGTGAGGTTGGGACGGTCGAGTGCGTCGAGCAGGTAGCTGATGCCGGTGTTGATGCGCAGGCCGTCGACCGAGTTGGTCGGCACCGGCCCGAACCCCGGCGCGCCTTGGGCGTTCTTGTCAGCCTCCTCGGGAAAGCCGAGTTCGCGGGCCGCGGCCCTGAACGCCACAGCGGCGGGGTGCTTCAGATCCGTACGCCGGATCCGCACCGGTCCGGTGCCGCCGTGCAACTCGTCGGAGCCGTGGTCGAGATCGTTCTCCAGCCGCCGCATCAGGGGCAGCAGGCTGTCGTATGACCATGCGGCTCCACCCACGGCCGACCACCGGTCGAAGTCCTCGCGTCGAGCACGGACGAAGTAGCCGCCGTTGACGGTGGTGGAACCGCCGAGGAAGCGGCCTCTTGGCGCGCTGTAAGGCCGGTCCGGGGTGAGGTGCACGGCGTAGGGCAGCACCGCGGGATGTCCGGGCTGTGCGCCGGGGACGAGTCGGGCATCGAGCAAGTCGGCTTCGAAATCGCACTGTTGGCGCGGGACCGGCCCGGCTTCGAGCAGCAGCACCGTGCGTTCGGGGTCCTCGCTCAGACGGGCCGCGAGAGCGGCTCCGGCGGCCCCGGCGCCCACGACGATCACGTCCGAGCGGTTCACCGGCAAACCCATGGCCACCAGCCCCTTCCATTTTGGCACTTGGTGCCATTAATCTCCGGACAGCATAACGGGGGGTCCCGCGCCCGCGATGGTGAAGTCGCCGGATGTCATCGAGGAGGTCCCATGACCGAGCTCCACCCCACCCAGACCGTCGAGACCACGGCCGAAGAGGCCACGACTCCCGAGCCGCTGATCGAGGCCGACGACCTGATCGAAGAGGTCTCGATCGACGGCATGTGCGGCGTCTACTAGGCAGCCCGCCATGACGACGATGGACCTCGACCGCGCCTGGGACCTGCACCCGCAGGTCTCGGTGCGCCCGGAACCGTTCGGCGCGCTGCTCTACCACTTCGGCACGCGCAAGCTGTCGTTCCTCAAGGACCGTCGTCTGCTGACGGTCGTCCAGTTCCTCGCGGACGCTCCCACGGCGCGCAGCGCCTGCCTGGCCGCCGGCATCGGCGAGACCGAGCTCCCGCGCTACGGCCGGGCCTTGGCTGCCCTTGCCCAGTCGTCGATGGTCGTCGGGAGGACCTCATGACAACAGCACCACAAGCCCCCGGCACCTCGCGGCTGGTCGACCTCTTCGAGTACGGCCTGGACGCCCCGATCTGCCTGACCTGGGAACTGACCTACGCCTGCAACCTCTCCTGCAGCCACTGCCTGTCCAGCTCCGGCCGGCGCGACTCACGTGAGCTGAGCACCGAGGAGGCCAAGGCCGTCATCGACGAACTGGAGGCCATGCAGGTCTTCTACGTCAACATCGGCGGCGGCGAGCCCACGGTCCGCGCCGACTTCTGGGAGCTGCTGGACTACGCCACGAGCCATTACGTCGGCGTGAAGTTCTCCACCAACGGCGTCCGGATCACCCCGGATGCCGCCGAACGGCTGGCCCGCAACGACTACGTGGACATCCAGATATCGCTCGACGGCGCCACCGCCGAGGTCAACGACGCGGTCCGCGGCGCCGGTTCGTACGCCACGGCCCTCACGGCCATGGAGAACCTCGCCACGGCCGGGATGAAGAACGCCAAGCTCTCCGTGGTGTGCACCCGCCACAACATCCCGCAACTGGACGAGTTCAAGGCGCTCGCCGACCGCTACGGCGCCCAACTGCGCCTGACCCGGCTGCGCCCCTCCGGACGCGGCGCCGACGTGTGGGACGAACTGCACCCGCTCCCTTCACAGCAACGGGAGCTGTACGACTGGCTGGTGGCGCACGGGGACAGCGTGCTCACCGGGGACTCGTTCTTCCATCTCTCCGCGTACGGTGAGGCTCTCCCCGGTCTCAACCTGTGCGGAGCGGGGCGGGTCGTCTGCCTGATCGACCCGGTCGGAGACGTCTACGCCTGCCCGTTCGCCATCCACGAGGAGTTCCTGGCGGGCAACGTCC
This sequence comes from Streptomyces sp. NPDC001536, assembly GCF_042894505.1. Classification (NCBI taxonomy): domain Bacteria; kingdom Bacillati; phylum Actinomycetota; class Actinomycetes; order Kitasatosporales; family Streptomycetaceae; genus Streptomyces; species Streptomyces sp. NPDC001536. Next base: position 225,634 of record NZ_JBIAVQ010000012.1, read on the forward strand.
GCGAGGCGAGCGGCTTCGCCGGAGTGTGGCGCGGCTCGGAGCTTTTCCAGCGGCTGCGCGCCCCGCAGAACGGGGGAGCCTGTGGCTCCTGCGCGTTCTACGACACCTGCAAGGGCGGCTGCATGGCCGCGAAGTTCTTCACCGGGCTGCCGCTGGACGGCCCGGACCCCGAGTGCGTACAGGGCCACGGCGAGGAACTCCTCGCCCGCCGCCCGCAGGAAAGGACAGACCTGCCCAAGCCCGCCGTGGATCACTCCCACCGCACGTCCCGGGCAGCGCGTCAGAAGCCCGTGGACCTGACGCTCGTGCGCCGCCGCGAGGACCTGGAACGGCCTCCGGTGAGCGAGTGCGCGGAGCACCCGCTCGCGGGACTGCGCTTCACGTAGGCCCTGAAGAGAAGGAGCAGAACACATGGGCAGGAACCCCTGGTTCGAGACGGTCGCCGAGGCACAGCGCCGAGCCAAGAAGCATCTCCCGAGCACCGTCTACGGCGCCCTGGTAGCGGGCTCCGAGCGCGGTCGCACCATCGACGACAACATCGGCGCCTTCGCCGAACTGGGCTTCGCCCCAAGGGTCGTAGGACATCACGCGCAGCGCGACCTGTCGACGACCGTGATGGGCGTGGAGACGGCGCTGCCCGTCGTCATGTCCCCGACCGGAGTCCAGGCGGTGGACCCGGACGGTGAGGTGGCCGTGGCCCGCGCCGCCGCCAACAAGGGCGTCATCATGGGCCTGAGCTCGTTCGCCGGCAAGCCGGTCGAAGAGGTCGCCGAGGCCAACCCGAACACCTTCTTCCAGCTCTACTGGAGCGGCACCCGCGAGACCATGGTGCAGCGCATGGACCGGGCCAGGGCCGCCGGCGCCAAGGGACTCATCGTCACGCTCGACTGGTCCTTCTCCAACGGACGAGACTGGGGAAGCCCGGCCATCCCCGAGAAGGTCGACCTCAAAACGATGGCGCGGTTCGCCCCGGACGTCATCACCAGGCCCCGCTGGCTGTGGAAGTTCGCCAAGTCGGGTGGGATCCCGGACCTCACGGCTCCCAACCTGCGGCCTTCCGGCGGCGGTTCGGCTCCGACCTTCTTCGGCGCCTACTACGAGTGGATGCAGACCACCCCACCCACCTGGGACGACGTCAAGTGGCTGCGCGAGGAGTGGGGCGGCCCCTTCCTGCTGAAGGGCGTGAGCCGGGTGGACGACGCCAAGCGGGCCGTGGACGCGGGTGTCACGGCGCTGTCGGTGTCCAACCACGGCGGGAACAACCTGGACACGACTCCGGCCAGCATCCGGATCCTTCCCTCGATCGCGGAAGCGGTCGGTGACGAGGTGGAGGTCCTGCTCGACGGCGGCATCCGCCGTGGCGGTGATGTGGCGAAGGCACTCGCCCTCGGCGCGCGGGCCGTGTTGATCGGCCGGGCTTACCTGTGGGGCCTCGCCGCCAACGGTCAGGCAGGCGTGGAGAACGTGCTGGACATCATGCGCGGTGGCCTGGACTCCGCAGTGCTGGGCCTGGGCCGCGCATCGGTTCACGAACTCTCACCCGACGACCTGGTCGTCCCGCCCGGCTTCGCCCTGACGCTCGGCGCCTCCTGACCATGTCCCGCGACCTGGCCCGCACCGTCTGGCCCGCTGTTCCGCCGAAGCCCCCGGTCCTGGTGCCGGTCGGCTCGACCGAACAGCACGGCCCGCACCTGCCGTTCGACACGGACAGCGTGATCGCCCGGGCCGTCGCCGAGGGGGCGGCGAACGCGCTGCCCGGCCCCTGGCTGGTGGCACCGCCGGTGCTCTACGGCGCCAGCGGCGAGCACGCCCACTTCCGCGGAACCGTCTCGATCGGGCACGAGGCGCTGTGCTCGGTGCTCGTCGAGCTGACGCGTTCCCTGTCCTTGTGGGCCGGGTCCGTCGTCTTCGTCAACGGCCACGGCGGCAATGTGGCCAGCCTGGCCACCGCCGTACCGCAGATGCGCGAGGAGGGCCACGACGTGGCCTGGACCGGTTGCCATGTACCCGGCGGCGACGCGCACGCCGGCCGCACGGAGACCTCGCTGATGCTGCGCCTGGCCCCTCAGGACGTACGGCTGGACGCGGCCGTCGCCGGAGCCCCCCGGCCGATCGCCTCCCTCATGCCCGACCTGATCGCGCACGGAGTCCGCGCGGTCTCTCCCTCCGGCGTGCTCGGCGACCCGACCGGCGCCTCGGCGGAGGAGGGCCGCAGACTGATGGAGCTGATGGTCGCGCGCACCGTCCGCCGCATCACCGCGGGCGTCACCGACGGCCGAGGGCACCTCATGGAGCCCTCCGAGGGCAAGGGCGCCCACTGATGCCCCTCCCGCACGGATTCGTGGTCACCCTCGACCGACACACCCGCGTCCTCGACGACGGCCGGGCCCTCCTCGGCGGCTTCCCCACGCGCCTGCTCCGCCTGACACCGAAGGCCCAGCCGCTCCTGACGGGCCGGACCCTGCGTGTGACCGACAGGGCGAGCGCCGTCCTGGCGGACCGGCTGCTGGAATACGGCATGGCCAACCCGGTCGTCGAGGAACTGCCGTCCCGCCCCGACCCCCGGTACACGGTCGTCGTACCGGTCCGCGACCGCGCACACCAACTCGACCGACTCCTCACCGGCCTCGGGTCGGACCAGCCCGTGATCGTCGTCGACGACGCCTCGCACCACCCCGAGGACGTGGCGGCCGTAGCGGCCAAGCACGGCGCTCGCCTAGTCTCCCTGCCCGCCAACGTCGGCCCGGCCGGGGCACGCAACGCGGGACTGCGGCAGGTCACCACGCCCTACGTCGTCTTCGCCGACTCCGACGTCGTACTGACCCCCGCCACGGTGACGACACTGCTCCGGCACTTCGCCGACCCCAGGGTCGCCATGGCCGTACCGCGCATCTCGGGCCTGCCGCACTCCGTCCCTCCGAGCTGGATCGGCCGCTACGAGGAGGTCCGCTCCTCGCTCGACCTCGGACGCAACCCGGCCGCGGTGCGCCCCGGCACCCCGGTCTCCTGGGCCAGCACGGCCTGCGTCGTGGCGCGCGTCGACGCCCTCAAGGGCGGCTTCGACGAGACGATGCGCGTGGGGGAGGACGTCGATCTGTGCTGGCGGCTGATCGGGAACGGCTGGCGCGTACGGTACGAGCCGGCCGTCGAGGCGGCTCATGAACACCGGGCACGGTTCGACGACTGGTTCCTGCGCAAGGCGGTGTACGGCACCGGGGCCGCCCCGCTCGCCCGACGGCACCCCGACCACATCGCCCCCGCGGTGTTCGCCCCGTGGAGCACCGCCCTGGTGATCGCTCTGCTCGCCCAGCGGCGCTGGTCCGTGCCCGCCGCCGGCGCGGCCCTCGGGGTTGCCACAGTGCGCATCGCCCGGAAGCTCGACGGCATCGAGCACCCGTACCGCCTGGCCGTGCGCCTCACGGCCAACGGAGCCGTCAGCGCCCTGAGTCAGACCTCGGCCCTGGTGAACCGGCACTGGTGGCCGCTGACCGTGCTCGGCTGCTCGGTGTCGGCCCGGATCCGCAGGGCGGCGGCAACGGCCGCCGTCACCGACATCGCCCTGGAGTACCGCAGCGACCGCGCGTCTCTCGACCCGATCCGCTACGGTCTCGCCCGCCGCCTCGACGACCTGGCCTACGGCACGGGGGTCTGGCTCTCCGCGCTCCGGGGCCACTCCGTCAGAGCCCTGCGTCCGCGCGTCAGTAGTGCCCGAAACCGGCCGTGAGCTCCCGCATGGCCGCGTCCAGCAGCTGCCCCAGATCGGCGTCAGGCTCCCGGAGCCAGTGCTCGTAGGCGGCGATACAGGTCGCGAGCACGGTATGGCCGACGAGGCGCGGCAGCAGGTCGGAGACCGGCAGGCCGGTGCGTGTCGCGGCGAACCGGGTGACGACCTCCCGCCATGACGAGTACCGCAGCGTCGAGTCGGCCTGGAGGATGGGAACCCGCAGAATGAGTTCCATGCGCTGCCGGTGCCAGGGCACCTCGGCGGGGTCGAACCGGTTGAACTCGACCACGGCGTGCCGCAGCGCGTCCATCATCGACGAGTTGGGATCAGCCGCGCCCAGCAGGTCCTCGAGCCTGACGAGCTGTGCCTCGAAGTCGCCCCAGACGAGGTCGTTCTTGGAGGCGAAGTAGCGGAAGAAGGTGCGGCGGCCGATGCCCGCGGCGGCGGCGATGTCGTCCACGGTCGTGCCGTCGAATCCCTGACGGGCGAAGAGCTCGAATCCGAGCCGCTCGAGAGAATTGCGCGAACTGACGGGTGGCCGGCCTGCCTTGGCCGCGACAGAGCCACCGGTCCCTCTGCTGCGAAGCGGCTCCACACCCACTCTTTCCCTGACCGCCCGTCCTCCTCGACCGACGTGCGGGCGCCGTCCGCACGTCGTGTTCCGTACGGGATGCTACCGCGCTGGTCGAAGGCCCCGTCCGTGATCAACCTCCATCGCTTCTGGTGCCCCGTGGATCGCTGTGGGCAAGGGTGCGTCGATGGATGACGCTCGTTCCTGACACGCTGGTGCTGCCCGTCGGCCGCCTCGCTTCATTCGGGGTGGGTGCCGGGGCCGGGGCCGTGGTCTTGGCGAGCCAGGGGGGTGGGGGAGAGGTCGGCGGGTTCCTCGCCTGCCTCCAGGAGGGTGTCGGCGGCGCCGACGACCAGGGGATCCGGTTTGCCGACCGCCTCCGGGGCCTTGCCGGGGTACTCGTACAGGTGGAGCAGGCTGCGCATCGCCTCCAATCGGCCCCGGCGCTTGTCGTTGTTCTTCACCACGGTCCACGGCGCGAACTCCGTGTCGGTGGCACGGAACATCTCGACTTTGGCAGCGGTGTACTCGTCCCAGTGGTCCAGGGAGGCGAGGTCGGTGGGGGAGAGCTTCCAGCGCCGTACGGGGTCGACCTGCCGGATGGCGAAGCGGGTCCGCTGCTCGGCCTGCGAGACGGAGAACCAGAACTTCACCAGCTGGATGCCGTCCCGGGTGAGCATCCGCTCGAACTGCGGGGCCTGTTCGAGGAACGTCTTGTACTCGTCGTCGGTGCAGAAGCCCATGACCCGTTCCACACCGGCCCGGTTGTACCACGAGCGGTCGAAGAAGACGATCTCACCGCGGGCGGGCAGGTGGGCGACGTAGCGCTGGAAGTACCACTGCCCCGCCTCGCGTTCGGTGGGTTTCTCCAGGGCGACGACGCGGGCGCCGCGCGGGTTGAGCCGCTCGGTGAAGCGCTGGATGGTGCCGCCCTTGCCCGCCGCGTCACGCCCCTCGAAGAGGATCACGAACCGCTGGCCGGTCTCCTTCACCCAGCGTTGCATCTTCAGCAGTTCGATCTGCAGGATGCGCTTGGTCCGGTCGTACTCCTGGCGGCTCATCTTGCGGTCGTAGGGGTAGTTCTCCCGCCAGGTGTCCACCGTGCTGCCGTCCGCGTCCAGCAGCACCGGCCGCTCCGGGCGGCGCCGGTCCACACTGAGTCCGTCGAGGAGCGCCGCCTCCAGGGGCGCGTCCTCCCCGTCGTCGTCCGTCAGGGCCCTGCGCTCGTGCTCCGACACCGTTGCTCTCCCGACCTTGCTCGTTGCTCTTCCCGCACGGGACCCCGGCGACGGCGGCTGCCGGGGTGTTCCCCGCACCTGGCCCGCCGCCTTCTCTGTCACGACGTCCCGGATCAGAACGGCATACGGCTGCGAGCCCGCCGACCGGTGGCGCCGCTACGGCCCATCGCCCGCGAGCTGGAACTGAACGGCTTGCTCAGCAGCCGGCCGAGGACGCCCGGCGCCTTCGACCCGGCGCGCGACCCGGCGCCCAGTCCGCGCTGGGCACCGTTCTGCGGGTGCCGGGACAGCCGCGGCAGCAGGAAGGCCAGCACGGCCAGGACGACGCAGCCGGCGATGACGATGCCGATGACCATCTTTGTCTCCAGGATCAGGTGGCAGGTAGGTCCTCTGTGTTTCTGCTCCCCCGACTGCCCCGTTCGCCTGGAACAAACCGCCCGCGTGGTCGTCAGGACGCACCAGCCCCCATGTCGGGCCGGAGCGGTTGCCAAGCTTCTCGGGCGCGTTGAGGGTGAACGTACCGAACCGCGGCGAACCGCAGCGTCCAGGACAGGGACCGCCGGATGTGATCGGAAGCGACCAGAGGTATGGCTGTTCACCGTCAGCGGTCTTGGGGGATGGCGTCTCACCGCTTCGCTGCGGAGTCCCCGGCGGTGGCAAGGAGAGCCTGGGCCTGTTCGCGGGCATGGCTGATGGGGTCCGTGAGGATGTTCAGGCCGTGGGCGACGAGCGCTCCTTCGTGGAGAAGCATGAGTGTTCGAGCCAGACGGTCGGCCCCGTCCGGGGTGATGTCCCTGACGAGGTCGGTGAACAGGGCGAGCATCCACTGCTTCTGCCCGGTGATGATCGCGTAGGCCGGGTGGGACGGATCGCTGATCTCGGCGTGGGCGTTGACCATGCTGCACCCCTTGGAGCTGTTCTTCGCCGACCACGCGCGTGAGGCGTCGAAGACGGCCAGGACGCGCGCTGCCGACGCCGGTTGTGCGGCGTCGAGGTGCTGAGCGAGGAAGGCCCGCCAGCGCTCGTCGCGATCCGCGAGGTACTCCACGACGATCTGCTCCTTGGAGCCGAACCGGTCGTAGAGGGTCTTCTTGGTCACCCCGGCCTCTTCGGCGATCAGGTCCACCCCGACGGCATGGATGCCGCGCTCGTAGAACAGCCTCGCGGCGGCCTCCAGGGCACGTCGTGCGGCAGGCGTCATCGTGATCCGTCGCGGCTTCTCAGCAGTGCCCATACCCCAGGAGTATACCGATCTGTATAGTGGGACGTGGGTATACCGATCTGTTTAGTGGAGGCTGAGGTGTGAACTTCCTGCTCTCGATCGCCTTCGTGATCTGCTGGAGTTCCGGGTTCATCGGAGCCAAGCTCGGCGCGGGCAGTGCGTCCGCGGTCACGATCCTGATGTGGCGGTTCCTGCCGCTGGCCGTCATCCTGATCGTCGTCGCCGCCGTCTCCAGAGCGTCGTGGCGGGGCCTCGCGGTGCGGGATGTGGCCCGGCAGGCCATGATCGGCACGCTGTCGCAGAGCGGCTATCTGCTCACCGTCTACTACGCGATCCAGCTCGGGGTCTCCAGCGGCACCACAGCCCTGATCGACGGCGTCCAGCCCCTCGTCGCCGGAGCACTCGCCGGACCGTTGCTGCATCAGTACGTCTCACGCAGGCAGTGGCTCGGCCTGTGCCTGGGGGTGAGCGGCGTCGCCATCGTCACCCTGGCCGATGCCGCGGTCGGTACCGGTGTCGCCTGGTGGGCCTATCTCATCCCTTTCCTCGGCATGCTCTCGCTGGTGGCGGCCACGTTCCTGGAAAGCCGCTCGCGCACGCGGGTCGCGCCCACGGTGTCGCTGACCGTCCACTGCGCCACCAGCGCCGTCATCTTCACGGCACTTGCCGTGAGCGCCGGAGCCGCGAGGCCACCCGTTGAACTCTCGTTCTGGGCCGCGATCATCTGGCTCGTAGCCTTGTCGACCTTCGGCGGATACGGGCTGTACTGGCTCATCCTGAGGCGCTCCGGAGTGACCAAGGTCAACACGCTCATGTTCCTCATGGCCCCGGTCACGGCAGTCTGGGGAGCCCTCATGTTCGGCGAGACGTTCGGCCCGCAGACCGCACTCGGCCTGGCCGTCGGCCTCGCGGCGGTCGTCATCGTCCATCGCGGTGACACCTCGTCCATGAGGGTGCGCGCGCGGGAGGCGGACGACGCCGCGAGACCGGCCAAGCACGGTGCCTGACGTCTCTGCCTGGTCAGAGCGGGGAGGTTCTTCATCGGCTGCTGCCCGGGCCACCGGGGAGCCGGCCCATTCGCGTCGGCGCAGGCGACCCGGTGCAGTGCTGGGGGCGCTGCATCCGGTCACGTCGGCGAGGGGTGGATCGGGAGCAACAGGGCCGGTGCTCGGCGATCCGGCCCACCCCATAACGGCTGCCCGCCTCCTCGTCGGCGACGGCCGCGAACACCAGGTCCCCGGCGAGCCGCTTGGGCGAGCGTGCCACCGCCCGCGTGACCACGGCCATGGCGGAGGTGACGTTGAGCATGTCGATCGCGCCGCGCCCCCACACGATCCAGTCCCGGACCTCTCCCGAGAAGGGGTCCCGGGACCAGGTGCGCGGGTCGGAGGGGACGACGTCGGTGTGGCCGAGCAGGGTCAGCGCGGGTGCCGCGGGGTCGTGTCCGGGCACGCGGAACACGGTGCTGACCCGGCCGGGAACCGGTTCGACGCGCTCGATCTCGACGCGCACCGGCCTCCGCGCCGGAACCAACGAGAAGAGACGACAGCCATGGTGAAACTCTCGATCCTGGAGCAGGCCTCGATCCCGCGAGGCACGACCGCGTTCGAGGCGTTCGACGAGGCGCTGGCCACCACCAGGCACGCCGAGGAACACGGCTTCCACCGGATGTGGTTCGCCGAACACCACCTGCCCACCGTGTCCTCGTACGCGCCCGAGATCCTCATGGGCGTCGTGGCGCGCGAGACCGAACGCATCCGCATCGGCTCCGGGGCGATCCTGCTCAACCACTACAGCCCGCTGAAGGTCGCCGAACTGTTCCTGCAGCTGGAGGTCGTGGCGCCGGGGCGTTTCGACATGGGGCTCGGGCGGGCGACCACCGGTCCGCCGGCCGACATCGCCCTGAGGCGCGACCGGGACGGCGGACACCTCGACGACTTCGACCAGCAGGTGCAGGAGGTGCCGGCCTTCCTGCACCGCACCTTCCCCGGGGACCACCCCTTCCGGCAGATCCAGCTCATGCCGTCCGTGACCGCCCGCCCCGACCCGTGGATCCTCGGCTCCTCCGGCAGCAGCGCGGGCCTCGCCGCCGGGCTCGGCGTCGGCTACGCCTTCGCCGGCTTCATCAACCCGGCGGGCGCGGTGCCCGCGCTCCAGGCGTACCGCAAGGCCTTCAGGCCCACCCACTACGGCGCCGAGACTCCCCAAGTGATGCTCAGCGTCAGCGTGTTCGCCGCCGACACCGACGAAGAGGCGCACCGCATGACCTGGCCGATGCGGGCCGTCTTCGCCTACGCGGCCCGCTCCGGACGGATCCCCGACATCGTGTCCGTCGACGAAGCCTCCCGCATGCTCACCACGGCCCAGAAGGACGAACCGTCCCGGATCGTCGGCGCGCAGTGGCCCCGTCAGGTCGCCGGCAGCCCGGAAACCGTACGCGACCAGCTCCTCCAGATGATCGAACAGGCCGGCGCGACGGAGGTGATGCTCCAGAGCATCAGCCCCGACCAGGAAGCCCGTCGGTACTCCCACGCGCTCGTCGCCGAGGCGCTGGGCATCAAGCCGGAGGTGGAACCGGCCGCGGACGATGCCGCTCAGGTGCTCCGGGTGTCCTGAAGGGGACCTGGAGTCACCGGGCCATCCAACGGAACTGCTCGTCCGGCTCTTCCCGGCGTTCCAGCACCCGGGCGGCGACCAACTGCAGGAGCACCTCGTGCAGGGCGTTCCCCATCGGATCGTCCGTCCAGAACACCCACTTGACCTGGGCGAACGTTTCGGACTCGCCGAAGATCCCCAGTGAACGGCCCGCCACGAAGGCAGCTCCGTCCCAGTCGGTCCAGCCGGCCAAGCCCTCGGAAAGATCCACGAAGCGATCTTGCCAGGAAGCGATCGAGCCGGTGAAGGTCTGAGGTCCTCGCACAGGCGGCGTTGTGCTGTCGTCCCTGACTCGGTGGGTCCTTGGCGTGGGGCAGGGGCTGTGGGGTCCGTTGCCCTGGAACCCCGATCGTCGCGGGCCGACCCCGCAACAGCTGTGACGCACTGTCACGGGGGGTGCGTGGGGTGCTGATGTACCTACGATGACGCGGTGAAGTTCGTGATGGTGCCAGGTGGTTGGCAGGGCGGGTGGGCGTTCGACGCGGTGGCGGCCGAGTTGCGCCGCGACGGTCACCAGGTCGAGGCGGTGACCCTGGCAGGGCTGGAGCCGGACGGCCCGGCCGACGTGGACCGGCCGCCGAATCTCGACGCCCACATCGACCAGGTGGCCGGGACCATCGGCCGCGCCGGGGAAGGACCCCTCGCGCTGTGCGGGCACAGTTACGGCGGGATGGTGATCGCCGGTGTCGCGGACCGGCTCGCCGATCGCATCGATCAGCTCGTCTTCATCGACGCATACGTCCCGGAGGACGGCGATTCATGCTGGTCGCTGACCAGTGACGAGTTCCGGCACCTGTTCATGACCGGTGCCCGCGGCGACGGCCGCTGGGTGGCGGTCCCTTCCGGGATCGACCCGCGTGCGCGGCCGCACCCGCTGCCGAGCTTCCTTCAGTCGCTCAGGCTGCACAGCGGTCCTGGAGGCGCGGTCGGCCGGACGTTCATCAGCGGTGGGGCGTGGTCGGGCAGCCCGTTCGTGGCCGTGACCGAACGGCTGCGCCGCGACTCGGGCTGGCGGGTGCATGAGATTCCCGTCGGCCACAACATCGCCCGTCACGATCCGGGTGGTCTTGCGGCAGTCCTCGGGGCGCTGCCGCCGGCCGGCGGTGGCGCGTGACGCTGATGCGCGGCCCTGTGGGAAGCCGGCGTTCAGTACCCCCTGTCGGGCTGCGGGTCACTCGCGGGCGGCCGCGGTGATGCCCCTGCCCGCGTAGCGGGTGCCGGCCACCTGCGCCGCCGGCGGTTCGAGCGCGGAGAGTTGGACCGCGGACAGGGGGGAGAGCCGTCGCCGCGGGACTGTTGGTGCGGCCAGGTCGGCGCGATCTGGGCGGAGGTGGCGGCGTGGGTCGTGCGCGGTTCGGGATCAGCCACCTTGCAGCGCCCCAAGTGGTGAACCTTGTGGTGGACCTTGGCAGTGTGCTCTGGACACAGCGCTGGATCTTTGCCCCGCTGGTTGCCCTCCGTGTCGTCCTGACAGATGTCAGGACGACACGGAGGGGGAGGCCGAGTACGTTCTCCCGCAGGCCTCAGGAGCCGTGGGCAGCGGGCTCCACTCGGAAGGCGCGAGGGGATCGGGCGTAGCACGGCTCGGCCCATGCAGAGCCCTGGTCATTCGCGTGCGGATCATGACCCCGCGGCACCCGGGAGCCGGCCCTGTGTCTGGTCCAGTTCCTCGTTGCCCTTTGCTTCGTCACGATTCATCAGGAAGGGAGAGGCATGTCCTTAGTGAAGCGCTACGCATCCCTCGTGGCCGCAGCCGTGGCTGCGGTGTCTGTGGGCTTGGCGGTACCGGCATCCGCCGAGGCGGCGCCCGCCCGATCGGCCTTCGGGGAGCAGGTCCGCGCTGCCGGTCTCAGCCGAGACGATGCCGACGCTCTCCAGACCAAGGTGGACCGCTACCTCGCCCGCCACGACGGACGACAGGTCGCGGCGAATGAGATCGCCCTGGGCGACGGCGCCACGCTGACGGTCACCGTTCCCGGCGAGAGGTATGTGCGTGATCTGGGCACGTCGGCCGAAAGCCGGGCCGCGGCACAGTGGGAGTGCGATCAGGAGTACTTCTGCATGTACCGCGAGCAGCTGGGCATGGGCGACCGGCTGGCCCTGTACTACTGCCAGGACTACGCACTGCAGGACTGGACCGGCGAGGGCTCCTACTACAACCTCCAGACCCGTGGCACCCAGGCGTTGTTGAAGAACAAGAACCGTACCGTCATCCACGTCACGCCTGGCGCCCCTTATGGCAACCCGAGTTATGACTGGACCCCCGTCTGGTACGTCAGGCCCTGCTGATCCTGCCACGCGATTCCGCTGTTCCCGCTGGTCAGGTACGGCCTCTGGTCGAGACGGCTGACGGCTCATCAGGAGAACATCCGGGCAAGCCGTTCGGTCCGGTGGGCGGCCGCACCGGCGACAGGATCGTCCGGACGTCCAGAAGCCGACCCTGATACATGTCAGGTGTCGCGGGCCGGGTGATCGATCCTACGGTCACCAGCAGTGAGCGAGGGACGGTCGGGCTGCCGGTCGTCCGCGCGCACCCACCACACTCGCCGACACACGAAAGAGGGCCGATGAGCCGCCGATCGCTCAGGACATTGCTGGCCGCGGGGAGCGCCGCCGCGGTGATGTCGCTCCTGCCGACCTCCGCACACGCCGCCGCGTTCTCGGGTGGCAACTACGGGGCCTACGGCATGGAGGGGCAGTACCCCACCACGAACTACTGCACGGGCACGTTCCGACAGGTCGGATCCACCCAGTACGCCGGGAACATGGCCCTGAAGTACTTCTACTCCGACAAGTGCGGCTCGTTCGCCCGGATCGAGAACTCCCGGGAGAACTGCGCGGCCTTGCTGCAGCGTTCCAACGACGGCGTGGGCCGCAACGACGGCTGGGTCTCCGAGACCGTCGACCCGGGCATCACCTACGCCTACACGCAGATGGGCAACAACCTCAACGGCCGTGTGTCGCGAGCCGTTCTCTCCTGCGACGGTCACGACATGGCTTGGACCGCCTGGTACTGAGCACAGGCTGCGGCGGGTCACCGGTCCTTCCGGTGACCCGCGGCGGCGCCGACAGCGTCCGTCGTGCAGGGGAGCGGGCAGGACGGCAACTGGCGGGCTGCATCGCGACCCTCGACCTCGTCCTCTCCGGCAGCGCCGACTACGCCTGGCCGTGTGGCGGCGCATCCTCGTCGCCTGGCCGTACTTCACGCTCTGCCGGTCCGCGAGAGTGGCTGCGTACTCGCGCGTGGGACGAGCCGAGTACCGCGTCAGCCAAGGTTCTGAAGTCCGCGCCCGATCGACTGCTGGTCTGTGACTGCCCGGGGCCGGGGCGGGGGTGTGTCGGAGCGCGTGGCGCGCATCAGCGCGAGCGCGGTCAGCGGTACGAGGGTGAGGGCGGCCGCCACTGTGCCGACCAGCGGGGGCCCGGTCTGCTGCAGCGGTGAGGTCAGGGCGATGCCCGCCGTCCAGGAGCCGATGGCGATGCCCACGTTGGGCGCCGCGCCGCTGAGGCCGGAGGCGAGAGTGGGTGCGGAACCGGCGAAGCGCAGGGCCAGTGCGCCGAGCGCCGGGTTCGCGGCGAAGCCGGTCATCCCCATCAGCGTCACCAGAACGACGGCCGCCACGGGGCTGGTGGAGAGCGAGGTCAACAACAGCAGGACCAACGTGGTCGTGGCCGCGGCCGTGAGGAGCGTGGCCAGGGGGCGACGGTCGCCCAGGCGTCCACCGACCGTGGTGCCCAGAAGGGCGCCCAGGCCGTAGCCGGTCAGGACCATGGGCACGGCCCCGGCGGAGATACCGGCCCGTTCGGTGAGCAGGGGCGCGACGTAGCTGTATGTCGCCAGGACCCCGCCCATCAGCAGCGTCATGGAGCTCAGCGTCAGCCAGACCCGGACATCCCGCAGCGCGGCGAACTCGGCTCTGACCGAAGGCGCTTCGCGTCGCTCGGCGGCGGGGATGTAGCGGCCGATGACCGCCGCCGCGCCGGCCGACAGCGCGGCTAGCACCCAGAACGGCCCGCGCCAGCCCGACAGCTGCCCCAACCACGCGCCCAACGGTACGCCGGCCACGGTGGCCACGGTCAGACCTCCCAGGAGCATGCCCAGGGCACGGGACGTCGCTCCCGGCCCTGCCGCGGTCGTGGCCACGATCGCAGCGACGCACCAGAAGGTCCCGGTGGCCAGTGCGGTCACCACACGGGCTGCGAGTACGAGGGCGAAGGACGAGCTGAGCGCGGCGACCAGATGGCCGAGGGCGAAGACGACGAGCGCGAGGATCAGCGTGGAGCGCCGGGGCAGGCGCAGCGTCGCGATCGCCATCGCCGGTGCGCCGACGATCATGCCTGCCGCGAACGCCGTGATCAGCAGTCCGGCCTGGGACAGGGAGACATCCAGATCATCGGCGATCTCGGGCAGCAGGCCCGCGATGACGAATTCGGTGGTACCCATGAGGAATGTCCCGGCGGACAGCACCACGACGACGAAAGGCAGCTTGCGGGGTCGTTCGTCGGTCGTGGGTGACATTCGGTGGCATTCTCGTTTCAGGGCGACATGCGACCGCTGCGGGGCGGGACGCCGGGGTGGGGACGCCGTAGAGCATCGCACCGCACGGGCGTTCCGTGAGGGGGAGGAATTTCTCCCTGCATCGTGACGAATCGGCCGACTCGTCCGTGTGGACGGGCAGAACCAGTCAGTGAGCGGCTCCGACACTGCTGACCCAGACACCGAAGGGCTCGATCTCCGGCTCGAAGCCAGGCTCGCTGTCGGCCAGAAATCCCTCGACGACCGGACCGAGGTCGTCGCAAGCCACATAGGTACCGCTGAACGGCAACGCATCCGGGGGCACAGAACCGGTCGAGCACCGGAGTTGTCCTGCCTGTTGGTCGTGCCACACGTAGAACGTCGCCACCCCGGAGAAGCCCAGATCGGGAATGCGTTCCCGGATGGCGGCAGCGGTCCGCTCGAACGCAGCCACCACCTCGGCGACGGACAACGAACGCCTGTCCTCGTCAGCCGCACCCAGCGACCAGGTGTTGGTCTCCCACTCCACCCGGCGGTCAGCCGGCTCCAGTACGAGAGGCTCGTCCGCCACCTCAGCGATCCACGTCAACAGCACCACAGCGGTATGCCTGCCGGCTGCCACTCGGAGTGACCTGCGGACTGTCTCCTCCGGCCGCGTAAAATGTCCCTCCATCCTCAGGCGCCACGAGTGTCATCCTGGGAAGCATGACCAGCAACGCTCCCCTCAACGAGCTGGGCGAATTCCTCAAGAAGCGACGCTCGGAGCTGAGCCCGGGCACGGTCGGCCTCCCCGAGACGGACAGGCCCCGCAAGGTGGCCGGGTTGCGCCGCGAGGAGGTCGCCCAGCTCGCCAATATCAGCACCGACTACTACACCCGTCTCGAACAGGGCCGCATGCAGGCATCGGCGCCCGTGCTGGACAGCCTCGCCCGGGTGCTCCATCTGGACGACGACGAGCACGGCTATCTCTTCCAACTCGCGGGCAAGTCCACGCCCCGTACCCGGCGGCCCAGCAGGCAGAAGGTCCAGCCGCAGCTGCAGCGGGTCCTGGACGACCTCACCGCCACCCCGGCCATCGTGCAGGGCCGACGCGGCGACATCCTGGCCTGGAACGCACTGGCCGCCGCCCTGGTCACCGACTTCTCCCGCATCCCGGAGAAGCACCGCAACTACCCACGGATCCAGTTCACCGATCCGGCCATGCGCACTCTGTACGCAGACTGGGAGACCTCCGCGCAGATCTCCGTGGCGCAACTGCGCATGGAAGCCGCCAAATACCCTGAGGACCCCCGCCTGATCGAGTTGGTCGGCGAACTGTCCCTGTGCGACAAGCAGTTCGCCCGCTGGTGGAGCGACCATCACGTCGCCTCCCGCACCGTCGGCACGAAGACCCTCAACCACCCGGTGGTCGGCGAACTCGTCCTGGACTGGGACACCTTGACCGCCAACACCGACCCCGACCAGCACCTCACCGTCTGGACCGCCGCACCCGGTTCAACCACCCACGAACGGCTCCGCATCCTTGCCAACTGGGCCGCCGACCAGAAGCTGGCCACGTCGCCACCGCCCACCTGAGCTCATCGGGCGCTTTCATGAACTGGCTGTGGGCCGGCGCGAGTAGTGAAGAAGCGCCGCACGGAGAGGACGCCTTCCTGCCGGGCCCGGATCAGCACCGTGGCCTTTGTGAGGGCGGCGTCGCGAAGCCGTAGGCGCCCTCGTATTCGGAGGAGATCTGATAGAAGCCGGGCTCGTCGACGGTGAGGCGAGTGAACTCGCCCTGTTGGCGCAGGCATCCACCGTTGTCGGCGTGGAGCCACGGTGAGTAGGCGATCCGTACGGTCACCGAACCCGGCCTCGGCACGTGGACGACGAGGTACGCCTCCGATGCGCTGACGACCTCCGCGGGACCGGTCACGAGCGGTACCGCGTCCCGTACCCGGTACAACCGCCAGTGCGCGTCGCTCCACACCGGCTCCAGCCAGGCCGGCCCGTCGCGCACCAGGCGCGCCTCCGCCGCCCCGTAGCGGTCGGGCTCGGCGTCGGAGACGGCCACGTAGCCGACGGCCCACCGGTTCAGCCAGGCCCGGTAGGTCGTCGCGGTAAGGGTGCCGTCGTAGAAGGGCCGACCGCGTTCCATGTCCAGCTGGGTGTTCCAGCCACGGGCCATGTTGACGTGCGAGGAGAGCAGGGCGGCCTCGCGGTGGTCGTCGGCCGGGACTACCTCGACCCGTGAGCGGTTCGCGTCCAGCCGGTCGAGCGTGCGGACGAGCCCGTGGGTGTCGGCGGCCCACGCCGGGACCGCGCCGGAGCTCTGCAGGAAGGAGACCGGCGTGCCCGATCCCAGCCAGAACAAGGAGCCGACCAACGCCAGCGCGAGACAGGCGCGTTGACACCGGGCCCGCCGCTCCACGCCGAGCAGGCCGGCCAGCAGTACGGCCGGAGCGAACAGCAGAGCCAGACGCTCGACGTTCGAGCCGATGGGGGAGGGGACGAAGTAGGTGAGGACGACGCCCGCCGCGTACACGGCACCGCCGCGGCGGACGACCCGCCAGCCACGCGGCGCACACACCGCCACAGCGAGCCCCAGCAGCGCGGGCCACCAGATCCGCCCCGCGGCCATCGGCTGCTCGCCGTCGAACGGAAACAGCAAGGTCGTCGCCCCGACGACCACGAACGGCGGAAGAGTGAGCACGGAGGCCCGCCACCAGTCGCGGACAAGGCCGTAGGCCGCACCGGCGACGACCAGGAACAGCCCGGCCACCGGGCTGCTCATCGTCGCCAGCACGGCGTACCCGGCGGCCAGTGCCGGACGCCGTTCGCCCACCAGCAGCACACACGCGGCCAGCGCGAAGGCGACCCCCAAGGCGAACGTCACCCGGCCCGCGGCGATGTCCACCCACAGCCCGAAGGCAGCCAGCAGCGCCGGGGCCTGCGGACGGCGTATCCCGGATCGCACGAACAACACGGCGGCCAGCCAGCCGGCGGCCAGCCCGGAGGCCACGGCGATCGTCCGCACCCCGAAGAAGCCCATCAGATACGGCGAGAGCAGACTGTAGTTCGCGGTGTGCAAGCCACCGAACCAGAACAGTCCGTACGCCGAGTCGCCGTGCTCGGTGGCGAAGCGCGCCCACGTGTCCTGGGCCGCGAGGTCTCCGCCGCCGTTGGCGCGGAAGAACGCCCACACGAGATACAGCGGGAGCATCGCCGCCGTGGCCAGCAGCGGTACGCGATGGCGGTGCGGCCGGCGGGACAATCCCCGATGACTTCTCGGCCGCTGCGCAGGGGCGCCGCGCTCGGCGTCGGCGAGCGTGTCGACAGCGACGGTCATGGGGGCGTCTCCGTTCGGCGATGGGCAACTCGACGGCGACACGCGGGCGGGCGGGGCCAGCGAAGAGATGGAGGCCTGGTCCGGGCGGGAGCGGCGTCGCGGGAGCCGTGCGGAGTGTCACCGGCCGTCATCTGAATTCTTCGCCGGTGCCCTGCCGCTGACATCAGCCGTTCGGCCGAGCCGTCGACGCGAAATCGACACGAGTACCGGTAATACGGCCGAGGCCTGGGCGGTGGCCGGGAGCTGCTCCGGTGGGGGACTGGCGCAGGAACACCCGCCGGCCGCGATGGCAGGTTCGCAGCAAGACGATGGCTGGTTCACGCCTAGAGGCTGCTGCGTCAGCCAAATCCCTTTGAGGCGGTCCACGATCTCTCCTAGGTTGGCCCGGGTGACGATCGAGGTGCCCTACCAGCCCATTCCGGTTGACCAGTCGGACGTTCGCTACACCCACGGCCCCGACTCGGCCCCTCAGCCGGACGTGCCCGTCGGGCAGACGATCGAGTTCGACTGGAACGACAGCGCGATCTACCCGGGCACGTCACGGAAGTTCTGGGTTCATGTGCCCGCGCGGTACGACCCCGCCGAGCCGGCGGCGCTGATGGTGTTCCAGGACGGATGGTGGTATCTGGACCCCGCAGGGGAGGTCCGGGGCGCGATAGTCCTGGACAACCTCGTCCACCGCGGGGACATCCCGGTCACCATCGGCGTGTTCGTCGACCCCGGCGTCTTTCCCGGCGCCGCGAATCCGAAGAACCGCAACACCGAGTACGACGCTTACGACGATGTGTATGTCGGCTTCCTCCTGAACGAGGTCATCCCCGAGGTCAGGAAGCGCTACTCGATCGCCGAGGACCCCGACCAGTGGGGCATCTGCGGTGGCAGCAGCGGTGGTAACTGCGCCCTGACGGCGGCGTGGCTGCGTCCGGACAAGTTCCGCCGAGTCATCGGGTACCTGTCCAGCTTCGCGCAGATGCCGGACGGCAACCCGTACCCCGAAGTCATTGCCCGCGTTCCCCGTAAGCCGCTGCGGATTTTCCTACAGGCGGGCCATCGTGACCTGCGCTGGAACGAGCCCGAGGCAAATTGGCTCGCCGAGAATTTGCGCGTCGCGGCAGCGCTCGCGGAAGCCGGCTACGACTTCCGCCTCGTCCTGGGCGACGGCGGCCACAGCCCCAACCACGGTGGCGTCCTGCTCCCGGACGCCTTGCGCTGGTTGTGGCGATCCGATGATCGCCCGGACCAGCCGGTGGGGGGCCTGGGCGGAGCGACTTCGTAGCAGCGGCCGGCCCGGATCGCGGCTCGCAGGACGCTGGGTCTCTGGAGACCCGGTGATGGTGACGGGGCCGGCGCAGGTTGCCGTACCGCTTCCCGGAATCGTGCGGCGCCGGAGCCGGGTTGGCGAAGGACG
Source organism: Streptomyces sp. NPDC001536 (assembly GCF_042894505.1). NCBI lineage: Bacteria > Bacillati > Actinomycetota > Actinomycetes > Kitasatosporales > Streptomycetaceae > Streptomyces > Streptomyces sp. NPDC001536. The sequence goes on from NZ_JBIAVQ010000012.1 coordinate 244,296, forward strand.
CGAGCGCGCGTGGATCTGTTCACCACAACGCTCCGCATCCCCGCACCGATCTCGGAGGGTTTCGGCCCCGTCGACCCGTCCTACGGACGTACCGCCGGTCTTGATCGCGACGCGATCGATCCGGAGCGGTCTGCGAGGATGGCTGGCATGGACGTGCGGAGCAGGAACCATGTGGCGGTGACCGGGCGGACCGGTGCCCCGGTGGTGGTGCTGGCGCACGGGTTCGGGTGTGACCAGAACATGTGGCGTCTGGTGGTGCCGGCGCTGGAGCGGGACTTCACCGTGGTCCTCTTCGATCACGTGGGTTCGGGGAACTCGCGGCTGTCGGCCTGGAGCCGGGATCGGTACAGCTCGCTGGACGGATACGCCGACGACGTGCTGGAGGTGTGCCGGGAGCTGGCGCTGGGGCCGGTCACGTTCGTAGGGCATTCGGTGAGCGCGATGATGGGCGTGCTGGCCGCTGCGCGCGAGCCGGAGGCGTTCGCCGGGCTGGTGCTGCTCGCACCGTCCCCCTGCTTCATCGATGACCCGGCCACGGGCTACCGGGGCGGGTTCAGCGCCGCCGACATCGACGAACTGCTGGAGTCGTTGGACGCGAACTATCTCGGCTGGTCGGGCGCGATGGCCCCGGTGATCATGGGCAACCCGGAGCGGCCCGAGCTGGGGGAGGAGCTGACGAACAGCTTCTGTCGCACCGACCCGGAGATCGCGCGGGTCTTCGCCCGGGTGACGTTCCTGTCCGACAACCGCGCCGACCTCGCGGCGGTACGGGTGCCGACGCTGGTAGCCCAGTGCTCCAGCGATGCCATCGCCCCGCCGGAGGTGGGCGCGTTCGTCCATGCGCAGATTCCGGGAAGCCGGCTGGTCACGCTGAACGCGACGGGGCACTGCCCCCAGCTCGCCGCCCCGCAGGAGACCGCCGCGGCAATCGCCGCGTTCGCAAGAGCCGCATCATGATGTGCGAGTCCGGCGACGCGGCGGACAGCAGGGGCGCCGCCGAGGACAAAGCGTCGGCGGACGAGGAGGCACGGTTCTCCGAGCTGCTGGAGGACAGCGCGGAGGACCTCTACGAGCACGCGCCCTGCGGCTACCTCTCCACCTTCCTGGACGGCCGGATCGCCAAGGTCAACGCCACCCTGCTGGCCTGGCTCGGCTACGAGCGCGGCGACCTGGTGGGCCGCATGGCCTTCTCCGACCTCCTGACCGTCGGTGGCCGGCTCTACCACGAGACCCACTTCGCCCCGCTGCTGCGGATGCAGGGCGAGATCAGCGGCATCGCCCTGGAACTCAAGGCCGCCGACGGCTCCCGCCTGCCCGTCATGGTCACCTCGACGGTCAAGACCGGTAGAGACGGACAGCCCCTGCTGATCCGCACCACCCTGTTCGACGCCCGGGAGCGCCGCGCCTACGAGCGGGAACTGCTGCGCGCCCGCAAGGAGGCCGACCTCGAACGCGACCGCCTCAAGCTCCTGAACACCACCCTGCAGAAGACCCTGCTGCCGCCCGTGCTGGCGAACGTGCCCGGCCTGGACGTCGCCGCGCACTACCACATCGCCTCGGTCGACGAAGTCGGCGGCGACTTCTACGACCTGTTCCCCCTGGCCGCCGGCACGTGGGGCATGTTCCTGGGCGACGTGTGCGGCAAGGGCGCCGCCGCGGCGGCCATCACTTCGCTGGCCCGCTACACGCTGCGCGCCGCGGCCGTCTACGACCCGGACCCGGCCGCCGTCCTCGCCAACCTCAACACGGTCCTCACGCACGAGTACAACGGCACCGACCCCCGCTTCTGCACCGTCGTCTTCGGCCTGCTCACCCCCGACCCCGAACGGGGAGGCTTCCGGATCACGCTGGCCAGCGGCGGACACCCCCCGGCCCTGCTGATGCGCGCCGACGGCACCGCCGACTACCTGCCCACCCCCGGTGGTCAGCTCATCGGCGTCCTGCCCGACGCGCACATCGCCACCACCACCGTTCACCTCACCCCCGGCGACACCCTGCTCCTGCACACCGACGGCCTCACCGAAGCCCACACCACCGCCACCGGCCAAGACCGGTACGGCGACGACGCTCTCCTCGACTACGGCCGCGACCTCGCCCCCACCACCGCGTCAGACACCATCGACGCGGTCCGCGACCTGCTCGACACCTTCGGCACCGGCGTGGACGACGACACCGCCGTCCTCGCCATCCACGTGCCCCGAGCCACCAGTGAAGAGCATCAGTGACCCAGCACCTGACCCTCCACACGCGCACCACCTCGACCGGCGCGGTCATGGAACTCGCCGGAGACCTGGACCACCGCACCGCACCGCAGGTCCGCGACGCCCTCCCACAGCTCGGCCTGCGCCCGGGGCAGCAGCTCGTCCTCGACCTCGCGGCACTCACGTACTGCGACTCCAGCGGCATCACTGTCCTGATCGTCGCCCGCAACCACGCCCTGGCCGCCGACGCGGCCATCGCGCTGGCCGCGGTCCCCGACCCGGTCGCCCGGATCTTCCGCATCGTCGGCCTGGACCAGGTCTTTCCCACCCACCCCACCGCGCAGGACGCCGAAGACGCCTGGCACAGCGCCTCAGACTGACAACCCGCACCGACGTAGGCGTCGATGGCGGTGGCGGCGGCGGGGTCGGCCGCGAGCACCTCGTCGAGCTGGTCCAGGACCACCACCAGACGGTTGGCCCCGGCGGACTCCAGCAAGGCGGGCAGGGCGGCCGGGGCGGGCCAAGCAGCCGTGCGCACTCCTCGCGCACTGCGGCCGGGGCCGGTTCTCCACCGAGGCGCAGGGCCGCGGCAAGTTTGGCGGCGAGCGCGATCTGCGGGTGCAGACCTACGGCAGCGGTCGAGGCTCCGGTCGTGCAGCTGCGGGTGCGCGGCGAAGAGACGGCTCACGGGCACGGAGTAGGCCCGCCCGGAGCCGTGCCGGGCCACCACCATCCCGACGACGCCCACACCGGGGCTCCGCTGACCCCCGGCTCGATCTCATCGATGGCGGCCTCCAGACAGCTGCCGCCCACCACTTCGCGCAGTCGGCCCACTTGGCCGAGGCACCGTCCTCGAAGTCGGCCGAGTAGCCCGAACGTGCGGAACCCCCGCCCCTGGAGGTCGTCCAAGGGGTGCAGGACCAGGCGGCCGAGGAACTGCGGTTCCTCGTCGAGGAGTTCCAGGACGCAGCTGTCGCCGTGCAGTCCGTCCGCCGGCTCCACCATGACGGCCTGTGCGGTGAGGCGCAAATTCGGGCGGCCGTTGGCCGTGAACCTGCGCGCAGTTCGTGATGTCGGTGTCTTGGTGGGACGGGTTGCGGATCCTACGGCTGTGCTTCGCCTCCGGACCGGGCGCGATGGGGCCGGCGGTCGCCATGGCCGGCGGCTGGCGGAGTGCGTGGCCGTAGGCGTTCGCCCTGAGGTCCGAACATGATCAGGTACTCGACTGGTTGGCCGGGGTTCGCGTTCGCCACCCCGTGCGGGGTGCGGGTGTCGAACTCGGCGACGTCTGCGGGGGTGAGGATGAGGTCGTGGTCACCGAGGGCGAGCCACAACCGCCCGTACAGGACGCACAGCCACTCGTGGCCGTCATGGGAGACCTGGCGGGGCCGTGTGGGCGGGCTCTCGAGGGCGGGCAGGACGTGTTTGTGAGCGTGCAGGCCGCCGACGTACCGCGTCAGCGGCAGTACCGCTTTGTCGTCGCCGAAGCTCAGAGGCGCGCTGGTGCGCGGCTCGGCCGCGGGTGCGGTGCCGGCCAGCTCATCCAGGGACACGCCGTACTCCTTCGACAGCTGCAGCAGCACCTCCAGGGTGGGCTTGCGTCGGCCGGTCTCGATCCGGGACAGCGTGCTGGTCGAGATGCCGGTCGCGCAGCTGACGCCGACGAGCGTCGCGCCGTGGTGCTCGCGCGCGGCCCGCAGCCGGGGCCCCATAGCGGCCAGCGTGCCGCCCACGTCGTCGACTGCCACCTTGCCCGCTCCCTCGTGCCGCGCCGCTCCACCGCCCTGTCCTGCGAGTTTGCCAGAGTGGCAAGGCTGATCGCATCGGGCGGGTGCCGCGCCGCATGATCGATGGGTAGCCGCGACCGCCCGCGATCCGAGGAGTAGCCCATGCAGCCCGAGCCGAGCGCCGATGTCTGCCACCACCGCACCGTCGCCGCCCCCGCCGGGCGCCTGCACCTGGTCGAGCAGGGCACCGGCCCGCTGGTCCTGCTCGTGCACGGCTTCCCCGAGTCCTGGTACTCCTGGCGCCACCAGCTCCCGGCCCTTGCCGCGGCCGGCTACCGGGCGGTGGCGATCGACGTGCGGGGCTATGGCCGCTCCTCCAAGCCGCAGCCGACCGACGCCTACCGGATGCTCGATCTCGTGGAGGACAACGTCGCCGTCGTGCGCGCCCTCGGCGAGGAGAACGCGGTGATCGTCGGCCACGACTGGGGCGCCAACATCGCCGCCGCCTGCGCCCTGCTGCACCCCGAGGTCTTCAGCGCCGTCGGCCTGCTGAGCGTCCCCTACGCGCCGCCCGGCGGCCCCCGCCCCACCGACGTCTTCGGCCGGATCGGCGGCCCCGAGCAGGAGTTCTACGTCTCCTACTTCCAGGAACCCGGCCGCGCCGAGGCGGAGATCGAGCCCGATGTGCGGGGCTGGCTCGCGGGCTTCTACGCGGCCCTGTCCGCCGACACCATGCCCGGCCAGGGCGAGCTTGACCCGCACTTCGTGGCCCGCGGCGGCGGGCGGCTGCGCGACCGCTTCCCCACGGGGGGCTTGCCGGCCTGGCTGAGCGAGGACGACCTCGACGTCTACGCCGGGGAGTTCGAGCGCACAGGGCTCACCGGCGCACTCAACCGCTACCGCAACATGGTCCGGGACTGGGCAGACCTCGCCCCGTACCGCGGAGCCCCGATCAAGCAGCCGTCCCTGTTCATCGGTGGCGCCCTGGACGCCTCCACCACCTGGATGTCCGACGCCATCGACGCCTACCCCACCACCCTCCCCGGCCTGTCGGCCTCCCACCTCTTGGACGGCTGCGGCCACTGGATCCAGCAGGAACGGCCCGACGAGGTCAACCGTCTGCTGACCGACTGGCTCGCCACTCTCCAGGGCTGAACCAGGCGGGCTACCCGGGCAGTTTGGCGGTTCGGCCGGGGCGGACGGGGTTGGGTGCGAGCGTGGCCGGCATCAGCAACGGCGGGTGCGGGGAAGCCGGGAACCAGCGTGCGGCAGCCCACCCGGCGGCCACGGCGGCGCCTGCGCTCGTCCTGGGCACGCCGACGGCTCCCCTCCTGTGAGTCAGAGGGGAGCCGTTCAGGTGGTGCAGTTGTGTGCCGCCGGTTGGTCAGGCGTGGCGGTGGGAGCGGCGGTTGCCGGTGATGAGGCGGTAGAGGAGGAGCAGGATGAGGGAGCCGGCGATCGCTGCGATCCAGGTGGAGAGGTCGAAGAAGCCGTCGATGGAGTCGACACCGAAGATCACCTTGCCGAGCCAGCCGCCGAGCAGACCGCCGACGATGCCGATGAGCATGGTGATCACGATGCCGCCAGGGTCCTTGCCCGGCATCAGGATCTTGGCGATGGCGCCGGCGAGCAAGCCGATGATGATCCACGCGATGATGCCCATGGTGCGTCTCCCCTTCCTCGGACAAGAGTTGTGTGAGCATCGTGTGCACCGATCGGGCCCGAACAAACGTCTCCGTGCCAGGATCGCGGCAAGTCCCACGGGAAGCGCTTCAGGTCGGTGAGCAGCTTCCCCGGGAGGTGTTAGGGCAGCGAGAATGCCGGACCAGACCTCCCGCAGTTCCTTCGACGAGGCCCCGTCTCCGGGGGCGAGAGGATGGAAGGCGCTGAAGGGATCGCTGGCGAGGGCCGGATCGACCTCGCGGTAGTGCTGGACCGCTCCTCCCGCTCGTCCTGGGCTTCCAGGACCTCCACGTTCCAACCCGCGTCGACCAGTCCGCGGCCTTCTCCAGGTCTCCGCGCTGGTTCAGGCCGTGCGCGGTCGCGGTTGCCCGGTAGTGGTACGGGACAGGCCTTCGTCTTCCTCGCACAGCCGGGCGAGACGGGCCAGCATCGCGCGGCTGCGCACATGCTGCGCCGCGTCCAGAAGGCTGTTGTGCAGGGCGCCGCCCGCGCCGCGCAGCGGATGCTCGTCGAGGATGATCAGCGTCTGCTCACCCCAGGGCCGCAGCTCCATCGCGATCCTCGCGGTCCCCAGCGGTCCGCTGTTCGCCTCCAGCTCAAGGACGGTGGGTGGTTCGCTGCGGCGTACGACGGTCTGGTTGTGCAGTGTGAGCGGGCCGATCTTGAGCTCGTAGCGGAGGACCGCCCCCAGCTCGGGCCACAGCCCCTCGTCCAGCTCGGCCCGTGAGGTACCGACGACCCAGTCTCCGTACTGTTCGACGTCGGAAAGGATCTTCCAGACTTCGTCGGGAGACTTCTTGATCAAACGGTGTCGTACGGCCATGGGGTCCTCCGCCGTTCGAAGTGTTTTGTCCCTTGTTGCGCGTTCCCGCCCTGGGCCCGGCTACGCACCACCCGAATGGGGCGGCAGTGATCACGGCGCCGCTCGCCATGGCGGTCTGCGCCCAGGGAGGACGCGGCAGAGGGCTGTGCCGCCGCGCCCAGCAGGGACCGTGAGTGAGCTGTGGTGCAGATGGCGGCGGGTGAGCACCCCCCCGTAGTTGTCCTGGTTGCCGAAGGCCCCCCGGCCCGTACCGCTACCGGGGGCCCGCTCAGTCCACCGGGTGGCCCGGAGTGATGTCATGCGTGTCGTTCAACGTGAACACAGGGGTGCGGCCGCCCGTGCTGCTGTCCGCCGCCTCCGGGGCGAGCAGAAAGCCGACGTGGTCGCCGCCGTCGATCCGGTTCTCCACGCGACCGACGAACCAGGCGGGAGCCTCGTCCAGGACCGGCGATCCACCCGGTCCCGCGTGCCACGAGACCTCGGTGAACTTGTCGGTGTGGTCGCCGGTCTCACCGCCGAAGAGCCGAGCCAGCCGGTCCTGGTCGCGGCGCAGCAGATGGACGGTGAGTCGGTCGGCACGCTCGGCCACCCGGTAGGTCCGGTTGGCTCTGGACAGCCAGACCATGAACCGGGCGGGCCGAATCGAGCATTGCGAGGCGAATCCGACCAGGCATCCGGCCTTTTCCCCGTCGGCCTCGGCGGTCACGACGTACATCGGGTAGTCGAGCAGGTCGGTGAAGGGATCGAGATCGGTCACGGTATTCGGCTCCCGCCTCAAGGGATCGGATATAGGTCAAGCGTTCACCAGCTCCGTGCCCCGCGCTCCTCGGTGTGCCGGGGTCCCGGCGCTCTCCTCGGCCGCCGTAACGCCTGTGTCTTCGCCGCCAAGCGTCATGCGCGAGCGAAGTCGACCCCCTACGCCGTGGTGACTCGGGCGGCCATGTCGGGACCTACGGGTACCCGCTCGCCACGCCGGGCACCGCTGCGCCCGACGAAGGCGAGGCGACACCGATGCCGGTGCCGGTGCCGCCCGCGATGGTGTCAGTCGGGGACGAGTTGATCGGCCAGACGGCGGGCCTGGGCCAGCAGCGCGCCGTGCGTCGCCAGTGCGTCGGGATCGTCCCGCACGGTGGAGGGCAGCCTCTGGCGGAGTGTGTCGAGGCTGCGGCGCAGTTCCCCGACCGCCTCGCGCAGGGACCCGTCGGCGGACCGCTCAGTGCCGGTTCCCGCGAAGCGGGTCTGGCCGTAGAGACCGATCGCGCGGGCGGTGTGACGCAGGAAGTCGGCGTAGGGGCCGGTGATCCGCGGGCCGGGGCGGGCTACGTCTCCGCTGTGGCTCGTGGTCTCCAGCACGGTGCGGGTCACGCCCGCGGTGTGCACGGCGACATGGTCCAGCACGGCCAGCGCATCGTCGTAGGCCTTGCCGGGCGGGCAGACGGCGGTCGTGCCCCGCCCGCGGTGATTGCCCCGCATGCTTTCGCGGCTCCAGCCGATCGCGGAGCGGGCCTGATCGACCAGGCGTCCCAGCCGCAGCGCGCGCTCATGCCAGTCCCCGGCCGTGTGACTGCCCCAGTCTCCGTCGTCCAGCCCTTCGGCCACCGCTTCCAGGATCTCCCGCGCCTCACGGGCGGCGTCCGCCAGAGCGGCGCGGGTGTCACGCAGGTATACCGGGGGGCGGATCAGTGCGTTGACGGTGATGCCGACCACCGCTCCGAAGACCGCCTCCGCGATGCGCGCGCCCGAGGTGGCGAGGGTGACCTGTACGTCGGTGAGGACGAACAGGGCGCCGGTGGCGGCGTAGATGCCCTGGCTGCCCAGGCGCTGCCACTGCGCCAGCAGCAGTACCGCCGGAAGCACCAGGGCCATCGTGATCATCGTGCTGTCCAGTACCAACGCGACGACCGTCGCCACCACCGTTCCCACCGCGATCGCCGCCACCTGCTGCAGTCCGTGCGCGAGCGACCGGTACACCGTGGACTCCACCAGTACCACCGCCACCCACGGAGCGACGAATGCCATCGGCGCCTGCAGCCACCACCCCGCCACCGCCCACGCCACACAGGCGGCCAGCGCCGCCTTGCAGGCCTGTACCGTCAGATCGCGTTCACGGCCCGGTTCCGTCCACGCCCGCCGCACCGCCCGCCCAGCAGCCCCGCCATGACGCCGCACCGCCCCTGTTGCCCAGCCCGTCCACTCCATGGCACAGCAAGTGCCACCCCGGCGATGACAGATGCGCCCTTGTGGGCACCCTCACGCCAACCGACGTGGGCAAACGGCACCGGACCACAAGACACTCCGCCTCAGGCGCCGTCACTTGTGCACGACTCGCGCCCGACACAGTCCACGCTTCCCACCCCGAACCGTCAGACGTGGGAGAGAGCGAAAGAGACGAGGAAGCCGCTCACGGTGATCAGCCCGATGGCCAGGTGCGCGTCCTCGAACGCTTCGGGGATCATCGTGTCGGCGATCATGGCGAGGATCGCCCCGGCCGCCACCGCGGTCACCGCGGCGATCACGGCCGGGGAGAAGGAACCGACCACCGTGTAACCGAGGACGGCCGACACCGTGCCGGCCGCGGCGATCGCCGCCCAGACACCGAAGACGTACCGCCGGCCGCGGCCGGCCTTCTTCATCCCCGCCGAACTGGACAGCCCCTCAGGGACGTTGCTGATGAACACCGCCGCCACCGTCACCAGACTGACCGCCCCGCCATCCAGCAAACTGACGCCGATGACCGCGGACTCCGGCACCCCGTCAAGCAGGGCGCCGAGCGCAAGCGCCATCCCGGACCCGCCCTGCTCGGCCTCCGAGGGCTGCGCCTTCGTCCGCGCGTGACCCGAACGCTTGCGGTGCCGCGCGCCCCGGCGGGCCAGCCACACATTGCCTCCGGTGTAGGCCAGCGCGCCGATGAGGGTGCCGACGACCGCTGGAGCAAGCCCCGCCAGCTCGTACGCCTCCCCGACCAGCTCGAAGGACACCGCTGAGATCAGCACCCCGGCACCGAAGGCCATCACGCTCGCGATCACCTTCTGCGGCACCCGCAGCCCGTACCCCAGCGCGGCACCGAGCAGCAGCGCCGACCCCGCCACCAACCCCCACAGTCCAGCCTCTACCACTTCAGCCATGCCGCGCCGTCTACCCGTTATGGATGTGGATCAACGAGCGACCAGCGCGTCCGTGACCACCTCGCTCCGTCCCCTCGCTCACTGCTGCGCCGCGCCCGGTGACCGCGCCGTCTCTGCGCGCGGCTCTCTCGAGCAGGGGAGGGTCAGTCCGGAGTGATGCCGGTGAGGACGGCGAGGACGGCGAGACGGATGCGGTTGTCCCGGCCCGTCTTCGTCATCAGGCTCGCCACGTGCGTCTTCACCGTGGTGACCCCGAGATGCAGCCGGTCGGCGATCTCCTTGTTGGACAGGCCCACGCCGAGCAGGCCGAGCACCTCCCGCTCCCGAGGGGTGATGTCCGGTACCGGAAGGTCCGTGGGCGTGTCGGAGGAGGAGCGGGCGTGGAGAGCCTGGGCGACGAGGCGGTCGAGGATGCCCCGGCTGAAGGGGGCCTCTCCGTCCGCGGCCCGGCGTACGGCGGCCAGGAGTTCGGTCGGTGGGGTGTCCTTGACGAGGAAACCGCAGGCTCCGGCCGCGAGCGCCGCATACAGGTGATCGTCGTCGTCGAATGTGGTGAGGGCGACGATCCGGGTGGCAGGGCGCGCCGCCAGGATGCGGCGGGTGGCCGTGATGCCGTCCATGCCGGGCATTCTCAGGTCCATGAGGACGACGTCGGGGGTGAGGTGTTCAGCCAGTCGTACCGCCTCCGCCCCGTTGTCCGCCTCGCCCTGGATCTCGATGTCCTGGGCCTCCTCGAAGAGCATGCGCAGTCCCATGCGGACGAGTTGCTGATCGTCGACGACGAGGACGCGGATCACAGCTGGGGCTCCATGTCAGGTGCGGGGGCGGGCAGTTGGGCCGTGAGTCGCCAGCCCCGGGCCGCGGGGCCCGCGTCCAGCCGGCCGCCGAGCAGGTCCACGCGTTCGCGCATGCCGATCAAGCCGTGTCCGGAGGGGCCCGGGGCTGGTGGCCGAGTTCGTCCGGCGCCGTCGTCGTGGATCGTCACGTGTACGGCGTCATCGTCCAGCCGCACGGCCAGCTCGGCGTGTGCGCCGGATCCGCCGTGCTTGGCCGCGTTGGCCAGGCCCTCCTGGGCCAGGCGGAGGACCGCGAGGCCACGTACCGCGTCGAGCCGTGCGACGCGGGGATCCACGCAGGCGGTTACGGCCAGGCCGGTCTGGCGGCTGTGTTCCACCACCGACTCCAATGCCGTCGGCAGCGCCCCGGGCGAGACCAGGGAATTGGTGTCGGGACCGGCACGGTCGGGGGCGCGCAGCAGAGCGACCAGGCGCCGCAGGTCGGTCAGTGCCGCGCCGGCGCTGGAGTGCAGGTCGTCGAGGACGTCGGTGACCCGCGGGTCGGTGGTGCCGGTGGCGGCGACGACATGGCGGGCGACACCGACGCGCAGCACCATGGAGGAGACGTGGTGGGCCACGAGGTCGTGCAGTTCGCGCGCGATGGTGGTGCGCTCCGCCGCCCGGGCGGCCAGCATCTGTTGTTCGGCGCGGAGTTCCTGCTGTTCTGCGCGCTGACGGGCGTGCACCGCGGCGTCGCGGGTCGCGCGTACGTACGCGCCCAGGAGCAGGGGCAGGCCTGCGACGATGCCCATCTTGTAGAGCACCGGCAGAAGTTCGCCGGGCAGGTCCTCAAGTCGGTTCACCGCGACGGCGAGTGCCAGTGCCGTCGTCCCGACGGCGAGCCGGCGCCCGGACTGCCGGATCGCCAGCTCGAAGAGAGTCACGGCGGCCAGCACCTTCAACGAGGAAACGGTGTTCGCGCCCAGCGTGTGCGCGACGACAAGCAGGACCGACTGCGCAACGAGCGCGCCGAACGCCCACCTGCCCGCGGCCAGGCACAGTACGAGGCCGGCTGCGGCAGATCCCCAGCCCTGCGCTCCGGACGGCCGCTGCAGCAGCAGGAAGTCGCCGATCAGGACGCTGGCGAGCGCCATGACCCGCAGGACGGCGAATCTCCTGTCGAACGCAAGCTCGATCCAAGATCGGTTCACGCGGCCCACGATAGGCGGACGCCCGCGCGCCTGGGGTCCTGCCACGGGAGGAGAGCAACTCCTCCTACCGGCCGCGATGTTGGGCCAGAGGACGGAGGCGTGGGCCCGGGACGGGCTGGGAGTGTCCTCGTCATGGAGACGAACGCGAACACGAGCAGCAGCAGGAGTGCGGACTCCGCCACGGGGCGGCGGTCCCTTCTCGGCGGTGCCGCCGCCCTGGGCCTGGCGAGCGCGGCCTTCGGCACCACCACCGCCCATGCGGCCGACACCCAGTCCAGTTCCCGCGCCAAGTCCGGGCGCTTCCAGGGAAAGTCGGTGCTCATCACGGGTGCTACATCAGGTATCGGCAGGGCGGCCGCGAAGGCGTTCGCCGGGGAGGGCGCACATGTCGGATTCTGTGGCAGGCGAGACGATTTGGGGCGCCAGGTGGAACGGGAGATACGGGACGCGGGCGGCGAAGCGACGTACATCCAGGCCGATGTCCGGACGGCCGCCCAGGTGCAGCGCTTCGTGGACCGGGTCGCGAGCCGTTACGGCGGCATCGACGTGGCCTTCAACAACGCCGGCATCGGCGGCGGAAAACTGCCCCATGAGATGAGCGTCGAGGAGTGGGATGACATCCAGGCCACCAACGCCCGGGGCGTGTTCCTCGCGATCAAGTACGAGATCCCGCACATGCTCAGGGCGCAGCACGGCGTCATCATCTGCACCTCATCATCCGCGGCGGACCAGGCCCGGCCGAACGGCGCCGCCTATACCGCGAGCAAGCGGGCGGTGCAGGGCATTGTGAAGTCCGCGGCGCTCGCGTACGGGCCCAAGGGAATCAGGATCAACGCCCTGCTGCCCGGCACCACCGACACCCCCTTCGTCCGCCCGCCGGGAATCCCGGACGCCCAATGGGCCAAGTACAAGCAGGCATGGGGGCCGCTCAACGTCGACGGCCTTGAACGAATGGCCGACGCCGAGGAGATCGCGCGCGCAGTGCTCGGGCTCGCGTCCGACGACTTCCCCTACATGACGGGGGCGTCGGTCACGGTGGACGGCGGAAGCACGACGGGCCGGAAAATGATCCAGCCCAGCAATATCTGAGGTTGGGCCCTTGGCCTTTGCGGTGATGCGCCGAGACCACTGTGTTCGCGAGGTCTCGCCCTGACCACCTGTCCCTGGAAGTTTTCAGGTTCCCCCGTGAGCGGTTGCTGACGAGGATCTCCTCGCACCGCACCGGCGTCGGCGGCGTCGCCGGACTGCGACGTCACCGTCGATTCCGCGCAGCACAACAGCTACGCCAGAGGCTCCATCACCTGGTACAACCGCACCGCCAACATCCAGGGCACGGTGGTGGATCTCAACGACGACGCCGGGGCCACCCAGGTGATCTTCGAGGCCTTCGCGGGATCGACGAAGATCGATTCCGGGACCCGGACCGCGGACGACTACACCGACCTCGGCATCGTGCGGGACTACAACTTCACCATCGGAGACACCGAGTTGCCGGGTGGTATCGATCGCATCAAGATCACTGTCTGCCACGTGCTCGGGACGTATCTCTACGACTGCAGCAGCCCTGTGAACAAATCCAAGCCGTGAGCATGACGTGACGGCGGGCCTGGGTCCGCCGTCACGCCGGGATTCTCCAGGAACTTCGGACTCGAAGGCCTGGGCTCACCGAATGACTGGGACGCCCGAACGCGCGCAGCCCCGCGAACGTTCCACTACGCGGCGGTGTGGCGTTCGACCTCGGCAGTGATGATCTTCAGCGCCTCGGTGATGCGGTCATGGTGAGTGCGGTGGGAGACCACGCAGACGCGCAGGGTGTAGCGGCCGTCGACGACCGTGCTGGAGAGCGCGATGCGCTGGTGGCTGTTGATCCGTTCCAGCAGGCGGCGGCTTGCCTCGTCGGCCTGCTCGGCGGCGGCCTGGCTGGTGTCGGCGGGGCGGATGCGAAAGATGACGGTGGACAGGTCCGGGAGTTGCGGGACTTCCAACTCGGGGATGCCGGACAGGGTGTCGTGGACGTGTTCGGCCAGGTCGAGCTTCTCGTCCAGGGCCTCGCGGAAGGCGTCCACTCCGTGGAGATGCAGGGGGAGCCAGGTCCGTATGCCGCGGATCTCGTGGGTCAGCTCGGGCCCGAGGTGGCCGGAGTCCGGCACGCTTCCCGCCGCCCCCATGTCCTGGAGGTAGCTGCCGGTGCCCTCGTGCGCGGCGTGCAGAGCGGCGAGGTCGCGGACCACCAGGGCGCCGGTGCCGAACGGCATGAACAGCGTCTTGTGCGGGTCCAGGGTGATCGAGTCGGCCTCCTCGAAACCGGCGAGGCGCTGGGCGCCGCGTGCGGTGAGCCGGAAGAAGCCTCCGTAGGCCGCGTCGATGTGGAACCACACGTCCTCGCGGCGGGCCAGGTCGGCCAGTTGGGGCAGCGGGTCGACGGTGCCGGTGTCGGTGGTGCCGGCGGTGGCCACCAGCAGGAACGGCCGCAGTCCCGCCTCCCGATCGGCGCGGATCATCGCGGCGGCGGCCTCCGGGTCCATCCGCAGGTCCGGGGTGTGCGGCACGGTCCGTATGTGGGCGGCGCGGATGCCGGCGAGCCGGGCGGCCTTGGCGACGGAGTGGTGGGCGAAGGCGGTGGTGTAGACGGTGCCGCCGGCGAGATCCTCGCCGAGCCGGTCATGCCGGGCGGCGACCGTCGCGGAGAAGGTGGCCATCGAGCCGCCGCTGGTCAGCAGGCCGCCACTGCCCTGCGGCAGGCCACACACCTCGCGGGCCATCCAGCGGATCACGCTCTCCTCGAGCGCGGCGAGGGCCGGGGCGACCGAGGCCAGGCCGCCGTAGCGGTTGACGGCACGGTTGTAGAACTCGGCGAGCGCGGCGGAGTACAGACCGCTGCCCGGGATGTAGGCCAGGTGTCCGGGCCCGGCCGTCTCCAGTGCGCAGTCGGCGGCCTCGTCCAGGCGCGCGAGCAGAGCCTTCAGGTCACCGCCCTGATCGGGCGGCGGCGCGAGGAAGGACTCCACGAGCTCGGCCTCGGCCCGCGGGGGCAGGGGGCTGCTCGCGGGGCGTGCCGGGAGGTTGTCGGTGCGGTCGACGACACGGTCCAGGACGAGACGGCCCATTTCGGTCATCGCGGCGCGGTCGGGTTCCAGGGGGAAGGGGTGCATGAGGCAGTCCGATGTGTGAGAGAGGTGCGAAGGCGGCGGTCCGGCGTACTGGCCGGAGCGCGTGACCAGAATGCGCCGCAGAGTGCGGCATGCGATGGCGAAATCAGTGCCCGGACGGCCCTGTCGCGGGGGATTGTTCGTCAATCTGGCCAGTACGCTGCATTTCATGCCACGCCCCCTGTGCGACCGCATCGACCGGGCGATCCTGGACCACCTCCAGCGCCACGGACGCACCCCCAACGTCGACCTCGCCGAGGCCGTACGCCTGTCCCCCTCGTCCTGCCTGCGCCGCACCAAGGCGCTGGAGGAGGACGGGGTCCTGGCCGGCTACCGGGCCGACCTGGACCGCGAGCGCCTCGGCCTCGGACTGACGGTGTTCCTCTCCCTGAAGGTCGAGCACTCCCGCACCACCTCCCAGGTGGTCGAAGAGGCACTCAAGGCGATCGAGCACGTGGTCGCCTGCCACGTGGTCTCCGGCGACGCCGACTTCCTCGTCGAACTCGCCGTACCGGACCTGCGCACCTTCGAAAAGGTCCTCACCGACCAGATCCTCGCCATCGGACCCGTTCGCGACGCGCGCAGCACCTTCTGCATCCGCACCGTCATTGACCGCGGCCCGCTACCGCTCGCCTCCTGGCCGGCCCCGCGCGCATGACCGGACAGTCCGGCTCCACCTGAACCGTGGCGCGCGGAAACGGAGGTCCGCGGGTCATCTGGCGGCAGCGATGACGGTGTAGCGCGCACGGCACGCCGCTGGGCGCACCCGTGGGGGTGTGGTGCTAGGACCGCATCTAGATATGACACTCGTTATAGATTCCGTGTAGTTTTCCTCTATAACGATCGTCATAGGAGATAGTCGTGACCGTCATCACCGTGAACACGTCGAAGGGCCGCTTGACTCAGGAACAGCGCCGCAGGCTGGCCGAGTCGCTGACGGATGCCGTCCTGGTGCCGGAGGTCGGGCAGTTCGCGTCGGCCGCGAGGGCCGGTTTCCAGGTCCATTTCGTCGAGCGCGAGAGCGACATGATGGCCATCGGCGGTCGCCTGCTGGCCGACGCCGGCCCGAGTCTCGATGTCATGGTCATCGACGTGGCCGTCATGGACGGCGACTGGCGTCAAGAAGTGCGGACGGAAGTCATCGAGCGCGTCCTGTCCGCGATGGCCGAGGCGTGCGGCCTGCCGGAGCCGGCTCCGGCATGGTGGGTCAACTTCCGGGTGATCGACGAGGGCAGTTGGGGCTCGAGCGGCGGCGTGCTGTCCGTACTCTCGCTCCTGGACAGCGGAGTGTTCACCGAGGAGAAGGCCAAGGCGGTCCACGCCGCCCTCGACGTCTGAGCGGTCTCCGTGGGCCGAAGCGCGCACCCGACGCCAGACCGAGTGCGCGTCCGCCCCCGCGACCGGACGACCCGAGGCCTGAACCTCGAACCCGGCCGTGCCGCCAGTACGGCCGAAGGATCTGGACCGATACCGCCAATCAGGCGGCGACGAGCTCCCGCTCGCGGTCCGGCGTCTTGACCGTGGGCTTCTTGTTCGGCAGTGAGAGCCGGACGACCTTGCGCCACGCGGAGAACACCTGCTTGGGCAGCGGTCCGGTGACGTACTCCAGCTCGTACTTCTCGAACAGCGCGCGCACTTTCACCGCGACCTCGGCGTACCGGTTGCTCGGCAGGTCGGGGAAGAGGTGGTGCTCGATCTGGTGCGAGAGGTTGCCGGTCATGAAGTGCATGGCCTTGCTGCCGCTGATGTTCGCCGAGCCCATCATCTGGCGCAGGTACCACTGGCCGCGCGTCTCGCCCTTGATGGAGCGGCGCTCGAAGACCTGCACGCCCTCGGGGAAGTGCCCGCACATGATCACCGAGTGGGACCAGATGTTGCGGACCAGGTTCGCGGTGAACGTGGCGGCGAGCGTGGGGAGGAACGACGGGCCCGACAGCAGCGGGTGGATCACGTAGTCCTTGAGCACCTGCTTGCGGATCTTGCGGCCCACGGCCTTGGCTCGCGCGCGGAACTCCGGGTTCTTGCGGCGGCGCTTGTGCAGGTTCTTGCCGAGTTCCAGGTCGTACGCGGCGATGCCGTACTCGAAGAAGCAGGCGTTGATGAAGTTCCACAGCGGCTGGCCGAGGTGGAAGGGGTGCCACTTCTGGTCCTCGTCGACGCGCATGATGCCGTAGCCGAGGTCGTTGTCCTTGCCGATCACGTTGGTGTACGTGTGGTGCAGCTCGTTGTGCGAGTGCTTCCACTGGTCGGCCGGCGAGACGTGGTCCCATTCCCAGGTGGTGGAGTGGATCTTCGGGTCCCGCATCCAGTCCCACTGGCCGTGCAGGATGTTGTGGCCGATCTCCATGTTGTCCATGATCTTCGCCACGGACAGACCGGCGGTGCCGAGCAGCCACGCGGGCGGGAAGATCGAGAACAGCAGTACGCCCCTGCTGACCAGTTCGAGCTTGCGCTGCGCCGAGATGACCTTGCGGATGTACGCGGCGTCCTTCTCGCCGCGGCCGGCGATCACCTCGTCGCGGATCGCGTCCAGCTCGCGGCCGAGCTCCTCGATCTGCTCCGCGGTCAGGTGGGCGGTGGGGTCGATGGCGGTCAAGGTGCTCCTACCGTTCGATGTCACAGGGGCCCGCCGCGGCGGACACGCAGGTCTGGATGAGGACGCCCGACTCGGCCTCGGTGATCTCGCCGGTGCGCAGATCGCGGACGGCGCCCGCCTTGAGCGGCGTGACGCAGCCGAAGCAGATGCCCATGCGGCACCCGGAGGGCATGAGCACGCCGGCCTCCTCGCCGACGTCCAGCAACGGCGTGGCGCCGTCCGCGTCGACGGTCTTGCCGGTGGCGCTGAACGTGACCTCGCCGCCGTCTCCGGCGACGACGATGCTGGGCCGGAAGCGTTCGGTGTGCAGGCGCTCTGGGACGCCGTGCTCGCTCCAGTGTTCTTCGGCGGCGTCGAGCAGGCCCGCGGGCCCGCAGGCCCAGGTCTCGCGCTCGGCCCAGTCGGGTACGAGTTCGTCGAGACGGGCGATGTCGAGCATGCCGTCCGTGTCGGTGTGCACCTCGGTGAGCCGCAGCTTCTTGTCCGCGACCAGGTCGTGCAGTTCGTTGCGGAAGATCACGTCGTGCGGCTGCGGCGCGCAGTGGACCATGACGACGTCGTCGAACTCGGTGTCGCGCAGCATGCCCATCACGGGCGTGATGCCGCTGCCGGCCGTCAGGTAGAGCACCTTGGCGGGCTTGGCCTGCGGCAGCACGAAGTCACCGGTCGCCTGGTCGAGCTGGATCAGCGTGCCGGGTTTGGCCCTGCGGACCAGGTGGTTGCTGACCTTGCCGTCCGGGATCGCCTTCACGGTGATCGTGACGCGGCCGTCCTGGCGGTCTGTCGGCGAGGTGAGGGAGTAGGCACGCCACAGGCGCACCCCGTCGACGTCGACCCCGATCCGCACGTACTGACCGGCCCTGTGGCCGCGCCAGCTCCGTCCCGGCCTGATCACGATGGTCGCGGCGTCCCCCGTCTCGGGGTGCACGGCCTCGATACGCCCCCGCAGGTCGGCGCCCGCACGCAGCGGGCTGACCAGGTCGAGGTAGTCCGACGGCAGCAGCGGCGTCGTGACCATCTCCAGCAGTTTCCACGCCCTGCTGCGCAGGGCTGTACTCGTCATGACTCCAGCTTGCTGTGCCTCAGGGCGTAAAGTCCTGACCACAGGACGTAAATCTGGCTGGCTGAATTGTTCGCAGGGAATAGAAACGTGAGTCATGCAATCCGGAGGGCCAGCGAACTGGCCCTGGATGAGACGACGGTCACCGCACTGCGGGCCGAGCTGAGGACCACCGCAGACGAGGTCGTCCAGGCGATCATCGACGAGGTCCCGCCCTACGCCAACGCCCTTGCGGGTCACATGGGCGCCACCATCCGCCGCGCCGTCCGCACCGCCCTGGGGCACTACCTGGACCTCGCGAGCGGGAACGCCACAGGCGGCGACGCCGGTGACGCGGCCTACGAGCTGGGCCGCGGCGAGGTACGTGACGGCCGTTCGATGGACGCCCTGCTCAGCGCCTACCGCGTCGGTGCCCGCGTGGCCTGGCGATGCCTGGCAGCGGGTGCCGTACCCGCGGGTCTGCCCGCCGCCGAGGTCGCCAAGTTCGCCGAGCTGACCTTCGCCTACATCGACGAGCTCTCCGCCGCGAGCGCCGCGGGCCACGCCGACGAACTGGCCGCCCGGGGCAGGGACCAGGAGCGCCACCTGGAACACCTGGCCCGCGACCTCCTCGCCGGCGCGAGCCCGGACGTACTGCTGGCTTCTGCTCAACGGGCCGGGTGGCAGCCTCCGGTTTCGCTCACCGCGGTCCTGCTGCCCGCCGCGCAGGCTAGGCCTGCCTACCGCGCGCTCGACCCGAGCACCCTCGTCCTCGACGATCTGCCGGACGCCACCGGCGTCCTGCTCGTCCCCGACGCCGACCGATCACATCTCCTGCGGCAGCTGACCGACCGCACCGCCGTGGTCGGCCCGGCCCGCCCATGGACGCGTGCGTCCGCCTCGTACGCACGCGCCGCACGCGCGCGCTCCCTCTCCTCCGATATCCGCGACACCGAGGACCACCTGCCCGAGCTGGTGCTGAGCGCCGACGCGGACGCATTCGCAGACCTGCGTGCCCGAGCCCTCGCACCGTTGCGGACCTTGCCGGACGCGACCGCACGGCGGCTGGAGGAGACGTTGCGGGCGTGGCTGCTGCACCAGGGCAGACGGGAGGAGGTGGCGGCGGCGTTGTTCGTTCATCCCCAGACCGTCCGGTACCGGATGTCGCAGCTGCGGGAGCTGTTTCCGGATCTCGCGTCGCCCCAGCGGGTCCTGGAACTGACGCTGGCGGTCGGTCTTCGGAACAGCTGACGGGCACGTCGACCGGTCCAGGACCGCGTCCAGTCACTGAACACCAGGTGGAGAAGTGAACCAACCTGTCACCTCGGCGGGGGCGTCGGGGCCTTGAGGGAGTGGGGGTAGGTGGCAGAGCGGTGCTGGAAGGAGAGGATCTTCGGGTTCTGGACGACGCCGTCGCGGATCTCGACGGCCTTCTTGATGGTGGCGTCGGTGTCCCATGCCGTGGGGCCACTCATGACCGTGTGCAGGTACGGGAGGAGCGCTTCGCTAATTTCCCAGGTGGCGGAGTTCCACAGGTGGGACGGGCTGTGATCCACCGCGTAGTAGTGGCAGCCGGATCCCACCGAGAACATGGGCTCTCCGAAAGTGGTCGGGTGGGCCCATGCGAAGCCCATGCCCTGATCGCAGGCGACGTCGATGAAGAAGGTTCCCGGCCGGAAGAGGGCGAGTTCCTCGTCGTTGACGAACATGAGCGGGGCGTCGGTGTCCTGCAGGACGCAGTTGACGACGATGTCGAACCCGGCCAGATACTCCGCGAGCGGCTGGGAACCGGCCGCGGTGACGGCACGCAGGCGCGACGGATCGCTCTCTTCCTCCTCGAAGTGGCCCATCACGACCGAGGGCATCGGCGACGCCACCGCTGCCGCGGCGCGCTGGGTCAGCACGGTGACGTCGGAGACTCCCATGGCGCCCAGGCCCGTGACCGCTCCGCGCGCCGTGGCACCGAAGCTGATGACCACCGCCCGCAGCCGGCGCCCGTAACTACCGGTCAGCCCGCCGAGTTGCAGGGCGTGCAGCACCGAGCAGTAGCCGGCGAGCTCGTTGTTCTTGTGGAACACATGGACGCTGAAGGCGCCTGTGGAGGTCCAGTGGTTCATGGCTTCCCAGGCGATCAGGGTCAGCCGTTCGTCGATGCCGATCTGGGTCATCTTCTCGTCCTGCACGCAGTGCGGCCATCCCCACAGCACCTGGCCCTCGCGCAGCTCGGCGATGTCGTCGTGCGTCGGTTTGGGCAGCAGGACGATGTCGCTCTCGGCGAGGAGTTGCTCGCGGGAGCGCAGGCCGGCCACGAGCGGTCGCAGGGCGTCGTCGGCGACACCGAACCGTTCGCCGTAGCCCTGTTCGAGAAAGATCCTCTCGCGTATGCCCGGGGCGATCCGGTGGAGATGATGCGGGTGCAGCGGCAGCCGGAACTCATTCTCCTTGCGAGAGGAGGCGAGTACTCCGAGGCTCATCAGACTCATGTGGGGCGGCTCATTTCCGTCCGGACGCGATGCGCTCCGGCCTTGCCGTTCCCCGAGGGCGACGCCGAAATGGATGACGGCGTGCGAGGTGCGCTCGGTAACGCCACCGTACTCCGCAATCGGCCGCTCAGCGGCGACCGCTCGTTTGAGCTCCGATCCACAGATCCAGATCCTGAAAGCCTGAAGTAGCCCTCTCGCGTCAACGGGGCCTACTGCGAAAGCGCGGTACGCGGGTGAGTGCCGATCAACCGGCGACCAGAGCGAGCGCGGTGAGGGGAAACGAGGCGAGCACGAGGTCACTGCCTCGGTCAGCATCAACGACTTCGCCCGCGACCTCACCATCTGGATGGCCGCCCGCCACTACGTCGGACGACCAGCCAGGCAGATCACCGACTTCCAAGACAGCGGAGCGTTCTTGATAGCCTCATGATCATGCCAAAGGTCCGTCAGATACAGCTCACAGAAGGAACTTTGTGATCAAGAGTCGCTCCATCAAGCGGATAGGCACCCTCGCGGGCACCCTCTCCGCCGCCATCCTCCTCACCGTCACCCAGGCATCCGCCGTCACCGCTGAAACCGAGCGCGCCACGGCCGTCGACGGCCCGGCCAGCGTCGACAGTTGGGAATGTGCCAGCAGCGGAGAGTCCGCCAGCGTCGGCTGGGACGCCACCGTCTGTTACTCGCAACTGGGCGACTGGTTCTATCTCTACGACGGGGAGGCGGACGGCTCCTCCGCCGTCGTCGACTGGGCGATCCGCGACGCCCAGGGCCGCACTGTCCGCTATGGCGCCGTCTTCAACGCGGACGGTGCCGGTGCCGTCCGCTACAAGAACAAGGACTTCCCTGACGGCTCGAACGACACGATCCGCTTCCGTGCCTGCCTCGGTCACTGGTCCACCAAGCTGATCACGGCAGGTACGTGTTCCGCCTGGGTGACCCGGCAGACCTGACCCGCACCTGACGGCTTCGCCACCGAGGCGCAGGCCCTCGTCCAGGTTGCCGCCCGGTCGAGGGCCCGCCGTCAGCCAGGCGCTTCTCCAGCAGGGCGCCGCTGCCCAAGTGGCTGTCTCTTGTGGGCCGTACGGACTAGCCTGCTGGACGCCACCCCCAGCAGTGCGTCCTCGACCGCGTCCGAACTCATACCGCTGCACGAGGCGTCCCTCGCGGACTCCCATGAGCAGGCCCGCAAGCTGGCCGAGGCGTTCCAGACCGCGTCGTAGAGTCCGGAACAGACGCTCTTCGCCGCACTCGGCCCGGCGGTGCCGTAATCGTCACCATCCCCAGTGCCGAGTTCCCCCGGCCCAACGTCCTGGCCCCTCTTGCGATGCACGGCTACGGAACCACGGCGCCGCCGGCTCGCCGATCCGCCGGGTGACAGTACGTCAATCGCTCAGCCACCCCGCCGCGGCCGTCTCCGTGCCCACACCTTTCGGGAAAGATCCCCGCACAGGAATGAGGCTTCCATGTCCACTTCCACGTCGTCCGAGCCATCGACGCCGGACACCGACCATCCTCTGATCATCGAGCTGTGGACCGATCTGGGCTGCCCCTGGTGCTATATCGGCAAGCACCGGCTCGAACAAGCAATCGCCGCCGCGACTCCGGTCGGCCAAGTACAGCTCACCCTGCGGTCCTTCGAGCTGGACCCGGACATGTCCGCAACAGCGGTGTCGGTCCCGGAAGTGTTCGTCGCCAAGCACGGAGGTACGACCGAGCAAGCCCGCCGGATGGAAATGCGGATGGCCGAACTGGCCCAGGCCGAGGGCCTGCCGTACAGCGTGGACCGTCCTGCCGCGAACACCTTCGACGTCCACCGGGTACTGCATCTCGCCCGCGCTCATGGCGTGGCCACACCGCTGTTCTCGACGCTTCAGCGCGGCTACTTCGCCGGTGAGCTCAACCCGTTCGACAAGGACGAACTGGTCCAGGTCGCCGCCGAGGCCGGAGTTCCGGTCGAGGAGACCCGCGCGACGCTGTCCGGGGACACCTACACCCAGGCCGTCCGCGACGAACGGGCCGCCGGCCTGGCACTCGGCATCCAGGGCGTGCCGTTCGCGGTCTTCAACGGCACGCACGCCGTCGCCGGCGCCACGAGTGTCGAGGGATACACAAACGCCATCGCGCAGGCCCTCGGAGTACCCGCATGACTGCTCCCACTACACAGCCCACCGAGCCCGCTGACGACGACACCTTCGGCACGTCCGGCGACAGCGACTCCCACGACACGCCTCCCCGCACCCTTACGTTCATCAGCGCCCCGGAAGGCGCGTTCTGCGACAGCCAAGGCCACTCCACCGAGTGAAGGAGGAACGGGACGGTAGGTGTCCAGGTCGCCGAAGTACCCCGAGTACCCGACCGGGCCACCGATCTCGGGCAGACGGAAGCCTTCCACCTTGACGTACCCAGCATCTCGGTCGTCGTCTCCCGCGTGATCACCCGCAGCGTCACAGATCACTGCAGAAGCGCCGCACCTCGTTGCAGATTTGTTCGATGCGGCCGCATGGACACACCACGGAGGGGCATCCGTCGCACGTGCCCCACTCCTGTTCGCATGCCTCTCCAGGCACCCGATCGACGAGGACGACGATCTGATGAGAAGACCCGGCTTACGAGCCGTAGTCGGTGTACTGGTCCTGCTGTTGCTGCCGTTGTTCGGCACGAGCACCCCCGCCGCGGCCAAGCCTGTGACCGATCCGGGCTCCACCGCCCTTCCGATCTCCTACCACGCGGACATGGCCGTGGACGCCGTGCACCGCAGGCTCTACATCGCCGACATCGTCACAAGTTCCGTACTGGTGACGGACTTCGACGGCAGGCTCCTCAGGACGCTGCAGAACAAACCGGGCGCGGCGGACCTCGTGCTGTCCCCCGACTCACGCACGCTGTACGTGGCGCTCAGCGGCGGCGACGCGATCGCCGCCGTCGACACCAGCACGTATCGGGAGAAGGCCCGCTACGCCACCGGCGACGGAACCGCGCCGCTGCGACTGGCTCTCGCGGGCGACACCCTGTGGTTCAGCTACGGGTCCGACTGGGACAGCAACATCGGCTCCCTCGACCTGAGCGGTGCCCGCCCTGCCGTCCGGCTCGGTCTGGTGCCCTGGGGCACCTGGGCCGGCCCGCCGATGCTGCTGTCCTCCCCGTCCGCGCCCGGCGTGGTCATCGCCGGCGAGCAGTACCTGTCGTCGGCGAACGTGACGGTCTACGACGTCAGCACGGGCGATCCGGTCGTGCGCACGAGCCAGGACAATCCCGGTGGTGTCGGCAGCGTGGTCGATCTCGCCCTGTCGCCCGATGCCGCCACCCTCTTCATCGTCGGAGGCTACCCGTACCACCACCTGGCGTTCCGGCTGAACGACCTCTCCGTGGTGCACACGTATCCCACGACCAACTATCCGAACGCGGCCGCGGTGTCCGTCACCGGTGAGGTCGCGGCGGGCATCGACAACTCGTACGGCCAGGACGTCTATCTCTTCCGGACCGGCGCCGACGCACCGTCCCGGGTCATCGACCTGGAACCGGGCACCGGCCGGGCCCTCCGGACGCACGGCCTGATCTGGTCCCCGGACGGCACCCGGCTGTTCGCCCTGACCGGCGAGTACGGCGCGAACCTGACTCTGCACGTGATCCCCGCGTAACCCGTTCTGTCCCACCTGACGCCGGCCTCGAGGCTCAACCGGCCGGCGCCGGGCGCAGGAAGTCGGTGAGTGCGTGGGCCAGGGCATCGGGTGCCTGTTCCGCGACATGGTGTCCGGAGTCGATGCCGTACCCACGCACGTCGGTGGCCCACCGCTGCCAGATCGCGAGGGGATCGCCGTAGAGGTCTTCCAGGTCGTCCTTGAGTGACCAGAGGATCAGCGCCGGGCAGGTGACACGCGTGCCGGCTGCCCGGTCGGCGTCCTCATGCCCGCGGTCGACGGTGAGGCCGGCCCGGTAGTCCTCGAGCATGGCCCGCACGACGTCGGGATCGCGGGTGGCGTGCCGCCACTCGTCGTAGTTCTCCTGTCCCATGACCTCGGGTTCGCCGTGGTACCAGCTGTCGGGATCGGCGGTGATGACCCGCTCGGGAATGCCGGGCTGCGCGAAGAAGAACCAGTGCCACCACTGCGTGGCGAACTCGACCGTGATCCGGGACAGATGCTCCGTCAGTGGCAGGCAGTCCAGAAAGGCCACGCGGGACACGGCGTCGGGGTGGTCGAGCACCAGGCGCAGAGCCACGCTGCCCCCACGGTCGTGCCCGGCGAGCGCGAACCGACGGTGGCCGAGGTGACGCATGACGGCCACCACGTCACCGGCGACCGCGCGCTTGGAGTAGCCCTCGTGATCCGCGGTGAACCGGGGACCGCGGGAACGTCCATACCCGCGCAGGTCCGGGCAGACCACCGTGTGTCCTGCTGCCACCAGCGCGGGAGCGACCCGATGCCATGTGGCCGACGTGCGCGGGTGACCGTGCAGGAGTACCACCGGAGGACCCTCGCCGCCGAAACGAACGAAGATGGACGCCTCCCCGACGTCGACCTGCGTCTCCTCGAACCCCTCGAACACCTCAGCCTCCTCCTGCGACCCCGGCACACGCGCGGCCCTCCTGCCGGGCGGCACGGCATCGGCCTTCCCGGTGCCCCGGACAGCAACTGGCATGCGCGCGGCGGGGCACCCGGCCGCCGGCCGGACGCCGGCAGGCCGATGCGCTCGGCGCCGCCCGTTCCAGCGTGCGCGGGGCACTGTCGGCACGTGACGTCCTATTGAGGTGACGCTCAACGACCCGTCTTCTCCTGCCGCGGCCCGTCCTCCGCTTCCCCGTTCGGTCGGATCGGCCCGCCTCGTGGCGCATTTCCGGCGGTGAGATGTTCGAGTACCTCGACCAGTTCCTGGCAGGCCCGTTCCACCGAGCGTCGCGTGTTGCGCTGCTCGGTGATCACGGCGGAGAGCAGCAACGCGGTCAGGGCCATGGTGCCGTTGAACGCTTGCAGTTTGATCATCACTTCGGTGTGGTTCAGGCCGTCGAAAGGGCCGACCCGCTCCGTGGCGGCGACGGTGGCCACGATGGACGTGAAGAGCGCGCAGAGCATGCTGCCGGCCAGCTGGAAGCGCAGGGCCGTCCAGATCAGCAGAGGGTAGACGAGGAACAGCACACTGAGGCTGCTGTGGGTGACCAGCACTACGGTGCCGCAGGTGATGAGGGTGAGTCCTGTGGCCTCCTGCCAACGGGACAGGGGTGGCGGCCAACGCGCCGCATGGAGCACCAGCAGGAGCGGCGTGACGATCAGGACCCCCATCGCGTCGCCCACCCACCACGCCAGCCACACGGCCCAGAAGTCGGTGCCGTGGAGCCGCTCCGTGATCACGAGCATGCCGACGCCCACCGTGGCGCTGATCATCATGCCGGTCAGTGCTCCGAGGAACACCAGGGCCAGGCCGTCTCGCAGCCGGCTCAGGGCGGTACGGAAACCCACCGCACGCAGCATGAGGTACGCACAGACGGGCGCGGCCGTGTTGCCCAGCATGTTGCCGAGCACCTCGGGGCGCAGGGAGGTGAGGTGCATGATGACGAGCAGGGAACCGAGTGCGATGCCGGGCCAGACACGCAGCCCGAGGATGAGCAGAGCGGCCACCGCGATACCGGTCGGCGGCCAGATGGGGGTGAACACCGCCCCCTCGACGGCCAGATTTCGCAGGAGTCCGAGGCGTCCCGCGGCGTAGTAGCAGCCGGCGACGGCCAGTGCCTGGAGGGCGTAGACGCCGGTCCGGCGCAGATTCTCGGTACCCGCCACACAAGCCATCAGACACCGAGACAGCCGTTCCGGCGAGGCGGGGAGCGGCGGCGGGCCGCCCTACGGCTGAGGTTCGGCTCCTTCGTAGCCGAGGACCAGTACGGCGGCGTCGTCCTCGTGTCCCACCTGGTCCGCGCCCCGGATCACGGCGGCGGCCAGCGCGCTGGCGTCCATGCCCGCTACGGCGGCGATCCCGGCGAGTCGTACGACCTGGTCCAGGCCTTGGTCGAGCTCCATGGACGGCCCCTCCACCACGCCGTCCGTGAGCAGAACGAACACGCCGCCCGTGGTGAGCCGGAAACGGGTCACGGGGTAGGTCGTGCCGGCCTGGACACCCAGCGGCGGACCGCCCTCGTCGCTGCCGATGCCGGACTTTCCGTCCGCCGTTGCCCAGACGCAGGGGATATGCCCGGCCCGCGCGCTCTCCAGGACGCTCGTGGCGGGGTCGAGGCGCAGAAAGGTGCAGGTGGCGAACAGTTCGGAGCCGAGCGACAGCAGGAGGTCGTTCGTCTGTGCGAGGAGTTCACCGGGCTCACTCGTCACGGAGGCGAGTGCGCGCAAGCCGACGCGTACCTGCCCCATGAAGGCGGCGGCCTCGATGTTGTGGCCCTGGACGTCACCGATGGACAGCCCTATCCGGCCGTCCGGCAGGTGAAACGCGTCGTACCAGTCTCCGCCCACGTTGAGGCCGTGATGGGCCGGTACGTAGCGCACCGCCAGGTGGTAGCGGGGCGCTGTGGGCATCTGGGCGGGCAGCATGCCGCGCTGCAGGGCAATGGCCAGCTCGACCTGGGAACGCTGCAGCTCCGCGTGCTCACGCGCCCGGGACGTCAGCGAGCCGAGTCTGGCCAGCAGCTCGTCGCCGTCGTGCTCGGGGCCCTTGCGGGACATGGGTCGCTCCGAAGGATCGCCATCCCCTTTTAAGGGGTTTAGCCCGAAATGATTCATATCGGATGATAGCGGCGCTGTGGCGCTGCTCGGAACACCAGCCGTGGTGTGCCCGCCACGCAGGTCGCCGGCCTCGCGTGGAGGACCGGCAGGTCGTCAACGGGATGACGTACAGGATCGGCGCCGGGATCCTGGCATGACCGGCCAGGACCCCGCCGTCCTCGGAGAGCGTGACGCCAACCGATCGCACCCGCCGAGGAACCTGCTCAGGCCCGGGTCAGTGGCCCGAGCCCTGGGTGCCGCCGAGCTGGTCGCGGTAGCGGGGGTCGCCGAGGTAGTGCTCCTCGTCGAAGACCGGCGCGGCCTTGACCTGGTCCTTGGTCCAGCTCAGGCGTACGGTCCGGGCCGCGTGGTCGATGCCCGAGACCGCCTCGGACGGGATCACCACGTCCTTGCCCAGCAGCGGGAGACCGGTGTGCACCACCGCATGGTGCGGCCCGAGGTCCGCGGAATGCGCGCCGATCTTGCCGACCTCT
This sequence comes from Streptomyces sp. NPDC001536, assembly GCF_042894505.1. Taxonomy (NCBI): domain Bacteria; kingdom Bacillati; phylum Actinomycetota; class Actinomycetes; order Kitasatosporales; family Streptomycetaceae; genus Streptomyces; species Streptomyces sp. NPDC001536. The sequence goes on from NZ_JBIAVQ010000012.1 coordinate 272,304, forward strand.
CCGTCCACCGCGTGCACGTGGTAGCCCGTGAGAGCGTCGTCCGGGGTGTGTCCGGCCGTCGGCACCTGGTCGGTCTGGAACTCGTTCACTTCGTCCTCCCTTGGTTCTGGATCTGCGTCTGCCCGCCATGCGCCGCGGCAGACGTCCGCCGGCCGGCTCCGCCGCTTGATCGACTACGCTCGGGTGCGTTCCCCGGCGCGACCTCAGGAGATGCCCATGCCCCCGCACACCGACCAGGACAGCAGCACGGTGGAGGTCGTCGACGTTCCCGAGGAGTCGCGCTTCGAGGTGCGGATCGACGGGCAGCGGGTGGGCCTCGCGGAATACCTGCGCACGAACGAACTTGTCGTCTACCCCCACACGGAGGTGGACCCCGCCTACAACGGCAGGGGCCTCGGCTCCGCCCTGGCGCGTGCCGTCCTGGAGGACGCTCGAGAGCGGGAGTTGGCGGTGCTGGCGACCTGCCCCTTCATCGCGGCCTACCTCGCGCGGCACCCGGAGTACCACGACCTCGCCTACCAGAACCGCAGCAAAGTCGCCGACTGAGCCACATGGGCCGCACCGCACGGCCGCTTGTCCGGTCACTGAGACCGAGCGTCAGCCGCAGTCAGCCGTAGTCGGTGGATGTGCGGTCACGTAGGGGCAACCGTGGGCGGATCGATGGGGCGGTCAGTGGTGAACGCGGCGCGGAAGCCGTTCCTGATGTCTGTCGAGGATGTCTTCGGCCTGCAACAGGGCAGGTTGGTCATGCTGGCGGGCCGGATCGAGCGCGGGCGGGTACGCAAGGGTGACGAGGTGGAGATCGTCGGCCTGAGGGGTGGCGCGATCGCGCGTGTGACGGGCATCGAGGCGAGCCATGTGCGTATCGACGGGGCCGGTGCGGGCATGAACGTGGGGGTGCTGCTCGGCGGCATGGCAGCGGATGCCGTGGAGCGGGGCCAAGTGCTGGCGACTCCGGGCTCGATCAGCGCCCACGCCTGCTTCGGTGCGGACATCAGCCTGCTGTCCGAGGAGCAGGGCGGTGCGGACCTAGTGTCCGGCGACCGCCTGCGTTTCCACATCCGCAGCGCCGCGGTGTGGGGCACCGTCACGCTGCACGGGGTGGAGGCGGTGCGGCCCTTTCACGGGGCCGAAGTGACGGTCACGCTCGACGAACCTGTTGCCCTGGAGGAGGGCCAGCCTTTCGCATTCCGTCACTGCGGTCGCGCCGCCGGCTCCGGGACCGTGACTCGACTCCCGCGCTGAGCTTCACGATCCAGACCAACGCCCGTTCGTCCAAGCGTGGTGCGACAGCCCTGTTGGGCCGGGCCGCTCAGCCGAGCCGAGAGGCGGAGCCGTAGAAGGCGGTGCCCCGCGATGGTCCCGGCCTCGTACCGTCGACTGTACGAGGCCGCTAACGCCCGGCGAGCGGACGTAGCCGGATCATGGCGGAACTCATCGTGGCTCGCGGCAGGTTGCCTCACCGTTGCAGGATCGGGCGCGGGCGCCGGCCTACCGCCCGGTCCGCCCCGTCACCGTCGCGTGCACCACGTGCGCGGCGGCCACGTCGAGGGCCGCGTGCCCGGTGGACTTGAAGACGGTCAGCGCCTCGGGGGAGCGCCGCCCCGGGGCCTCGCCGGCCAGGACCGAGCCGAGGAGGGTGATCCGGTGGTCGGTCGGCAGATCCTGCAACTCGTGGGCGCCGGACGGCGGCGGGGTCGCGGCGGCACCGGGCCATTCGGTGAAGAGGTCGGCGTGCTGGACGGTCTCGGCGTCGAGTTCGGGGCCGTGGGAGCCGCCGACGGAACTCACGTGGGCGCCCGGAGCCAGCCAGGCGCGGCGCACGACCGGACGTGTGGCGCCGGTGCAGCAGTAGACCGTCGCGGCCTCGCGCACGGCGCCCTCGATGTCCCGCGCCGCCCGGCCCTCGGGGTGCAGCGCGGCGGTCGCGCGGACCGCCTCAGGGTCGCGGCCCGCGATGGTGACGGGCATGCCGGGTTGCAGCACGGCGAGCAGGGAGACTTGCGCGCGGGCCTGGGCGCCGGTGCCGACCACCACGACCGGACCCGACCCGGCGAGGGCCAGGGCGCTGTGCGTGGCGGAAGCGGCGGTGCGCCAGGCTGTGATCGGCTCGGCGTCCAGGACCGCCAGCGGATTGCCGTCCTCGGGGTCGAACAGGACGACCACGCCCCGGTGGCTGCTGCGGCCGGGCCGGTCGGGGTCGCGGAACACCGACACGAGTTTCGCCGCGAGGCCGAGGCCGGGGACGTATCCGGGCATGGCGCCGAGCAGTCCGTTCGGGGCGAAGGCGGCGGTCCGCGCCGGGGCGGACGCGCGGTCCTGGGCCACGGCGACGAGGGCGTCGGAGACGGCGGTCATGAGCCGGTGCGGGTCGAGGGCGGCGAGGGTGGCGGCCCGGTCGAGAACGAGGACGTCGTTCACGCCGGGACCTCCTGGTGCGACCCGGAGAGCAGGCCGGCCAGCGTGTCGACCGCGGCGGCGAGGTCCGCGCGGAGCCGTTCGAGGCGGTCGTCGTCGATCTCCGCCGACGGTCCGACGACGGTGAGCGCGCAGACGGGCACTCCCTCGGCGGGTACGACGGCCTGGCTGACCGAAGCGACGAACTGGTCGTTGCGCCCGTCCTCGGCCGCGAAGCCGTCGGCCTCGGCGCGCGCCAGGTCGGCGAGCAGCCCCGCGTCGCCGTCGAGCGGATGCCCGGCGTCCACGGCCGCTTCGAGATAGGGGGCGCGGGCCTCCCGGGGCAGGGCGGCCACCAGGGCGAGCGGTCCGGCGAAGCGGTGCACGGGCAGGGTCTCGCCGAGCAGGGTGCTGATCATCGCCAGCCGGTCGGGTCGTACGACGTCCACCACCCGGGAGCCGGTGCGCTCCAGCACCTGGAGGTTGACCATCAGGTCCGTGCGCCGGGACAGGTCCTGCAGCACCGGACGGGCCAGCGTGGTAAGCGAGTTGTGCGCCGCACGGGACGACAGGAGCAGTACGGCCGTACCGGGCAGATAGCGGTCGTCGGCCCGCAGCACCCAGCCGCGGCGCACCAGGTCCACCAGGATCCGGTAGGCCGTGGCGCGGTGCAGTCCGACCGCCTCGGCGAGATCGGTCAGCCGGGGCGGACGCGGGGCGCGGGCGACCGCCTCGACGAGGTCCAGCGCTTTGTCCACGGCCGTGCGCTGCGCTTGCGGCATCGAAACCCTTCCGGAATGTCGGGCGAGAACGGCCGGGTGTGGCGTGTGCACCGCCCGGATCCGGAGGTAGGGTACCGGCTGTTTCGCTCAACGAGAGCGATGTTACATACAGCGTAACAAGGGAGCGGTGTTCATGACGAGCGACAGTGCCGGGGCGGCCGTGCCCTACGCGCCGCCGGAGCGGGGCGCGGGTCCGACGGTGGTCTACCGGGGCGTCACGCTCTTCGACGGGACGGGCAGCCCGCCCCGCGCCGGGATGTCGATCGTGGTGGACGGCCCCCTGATCCGCGCGGTCGTGACCGACGCGGACGCCGACGCCCTCGCCGAGGACGCCGAAATCGTCGACCTCACCGGGCACTTCGTCACCCCGGGACTCGTCGACTCACATCAGCACCTCGCCACCCCGCCCGACCGCCCGGCCGCCGAGGTCGTGCTGGACCGGCTGGTGCACAGCGGTGTCACCGGCATCCGCGACATGGCCGACGACCTCCGTCAGATCGGCGATCTCGCCCGGGCCACCCGCGTCGGCGAGATCGCCGGTCCCGACATCCACTACGCGGCGCTCGTGGCGGGCCCCGGCTTCTTCGACGATCCCCGCACCCATCAGGTCAGCCAGGGCGCGGTGCCCGGCGAGGTCCCCTGGATGCAGGCCGTCACGGACACGACCGACCTGACCCTCGCGGTGGCTGTCGCCCGCGGGACGTCCGCGTCCGCCATCAAGGTGTACGCCGACCTCGACGCGGGGCTCGTCGCGGCGATCACGGAGGAGGCGCACCGGCAGGGGATCGCGGTCTGGGCGCACGCCGCCGTCTTCCCCGCCGCGCCGGGCGAGGTCGTGGAGGCGGGCGTGGACGCCGTCTCGCATGTGACCCTCCTCGCCCACGAGGCGGCGACGGAGCCGCTGACCTCGTACCGGGACAAGCCGCCCGTCGATCATGCCGCCCTGGTCACCGGGGAGGACGAACGGATGGAGAAGCTCTTCGCCCGGATGCGGGAGCGGAGCGTCGTCCTGGACGCGACCGCCGGACTGTACGCCTCCCGCGAGTTCGCCGCCGACGACCCCGAGAGCGCCGAACGGGCCGCCCGCAACAACGAGTTGGCGATCGCCCTGACGGCACAGGCGCACCGCGCCGGAGTCGAGATCGCCACCGGCACCGACTACGAGACCCCGCCCGAGGAGCCCTTCCCCGCCCTCTACGAGGAACTCGCCTTCCTGGTACGGCAATGCGGCATCCCCGAGCGCGACGTCCTCAGGTCCGCCACCCTGATCGGTGCCCGCAGCGCCGGAGTCGGCGACCTGACCGGCAGCGTCGAACCGGGCAAGCTCGCCGACCTCGCCGTCTTCGCGCGCGACCCGCTGGCCGACATCGACCACCTGCGCACCATCACCCTGACCGTCAAGCGCGGCCGCCGCTTCCCGCGCTCCGCCTACACCTCCGACCGCACCCGGGAGAACCGATGACCGGCACGCCGATGATCATCAACGCGCTGGGCCAGCTCGACAACCCCAACGACCCGCGCTCGCAGGCGGCGGCGAGCGAACTCAACGCGACCAGCGAACAGTTCACCATCGACGCTCGCACGCTCACCGAGGCACGGGCCTCCGGCCTGACCGCCGTCAACATCACCCTGGGCTACGTCATGGGCGACCTCCCGCCCTACGAGCACACCCTGCACGAGATCGACGTCTGGGACGGCATCCTCGCCCGGCACCCCGACGACCTGCTCAAGGTCACATCCGTCGCCGACATCGAGTCCGCGGCACGGGACGGCCGCGTCGGCGTGATCTACGGCTTCCAGAACGCCGAGGCCGTCGGCGACGACGCCGGCCGCATCGCCGTCTTCGCCGAACGCGGCGTGCGGGTCGTGCAGTTGACGTACAACCAGGCCAACCACCTCGGCGGCGGTTCCATGGCGCCCGCCGACACCGCACTGACCGACTTCGGGCGTACGGTGATCGACGCCCTCAACGACCGGCACCTCATGGTCGATCTCTCGCACAGCGGCGAACGCACCTGCCTGGAAGCCGCCCGCCACTCCCGCGTACCCGTCTCCATCAACCACACCGGATGCCGGGCACTGACCGACCTCCCGCGCAACAAGACCGACGAGGAACTGCGACTCGTCGCCTCCCAAGGCGGGTTCGTCGGCATCTACTTCATGCCGTTCCTGAGCCCCACCGGCCACGCCCGCGCCGCCGACGTCGTCGAGCACATCGTGCACGCCGTGAACGTCTGCGGGGAGGACCACGTCGGCATCGGCACCGACGGACCGGTCACCGCCATCGACGACCTCGACGCCTACCGGGCCCACCTGGCCGAGCACGTCGCCCGACGACAGCAGGCCGGGGTCTCCGCCGCGGGGGAGCGCGCGGACACGTACCCCTTCGTGGTCGACCTGAGGGGCGTGGACCAGTTCCGGGAACTGATCCGCCTGCTGGAGCGGCGCGGATTCTCCACCGAGCGGATCGAGAAGATCATGGGCCGGAACTTCGTCGACTACGCGCGACGCGTGTGGGCGGAGTGACCGGCTGAGACGGGGGGTCGGCGCGGGTCCGTCCTGATTGGCCCGGGCCGATGCGCACCCTCAACCCCGTCCAGCCTCCAGCCAGCCCTGAGGGCATCCTCAACGCACAGCTGAAGCCCTTGCCTGACCTCGCTGGTGCGGAAGGGGATCCGTACGGCCCCATCTGGCCCGTGACGGTGTCCCAGGCACTTGATGTTCTTGCACGTCAGATGGGGTGGGACGGTTCCATCGTGTCTGATCGTCTGTCAATTGATGCGCCCGGCCGCTGTGACCGGTGATGCTTTTGGTGCCGCGTCGATCGGGTCCGGCCTGACCAGCCGGCCTCGCCGCGGCGTCCACGTCCACGCTCTTGTCCACGGGGGAACACTCATGTCCATGCGCATCCGAACGAGCGCCCTGACCGCTCTCACCGTCGCCGCTCTCGCGGCGGGCACGGTGCTCACGGCACCGGCCGCCGGTGCCGCGCCGAAGGCCGCCGCGCCCAAGTTCCTGTCGGCGGCCCAGTTGCCGCCGCACCCGACGTCGTCCTGGACCGCGGGGCCGGTCACCGAAGGATTTCCGGAGTCACTTGGCTTTTGTGTGAGCACGGAGGTCGTGCTTGCCTACGACTACCGGCACCGGGAGTTCCGGACCGACCTGGACACCAACGCCGTGCAGTTGACCGTCGTGACGGGCACAGCCGCCCAAGCCAAGGCCCTGGCCAAGCACTACGACAACCTGATCCGCACCTGCGCCGACCGCATCGAGGCCTCCTCGCCCGACGTCGAGGCCGAGGGCCGGGACTACGGCACACTGCCGGTCGAGGAGGGCGCCCACGTCCGCGGCCTGCACACCGAGACGTCCTGGGGCGCCAACGACATCGCCCTGCTGTCGGTAGGGCGGGACGGCAGGACCGTCACCGTCGTGCAGTGGGGACAGATGGGGGACTTCGAGAAAGCGCCCGTGGCCGCCTTCAAGAAGACCACGACCACGGCTGTCGACAAGCTGTACTGACCGGGCGGCCGCCGGAAAGGGCCGGGGCCGTCCTCTCGCCAACGGGAGGAGGTGAGAAGGGCGGCCCCAGCACACTTGGTGAGTCTTTCGTGTCTTCACCGCCGCCTCTGGGCCTGAGGCGTCGCATGCCTCGTAGACCACGCCGGGTCAGCGGACGCCGCCCGCCTCTTCCATGCTCCGCGCCCCGTGACGGCGTCAGGGACACGGTCGAGTCCTGGCGTGCACGCGATCTGGTCGCTCATCACGGCGCATTGGAGCAGCAGCTAGTGCTGCGACAACGACTCGAGCTCCCCGAGGTCTGTCCCACCACCGTCGTCAGCGGCGCAAGCCAGGACCTGGGGCAGGTCAACCTGTCGTCCAATCCTGCACCAGACCCGTCGGCGTCTCTGCGCCGTTGTCGACAGAGTGAACGTTGTCTGACGGGGCAGGGGAGTGTCGGTGATGTCAGTCCGGAGCTGCTGCCGTGATGTGACTCAGTACGCACAGCCAGCGGCCGTTCCGGTTCACGAACACATCGGTCGTCCACTCGTCGGCGTCGAAGCGTTGGTCCATGTAATGGGCGGTGTTTGTCACCCGCCCTGTGAAGACGGCGGTTTCACCGTACACGCGGATCCTCGGCTGGCTGACGCTGGTCATTGCCGAGTGGGTCAGCTTCCCTGACTCGACGAGCGAGAGAAACTGTTCCTTGGTGGAGACGCCTGACTCGGAGACGATCACCCACTCATCGGCCATGAAGCTACCGATCCGGGTGGCGTCGTTCGAGACGATGGCGTCCGCCCAGTCCTTCGCGAGGGCGATGAGCCGGGTGTGGACCGGGTCGCCCTCGGGGGCGGGTGTGCCAGCGATGTCGCCCATCGTTCGAATCTAGTGAGGAGTTCCGGCTGCCACTGTGTGCCACGCCGACGACCGGCGCCTCCGTCGTTGAGAGGGCGAACGTTGTCTGATGCGGCACTGGCGGGTTTCCGGGCATGCCGCACTGCTCCGGGCGTGAACCCTCCTTCGCTGGTCGGAACACGGGATCACCGGTCGCGGAGCACTTTGGGGCGGCCTAGGCTGAGATGAGGGGCTCTCGCGTGGAAGGGAATCTCAAGATGCATTTCGTCCTGATCGCGACCCATAGTCCGGAAGTCTGTCCGACATCCAACGCGACAACGCGCGACCTGATGCTGCAGACGGCCCCTGATATGCCGAACCTGGCTCAGAAGGCAGGCGTCGAGATCGTGGCCGGCCCCTTCGTCAACCGTGAACACACGATTGTCGTGGTCGTGCAGTCCGACAAGGTCGAGAACGTCGACCGCTTGCTGGTGGAGTCTCGCCTCCCTCACTGGAACCGCGTCCGCGTGCTGCCGTCGCTGACCATGGAGGAAGGTCTCGCCGAAGTCGAAGCGCAGACGCCGGTCTTCTGACCCACCTGCTCGGCATGCGACTGGTGCTCCGATGCGGGCGCCGACATGCGCCATCGCCCTGCCTCCATCAGCGCGGACGAACGCTGTCGGCCCCGCCTTCCCCGAGACGCCTGCGGAGGTGTGGGGTGGGCCGCGGCCGAAGCCACCGCGAGACGGTCAGGCAGCGGGCTGTCGGCCTTGGTTGTCGAGGTGGCAGCGGGCAATCAGGCGTCAGGGTCGACTTCGGGGTGCGTGAATCGCACGGGCTTGCCCAGTGACCGGGCGTAGGCGATTTCGGCTCGGGTGCTGTCTCCGATGTAGTCGCCGACTACAAGCACCTCATCAGCGAGCCGGATCTTCGCCCGGTGCAGATCGTCGAGTCGAACCTTCAGCGCCGCGGCCTCGACAGGGTCGGACCAAAGTTCGCTCGGCGACTTCATGTCACAGCCCGGTTTGACGACGATCTTTCCGGCTTTGGTCTCCCGTAGATCGGCCTCGTTCATCTCGGTCATGAAGCGGGTGGAGCCGCAGATCGCGACGATACGCGGGAGGCTCAACAGCTTCTTCGCGTCGGCGAGTTTCTCCTCGGGCGTGAGCAGTTGCGGGTATGACACTGGTTCCTCCTTGGTCCGGGTCTTGCAGACCCCTGATCGGCGAGTTCAGTAGCGGGCGCCGGTGACCTGGTCGGCCAGGCCGCCTTGCCCTCGGCCACCAGGTCGGCCAGCGCGCCGATGGACTCCTCCAGCGGCACCTGCGGGTTGACGCGGTGCAGGTAGTACAGGTCGATGCGGTCGGTGCCCAGACGCAGCAGCGAGTGGTCGCAGGCCGCCTTGATGTACTCGGCGTCGTTGCGGATGACGACCTTGCCGCGGCCGGTGGTGAAGTCCATGCCGACCTTGGTCGCCAGCTGCACCTCGTCCCGGCGCCCGGCCACAGCCCGGCCGACCAGCACCTCGTAGTGCCCGAGGCCGTACCCGCTCGCGGTGTCGATGTGCGTGACGCCCAGGTCCAGCGCGCGGCGGATCGTCGCGAACGACTCGTCCCAGTCGGCGGCGCCGTAGACGGAACTCATTCCCATGCAGCCCAGCCCCTGGGCGGAGACGGTGAGATTCCCGAGAGCGACGGTCTTCATGTGTGTGTCCTTTCCTCGTGCTCTGTGTCTTGACCGTCACACGGGCCGCGAGGACCAGCCATCACCCACATCATCCTGGGAGAACCAGGACCAGTCACACGCGTCAGGGGCGGCTTACCGTGGGGGAATGGACGGATCGAACGCTCTCGGCGAGTTCCTGCGGGCCCGCCGCGACCAGCTGCGCCCCCAGGACGCGGGCCTGCGCGCGACGGGACCACGACGGGTCCCGGGGTTGCGGCGCGAGGAGGTGGCGATGCTCGCCGGCATCAGCCCCGACTACTACCTGCGCCTCGGCCGAGCGCGTCCGACGCGACGGCCTCAAGTGCTCGCCTACCGCCTCGAGAACGACCGGTGGTGCACCGGTCAACGGTTCGCGGCCTACCGGGCTCTGCTCGGCGACGCCTTCGACGGCCGTGTCCTCGCCGACGACGTGGCGAACACGAACCCGCCGCCCTTCTTCCGCGACGTCGTCGGCTGCGCCCACAGCGTCACCACGGCCCATCTCGTCGACGAGCAGGGGCACCCGACCACACGCGCCCGTGACGAGATCATCGCCTTCCTCGCCGAACGGCTGGGGACCACCACGCCCGACACCGGAGCCGACGGGCCGAACTGAAGCGAGCGCCTCGACCGGGTCAGGCCGACCGCCGCGGGCCGGTGAGCAGGTTCCTGGCCGGTCGGCTGCGTAGCCCTTTCGCTCGCCCTGGGCAGGGGTTGGCCTGTGTTGGCCGGGTTCCTGGTCGGAGTTGAGCCGGTCGGGAGAGTGGTCAGGAACCTGCACGTGAAGACCGGCTCCCCGGCTGGTGCACCGAGACCGTCCCGCCCACCACAAGTCGGCACCATGCCCCGCCGCGGCACCTGAAGCTCCGCCTGCCTGAACCGTCAGGAGGCCGACGAGGTTGGATGGCTCCATGGTGAGACGAAAGCGGGAGAAGAAGAGCCGACCTCCCTTCGGCATGCCGAAGGGCATCGTCCTGCTCGCGACGCCGCAAGGCTGGCGCCACAGTGTCCTCACCGTGGAAGGCGGGATGCTCTGCGGGCGCCTCGCCGACGTCCCGCTCAACGCCGACCCAGCCGAGGCACGAGCCGCCGCGGCGGCCATGGTGGTAGGACTCGCTCACGACTTCCACGAAGAACGCGTCGACGTGACCTGGGATCCGCCCCGGGAACCCGGGTCCTGGACCGCCCAGGTCACCGTGGTCGAGTAGACGACGACGTCGGCGGCCGGGCGCTGGTGATGCCGAACTGGAGCCCGGCCCTGGAACGCTGAGGCTGTGGATCCTCGACGCCCTGGACAGCGAGACAGAGGTCGGATCGATGATGGGGTGATCGAGCTGGAGATCGAGGACCTCAGGCGGACTGTCAACGCGTCATGCCGGTTGCGGGGTGAAGGGATGCAGCTCGTCGGCTCCGGCATACACGACGCCGTAGCTGCTCTCGGGCACCTCGTTCCATGCACCCGGCAGATCACCAAGGGGCTCGGAGACGATGAGGCGGGTTTCGTCGGACACTTCCTGCAGGAACGCTATGTCGGGGTGCAGCTTGCGCAGTGTTTCCACGCGCGTGCTGTAGAACAACGACCGGGAAGCGCCCTGGGTCGAATAGCGGAAGGCCCACAGGCGTTCGCCGTCGGTCACGGCGATCGTCATCTGGAGCGGGAACTCCACGCCGTGGTCGCGGCCGTTGCGCTCCACCACTCCCACCATCCGGGCCACGGCGCCCGGCGGGTCCTCGTCCAGGCCGAGGGTGACCGCCAGGTAGAACATCATCTCCGAGTCCGTCGTTCCTTCGATGTCGTCGTACAGGCCGGGGTCGACGAGCAGGGCCAGATCGCGGCGCATGAGGTGGAAGCCCGTGATGGCACCGTTGTGCATCCACATCCAGCGGCCGTGCCGGAACGGGTGGCAGTTCGTCTGCTGCACCGCTGTGCCGGTCGACGCCCGTATGTGGGCGAAGAACAACGGGGAGCGGACATGATCCGCGAGCTCCCTCAGGTTGCGGTTGTTCCAGGCGGGGCCGATGTCCTTGAGCAGGGCTGGGGTGTCCAGGCTTTCCTGCGAATACCATCCGACGCCGAAACCGTCACCGTTGGTCGTCTCGACACCCAGCCGGGAGTGGAGGCTCTGGTCGATCAATGAATGGGCCGGTTTGTAGAGGATGGTGTCGAGCAGCAGCGGTGTACCCGAGTAGGCGAGCCATCGGCACATGAGTGATCACCTGTGTCCACCTGCGCGGGCGGGAAATACCTTGATGTCCCGCCCGCGGCTTCCGGAGTCTTCGAGGGCGCTGAGGCTGGCTTGACGCTTCCCCCGCTCTGAAAGCCACGCCGTATCCACTGATCGGGTGACTCTTATCCGGCTAGTGCCATTTTCGCCTCCCCCGCCGCACATCGCCATGCGGGCGCGGATCGCACGGCCATCGCTCCGAGCATGCGATGGAACCACGAACCACCGACGTACCGCACGAACGAGGCTGGACTGCGCCTGCATCCCCAGGCTGGCCTCGATCCGCGAGAACGGCAGGTCGGTCGTCGTGATCAAGTCCAGCGCCTGACTCCTGCGTACGCGATCGACGACGCCGGACAAGGTCGTGCCCTCCTTGGACTGGGACCGCTGTGGTGAACGCGGGTGGCGACTCAGCAAGCGCGCGACTGCCCTTGAGTGTGGAATCGGCGACCGCTGTGCGGATGGCGACCTCGATCTTGCGCTTGGAAACCGACCGGTTTACTCTCTTGGAAACCGGTCGGTTTCCAAGTGAATCCAAGGGCTGGTCCGTGGTCACGCCCCTTCGGGCGGGCCCTGTCCGAATCATCCGTCTGCAGCAGTTCACCAAGGGAAGCCAGCGAGATGCCCAGCCACGAGCCACGCCCCACGATTCACATCCCGGGAACCACCAGCCACGCCATCGCCCCGCGCGCAGGACACCGCAGCGACGAGGGGACCCTGCGCTACCTCAAGGCGGGCACCGGCGCTCCCGTGGTCCTGCTGCACACCGTGCGCACCCAGGCCGAGCACTACCGTCACCTCATCCCGCTGATCGCGGACCGGTACACCGTGTATGCCCTCGACCTGCCGGGGATGGGCTACTCCGAGATCGTGCCCGGCGCGTCGTACGACGAGCCGGCCATGCGCGCGGGCGTCGAGCGGCTCCTGACCGAACTCGACCTCCACGACGTGACGTTGGTCGGGGAGTCCATGGGGGCGGTGCTGGCCCTGACCACCGCGGCCGATCTGCCCGAGCGGGTACGGCGCGTCGTCGCGGTGAACACGTACGACTTCCGCGACGGGATCGCCCGGTCCGGTCTTCTCGCCCGTGTGGTGGTCAGCGGTGTCCTCACCCCGGGGGTGGGCCCGGTGATCGCCGGGGTGGAGCCCAAGCCGGCCCTCCGCAGAATCCTGCAGGGCGGGCTGGTCGACAAGACCGCGCTGCGGGAGGACTACGTCGACGAACTCCTCCAGGTGGGCAGCCGCCGCGGCTACTCGACCGTCGCCCGGGCCGTGTACCAGAACCTGCCCACCCTCATCGCCGCCCGCTCGCGCTACCCGGAGGTCAAGGCACCCGTCCACCTCGTCTACGGGGAGAAGGACTGGTCGCGGTCATCGGACCGGCAAGCCAACAAGGAGCTGCTGCCGGCCGCCGATTTCACGCAGGTGCCGGGAGCAGGCCACTTCATCGCCCTGGAACGGCCCGACCTGCTGGCCGACCTGCTGAACGCGGTGGCGTGACCGCCCTGGGAGCGCCGTAGCCACCCCCGTTCAGGGGTGGTGCGGGACGGGGACCAGATTCGACCATGTGCCTGACAGCGTCGTGGCATGCATGCAAAGGAGCAGCGCATGGCAGAGATTCAGGTCGAGTTCGATGTTCCGGCGGAGATGCGTGACGGCACGGTGCTGCGCGCCGATGTCTACCGCCCCGGGGGCACGGGGCCGTGGCCGGTGCTGCTGAGCAGGCTGCCGTACGGGAAGCAGATGGCCCTGGCGATCGCCCTCCTCGACCCCCTGGCGGCGGCTCGGCGTGGCTTCATGGTGGTCCTCCAGGACACCCGCGGCCGGTTCGCCTCCGAGGGGGAGTGGGAGCCGTGGACGTACGAGGAGAGCGACGGGTACGACACCGTACGGTGGGCCGCTGCCCTTCCCGGAGCGAACGGCTCCGTCGGCATGATCGGCGCCAGCTATTTCGGCCACACGCAGTGGATGGCGGCGCTGTCCAAGCCGCCGGAGCTGAAGGCGATCGCGCCGATGGTCGCGTGGTCCGACCCGGACGACGGACTGTGGACGCGCGGCGGCGCGATCGAACTCGGCATCACCGCGCCCTGGTCCCTCATGATGGGCGCCGACGCGCTGATGCGCCGGCACAGCACCGACCCCGCCGCGCTCGGCGGCAGCCTCGTCGGTCTCGTACAGGACCTCGACGGCCTGGCCGACGGCGGTTACGGCGAACTGCCCGCCGGGCGGTTTCCCGCGTTCGCCCGGCACGACCTTCCCGAGCTGGGCTACGAGAGGTCCCGGCGCGAGCCCGACTGGGCGCGCACGGCCCGGGTCGCGGGCCGGCACGACGAGGTCGACCTGCCCACCTTCCAGGTCGGCGGCTGGTACGACATCTTCACCCAGGGCACGCTCGACAACTTCACCGCCATGCGCCGCGCCGGCCGGCCCGCCACGCTGATCATGGGTCCGTGGAGTCACGCCAACCAGCAGCACGTCATCGGCGACGTCAACTTCGGGTTCGGCGCGAACTCCGCCTTCATGGGAATGCGCGGACCCCTGAACGGCCTCCAGCTCGACTGGTTCCAGCGCACGATCGGCGACGGTGAGGCACTGGAGTCGGACACGGGCAGGGTGCTGCTGTTCGTCATGGGCGTCAACCAGTGGCGCGAGGAGACGGAATGGCCCTTGTCGCGGGCCGTGGACACGGACTTCCACCTGCGCGCGGACGGGCGCCTGACGCAGGAGCCGCCCGCTGTCGCCGAGCAGGCCGAGGAGTTCACCTACGACCCCATGGACCCGGTGCCCACCACCGGCGGCGCCTTGCTGATGTCCGAGGAGTTCCGTCCCGGGCCTCTCGACCAGAGGGACGTGGAGGCGCGTGAGGACGTCCTGGTCTTCACCAGCGAACCGCTCGCCGAGGACGTCGAGGTGACCGGCCGGGTCCGGGCTGTGCTCTTCGCCGCCACGGACGGGCCCTCGACCGACTGGGTGACACGGCTGTGTGACGTCGACGAGCACGGTGTCTCCCGCAATGTGACGGACGGCATCGTGCGGGTGCGCGCGGCGACACCGTGCGAGGCGGCCGAGCACGTCGTAGACCTGTGGTCGACCAGCATCGTCTTCCGGGCGGGCCACCAAATACGGGTCCAGGTCACCTCCAGCAACTTCCCCCGCTGGAACCGCAACCTCAACACGGACGAAACCGAGGAGAGCGCGACCACGGCGCGAGTGGCCCGGCAGCAGGTCTTCCACGATCCGGCCCGACCGTCCCGCATCGTCCTGCCCGTGGTGCCTCCGGCCTGACCGGGAGCGAGGGGAGTGCCGGCCGAGCCGTCGTCCCGGTGGGCAGGGCGTCGAAGTAGCCATGTCGGCTCGCTCGAAGGGCGGCAGGCATCCCGCGGCGGAGGCGATGGCCTCCCAGGGAGTCACATTCCCGGCAGGGCACGCCGGTCAGGCCGGATCCGGCAGACAAGCGGTGGCTTCGGGGCCGGGTGGAGCGTGTGGTTCCAGACGCCGTGGAACTTGTCGCGGGCCAGCGCAAGAACGGCGACCCGCAAGGGGGGCCGGGTTCTGCCCGCTGAGGCAGGTCTCGATGACTCCGTCGCCCGATGCGGGGGATTGTCAATTGATCACCCTGTCCCGTCGCGCGAACGCGCTACGGCATCGTGTGGTCGATCGGCGCCATCCGCTCGATCGACAGCCGGGTGAGCCGCATGGCCTCGATGAGTTCCTCGGTCCTCGCGGGGTTGAGCCGGTCGATGGGGATCGAGCAGCTGATCGCGTCGATCGGGGGGGTGGTGAACCGGAGTGAGAATCCGTAGCAGACGACGCCGACGAAGTTCTCCTCGTTGTCGGTGGCGTATCCGCGCTCGGCGGTGGCCCGCAGGTCCTTGATCAGAGCGTCGTGGTCGGTGTGGGTGTTCGGTGTGAGGGGTTTGAGCGTGTCGGGGACGTGGTCGGCCAGGTCGGTGTCCAGCCGCTCGGCGAGCAGCGCCTTGCCCAGTGCCGTGCTGAAGGCCGGGAGCCGGCGGCCGACCCGGCTGAAGGGGCGGAGGTACTGGCTGGATTCGTGTGTCGCCAGATAGACGATGTCCGTGCGGTCCAGTCGCCCGTAGTGGATGGTCTCGTCGAGCCTGGCGCTCAGGTCGTTGATCAGCGGCTGGACGATGCGCAGATAAGGGTCCGCGTCCAGGTAGGTCGTCCCCGCGAGGAGGGCGCGGATGCCGACGCTGTAGAGCGTGCCGGAGGGATCGGTGCGGACCCAGCCGTGCTCCGCCAGGGTCCGCAGCAGGGCGTAGACGCTGCTGCGCGGGGCGCCGAGGGCCTCGCTGAGTTCTCGCAGCCGGGCGGGCCGGTTCTGCCGCGCGGCCAGGAGCTCGAGCAACTCGACCGTACGGGCTGCCGACTTCACGCCCCGTACGCCGCTGACCGCCTCAGGCTCACTCATCGCCACCCCTTCCGAACGCACTCGAAGAATTCTTGCACCGATGCTTGACGGTTATCAGCCATGTAGCCATGCTCTCCATCACGAGACAACTGTCTACATACGGAGACAGGTGGCGCGCATGGAGACGACTCGGGATATCGAGCGTGACCGCGAGACGGCGGACCGGCTGCGCAAAGGGATGGCGCAGGGTGTCCTGTCCTTCCCGCTGACATCCTTCGACGCCGAAGGCGGCCTCGACCTCGACGGCTTCCGCACCCACCTGGCTGCGCAGCTCGCCGCCGGTCCGGGTGCCGTCTTCGTCGCCTGCGGAACCGGTGAGTTCTTCTCGCTGTCCGCGGAGGAGTATCACGCCGTCGTACGCGCCGCCGTCGACGTCGTGGCGGGACAGGTCCCGGTGGTGGCCGGCGTCGGGTACGGCTGGTCGCTAGGGCTGCAGTTCGCCCGGCTCGCAGAGGAGGCCGGCGCGGACGCCGGGCTGCTGATGCCGCACTACCTCATCTCCGCCCCGCAGCGCGGATATGTGGACCATGTCCGCGCGGTGGCGGGCGGCTCGCCCCTTCCCCTGATCGTCTACCAGCGCGGGCAGGTCAAGTTGAGCACCGCCGCGGTCAGGGAACTGGCCACGGTCGACGGCGTCCTCGGCCTCAAGGACGGGCACGGCGACCTCGACCAGATGCAGCGGCTGCGGCTGGTGGCGCCCGGCGACTGGCTGTTCTTCAACGGCGTGGCCACCGCCGAGATGCAGGCACGGGCGTACGCGAGCATCGGCATCCCCGCCTACTCCTCGGCGGTCCACGCCTTCGCACCCGAGATCGCGGGCGCCTTCTACGCGGCGCACCGGGCCGGAGACCACCCAAGAACGGAACACCTGCTGAAGGAGTTCTACCTGCCTCTCGTCGAACTGCGCGACCAGGGCACGGGTTATGCGGTGTCCCTGGTCAAGGCGGCGGCCCGGCTCCGTGGAGCCCCGGTCGGCCCGGTCCGCGCGCCCCTGATGGAACCGGCCCCTGACCACCTGGGGCAACTCGAGGCCCTCCTGCACACCGGCCTGGCGCTCGCAACGGACAGCTGAGGAAGTGAGGGAACGTCGTGCTCAGCAGCGCGCCTCGCATCGTCAAGGTGACCGCCACCCCGTCCTCATCGGTGACCCGCCGCTGTTCAACTTCCTTGGTGCGCATCAGCTTTACGCACCCGGCAGCGTCGTCGGGACAGAGACCTCCGACGGCGTCGTCGGCATCGGTGAGACCTACGGCAGGCGCGACCACTGCGACGCCGTCGAGGCCGTGCGGCGCAAGCACCCCGACCGGGCGGAGCCACCGCTCCCGCAGAGGTGACCCCTGACCGGCCAGAACCCCACCCATGAAGGAGAACAATGATGTTCCAGGCCCGACTGCGCCAGGGCCGGCACCTCGCCGGCGCGGCTGTCTGCGCCGCCGCTCTTCTCACCCTCACCTCGTGCGGAGGGGTCCAGGGCGGCGGGGGCAGTGGCGAAGACGCCGAGAACTATCCCACCAAGACCGTGGAGTGGACCGTGCCTTCCGACCCGGGCGGCAGCACCGACCTGATATCGCGCGCCGCAGCCAAGGCGTTGGAGGACCCCCTGGGACAGTCCGTCGTGGTGGAGAACAAGCCCGGCGCCAACGGCGCCGTGGGCGGCAAGGAGATCCTGGGCCGCAAGCCCGACGGCTACAGCCTGGTCATGCTCTCCCAGTCGCTCATGTCGATTGGCCCGCACACCGTCGTCGACGATGACCCGATCAAGATGTCCGACATGGACGTCATCTCCGGGCTGACCGTGGAGGACTACGTCCTCCTCGTCCCGGCGCAGTCGGACGTCGAGACCCTCGACGACCTGCTCGCGAAGAAGTCGGTCAAGTACGGCACCACAGGCGCCGGCACCGGCAGCGAGCTGGCCCAGGCCCTCCTCTTCGGCGACGCCGGCGTCAAGGCCAGCGGCATCCCGTTCGACGGCGGCGCGCCCACAGTGACCGCACTGCTGGGCAGCCAGGTGGACGTCGGCGCCGTCCATGTGGCCGAGGCCGCTCCCCACCTCACGTCCGAAAAACTGCGTCCACTGGCGGTCTTCGCCAAGGAGCGCATCGACTTCCTCCCCGACGTGCCCACCGCTGTCGAGTCCGGCCACGACGTCGTCGTGGACCAGCGCCGCTGGGTCGCCGGCCCGGCAGGACTGCCGGACAACGTCGTCTCCGAACTGCGAGCGGCGCTGAAGAAGGCCTTCAAGGACCCGGAGTACGGCAAGTTCCTGGAGAACAACTACATCGGCCGCTGGGAGGCCTCGCCGGACGCCGTCGTCAAGCAGGTCGAGACCGCCAAGAAGCGCTACGGCGAGCTCATCGACAGGTTCGGTCTGAACCTGAAGACCGAGGGCTGAGGCATGAGGACCCAGGCACGACTGGGGGCGCTGGTGCCGCTCGGCATCGGCGCCCTCGCCGCCCTGGCGGCCGTATCGATGGGACTGGGATCGCCCGCCGACCCCGGCCCCGGGCTGTGGCCCCTGATCGTGAGCCTCACCATGGTGACGCTGTCCGCCTCGCTGCTCCTCAATCCCGGCGCGGACACCGAGCAGGAACCGTTCAGCCGGCAAACCGCCGTGGTGGTCCTGGGAGCTCTGTCGCTGGTCGCGTACACCCTGCTCATCGAGCGGGTGGGCTTCGAGGTCATGACGGTGCTCCTGCTGGTGCTGTGGATGCGCGGCTTCGGCCGGGACAGCTGGCGGCTCAGCCTGGCCGTGGCACTGGCCGCGTGCGTGGCGTCCTATCTGCTCTTCATCGTCGCGCTGGGCGTCTCGCTGCCTCATCTCATCGCGTTCTGATCCCCCCGACACCTGTGAGAACCCGATGGACTTCCTCGCTCCCGCTCTGGACGGCTTCGGCGTGGTCTTCGAGCCGCAGAACCTGCTGTACTGCCTGATCGGGGTGACCCTCGGCATGCTGGTCGGTGTGCTGCCCGGCCTCGGCCCGGCCGCCACCATCGCCATCCTGCTGCCGGTCACCTACACCCTCGAACCGGCCTCGGCGATCATCCTGCTCGCCGGCATCTTCTACGGCGCCCAGTACGGCGGCACGGTCACCTCGGTGCTGCTCCGCCTGCCCGGAGAGGCCTCGACGGTGGTGACCGCCATCGACGGCTACGAGATGGCCCGCACGGGCCGTGCCGGATCCGCGCTCGGCATCGCCGCGATCGCCTCCTTCATCGGCGGCACCGTCGGCATCGTCGCACTGACCGTGGCGGCCCCGTTGGTGGCGGGCTGGGCTCTGGCCTTCGGCCCGCCGGAGTATGCCGCGCTGGCGCTGCTCGGCATCCTGATGATCTCCACCCTGAGTACCGGGTCCCTGCGCCGCAGCCTTCTCGCGGGATCCATCGGGCTGCTGCTCGCCACCGTGGGCCGCGACCCGATCCTGGGCAGCGCTCGCTACACCTTCGGCAGTGACCAACTCGCCGACGGGCTCGACTTCGTCATCCTCGCCATGGGCCTGTTCGGCATCGGCGAGATCCTGCATAGCCTCGAAGGCCTTCGACAAGGCCCCCCGCCGAAGCCCCGCGTCGGCCGGGCCCGGCCCAGCCGGGCGGAGTTCCTGCAGTCCAGGTGGGCGATCACCCGGGGGACAGTGGTGGGCTTCTTCCTCGGCATCCTTCCCGGCGGCGGCGCCACGATGGCCTCGATGGTCGCTTACACGGTCGAGAAGCGCTCCTCCAGGACGCCCGAGCGCTTCGGCAAGGGCGCGATCGAGGGGGTCGCGGGCCCGGAGGCGGCCAACAACACCGCCGCCACCTCGTCGTTCATCCCGCTGCTCACCCTCGGCATCCCGGCCAACGCGACCATGGCCGTCATGTTCGGCGCCTTGCTGCTGGCGGGCGTGACCCCGGGCCCGCAGATGATCGACGAACACCCCGAGGTGTTCTGGGGCGTCATCGACTCCATGTACATCGGGAACCTGTTCCTGATCATCCTCAGCATGCCGCTGATCGGGCTGTTCGTCCGTGTGCTGCGCGTCCGGGCCAGCATCCTGGCGCCGCTGACCGTGCTCATCACCATGATCGGCGTCTACACGATCCGCTCCAGCATGTTCGACATGCTCGCCGTGGTCGTGCTCGGCGTCGTCGGCTACCTGATGAAGAAGGTCGGTCTGCCGCCCGGCCCGCTCGTCCTCGCCTTCGTGCTCGGCAACCTGCTGGAGACCGACTTCCGGCGCTCGATGCGGATGTTCGACGGTGACGTGACCGGCTTCCTGGGCCGCCCCGTCTCCGCCACATTGCTCGCCTTCGTCGTCGTCTTCACGGTCGCCGTACCCCTCCTGAGCCTCCGCAGGAAGCTCAGGCAGTCCGGACCTCCCGACACCCCCGCGACCGTCCCCCACGCCGACATCACGACCACCCCGGAGCGAACCCAGGACCACCCACGCACGGCGGCCGAACCGGGCGACCCCCGCGAGGAGCGACAGCGCCCGGGCTGAGCCCTGGACCGGGCCAGGCCGCTGTAGGGCACCGGGGGTGCCCCTGTCTCCTTCGGCGCCAGGCTTGATCTGGAGAGGTCAGAACATCGTGTTGTCGTTGGCGGAGGTGGCCGGGACGTCCTGTACGGCGTCCCAGTGCTCGATGATCTTGAGCTCGCCGTTCTTCTGCTTCGCGACCCGGAAGATGTCCACGACCGACTGACCGCGGTCCTCGGGGCTGAGGCGGTAGTGGGCGTGGATGGCGACGTAGTCCTTGTCGGCGATGACGCGCTTGCGTTCCACGATCAGGTTCGGGAACTGGCGGAAGAAGTCGGTGAACTGCTCACGCAGGCCGGCCGAGCCGCTGGGGATGGTCGGGTTGTGCTGGTAGTACTCCGGCGCGAGGTACCTGACGGCGTCGGGGTTCTTGTCGACGAGGAGGGTGTCGAAGTAACTGGTGGCGATCTTCTCGCTGAGCGCCGTGCTCCAGCGCGGGCCGCTGGGCTGGTTCGTGTGCGGGTTGCTGACCGTGCCGAACATGTCGTTGCCGTTGACGGTGGTCGCCGGCACGTCCTGGACCGTGTCCCAGTGCTCGGCGATCATGCCGCTCCTGGGGTCGAAGCGGAAGATGTCGACCACGGCCGCGCCACGGGTGCCCGGCTCGTAGACGGGGTTGGAGTGCACTAGGACCAGATTGCCCTGGGCGAGGACCCGCTTGACGTTGTACTGGTGGTCCGGGAAGCGCGCGGTCCAGTCGCGGATGAAGTTCTTGATCGCTTCCCGGCCGTTGGGGGCGGCGGGGTTGTGCTGGATGTAGTCCTCGCGGATGTACCGGTCGGCGACCTTGAGGTTGCCCTCCTCGAAGAGCTGGGTGAGGACGTGGACGGCGACGCGCTTGTTGCGCTCCTGTGTGGCGGGGCTTGTGTACGGGGCGTCGAGGCCGAGGCCCAGGCTGCTGTGGGACGGCGCGGAGGCGGTGGCGGTGGCCGTGGCGGCAGGAGCGAGGCCGGCCACAGCTCCTACGGTCGCCGCAGCCAGGAGGGTGGCTATGGCCTTACGGGGCAGCCGGCTCGTGCTGTTCGACATGGGGGGTCTCCAATGATGTGCGGACGCCTGTGAACGCGTCGGCGGGTGTCCGGTGGGGGATCGGGAGTAAGGGGCGAGCGTGCCCGTGTCGGCTCAGGCGCGGTCGAAGGCGAGGAGGAACTCGATGTTTCCCTCGTCCTCCACCTTGATCCCGCCGAAGTCAGGTGCCTCGATGCCGTAGTCGGCGAAGGTGACCGGGAGGGATCCGTTGACCCGGAAGCCGTCGGCGGTGCGCTGGGCGTCGAGCTCGAAGGACACCGAGTTGGTCTCACCGTGGACGGTCAGCTCGCCGGTGGCCTTGGCGCTGACCTGCTCGCCCACCGCCGGAGCAGAGCCGAAGTCGACGGGCTCGGTGAGCTCGAAGGTGGCCTCCGGGTACCGCTCGGTGTTCATGACCCGGCCGCGGAACTGGCCGTCGCGCTGGTCTGAGTCGCTCTTCACCGAGGCGAGGTCGACGGTGAAGGATCCGTTGACCGCCCGGTTGCCTTCGATCTCCAGCTCTCCGGTGACCTTTTCGGTCCGGCCCACTGCTGTGACGTTCTGGCCGAAGAGGACCTCGTCGACCCGGTAACCCGCCTGCGAACCGCTGCCCACCCGCCAGGCACCCTCGACACCGTCCCCGGAGCCCGAGGGCCTGCCGGAGGAGTCCGAGCCTGGCAGGTCGTCGAGCGAGAGGGCGGCCGGTGGCTTGTCCTGGACGTAGTTGATGTAGATGTACGGGCCCGCCGTGCACAGTACGGCGACGGTGGCCACACCGGCGATGAGCCAGCGCTTCCAGTGCCTGCGGATGCTGCCTGCCATGGTGTCTCCTAAATGTTTTCGAAATTCAACTGAAGTTTCAAGTATTTGGTCGCGGGTCGCCCTGGGGTGTGAGGGGTCGCTGCGGGGGTCCGGGCTCGGCCGTGGGGGCGATCGGGGCGGGGTCAGTCCAGGAGTTGCTCGGAGACCTGCCAGAGTCGCTCGGCCGCCTCCGGATCCAGGGCGTACGGCGCGACCCCGGTGTTGGTGCCCGGCTGGTGCAGCGGCGCCTCGTCGCAGTCCTCGAAGTACCGGCCGCTGATGCCCTCGAGCAAGGGTGAGGCGGCCAGCAGGACGGAGGTCGCGGCGCCCTGTTCGACCGATTTGAAGGACATCTCGGGCAGAGGCGTTCCTTCGCCGAGGACGGCTTGCAGGTGGGTCATGAACAGGCCCATCGAGGCGTCGTCCATGTAGCGCCCCAGGTTGGTCTGGATCCCTCCGGGCATCAGTGCGTTGGCCGTGATCCCGTCCGCGGCCCATCGCCGGCCGGCCTCGACCGCGAACAGCACGTTCGCGGTCTTGGACTGGCCGTACGCCAGCCACGGGTCGTAGGGCCGCTCGGTGAAGTGGAGGTCGTCGAAGACGACGGGTGAGAACAGGTGGCCGCTGGAACTCACCGACACCACCCGGGCGCCGCCGGCCGCCGCGAGTGCCTCGTGCAGCCCGGTGGTCAGGGCGAAGTGCCCCAGGTGATTGGTGGCGAACTGCAGCTCCCAGCCCTGGGGTGTGCGGCTCTCCGGGGCCGCCATGACCCCGGCGTTGTTGACGAGGATGTGCAGCGGGCCGTGCCAGGCGGCGGTGAACGCGCGGACGGACGCCGGATCGGTCAGGTCCAGGGCGGCGACCCGTACGTCTTCGGAGCCGGTGGTGGCCCGGATGTCCTTCGCGGTGCGATCGCCGGCGGCGGTGTCCCGCACGGCCAGTGTGACCTCCGCGCCGGCGCCGGCCAGCGCTCGGGCGGTCTCCACGCCGATGCCGGACGCCGCCCCGGTGACGATGGCGCGGCGGCCCGTGAGATCGATGCCCGCGATGACGTCGGCAGCCGTGGACCGGCTGGTGAACGGACTGGTGATGCCTGTCCAAGTGGCCATTCTCGCCGTGCTCCCTGTTTGCTACTCTCGAAACCGGAGGTGCCTCCGATTACTTCCGGACCTTAAGCGGAGGAGCCTCCGATTGTCCAGAAGGAAGGAAAGCTGTGACCGCCACCACACGCGGACTGCGTGCTGACGCGCGACGCAACCGGGAACGCCTGCTCGAAGCCGCGGGGCGCGCGTTCTCCGAGACCGGCACCGACGCGTCCCTCGAGGCCATCGCCAAGGACGCCGGCGTGGGCATCGGCACGCTCTACCGGCACTTCCCCACCCGCGAGGCCCTGCTCGAGGCCACCTACCGCAACGAACTCGCCCGGGTCTGCGACAGCGTCACGGAACTGCTCGCACAGCTCCCGCCCGACCAGGCCATGCGGAGGTGGATGGACCTGTTCATCGACTACCTGGCCACCAAGCAGGGCATGGGGGACGCACTGAAGGCCGTCATCGCCTCCGGCGACGAGGATCCGTTCGCCGAGAGTCTCGACCGGATCAGCACGGCCATCAGCACACTGCTGCACGCCGGGGCCGAAGTGGGAGTTCTGCGCTCGGACGTGGACCCGCTCGATGTCGGGTTCAGTCTCGGGGGTGTCCTGCTGATCACGAGCGACAAGGGGCTGCGGGACCGCGCGGGCCGCATGCTCGACCTCCTACTCGACGGGCTCCGCCACCGCTCCGGCTGACGCGGGGCGCCGGGCCGGCTGGGCTGACGGCATGTCACCGGCTCAGGTTCTCGAACAGCACCATCCCGGCCGCCGTGTTGGACGCCGGTACGTGGTAGGCGTCGTACACGCGGCGGATCCGGGGTCCCAGCGCGCCGCGCATGATCAGCCACATGATGAGCTCGATGCCCTCGGAGCCGGCCTCGCGGATGTACTCCTCGCGCGTCAGCCCGGCCAGTTTCTCGGGGTCGTGCTCGATCGCGTCGAGGAACATCCGGTCGAAGTCCTGGTTGATCAGTCCCGCGCGGGCGCCGGCGAGCTGGTGGGACATGCCGCCGGTGCCGAAGACGGCGACCTTGAGGTCCTGGGGGAAGGAGCGGATGGCCTCGCCGAGCGCGCGACCGAGGGCCAGGCACCGCGCGGCGGTCGGCTGTGGGTACTGGATGACGTTGACCAGGAGGGGGACCACCGCGCAGGGCCAGCGCTCGCCGGGTTCGGGGCAGTAGACCGACAGCGGAACGGTCAGGCCGTGGTCGACGTCGAGTTCCTGGTAGACGGTCAGGTCGAAGGAGGCGTCGATCAGGCTCTTGACGAGGTGGTCGGAGAACTCGGGGGCGCCCGTGACGGTGGGCACCGGGCGGCTGCCCCATCCCTCGTCGGCCACCCGGTACGACTCGGCCGTCCCGAGCGCGAAGGTCGGGGTGACGCTCATGTCGACCGCGTTGGCGTGGTCGTTGTAAATGACGACCGCGACGTCAGGCGTGTGGCGGGCCATCCACTCCCGCGCCGGCGTGTATCCGTCGAACAGCTTTTTCCAGTACGGGTCCTGCGTCTTTCCGTGGTCCATGGCCGCACCGATCGACGGTACGTGCGAGGTGGCCAGACCCCATGTCACCTCAGCCAAAGGTCCGCCCTCCCGCTTTCAGCGCCTGCGCGAACTCCTCGGTGGTCATGCCTGTGAAGACCCCGCCGAGGTACTGCATGGACTTCTGGTCGACCATGGCGAGCTTGAACACGTAGAAGATGGAACCGCCCAGCTCCATCATCCGGTTCCAGTCCCGCCGCAGAACGGCGTCCCGCTGCTCGGCCGAGAGCCCGTACGTCTCGCAGTACGCGGCCTCGTCGGCTGTGAACCTCTCCCGGTTCCCGGCGTCCTTGAGGGACCCGCAGAGCCGGTTCAACGCTCGGCCGCGGCGGTTCTCCGCGCCGTCGAAGACATAGGTGCCCGGGAGCCGGGGTGTGGTGCTGGACATGCTGTTCTTCTCCTTTCCGGTGTGGGCGACGGTCAGTGCAGGAGCCCGCCGCCGTCGCAGACGAGCGTCTGGCCGGTGACCATGGACGCGTGCGGTGAGACGAGATAGGAGACCAACCCCGCGAACTGCTCCGGGGTGACGAACTCCTTGATCGCCTGCCGGCTCATGGTCGCGGCGAACACCTCGTCGCCGGAGTGCGCCCGGGTGCCCGGGGTGGCCACCTGCGCGGGCGCCACCGCGTTGACCGTGATCCGGTGCTCGCCCAGTTCGCGTGCCATCACCCGGGTCATCCCGATGAGCGCGCCCTTGCTCGCGACGTAGGCGATCTGGCCCGGGGACCCCGTGAAGAAGGTGCGGGACGCGACATTGACCACCCGCCCGCGGTGCGGGCTGCCGCGCAGCCAGGGCACGCACGCCTGCACCATGAGCAGCGGGCCGACGGCGTTGACGGCGAAGAAGCGGTGCATCTCCTCCGGGGTCGTCTCCAGCAGCGGCGCCCGGCCGGAGAGCAGACCGGCGTTGTTGACGAGGACGTCGACCCCGCCGTACGCCTCCGCGATCTCGGATACGGCCCGGCGGGTCGCGGCCGGGTCCCCGACGTCGCAACGCCAGGCCCGGCCGCCCGGGATCGAGCTGGTGTCGTCGGGTTCGTCGACGTCGAGGGCGGCGACCGTGAAACCGTCCCCGGCCAGTCTGCGGGCGATGGCGAGCCCCAGGCCGCCGGCGGCGCCCGTGACCACCGCGACCCGGTGGCCGCCGTTCGCAGGGCCGGTCATGGTGCCTTCTCCTGCGGATGGGTGGCGAGTGCCTCGACGGTGATGTCCATCCACTTCCACATCGGCAGGGAGACCAGCGCGTCATGCAGCTGTGCCGGGTCGGCCGCCTCGTACAGGCCGATGGTCGCGTTGCGGCCAGGCACCCGCCACAGCCGCTTGAGGATGCCGGCCTCCCTGAGCTGCATGGCCCGTTCGCGCTCGCCCTTGCGCAGTTCCTCGCGTACGTCGTCGGGGGTGTCCGGGGGCAGGGTGTTCTCAGTGCGGACGAGGAATTCCACGGGGATGTCCTTCACGGGGTCAGGCTGCCGCGATCTCCAGCAGCAGTTCGGCGAGTCGGCCGGGGGCGGTGACCATCGCTTCGTGGCCGGTGGCGATCTCGTGGACCGGCCAGCCGCGGGCGGCGGCGCGCTCGGCGTGCGGGGTGAACACCCGCATCCAGTCGGTGCACTCGACGAAGGCACCGGGGACCTGGTCGGCCTTGCCGGTCAGCCGCAGTGGCTCGGTGTAGGTCAGCCACGGGTGCGGGGTCAGTCGCGGGCCGAGCCAGTCGAGGTCCGCCTGGTCCTCGACGCCGAGCACGCCCAGCGAGCGCACCGGGATGAGCCAGCCGAACCCGGGCCCGGCCACGGACTCCCGGTAGTGCCCGGCGATGCGGTCGGGCAGCAGATCGATCGCCGCGTCACCGTCGTCGCCGACGAAGGCGTCGAGGTGGACCCGCTTCGCGAGCCGGTCCGGGAGCCGGTCCGCGACGCCGGTGACGACCTGGCCCGCGTAACTGTGGCCGACGAGCACGACGTCCCGGGCGTCGTGGGCCTCGATCAGCGCCACCACGTCCTCGACGTGCGTGCCGAGTCCGATCTGCGGGCTCAGCAGATGGGCGCGGTCGCTCACCCCGGTCAACGTGGGGGTGTGGACCTCGTGTCCGGCCGCGCGCAGCAGCGGGGCGACACGCTGCCACACCCAGCCGCCGTGCCAGGCTCCGTGGAGCAGTACGAAGACGTGGCGGCCGCTCATGCGGACGCCCGGGGACGCGTGCCGCCGGCCTGCTGTTCGCGGGTGAGCATCTTCGCCACCGCCCGGCGTCCGCGGAGTGCGGCGAGGTCGGACTTGATGCTGGACTCGGCGGTGCCGCCCGGGTCGGTGGCGTACATGACCTCCTGCGCCTCCAGGGCGTCGACGTCCTCCTGCATCACGGCCAGTTGCTGCTCATGCTGGAACTTCGTGAGCTCCTGGTCGTCGATGAGGTAGTCGCGGCCGAGCGCGTAGAAGTCGTGCGTCTCGTTGCCGCGTCCCGGCGTCATCCCGTACAGCACCTTCATGTGGAAGCCGTCCGGCTCCTCGGTGCCGGTGGCCGCGACGCGGATGCTGAGGACGAAGATGCCCGGCGGGTAGAAGTCGCCGTCCTGCCAGCGGTCCACAGGAGAGGTCAGTCCGCAGGACTTCTCGTAGAACGGCGGCGCCTCGATGCCGGTCATCCGGCGGCTGAAGCCGACCCGGTCGCCGTCCACCGTCACGTCGATCGGGGTCGCGGCGACGGCGGCGTTTCCGATGCTGGTCGGGTGCAGGAACGTCTCGTGGGTGAGGTCGAGCAGGTTCTCCAGGAGCAGCAGGTGCCGTGCCTTCAGCGGGACGACCCCGTGCACATGGGTCCAGTTCGGATCGGTCAGCCACGAGGTGTCGGGCAGGAGGCTCTCGTCGGCCAGCTCGGGGTCCCCGGGCCAGATCCATATGGCGCCGTCCCGCTCGACCAGGGGGAAGCGGCGCAGTGCCGCCTTGGGCTTGTCGGCCTGCTCGGCGACCCCGACGCACACGCCTTGGCCGTCGAAGCGGTAGCCGTGGTAGTCGCACTGGAGGGTTCCGTCGTCGTCGAGGTGGCCCAGCGACAGCGGGTACTTGCGGTGGGGGCAGCGGTCCTCGACGGCCGTGACGGTCTGGTCGGGCAGCCGGTAGAAGCAGACCGGGATGTCGGTGATCCAGCGCTGTTTGAGGGTCCGGCCGATCTCGTCGGACCAGGCTCCCAGGTACCAGCCGTTGCGCACGTGCTGTGTCAGTGCCATGGCGGTGTCCTTCCTTTGACGTCGGCCCAACAGGGCGGTCCGCCTGTCGAATTGACGAAGTGTCAGAGATCCAGGACGAGGCGTCGGCCCCGCGCGCGGGAGACGCAGATCAGCATCGTGTCGTTGGCTGCCCGCTCGTCGTCGGTGAGCAGTGAGTCGCGGTGGTCGACCTCGCCCTCCAGGACGGGGGTCTCGCACGAGCCGCAGATGCCTTCCTCGCAGGAGGACAGGACCGGGATGCCCGCCTGCCCCACGGCGTTGAGGACCGACAGGCCGGGCGGCACGGTCAGCGTCACCCCGGACGCCCGCAGTTCCACCTCGATCGGCTGCTCGGCCTCGTCGTCCGCCGGCTGTCGCACGGCCGCCGCGGCGAACCGCTCGACGTTCAGCGCTCCGGTCGGCCGGCCGGCGCAGTGTGCCTCGACCGCGTCGATGAGCCCCGCGGGGCCGCAGCAGTACACCAGGGCGGACGGGTCGGGATCGCCGAGGAAACCGGCGAGGTCGAGCAGACCGTACTGGTCCTGCGGACGTACGGCCACGCGCTCGCCGTAGCCCTCCAGTTCGGGCAGGAACGCCATGGACGCGCGCGTGCGGCCCCCGTAGAGCAGGGACCACTCGGCCCCCGCCGCCTCGGCCTCGGCGATCATCGAGAGCAGGGGGGTGATGCCGATGCCGCCGCCGACGAACAGGTACCGGGCCGCGGGCCGCAACGGGAAGTTGTTGCGCGGGCCGCGCACCCGGAGTTCGCCGCCCTCCACGAGGTGGTCGTGGATCCACTGCGATCCGCCGCGTCCAGCGGGCTCTCGGAGCACCGCCACGCGCCAGCGGGCCGTGTCCTTCACCGGGCCGCAGAGCGAGTACTGCCGGGTGACGCCCGTGGGCAGGACGACGTCGATGTGTGCTCCCGGCTGCCAGGGCGGCAGCGGTTCGCCGGAGCTCGCCGCGAGCTCCAGCGACACGACACCGTCCGCCACCGTCCGGCGGGCCACGACGGTGGCCGTGCCTTCGAACTCGGTGCCGCGCCGGGCGGCGGACGGCGTTCCTGCCTCGGCGGAACCGAGGGTGTGCGTGTCCGGGGCGGCGGCTGGGGGGCTCGTCACGTTCGTCTTCTCCTCGGTACGGTCGGCAGGGATCGCTCCGGCCGCGGTCAGCGGCGCCACGATCGACGCTAGCTATCGGAGAACGCCCAGGTCATCGCTCGAATGACCGGACCGGGGCGGCGCATGGTCGTGGCCCCGTCTACGTCATCCGTCGCGCGGCGGAGCCTGGTCGAGATGGATCCGCACCTGGCGGTCGTCCTCGTTCCAGAGGGCTTCTACGACGGCGTGCAGCTGTCGGACGTCGGTGCGCCACATCGGTACGCCGTAGCGTTCGTCGCGTGTCAGCGCGTCCTCGGCGACGGCATCGGCCAGCAGGCTCCGGCGGTCGTACGTCGGGGCTGTTCCGTTCACTCCGTCGGTTTCGTCCGCGAATTGCACGTAGAGGGTCGTGTCCCGGAAGGGAACCCAGATGTGCGTAGCCCCACGGACATCCGTCCCGTCTTGTGCCGTCACGCCAGAACACCCGTCGTCTGCGGGTAGAGCCGCACGTACGCCTCTCCCGTGGTTCCGTGCGAGAGGCCGAGGTTGGGGCCGGCGTTGCGCTTGGCCTTGTGCTTCTTGTCGAAGGCCGGGGTGATGTTCGCGTCGTAGCCGACGGCCTGAGCCGAGTCCCCGGCGTCCAGGAACTCGATCTCCGCGCCCAGGGCGAGACCGTCCCGCCAGGCGAAGTCGCCCGCGTGCGCGCTGATCACCAGCAGCGCCCCTTCGGACGGAGTGGAGGTGCGGGAGGTCATCAGGACTCCTCAGGATCGAGTGGGGTGGGCGGCGTGGTGCGAAGTGCCGTGCCCTGGGGAGGGGGCGGGGCCTCTGTGAACGGTTCGGCGCCGGCCGAGCCGACGTCAGGCCGGGCATCGCGCGAGCTGAGTCACATTCCGTCGGCCGAGCCGGCTTCCTGGGCCGTCTTCCTGGCCCAGGCCGTCTCGAGCTTGCCGGTCGGGGTCCGCGGCAGTCTGTCCGTCAGGACGAGGGAACGCGGCACCTTGTACCCGGCGAGACTCCGCCGGACCAGGTCGCGCAGTTCGTCACCGGTGACGGTGCTGCCCGGCCGGACCGCCACGACGGCCGCCACACGCTCGCCCCAGGTCTCGTCGGGGACGCCGACGACGGCACAGTCCGTCACCTCGGGATGCCCCAGCAGTACGGTCTCCACCTCCTGCGGGTGCACCTTCTCCCCGCCCGTGTTGATCACGCCCGAACCACGTCCGAGGAACCGGATCGCGCCGTCGGCCTCAAGTCGGGCCAGGTCGCCCGGGATCGCGTACCGGACCCCCTCGATGGTGCGGTACGCCTTCGCGCTCTTCTCGGTGTCCTTGTAGTAGCCGAGCGGCATGGGCCCGCAATAGGCGAGGACGCCCGTCTCGTCGCTGCCCGGTTCGAGAAAGCGGTCATCGGGACCGATCACCCGCGTCGCCGCAACGGGGCGGAAACGCGAGGGCAGATCCTCTGCCGAGGAGGTGATCGCGAAGGCGAAAGGGCCCCCTTCGCTCGATGCGATGGCTTCGGTGATGGTGATGTCTGCACGTTCGTGCAGTGCCCTCTTGAGCGGATCGCTGAGCGCGGTGCCGGAACTGATCATGCGGCGCAACGAGCGCAGGTCGTGCGGTGTTCCGGCCTTCTCAGCCCGCAGGAGTTCGTCGACGAGCGGGCGGCACACGGCGTTGCCCGCGATGACGGCCGTATCGACCCGCTGCTCGGCGATCACGCGCCAGACATGTTGCGGGTCGAGGCCGCCCGCTCGTGCGGTGACCGCCCGGCCTCCTGTCATCAGGGCGCCCATGGTGTTGAACAGCCCGGTGGCGTGCATCAGGGGGACGACGGGCATCGTGGTCGGCGCGCGGCCTTCGTGGCGTGCCTTGACGGCGATGGCCACGGCCTCGTCGGGGCTTGCGGGGAGTTCGGTGACTCCGAGCGGGTGGTAGAACGGGACCACGTGGGCGCGCAGCAGGTCGCTCAGCTGCCAGATGACGCCCTTCGGCTTGCCCGTGGTCCCGCCGGTGTACATGAACAGCTGGTCCGTGCCGGGCCGTCGCCGATGCTCGCGCGGCGCGTGCGCGGTCAGCAGCTCCTCCAGTTCGGGCACCGCGGGCCCGCCCGGACCGTCGGTGGGCGGCTCGCCCACCCCAACCATCAGCTTCAGGGTGCGCACATGCTTCGCGGCATGCGTGACGCGGTCGGCCAGGGCGCCGCTGAAGACGAGCGCGGCGGCGTCGGCGTCGGTCAGCAGCTCGGAAAGTTCCTCGCCGGTGTAGCGGTAGTTGGCGTTCACCGGTACGGCACCGAGCTTGAAGGCGGCGAAGACCGTCTCCAGGTAGGCGGCGCCGTTGTACAGATAGCAGGCCACGGTGTCGCCCTCGCCCACCCCGGCGGTTTCCAGTGCGGCGGCCAGTCGTGACGCGCGCTCGTCGAAGTCGCGGTACGTGGTCTCACGGCCGGGTTCCGTGATGGCGACGGCGTCGGGCAGCGCGCGGCAGACCGCCTCCCAGATCGTGCCGATGGACACGTTCACGTCTCGGACCTCCTCGTCCTCGATGGCCTACGCGGAGCGCACGGCCGGGCAGACCGTTCGTAGGGCCCCGCGGATCCTTGGGGGGGAGTAACGATCCGCGGGGTGTCCGCTCAACCTATGCAGCGCCCTCCCCGCGGGGAACGCGAGCAATGACTGAAGCGGCTCTGCGCTTCGACCTGCCGACGAACAGGTCGAATGACGTAGGACCACCTCGAATACGCCGGGCTACGATGCTGTGGCCGGGCGCAAGTCGCCTTCGTCCCCACACCGGCCGACGCGTACGACGCGGGCCCACGGTTCCGAACGCGTCCCTGTCACACAGGTCTGAGGGGCGGGTTCTTCGTCGATGTCGAGGGAGATCGGTCATGTCCGCGTCGCCGCTCGTGGGGTGGGACGACATCGCCGCCGTCGCGCCGGACGGCCTCGCCGTTCTGGACTGCGTGGGCCGGTTCGTACGGCTGAACCCGGCGGCGGCCGCGCTGCTTCGGGCGGACGCGGAGGGTGACCTCATCGGTGCGCCGTCCCCGTTCACCCTGGTGGAGGGAGCCGCCGAGTGCCGCGCGGGGCTGCTGGAGGTCCGGTCGGACGAGCAGGTGGCCCACTGGGAGCCCGCCCGCGGACCCCGACGTGAGTTCGCCTACCGCGCCCGCAGTCTGCCGGCCGACCCGAAGTTCACGGTGGTGTCGTTCCGCGACGTCACCGACGAATGGCACCGGCAGCGCAGGATCGCCGCGATGGCCCGGACGTCGATCGCACTGGCCTCGGAGGGCTCGCTCGGCTCCACACTGGACGCGGTGGCCCAGCAGATCGTCCAGGCGGACGGCCTGGCCGGCGTGCAGATCCTCACCCTCGACAGCACCGGCCGGGAACTGCGGTTGATGGGCTCCGCGGGGCTGCGGCACTGGGACGCGTTCCTCGATCGCCTGCTGGAGTGCCGTGACCGGGGCGCCCGGCTGTGCATGCTGGACACCCTGAAGGAGCGCAGGCCGATCGTCGTGCCGCACCGGTGGGCCCAGATCCTCGAGGACCCGGCCTGGGAACCGCTGCACGCCTACCTCGGGGAGCTGAACTGGGACTCCTTCGTCAGTGTGCCGTTGATGGCGCGCGGCCGTCCCGAAGGGGTGCTGAACGCCTACTTCGCCCCCGGGCAGGAGATCGGGAGCCGGACCCTGGAGTTCCTCGCCGCCATGGCGGAACAGGCCGCCCTCGCCGTCGACTACGCCACGCTGCTTCAGCGGGAGCGCGAGGGCGCCCGCCGCAACGAGCGTCAGCGCCTCGCCCGCGACCTGCACGACTCGATTGTGCAGCAGGTGTTCTCCATCGGTATGCAGGCCAACGCCGTCGGAGTGCTGGGCGCGCGGGACAAAGCGGTGCCGGCGGAAGCGGTCCGGGCCTTCGCGGACGAGGTCGGGTCTCTCTCGCGAACCGTCCTCGCCGACCTGAGGGCCATGGTGCACGAACTGCGTCCCGCCTCCTCCCTCCGGCTCGGTCTTGAGGACGCGGTGACCACGCTCGTCAAGAGCACCGAGAACCGGACAGGCCTCGGCATCCGGCTGGAGTGCGGACACCAAGTGGACACGGTCGAACCGGAATTGGCCGAGGACATGTACCGGATCGTGGGGGAGGCCATCCACAACGTGGTCAAGCACGCGGAGGCCACCACCGTCACCATCCGCCTCGCCGTACACGACCACACCCTGACCGCCGTCATCCGCGACGACGGCCGCGGGATCACGGAATCCGGCGGGCGACGAGCGGCGCAGGAGAGCGAGGACGGCGAGGCGGCCACGGCCACCGGACATCACGGCTACGGACTGAGGACCATGCGGGAAAGGACAGAGCGATGGGGCGGCACCATGAGGATCAGATCCGGCGCGAGGAGCGGCACGACCGTACGGGTCGTCATACCCCTTCCCGTACGAGTGCCGCAGTCGCCCCCGGGCTCGGAGGGATCAGGGAGCATCCCAGCGGCGGTTCCGCTGCGGGAAACGGAGGACCCCGCCCGGTCCGGGTCCTGATCGTCGACGACCACGCCGTCGTACGCCGCGGAATCCGCGCCTATCTCGAAGTCCTGGACGACATGGAAGTGGCCGCGGAGGCCGCCGACGGCCAGGAGGCACTCACCAGGCTCGACGCGATGGCCGCTCACCGGGAACTGCCGGACGTGGTCCTGATCGACCTGCTGATGCCCAGGATGGACGGGGCGACGGCGATCGGAGCGATCAAACAGCGTCACCCTGGTCTGCGAGTTGTGGTGCTCACCAGCTTCGGCGAGATGGAACGCGTGCACGCGGCGCTCGCGCAGGGGGCCGCCGGCTACCTGCTCAAGGACGCCGACGCGAGTGAGGTGGTCGCCGCGATCCGCGCGGCTGCCCGGGGCGAGGTCTTCCTCGACCCCGCGGTGGCCAGAGGGCTCACCCAGGAGATCGTGTCGCCGCCGACCGGGCTCGGCTCGCTCACCAGCCGGGAACGCGACGTCCTCGTCCTCGTCGCCGAGGGCCGGTCGAACCAGCAGATCGCCGACGAGTTGGTGATCAGCGAGCGCACCGCCCGCACCCACGTGAGCAACGTTCTGCGCAAACTCCGGCTCACCTCCCGCACGCAGGCGGCGTTGCTCGCGGTGCGGCAAGGACTGGTGCCCCCGAAGGGCTGACCGACCTGCCGACCGCGACGGATGTCCCGGACCTGCCGGGACACAGGTCGGCCGCGCGTGCCGTCATCAGCGGGATCCTCACGGGCCCAGGCGTTCCTACGCTCAAGGGGTCGCCCTATCGCCCCAGTTCAGGAGGACAGCATGCTCGACGGCAAAGTCGCCATCGTCACAGGTTCGGGCCGAGGCCTGGGACGTGCCTATGCTCGCGCGATGGCCGCGGCGGGTGCCGCCGTCGTCGTGAACGACCTGGACGCCGACGTGGCCACGGAGACGGTCGACCTGATCACGGCCGCGGGCGGAACGGCCGTCGCCCATGTCGGTGCGGTCGGAGGTTCCGAGTTCGCCGACGCGCTGGTGCGGCGCGCGGTCGACGAGTTCGGCCGGCTGGACGTGATGGTCACCAACGCCGGTGCGCTGCGCGACCGGACCCTGCGCAACACCACCGACGACGACTTCGACCTCGTCGTCAACAGCCATCTGCGCGGTACGTTCACCTGTGGTCGCGCGGCGGCTGCCCGCTTCCGCGAACAGGGCGAGGGCGGTCGGCTCATCCTGGTGGGATCACCGGCCGGGCAGCGCGCCAGCTTCGGCCAGACCGCGTATTCGGCGTCCAAGGGCGCGATCGTGGCGATGACGCGCACGTGGGCGCTCGAGCTTGCGAAGATCGATGTCACCGTCAACGCCGTCGTGCCGACCGCGCTGACTCGCATGGTGGCGACCATGCCCCGGGTCGGTGACCTTGTGGCGCAGGTGGACGCGGGGGAGCCCGTTCCCGACGCCATCCGGCGGCAGGGGCTGGGATCGCCGCAGGACGTGGCCCCGGTGATCGTGTACCTCGCGTCCAAGGAGTCGGCCCACGTCACCGGACAGGCCATCGCGGCGGGAGGCGACCGGATCGCCCTGTGGACGCATCCCGGTGAGGTCGAGGAGCGGTTCGGGCGGGGCGGCTGGACCGCCGGATCGGTCGCGGAACTGTTCTCAGGCGCCTATGCGGACCGACTCCAGGACTTCAGGCCCACACCCCTCGATCTGAAAGCCCTTGAGGAGGCGTGACGCGCACGCGGCCTCTCTGACGGCGCGCTCAGATCCGTGCCAGGGGCAATGGCTGTTCAGGTCTGCGGGGCAGCGGCGACGCGGGTGAAATCCGCGCTGATGTCTCCCGCGGTCTGCAACAGCGGCGGTTGCTCCTCGACAAGCCGTTGGCCGATGTCTCGGCCCGCGTGGCTGTGGACGTTGAGTGCCGCGATGACCTGGCCGGAGCCGTCACGCGACGGGGCCGCGACTGACCGAATGCCGGGCGCCAGTTGTTGGTCCGTCAGCGCCCACCCACGAGCCCGCACCTCGCGCAGGGCCGCGTCGCGTTCGTCGGGGCCGGGCTGGCCACCCGGGCCACACAGATGATGTCCGATCCATCCAGCCGAGCCACGGAGCACGACTCGTCGGTCCGCCAGCCTCCGGGCGAGTGCATCGATGAAATCCGGTCCTGTTCCGTGGCGTGGCACGTGGCTCCTCGGCTGCGGCCGGAGGATCCCGGGCCGGTCAGCCCCATGTGTGTCCGCCATGCCGATGATTGTCCGTCAGGCGTCGCACGTCCTTCTTTCCCGCGCTTCTTGATCCTTCCAGGAGAGTCGCATGTCCGAAAGAGTTCCTACAGCACCGCAGGAGACCGGGGCGGCGCCCGTCCGGACCGGACTGCTCATTGACGGCAAGACCGTCGAGACCGAGGCGTGGACGGCCGTTCGCAACCCCGCCGCCCCCGACCTGGTCGTCGGCCACGCAGCCGCGGCGACTCCCGAGCAAGCCCGCGCGGCGGTCGCGGCCGCGGATGCCGCGTTCCCCGCCTGGGCCGCGATGCCCGCCCGTCGGCGAGCGGAGATCATCAGTGAGGCGCTCACCCTGCTCGACGGCAGTGAGGCCGAGCGAGCGGCCCTGATGACCCGCGAGAACGGCAAGATCTCCTTCGAGAGCCAGATCGAGATGGGGGTCTTCGTGGCCCGCACCCGGGCGGCGATCGACCTGGTCGACTCCCTGGACCAGGTGCGGCGTCTCGACGGCCCGCCGCTGACCTCGTACATCCACCGCCTCCCCATGGGCGTGGTCACCGTCATCGTGCCGTTCAACTGGCCGATCGCGATCCTCGGCGCGAGCCTGCCGTACGCGCTGCTCGCCGGGAACACGGCCGTGGTCAAGCCCCCGCCCACCGTGCCGCTGGCCATGGTGCGCACGCTGGAGCTGTTCGCCGCAGGACTCCCGGTCGGGGTGCTGAACGTCGTGACGGGCAGCAACGAAGCGGTCGCCCCGCTGCTCACCGACCCTCGCGTACGGAAGATCGTCTTCACCGGCAGCACGGCCGCCGGCAAGCACATCATGGCCACCGCCGCACAGAACCTCGCCTCGGTGACGCTCGAACTCGGCGGCAACGACCCCGCGATCGTCCTCGACGACGCCGTACTGGACCAGGAGCACATCGGACGGCTCGTCCAGGGCGCCTTCCTGACGAGCGGTCAGGTCTGCATGGCCGTCAAGCGGGTCTACGTCCACCGCTCCCGCTACGACGAACTCGTCGACGCGCTCTCCTCCGCCCTCGACACCCAGCGTGTGGGGCCCGGAGACGATCCCGCCTCGACCATGGGCCCCCTCAACAGCGCCGCACAGCGTGACAAGGTGGCGGCCATGCTCGCCCAGGCCGCCGGAGCCGGAGCCGAAGTGCGCGAACTGGGCACCCTGGCCCCCGGCGCGGCCGCCTCCCAGGGCCACTACCTGCGCCCCGCCCTCGTCCTCGCCCCGGACACCGGCCTGCGGATCGTCACCGAGGAACAGTTCGGCCCCGCCCTGCCGATCCTGCCCTTCGACGACGTCGACTCCGTACTGCACCAGGTCAACAGCGACTGGTCGGGACTGTGCTCCTCGGTCTGGAGCGCCGATGCCGCCCGCGCGGCCGCCCTCGCGGAACGACTGCGCACCGGCACCACCTGGATCAACCACGCCAACGCCGTCGCGTGCGATGACCGGGCTCCGTTCGGCGGCTTCCGGCAGAGCGGTATCGGACGCGAGATGGGCCCGGAGGGCCTGCTCTCCTTCACCGAGGCGCACACCATCACCAGGCACGGATAGAGGCTGCGAGTACGGCTGGACCCCGCCCGCTTCGAGCGGACGGGGTCCAGCCGTACGTCACACCAATGGCACTGACACCGCGTTGTAAGGGGTGTTCTCATCCCGGTCCGGGGTGGTGAAGCGGGAGTTGGGGAGGTACAGCCGACCCTGGTAGGCGGCGGCCGTGGTGGGCAGGTCGAAGCGGTCGTCCCTGATCACCCCGACCGCGGTGCCCCGCGTGCCCGACCGGTTGAGCCGGATGACGTCCACCTGGTTGGGGTTGGGCTGGACCACGTAGAGAGTGCGACCGATGAGTACCAGCCCGTCGCCGCTGGGCAGCGTCGTGTCTCCCAGGTCCACCTTGCGGGCCACGCCGGTGCGGGGGTTGACCCGCATCAGCGAACCGCCGTCCGCGGCCGCGTTGGTGACGAGCAGGGCGCTGCCGTCGGGGGTGAGCGAGATGCCGTTGGACGTGAAACCGGACTGGACCCAGTCACCGCTCAGCGTGAGGCTCTCCGGCGCGCCGATGCGGCCCTGCCTGCCCAGCGGCAGCTTGAAGAGCCGCGCGCTGAACGACTCGGTGAACCAGGCGGCGTCGCGGGTGAGCAGGACGTCGTTGACGAAACTGTTCTCCCCGGCGACGACGTGATTGGCGAGCAGCGCACCACTGTGGGCGTCGACGACCCGCAGTTCGCCAGTGCTGCCGCCCGCCAGGAACAGCCGCCCCCAGGAGTCAGCCTTCAGCCCGACCGTCATGCGCCCCAGGCCGCGGTGGACGACCTTGCCCTTGCCGCTCGCGAGGTTCACCCGGTACACGCCGCCGGTGGCGATCGACCCGAAGTAGGCGTACGGCGCGGAGCCGATCGCGACTCCCTCCGGCCCCCAGCCGTTGGGCAGCGAGAACTCCTTGGGCCAGGATCCGGCGGTGCCCGGGGCAGCCTGCGCCGTACCGCCGACCAGGGCCGTCGCTCCCAGAGCGATGCCCGCGCCGAGAAGCCGCCTGCGTGCGAGAGAACTTGTCATCGATCGTCCTTCCACGGAAAACAAAGACGGGCCGTGCCGGTCCGGCTGGGCTCCTGGACTGATTCTTGAGATCTCAAGTATCTGTGCACAGCGACGAATGTCCTGACTCTCCTCGGTCCATCGGACGGAAAGCCGCCGGGCCGGTGGGAGCACGGACCGCGAAGGCGCGCCACTCGACAGCAGGCCGACCTGACGAGGCTGAACGTCGCGCCCGGGATACGTCATTCGTCCTTACTTCCGGCGCGCGCCTCCCGGTTCACTGTCCAGGCAGGCACCGCTGGGCCATCATCCGAAAACCTGCCGGCCGCAGTGGCGCGTCCGGCGTGAGCACGGTGCCGGCCGCGCGCCGCACCGGGAGGGCGAGCGGGCCATGAGCGTGCAGCGACCGCACATCGAACCGGGCAGGCTGTTCATCGGCGGAGAGTGGCGGGACGCGGAGTCCAAGGAGCGGCGCGACGTCATCGACCCGTCCACCGGGAGAGTCGTCACCACGGTCGCGGAGGCCGACGGCAGCGATCTCGCCGCCGCGGTGGCCGCAGCACGCGAGGCCTTCGACGCGGGGCCCTGGCCCCGGACACCGGCCCGCGAGCGCGCCCGCGTGCTGCACCGGGTGGCCGATCTGGTGCGCGAACGGGCGGACGAGCTCGCCGCCGTGGAGAGCCTCGACGTCGGCAAGCCCGTCTCGCTCAGTCGAGCGGTCGACGTGGAGACCGTGGCCGAGACGTACGAGTACTACTCGGCGCTGGCGCAGAGCCTCGACGGAGCCACGCGGCAGGTCGCCATACCCGCCCACGCCTACACCCGCAGGGAGCCCGTCGGCGTGGTGGGGGCGATCACCCCGTTCAACTTCCCGTTGATCCTGAGCACGTCGAAGTTCGCCCCCGCCCTGGCGGCCGGCAACACCGTCGTCCACAAACCGGCCGACGAGACCCCCCTCAGTGCGCTGCTGATGGCGGAGATCCTCGCCGACGCCGGCGTTCCCGCGGGTGTGGTGAACGTCGTCACCGGCAGCGGCCCCGTCCTGGGTGAGGCACTGGTGCGTCACCCGGGCGTCGACAAGATTGCCTTCACCGGGTCGACGAGGGTCGGCCGCCTGGCGGCGAGCATGGCCGGCGAGCAACTCAAGCCGGTCACCATGGAGTTGGGTGGCAACGCGCCGCACATCGTCTTCGAGGACGCCGACGTCGGGAAGGCGATCGGCGCGATCATCAAGGCCTTCGTCTTCAACACCGGACAGTTCTGCATGGGCGGACCCCGGCTGCTGGTCCACCGGTCCCTGTACGACACCACGCTGGGCATCCTCGCCGACGCCGTTCCGGCGGTCCCCGTCGGTGACCCCTTCGACCCGGCCACCGTCGTCGGGCCGATGGCCGGGGAGCGGCATGTGGAGAACGTCGAGCGCTTCGTGAAAGCGGCCGTCGAGGACGGCGGCCGCATCGTCGTCGGCGGTGAGCGCATGGACCTCGACGGCGGCTACTACTACAAGCCCACCGTCATCGCCGGCCTGGACAACGACGCTCGCACCGTCCAGGAGGAGATCTTCGGCCCGGTCCTGACGGTTCAGCCCTTCGACACCGAGGAAGAGGCGATCACGCTGGCGAACAGCACGCCGTACGGACTCGCCGCCGGTCTTCAGACCTCCGACCTGGCGCGCGCCCATCGGGTCGCCGCGCGACTGGACGCCGGCATCGTCTGGGTCAACGACTGGGCCATGCTCGATCCCGCCATGCCCTTCGGCGGCGTCAAGCAGTCCGGCTACGGACGCGAATCCGGGCCGGAGGCGCTGCAGGCGTACACGAGGACCAAGTCCGTCGTCATCTCCCTCGCCTGACCCCTCGACAGGGCCCGCTCCGAGCGCCCGGCCACCACCGGCGGGCCCTCCCGGCCGGATCGGCCGGGTGCACTCCGTCCCTGGCTCCTGTTCCCCGAACAGGTCGGTGCGCCGCCGAAGAAGCCAAAGGAAGACGCCCACTCGCGGGCTGCAGTGGTGGTCGCCGAAGCGGCAGTCGCTCATCATCATGAGCGCATGGACCTTGGACTGCGATGCCATCTGCGACAGACGCTGTGCGCGCACCAACTCTTCACATGAAATTCCCGAGTTCCTGCTCAACCGAGCCCTGTCGAAATACGTCCAGGGGCAGTGGTATGCGATGGAATGGCTTTCCGTCGGGAAATGCAAGGGTCTTCAAGAGGGAAAGGCGGGCAAGGGTGTGGGAGTAGCATGTGTAATCGCTGAGAGCGCTTTCCGTGCCGGTGGCCGGTGCGGCATTAATCCAGGCGCTGGTGAATCCCGGCAGGCCTTGTCAGCGAACCAGCAATCCAACACTTCGTAGCAAGAGGAGCATTGCGTGTCATTGACCAACTACCGCATGGCGGCGGCCACGTTGGCCCTCGCCACCGCACTCGTGGGTGTGGCCGGCGCGGGCACTGCCATGGCGAGCACGGCCGCGGCGGGAACTGCCGCGACGGGCGACGAGACGGCGGCGGCCCTGTTTCCCGTCGACTTCGTGAACCTCCCCACGAGGGCTCTTCCGGCTTCGGGGAAGTCGCACACGTTCGTCGTGTCCTACCGCAACGACTCATCCGTGGACCAAGTCGTGGCCCCGCAAATTCTCGTGGAGTCCCCTGATGCGGGCCCTTTCCTGGCGCCTGCTGACATCCAGGTCGAGCGGCGCAATGCCGACGGCTCTCGCGAAGCGGTATCCGTCGCGAGCCAGACCGGCACGCTGTTCACCGATCTCGTGAGTGCGCAGCGCACCCTCCGTCCGGGCGAGACGCTCACGGAGCGGTACCGGGTCTCCGTGATAGCCCCTGGTGCCGTGGGTACCGTCCAGCCGCGCGTGGCCCTGTACGGCTGACCTTACGACGCCTTACCCGACGGCTGTGGTGCTGCACCCCCGACAGGGGGTGCAGCGCGGGGTGTCACCGCCTCGGCCCTGCCCGCAACACCTACGGTCTTGTCCGTCAACTCCGGCCCCTCGGCCACCAAGTCGCCCTCGCGCCGGGATCGCACCGACTGGCCCGTCCCTTCGCCATCCGTTCCGCACGCGGCCCGGATGCCCGCCCTGGCGTATCCGGGCTCGCGCATCTGTGGTCACGCACGCAACTGCCTGTGGGGATCAGCGAGTTGCAGTGGCGCGCGTCACGCTCTCCCCGCCTGCCTCCGCTAACGTTGTGCACTTTCTTGACGGTAGTCATCAGGTAGCCTAATTTCATGGTGTCCTTCCCCCGCTCAAGGGAGAGCGCGATCCCTTCGCCCCCCACCGCGTCCCTCGGCTACCAGGGCGCGGCCCTCGTGGGCGCCGGCTTCTCCCCGATGATCGCCGCAAGCCTGGTCGCGAGCAGTGGCAACGGCACCCCCGTCGCCCTCCTGCTGTGCGGCGGCTCGCTGATCACCGCGCTGACGGTGTGGTTCGTCCGCGAGACGAGCCGTACCTCACTCGCCGAGGAACCCACCCCCGAACTCCCCACCACCCCCCCACACGGAGGAGATCACCGCATGAGGCACGGCACCCGCATCGCCTGTACGGCAGCCCTGCTGCTCACCCTCACCACCGCACCCGCGGCGGCCGACGAGGGCACCACCCACGTGGACGGCCAACTCCCCTCCGGCGCCACGTACATGATGGACGTCCCCGCCACCTGGAACGGCACCGTCCTCCTGTTCAGCCACGGCTACAACGCCGGCCCCGCCAACCCCGCCCAGAACGCCCCGGACGCCGCCACCAAGGCCCTTCTCCTCCAACGCGGTTACGCCCTCATCGGCTCGTCGTACGCCAGCACCGGCTGGGCGGTCACCGACGCGGTCCCCGACCAGATGGCCACCCTGAAGACCTTCACCGACCGCTTCGGCCAGGCCTCCCGCACGATCGCGTGGGGACGGTCGTACGGCGGCCTGGTCACCACGGCGATAGCCGAACGCCACCCGGACGACATCGACGGCTCGCTCTCCATGTGCGGCCTGGTCCACGGCGGTGTCGCCAACTGGAACAACACCCTCGACCCGGTGTTCGCCCTCAAGACGCTCCTGGGCTCCGACGTCCCCCTGGTGAACCTCCCGACCCAGCAGGCCGCCACCGACGCGGCGAACACCCTGACCGCCACGGTCGACTCCGCCCAGACGACGGCCGAGGGCCGGGCCCGTATCGCCCTCGCCGCGGCTCTGCACAACATCCCGGTCTGGAACGCGCCCACCCAGACCCGCCCCGCCGCGAACGACTGGGACGCCCAGCAGGCCAACCAGTACGACGCCGTCAAGGGCCTGGTGAAGATCGCCGCCTTCAACCGGCGGCAGGAGGCCGAGGTCCGGGCGGGCGGCAACATGTCCTGGAACACCGGCGTCGACTACACCCGGCTCCTGGGCGAGTCCTCCGTCCGCAAGGAGGTCACCGAGTTGTACAAGAAAGCGGGCCTCTCCCTGAGCAAGGACCTGGCGGTCCTCAACCGCGCCCCGCGCATCAAGGCCGACCGGAAAGCCGTCGCCTGGATGAGCAGCACCAGCAGCTTCACCGGCAAGCTGGCCAAGCCCCAGCTCTCCATCCACACCATCGGCGACGCCCTGGTCCCCGTCCAGACGGAAAGCGCCCTGCGCCGAGCGGTGACGGCCGCCGGCTCCGCCCCCCTCCTCCGCCAGGCCTACGTCGACAACGCCGGCCACTGCACCTTCAGCCCCGCCGAACAACTGGCCGCCCTCCACACCCTGGAGGACCGCCTGACCACCGGCAGCTGGCAGGGCACCGACCCGGCGTCGCTCAACGCCCGCGCCACCGCGGCCGACCCGACCACCCCCACCCGTTACATCACGTACCGTCCCACCCCCTACCTTCGCCCCTACGACCTTGCCCACCCCGCCGACCGCCGGTGACCTCGTACGACCGCCTGCCGCACGGTCGGCGGGCGGTCGTACCCTTGCCCCCGTGGAGGACGACGGCATCCTGGACACCGCGGAGGGGGCGCAGCCGCGCCCGCAGTCGCTCATGCTCACCTTCTTCGGCAACCACGTCCTGGAGGAGGGGGACCTGGGCGTCTACTCGGGCAGCGTCATCGACGTCCTGGGCCGCGTGGGCGTGGGCGAACAGGCCGTACGCTCCACCCTCACCCGCATGGTCAACCGAGGCCTGCTCCAGCGTCAGCGCGAGGGCCGCAAAATGTTCTTCGGCCTGACCCCGCAGGCCGGCCGCGTCCTGATCGACGGCCGCACCCGCATCTGGAAGCAGGGCGCCGTCAACGACGACTGGGACGGCTCGTGGACCCTGCTCGGCTTCTCCCTGCCCGACTCCTGGAAACGCCAGCGCCACGACCTGCGCTCGCGGCTGACCTGGTCCGGATTCGGCGCGCTGTACAGCGGCCTGTGGATCGCCCCCGGTCACGTGGACGTCTCCGCGGTCGTCACCGACCTCGGTCTCACGGCCCACGTCAAGATCTTCCACGCCCAGGCCGCCGAGGTGACCGACATCGAGCAGATGATCCGTGACACCTGGGACCTGGAGTCCATCGCCGCCCGCTATGTCGCCTTCGACAAGCGCTGGAGCGCCCACCTGGGAAACGG
This sequence comes from Streptomyces sp. NPDC001536, assembly GCF_042894505.1. NCBI lineage: Bacteria > Bacillati > Actinomycetota > Actinomycetes > Kitasatosporales > Streptomycetaceae > Streptomyces > Streptomyces sp. NPDC001536. The sequence goes on from NZ_JBIAVQ010000012.1 coordinate 316,270, forward strand.
CACCGACCACGACCCGATCGGCACCCGCCTGCGCCTGGTGAGCGACTGGCTCCGCACCATCCGCACGGACCCGAGACTCCCGGCCCGCCACCTTCCCCCGGCCTGGCCGGCCCGCTCCGCCCAGGAAACCTTCCACCGCGTCGCGCGACAGACCCACCCGGCGCTCAAGGCAGCCCGAGCGACTCTGGAGACGACACATCTCCGCAGCTAGGGTCTGTCTTTCGCAGGCTGGGTCATCGCACTGACAGCAGGGTCAAGCCAGGTGCAAGAGCCGGGTGTGAACGAGCCGGTGGGCATGGGGAGGCCCCCGGCGGGACAGGGGGGAGTGTCCCGCCGGGGGCGGCTGTGGGCGCCAGGTGTCAGCTCCAGGCGTTGAAGCTGATGCCGGACGGCTTGGCGCTGTTCAGGGTGCTTCGGAAGTGGTCGTCCTTGTCCTGCAGGGGGAAGTTGGCATGGTCCCAGCTGGAGCCCTCCAGCGCGTTCCAGGCCGTCCGGTTCTTGCTCCACAGGGTGGCGTAGGGGACCAGGGCCGGACGGTCCCAGCTCCCGTTGCCCCACGCCTCCGCCCGCTCTCCCGCCTTGGCGAAGCGGAAGGAGTGTGTTCCGAAGGCGGTGCGCGGGAAGCTTCCGTCCTTGTGGTAAACGGCCTTGAAGCGCTTGCCCTCCCGCTCCACGTCGTTGAACCGCTTGGTGGTGTAGTTGCCGTGGGCGGAGACGGACACGTAGCTGGGCCACTGGTCATTGCCGTGGTACCAGACCACGGTGGCCTCGAAGTCGTGCCGGTGCCCGAACTTGTCGACGGCGCCGGCGACGCCCTGGTCCTTCTCGAAGTACAGGGTGTAGACGATGCCGCACCAGCCGGAGCCCTTGTCGCACTTGGCGCGCGAGTAGGTGTTGGCCTGGCCGAGGTGGTTGCTCTTGCATCCGCCGCCGAGCGACCCGCTGTTGTGGAGGCCGCCGTTGAGCCTGCCGCTCGCGTCGACGGCGGCCGCGGGGTAGCAGCCGTCCGCGTCGTAGTCGAAGAGCGGCTGGAACATCTCCTGCTTCGGGGCGCCGTCGCCCATGTAGCCGAAGGGCTTCAGCAGGGCGGCGTTGGCGCTGCCGGTCACGCCGACGGTCAGCGCGGCGACGCTGCCCAGGACGAGGGCGGCCTTGCCCAGGCGGGCCGTTCTCTTGGTCTTGCCCTTGGTCTTGACTGCCTGCGACACGAGGGTCTCCTCCATGCTCGGTCTGCCGGGAATCCGGCGGTGCGAGATCGAGACTGGAGAGCGGAAAGTTGTTCGGCAGCCCTTCTGACCAGGGCAATCAATTCGTCTCGGCGTTTTGGAGGGCTGTTCGCCCGGGCGTCATGACCGCCGCTGACTCGTTTCTGTGCCGTTCACCTCGCGTTTTACGGCCGCCGCGCGACAGCCGACCTCGCGCGACCGACTCCTGGAACCTGAGAATTGATCGACGCGTCTCCTTTGTCAGGACAATCAAAGTCCATGATCAGTGGTGAGTTGTCCGGTGATGCGTGTCCTGTTGCCTTTCGTTTGCCTGCACGTCGCCGAGGGCGTGCTCGGGCGAAAGGTTCCGCGACGTATGGTCACCGCTCTGACGTCGGTTTCGTCGGCTGTGTGGAGGTACGCGCGCATGGGGCGCCCTGAAAGACCCCTGGACCCGGAAGCCGGTCCCATAGCCCGGCTCGCCCACGATCTCCGCGAGGTGCGCAAGGCCGCGGGCACCCCCTCGTACCGGCGCATGGCCGAGGCGGCCGGGTTCTCCGCGACAACGCTGTCCCAGGCCGCGGCCGGCGAACGGCTGCCGTCCCTCGCCGTCGTCCAGGGCTACGTCAAAGCCTGCGGCGGCGACCCCGCGGAGTGGGAGCCCCGCTGGAAGGAGGCGGACGCGGAGGTCGCCGAGGCGGTGCGCCAGGAGTCGGCGGACACCGCACCGCCGTACCGGGGCCTGACCCGCTTCGAGCCCGGCGACCGGCACCTCTTCTTCGGCCGGGACCGGATGGTCGAGGAACTGCACCGTCTGGTGTGCGACCACCGGTTCGCGGTGCTGTTCGGGGCGTCCGGCAGCGGCAAGTCCTCGCTGCTGCGGGCCGGGCTGATCCCCGCCCTGCGCGAGGAGACCGCCCGTGGGATCCGGCCGGCGGTGCTGCGGGTGCTCACCCCGGGAGCGCGGCCGGCCGAGACGTACGGACACCTGCTGACCCCCGCTGAGGACGAGCCGGAGAGCTGGGTCGTGGTCGACCAGTTCGAGGAGGCCTTCACCCTGTGCCGGGACCGCGAGGAACGGGCCCGCTTCATCGACCTGCTGCTCGCCGCCCGGAACGCGGGCAGCCGACTGCGCGTCCTGATCACCGTACGGGCCGACTTCTACGCCCGCTGCTCCGAGCACCGGGGCCTGGCCGACGCGGTCTCCGGCGCCGGGCTGCTGCTCGGGCCGATGACGGCGGACGAGCTGCGCGAGGCGGTGACCAAGCCGGCGCAGGCCGCCGGGCTGCTGGTGGAGCGGGAGCTGGCGGCGCGGATCGTCGGCGAGGTCGTCGACCAGCCCGGCGGACTGCCCATGCTCTCGCACGCGCTGTTGGAGACCTGGCGGCGACGTAAGGGCCGGGTGCTCACCCTGGCCGCGTACCAGGCGGCCGGCGGGGTGCGCGGCGCGATCGCGGCGACGGCGGAGGAGGTGTACGAGCAGCTGACCGAGGACCAGGCGCGCACGGCCCGCCGGCTGCTGCTGCGGTTGGTCGAGCCGGGCCAGGACACCCCCGACACCCGGCGTCCGCTGACCCGCGCCGACCTGGCGGAGTGGACCGGTCCCGGCGTGCCGGAGGTGGTCGAGCGGCTGGCCCGCGCCCGCCTGCTCACCGCCGACGAGGACGGCGTCCAGCTCGCCCACGAGGCCCTGATCACCTGCTGGCCGCGCCTGTCCGGCTGGCTGGACGAGGACCGCGAACGGCTGCGCCACCACCGGCGCCTGACCGAGGCCGCCCGCGCCTGGCTGGAGCACGATCGCGACCCGGGCGGGCTGTACCGGGGCAGCACGCTGGCGCGGGCCGAGGAGCTGTTCGGGGACGACGACGGCACGCTCACCGTGTCGGAGCGGGGATTCCTCGTCGCCGCGCTGGTGGCCCGGGAGGCCGAGCAGCGGGCCGCCGCGCGGACCGTCCGAAGATCCCGGGCACTGGTCACCGCCCTGTCCGCCGTCCTGGTGGTGGCGCTCGTGGTGAGCCTGGCCGCGTGGAGCCAGCACCGCGACAACGAGCGGGAGCGCACCGACACCGCTGCCCGCCGTATCGCCGCCGTCGCCGACTCGCTGCGCACCACCGACCCGCGCGCCGCGATGCTGCTGGGCGTCGCCGCCTGGCGCGTCTCCCCGCTCCCCGAGTCCCGCCGGGCCCTGCTCGGCGCCCTCGCCCAGCCCGAACGGGACATCTTCTCCGACCCCGCCCCCGGCGAGACCCCTTTCCGCTTCCTCGCCGCCTCCGGCCGCACGCTGCTGAACATCGAGGACCGCACCTGGCGGGCCTACGACGTGGCCACGCACCGCCGCACCGGCTCGGGCCGGCTGCCCGTCGACGACCACGAGGTGGTGGCGGTCTCTCCGGACGCCAAGGTCATGGCGGTGAGCGCAGCGGACGGCATCCGGCTGTGGGACACGGCCACCGGACGCTGGACCGGCGGTGGACCGTGGCCGCTGCTCTCCGACGTCGTCATCGGGGACCGCGCCTATCTGGTGACCGGCCCCGAAGGCGAACGGGCTCGCGTGCGCTCCGTCACCGACGGCAAGTCGATGTTCGAGGGCCCGGCGGCCGACCGCGCGGACATGGCCCCCGACGCCCGCACGGTCGCCATCTGCCCCTCGGGCGGCCAGGGCACGAAGCCACCACAGGTGTGGGACACGGCCCGCCACCGGCCGCTGACCGGCGAGTGGACGCAGGACCGGAACGTCTGCGCCGCCGACGACTCGTCGCTGATCATGGGCGCCGGGCAGCGGATGGCCGCCGTCTCCGCGTCCGGCATCCGTGTCTGGGACACCGGCTCCGGGCGGCTGCTGGCCGATCTCACGGCTCCGGGCGTCGAGTACACCTCCTTCAGCAGGGACGGCAAGTTCCTGGCGGCGGCCGACGGTGCGGAGATCAAGGTGTGGCGGCTGTCGTACCCCGACGCTCCGGTCTACCGGCATTCCCTCAACAACCAGTACGCGTACGGCGGCCTCGCGTGGGATCCCGAACACCCCGTCCTGCGCTACCTGGAGGCCGGTACGGTCCACTCGCTCGACGTGGCGACGGCGGTGACGCCGGCCTGGCACGACGACGGCAGTGCCCTGTCCGGCGTGCGCCTCGCCCCGGACGGCCGCGCCCTCGCCACGGCCGAAGTCACGGACAACGGCTACCGCTTCCAGCTGCGCGACACCCGTGACGGCCATGTCGTACGGACGCTGCCGTCGCCGCCGGTGCCCGCCTCCCTGGCGGGTACAGACCAGGTCGTACTCGGCGACACCCTGGCCCTGACGGCGTTCAGCCCGGACGGCGGGTTGCTCGCCTACGGCGTCTCGGCGCCGGGCCGAGAGGCGGCCCCACAGCGGATCACGATCTGGGACCTGCGCCGCAACAGGGTCCGGGACACCCTGGACCTGGCCACCGCCGACTCGGCCGGCGCGGTCACCGACCTCGCCCTGGGCTCCGGCGGCCGCACGCTGTACGCCGCGCGCACGCCCGCCATCGGAGAATCGCGCGACGAGGTGTGGGACACGGAGAGCCACCGCCGCCGTTCCGTGGTGACCGGCCTGGACAGCGAGAACCTGGCCGTCCGCCCCGACGATGGACTGCTGGTCGGCGACAATCGCGTCGCCCGCCTCCCGAACGGGTCGGTGACCGGAAAGGACCTCGTCCAGGGCGACCAGATCGGCGCCATCGCCTTCAGCGCGGACGGCTCACGGCTGGCGGTGGGCGACGGGACCGGACGGGTCGCGCTGTGGGACGGGGACGTGCGGCACAAGGCCGGGGTCCTGCGCAACGTCTTCCCGGCCCGGCTCGGCGACATCCCCGAGGGTGTCAGCGCGCTGGCGCTCAGCCCCGACGGCCGCACACTCGCCGTGGGCGGCAGTTCGGGCACGCTCCAGCTGTGGGACGTCGCCACGCAGCAGCCGCTCGGCGACCCCCTGCCGACGCCGGGCGAGGAGATCGTCTCGGTGGCGTTCAGCGAGGACAGCGGCACGCTCTACGCGGCGGGGACCCATGTGCCGCTCCAGCGGTACGTCGTCGGCCCCGAGCGGGTGGCCGAGCGGGTGTGCGCCCGGGTGGGCGGGCAGCAGCTGACGCGGGCGCAGTGGCGAACGTATGTGCCGGACGCGGCATACCGGAAGGTGTGCGGGGACTGACGCCTGGAGCTGTCCATTGGTTGATTGCCTTGATGAGACGGTCTGCCAATCAATTCTCCGGCCTGTCAGCCTCGTTCCAGCCGCGGCGCGGGCAACCTCCTCCGCTCGCGCCGCGGCGGGCTGCCCCGACCATGGCCGCGAAGGGCAGTGCCCGACACGACCGAACCGGGACTGGAGCAGCGCGGTTCAGGAGCGGCGAGGTGCCCTGGTGGTGCTTCGTATGACGAGGTGTGGTGTGACGACGACTTCTCGGCCAACTTGTAGCCGCGGCGCCGGTCGGCCGCGCCCGGCGCCTTGCCCCCGTCGATGTGGCCGATGTCGCGGTGGTGCAGTGCCACGAGGTGGTCGACCGCCTGGCGGGCGCCCTCGTCGTCGGCCGCGCGGACGATGTCGACGACGTCGGTGAGCGGACGCAGCCGGCGGGCGACGGAGACGACGGGAAGCTGTGCCGCGAGTTCTGCCAGCCGGGCCGCGCTGACGACGAATACCGGCCGGGCCCGGCGTGGGCCGGCACCCCTCTCGGCAGCAGGACGGCGTTGCAGCCCCGGCATCTCTGGGTGTGCCGGGGCCGGAAAGTCGGCGGCAGTCAGCGGCCGTTGAGCCCCTTGTCGACCGCTGCCGTCAGCTCACCGTCGGCCGTGTCGGCGTCCAGTGACCAGAACATCGCGCCGCCCAGGCCCAGTTTCCGGACGTACGCCGACTTGGTCGCCAGCACCTTTGGGTCGTCGTACGTCCACAGAGTGGTTCCGTCGAAGATCCACGCGCTGCCGTTCCAGCGGTCCCGGTGCACGGTGTACGTACCCGACGCGGCCAGCGTCTTGAGGACCTTGTAGTCCTCGTAGCCGTCCGCCCAGGTGCCCTTCGCCGGGCCGGTGGCCGGTTGGCCGAGTCCGTCGCCGGCACCGCTGACGCCGGTCCAGCCCTGCCCGTAGAACGGCATACCGACCACCAGCTGCCGAGGCTTGGCACCCCTGCGCACCCAGTCCCGCACTGTCTGGTCCACGCTGAAGTCATTCTGCGCGAACAGGGCCGACTGCTGGGCCGTGGTGGGCTCGCTCGACACGTGGTAGTCGTATCCCTGCAGGTTCACGAAGTCGATGTCGCGCATGATCCGGGGGATGTCGAACCCGGCGTCGATCGCCTTCGGCGCGGCCGGGACGAAGGCCGTCAGATCGTAGTGCTTGGCCTTCTTGCCGCGTGGTGCATGGCTCTTTGCGTACGCGTCGAGCTGGGTGCGGAACTCGCGCACGAGGGCGGTGAAATTCTTCTTGTCCTCGGGCCGGTAGACCGTGTCCGTGTCGCCAGGGGAGCCGGGCCATTCCCAGTCCAGGTCCACTCCGTCGAACAGTCCGGCAGCCGAACCCGGGCCGCCACGCGCGCCGTCGACCGGGAGGTTGCCCTTGATGTAGAGGTCGATGCAGGACGCCACGAACTTCTTGCGCGAGGCAGGGGTGAGCGCGGCGTCGGAGAAGTGGGTGGACCAGCTCCAACCGCCCAGCGATATCAGTACCTTGAGGTCGGGGTGCTTCGCCTTGAGCTCGCGCAGCTGGTTGAAATTGCCGGCGAGTGCCTGCTGGTCGGTGTCGGCGACGCCGTCGACGGAGTTCTCGGCATCGAGGGGGCGTACATAGTCGGCCCAGGCGTCGGCCTCGCCCGGTACGTTGCCGGTGAAGCACTCTCCTGCGGCGTTGACGTTGCCGAAGGCGTAGTTGATGTGTGTCAGCTTGGCGGCCTGGCCGCTCGTATCCAGGTCCTTGACCTGATAGTCGCGGCCGTACACGCCCCACTGCGTGAAGTAGCCCACGCGCTTGCCGTGCTTGGCGGTGGCGGCATGCGACTCGGCGGCGCCGGCCGTGCCGCTCGCCGGAGCGAGGACAGCGAGCAGGGACAGGGAGCAGGTGGCGATGGCCAGTCTTCCCGGGGTTCTTCGCATGTGCGGGAACGTATTGGTATGGACCATTGTGGTCAAGGGTCCGACGGCAGGTTGACTTACGGTCACCGCAATCTCAAGACGTCCCCTGGACGGTGCAGTACGCCGATGCCGCCCGGACCATGCCCCACGCCTCGCCATCTCGACTTTGTCCTGATCATAAGAAAAGTCGAGAGATTGGATGCGAAAGGGGTTACGTGTCGGCGCGAAGGCCGCTAACTTCCTTGAAATGAACCGGTCATACACAGGTGGCCGGTTCAACGGCGCGACGGCGCGCGCCTGTTCTCCCCTCCACGGGACCGATCGTCCTCCTGCTGCCACCCCCCACCCCTCGGGAGACTCTGTGCGCACAAATCTGTCCAGACCCGGGCTCCTCCGTACGTTGGCGCTGGCGATGGTGTGTGCCGTCGGCTGCCTCACCCCCGGTACCGCGGCTGCGGCGCCGCCGGACCGGGAGCCGACTGCGGGCGCGGCTGCCCCGGTGTTCCAGCAGGTCACGCTCGCCAAGGGCGTGGCCGAGACGGGCGAGCCCATGACGCTGACGGTCCTGCCGGACCGATCGGTACTGCATACATCGCGCGACGGCACGGTCCGGCGAACCGACCCGGCAGGCAACACCGCCGTGGCGGGCAAGCTCAACGTCTACAGCCACGACGAGGAAGGCCTGCAAGGCATCGCGGCGGACCCGGACTTCGCGTCCAACCGTTTCGTGTACCTCTACTACGCCCCGCAGCTGAGCACGCCAGGCGGGGACGCCCCCTCCGACGGCTCGGCCTCCGACTTCACACCGTTCGACGGTGTCAACCGGCTGTCCCGGTTCGTGCTGAAGACCGACGGCAGCCTCGACCTGGCCAGTGAGAAGAAGATCCTCGACGTTCCCGCTTCCCGTGGCATCTGCTGCCATGTGGGCGGGGACATCGACTTCGACGCGGCCGGCAACCTCTACCTGTCGACGGGCGACGACAGTAACCCGTTCGCCTCGGACGGCTTCACACCGATCGACGAGCGGGCCTCCCGCAACCCCGCCTACGACGCCCAGCGTTCCGCGGGCAACACCAACGACCTGCGCGGAAAGGTGCTGCGCATCAAGGTCGACGCCGACGGGACGTACTCCATCCCGAGCGGCAACCTCTTCGCGCCCGGCACCGCCAAGACGCGCCCCGAGATCTACGCGATGGGCTTCCGTAATCCCTTCCGCATGAGCGTCGACAAGGCCACCGGCATCGTCTACCTCGGCGACTACGGCCCCGACTCCGGAACCGCCTCACCCGGACGCGGCCCCGAGGGCCAGGTCGAGTTCAACCGCATCACGCAGGCGGGCAATTTCGGCTGGCCGTACTGCACGGGAAAGAACGACGCCTACATCGACTACGACTTCGCCACCGGCAACTCAGGTGCCGCGTTCACCTGCGGCGCGCCCAAGAACACCTCACCGCGCAACACCGGTCTCACCGACCTGCCCCCGGCACAGCCGGCCTGGATCCCGTACAACGGCACCTCCGTACCCGAGTTCGGCGGCGGCTCCGAGTCCCCGATGGGCGGCCCCGTCTACCGCTACGACGCCGCATCCACCTCTGAGGTCAAGTTCCCGCAGGAGTACGACGGCGACTTCTTCGCGGGCGAGTTCGGGCGACGCTGGATCAAGCGCATCGAGGCGGGTGCCGACGGCACCGTGCAGTCCATCAACCCCTTCACCTGGAACGGCACTCAGGTGATGGACATGGCCTTCGGCCCGGACGGCGCCCTGTACGTCCTGGACTATGGCACCGGCTACTTCAACGGCGACTTGAACTCCGCCCTGTACCGGATTGAGTACGTCACCGACGGACTCGCACCTGCCGCCCAGGCCAAGGCCGACGTCACCTCCGGTACGGCACCCCTGGCCGTCACCTTCTCCTCGTCCGGCAGCGCGGATCCGGACGGCGGTGCTCTCACCTACGCCTGGACCTTCGGAGACGGGGCGACCTCCACCGCCGCCAACCCCTCCCACACCTACACGGCCAACGGCCAGTACACGGCCACGCTGAAGGTGACCGACCCGACCGGAAAGACCGCGACCGCGTCCGTGCAGATCACGGTCGGCAACACCGCGCCCACCGTCCGGCTCGACCTGCCCGCGGACGGCAGCATCCACGACTTCGGCGACGCGATCCCGTTCAAGGTCACGGTGACCGACCCGGAGGACGGCACCATCGACTGCTCCACGGTGAAGGTCTCGTTCATCGTCGGACACGACAGCCACGGCCACCCGCAGACCTCTGCGACCGGATGCACGGGCACGCTCCACACCCTGGCCGACGGCGAACACGACCCCAACGCCAACATCTTCGGTGTCATCGACGCCGAGTACACCGACAAGGGCGCGGGCGGCCAGCCCGCGCTGACCACGCACGACCAGCACGTCACCCAGCCCTCTCACCGACAGGCCGAGCACTACGGCGACTCCTTTGGCGTCGACGTCATCACCCACGCTCCGGCCCACGGCGGCAAGACCGTCGGAAACATCGACAACGGCGACTGGATCTCCTTCAAGCCGTACGCCCTCGCCAACGCCACCGGATTCACCGCCCGAGTCTCCTCCGCGGGCGCAGGCGGCACCCTCGAGGTCCGCACCGGCTCGCCGACCGGAACCCTCCTCGGCACGGCGACCGTACCGGTCACCGGCGGCTGGGAGACCTTCCAGGACGTGACGGCGGGCCTCGCCAACCAGCCCGGCAACACCACGCAGCTGTACCTCGTCTTCAAGGGCGGCAGCGGCGCACTCTTCGACGTCGACGAGTTCTCCTTCACCACCTCCGGCGGCGGAGCCGGCTCGGGCGCCGTGACGGGCGTCAACAGCAAGTGCCTGGACGTGGCGGACGGCGCGACGGGTGACGGCACGCAGATCCAGTTGTGGACGTGCAACGGTACGGCCGCTCAGAACTGGACGGCCGGTTCGGACGGCACCGTGCGGGCGCTGGGCAAGTGCCTGGACGTGTCCGGCGGCGGCAGTGCCGATGGGACGAAGATCCAGTTGTGGACGTGCAATGGCTCGGGAGCCCAGAAGTGGGCGCCGCAGTCGGACGGAACGGTCCGCAATCCGCAGTCCGGCAAGTGCCTCGACGCTTCCGGCGGTACCTGGAACGACGGCACGCCCGTCCACCTGTGGACCTGCCACACCGGCCCCAACCAGAAATGGACCCTTCCCTAGAAAGGAGGCGACCTGACATGCGTACGCGACTCACAGCAGGCATCGGCCTGTTCACCGGCCTCCTGCTCACCCTGACCCCGCACGCCACCGCCACGCCCGAACAGACACACCAGCCTGCCGACGTGATCCGCCAGACGGCACCGGCCGCCCCCGCCGCGAACCTCGCGGCGGCCGACCCGGCCTACAAGATCCTCGTGTTCTCCCGGACCGCCGGATTCAGGCATTCGTCCATCGACGAGGGCGTCGCAGCACTCCAATCCCTCGGAGCGGCCAACAACTTCACCGTGGACGCCTCCGAGGACCCCCAGGTCTTCACCACCGGCAACCTCGGCCAGTACAAGGCGGTCGTCTTCCTCTCCACGACCGGAGACGTCCTGGGCAACGCCCAGCAGACCGCCTTCGAGCAGTACATCAACAGCGGCGGCGGATACGTCGGCATCCACGCGGCCGCCGACACCGAATACGACTGGCCCTTCTACGAAGGCCTGGCCGGTGCCCTGTTCCACTCCCACCCCGCCATCCAGTCAGCCACCGTCCAGGTCGAGGACCGGGCGCACGATGCCACCGCCCACCTCGGAACCACCTGGCAGCGCACCGACGAGTGGTACAACTACCGGACCAACCCCCGCACCACCGCCCACGTCCTCGCCTCCCTCGACGAGTCCAGCTACACGGGCGGGAACATGCAAGGCGACCATCCCATCGCGTGGTGCAAGGACTACCAGGGAGGCCGGGCCTTCTACACCGGAGGCGGTCACACCGAAGAGTCGTACAGCGAATCCGCCTTCCGGCGCCACCTCCTGGGCGGCATCCGCTGGGCGGCAGGCATGACCGAGGCGGACTGCCGCCCGGAGAACGGCTACACCTCGCTGTTCGACGGCTCCTCCACCACCGGCTGGCAGCAGGCCGGCCCCGGCGGCTTCACCCTCGCCGACGGCAGCCTCACGTCCCACGGCGGGTTGGGCATGCTCTGGTACGCGGCCAAGGAGTTCACCGGCGACTACTCACTCAAGCTCGACTGGAAAGCCGCGGGCGACGACAACTCCGGTGTCTTCATCGGCTTCCCCGCCTCCGACGACCCCTGGTCCGCGGTGAACAACGGGTACGAGATCCAGATCGACGCCACCGACGCGGCCGACCGCACCACGGGCGCCGTGTACGGGTTCCAGTCCGCCGACCTCGCGGCCCGCGACGCGGCACTGAATCCGCCGGGGGAGTGGAACACGTACGAACTCCGGGTCACGGGCGAACGACTGGAGATCTTCCTCAACGGCCGAAGGATCAACGACTTCACCAACACCGACCCCGCCCGCAGCCTCCAGCAGGGCTACATCGGCCTCCAGAACCACGGCGACGGCGACGATGTCGCCTTCCGCGACATCCGGATCGACGCGGAGGACGACACCCCGCCCGGCCCCGTCACAGGTGCGGTGAAGGGAGTCAACGGCAAGTGCCTGGACGTGGCGAATGCCGGGACGGCGGACGGTACGCAGATCCAGTTGTGGACCTGCAACGCCACCAGCGCGCAGAGTTGGACGGCCGGTTCGGACGGTACGGTACGGGCGCTGGGCAAGTGCCTGGACGTGTCCGGTGGCGGCAGTGCCGATGGGACGAAGATCCAGTTGTGGACGTGCAATGGCTCGGGAGCCCAGAAGTGGGCGCCGCAGTCGGACGGAACGGTCCGCAATCCGCAGTCCGGCAAGTGCCTCGACGCTTCCGGCGGTACCTGGAACGACGGCACGCCCGTCCACCTGTGGACCTGCCACACCGGCCCCAACCAGAAATGGATCCTCCCCTGACCCGATGACCCTTCGGTACGCGTCTGCCGCCGAGCCCACCTGGAGGAGGCGGAAGGCCGAACCTGGCGGACCGCGGTCCGCCAGGTTCCGGCGACCGACGCCGCTCTGCTGCGGTTCGTGTCCCATCTGGGGCGCCGGGAAACGGAGTTGAGGGTGCTGCTCGCCCTCGCCGTACGGCCCGCGCTGCCAGGGCGGCGCCGGCAGGACCTGCCGGCCGATGCCGAGGACGAGTTCTGCCGGGACTGCGCGAGAGTGACCGCCGGCATCTGCGCTGTTTCAGACTGCGTGTCCGGGCTCGACGCCTGATGGGAAGCCGTGGATCCCGGATGCAGTGACGGAGTCGTCCTTGATCAGTGGCGGGCAGACGCTCCAGTCGGCGGCGATGCGCATCACGTGCTGTTCCGTGGGCATGGCGTCGTGCCAGGCGTCCCATTCGGGGTCTCCCCAGTCCTGGCGGATCTCTTCGCAGCCGACCAGCCCGACGCCGAGCTGCCTTTCGACGGCGGTGGGTTCTCCCCGGCGCAGGGGAACGTCACCGCTCATGCCTATGTAGCAGTAGGCGCGGGTCAGTTCACCGGATTCGACCTTGGCCCAGGCGTGGTACTCGCTGACACGGTCGGTGCCGAAGTACTGGAGGTCCCCGACACGCGCGGCCAGCGTCCGCAGCCAGGTGGGAAAGTCCGGGCGCGTGGGGTCGGTCTTGTGTGTCAGATGGATCCTGCCGTGGGCGAGTGTCCACTCCGGGACGGGTCTGGCCACGAAGACACCTTGCCGGTAGGCGAGTTCAGTGCCGGTAGTCCAATCGATGCGCTGTCGGTGCCGCAGATCGAGGGCATCGGCCACCTCTTCCGGCCCGGCGTCGCGCACCGCGAGCCATGACGTCTTGAATCCGAATGACATGAACAATCCCCACCGCGGTGTCCCTGGACCACGGGGGATCATCGCAGACGGCACTGACAATGGCGGTGTCCGCTTGCCGCGGCGTGGTGGTGCCGGCGTTCGTGAAGCCGTGCACGTTGCGTGTGTGACTGCAGGGGCTTCCTTGCCCGTCTACGCCGTCGGCCGGCTGGCCCCGGGCAGCGCGACGCGGCCCGGGGCCCGGGCCAGGAGGCACTCCGCAAGGCTCAGGGGCGGCACGGCAGCGGTGTTGCCGGGACGACCGCGACGAATGCACCCCGGCCACGGTGTTCTTCACACGTCGAGCCGCGCCGCTGCTGTCGCGGGGCTGCAGTTGCATTCGAGGTAGACGCGCACGGTCTCCCGGAGCAGCGCCTCTCGCGAATGCCCCAGGGCCCCGAGCTCGTCCCGGACGAAGCTTCGCGCCCGCTCCGGGTCCGAGGTGAGCAACGCCGCGAGCCGGACGTCCTCGAAGAGGACCGTGCGGTCGTGTGACCGGGCGGACGAGTGCAGCGTGACGCGGGCCGCTGCCTTCGCCTCTTCGTGCGTGGCTCGGAAGCCGTCGAGGCCGTGCGACGGGCGACCGGCCGAGACCAGGGCACCTGGCACCACGGGATCGAGCGGACCGCCGCACTCCGCGGGTCGGTGAACCCGCCCCATGCCCATACCTCGCGATTGTCCGACGGGATCACCAGGTGTGCGGTCGCGCCGATGCGCGTCAGGAGCTTGGCGGCCACCCGATCGGGTCCCTCCGACTCCGCGTCCTCGTCGCGAGCGTCGCGTCGCAGTATCAGGCCGACATGGATCCGGTCCGTGAGCTCGTACCGCAGCGCCTTGGCGGGGTCCGGGTCTGTGTGGTCGCCGCGCAGCAGAGTCCTGACCAGCTCCCCGATCAAGTGGCCATCAACGTGGACCGGCGGAACCGCAGTTTCACGGTCGCCTTCGCTGCGTACAACGAGACCGGCTACGAGTCCCTGACTCATGTCCTGCCCGACCGGGCGACCGGGTGGCAGCAGGGCACACTGCGGCAGACCTACTCCTGGACCGTGACGGTGAACGAATGAATACGGAGACGCGCGCGATGGCGCGAGTCCGTACCCGGACCTGGGACGGGCAGCGTCTGGCAGTGGCCGACCGGGTCTTCCGGGTGCCGGCCGTGGTGGTTCTGGCGGCCGGGTATCTGGGTTTGTGCTCGTTGCTGTTCCCGGCGCGAGCGGGGGTGCCGGAGCTGTTGCGGGACGCGCGAGAGGGTGACGTGTCCGTGGAGCAGGTGGTCAGCTCGGATGTCGGCGAGGTACGGGTCTTCTGGTCGACCGGGTATCTGCAGGACTACGAGTTCATTTACCACAACAAGGTCAGCCCGCTCGTGCGATTGGACGCCTTGGGCGTCCTGGACCTCCTCGTTCCCGTCCTGTACTGGCGGGTCATGCCCTACTTCGCCTGGCCGGTTGCGGTCTGTTGTGTCGTCGCGCTCGTGGGCATGGTGCTCAGGCGTGACTTGCGCTCACCGAGCGCGGGCTACTGGCTGTTGGCCTCGCTCGTGTTCGGCTTCGGCTTCCCGGCGTACTACTGGTCGGAACCTGGCCCGTTGTGGTCTGGCCGCGCCGCTTCCCGGGGCGACCGGCCCGCCCTGAGCGGCCTGCGTCTGGCGGGCGCGACCGTCTGCTGGGCGGCGTTGGGCACGGTAGCGGTGCTGACTATGGCGCTCTCGCGGGGCTGACGGCGTGACAGCCTCTGATGTCTCAGAACCCGTCCTTAACTGTCGAGGCGCAGAGTCCGGTCTCCGTTGGTGACGGTGGCGCCCGGACTGGTGGCTTGATCGTTCGGCGTGTCTTGATCGCTGCTGGATCCGTTGATTGGCTGGCGGCATGACTGATCTTGGACGTATCGGCTGGCCGCCTGCGCCGATGAGGGCCGAGCGAGTCGTGCTGCGTGAGTCTGAGGCTCGGGACCGTGCGGCGTTCATCGAGCTGCTGGCCTCGCCAGAGGTGCACACCTACCTCGGCGGTCCCCGCCGGCGCGAAGACCTTGAGCGCGAGCTGCCCGGGGTGCCCGAGCGCTGGCCGGGGAGTTTCGTCGTCGAGCTCGGCGGGGCGATGATCGGCCAGATCCTGCTCAGGAGAGCACCGGAGCACAGCCGCCCGGCTGCTGCGGGGAAGGTCGATCTCGGCTACATGTTCTTGCCACGAGCGTGGGGATCCGGATGCGCCGCCGAGGCGTGTGCGGCGGCACTGGACTGGTTCGACGGCGTCCTTCCCGGCGAGCCGGTCGTGCTCCACACCCAGACGGCCAACGTCGCCTCGATGCGCCTTGCGGCAAAGCTGGGGTTCACCGAGGTAGAGCGCTTCCACGCCTGGGACGCCGAACAGTGGCTCGGCCTCCGAGCCCCGCTCACGCCCCCCGAGTGACCTGACGCTCGACAGCGCGGATCCGCAGCACTGCAAGGACGGCGCCCGAAGGTGGTGTCCCCGCTTGCGGCGATGACGAAGGGCCGTACGAGCAGGGTCTGTTGGGTGATCACGCAGCGCGCCGCCAGCATGCCGGAGACCTACCGCGCCCACCACGCTCTGCGCTTCCCTGTCGAGTTCAGCGTGTTGAAGCAGGGACGGCCGGAGACCGGGACTGGCAGCCGGTGTTGGGGAAGTGCCCCCGGACTGCCTGTTGTTCGAGTTCGACGTAATGTCTCATGACGGGATCGGATCGGGCAGTGCGTCGAGCGGGAACAGGCGAAGGTTCCCGTCCTTTGCCGAGGACGACGTCGCTTTCGAGATCCGCGTCGCGATTCGGCCCGGGCCGCGTTGAGCGCCGGTATGGGGTCCTCAGCCGGCCGAGTCCGTCAGCCCGATGAAGGCTGGCAGTCCGCGTTCGTAGGCCCGCGTGGCTTGACAACAGCATTACTGACTTCCTCGGGGTGTTGTCGGGGGTGGTGACGGGTGGTGATCCCTGCGGTAGGCCGGTGGTATGCGGTACGCGCAGGGTGGCGGGCTGAC
>NZ_JBIAVQ010000013.1:0-316262 GCF_042894505.1 Streptomyces sp. NPDC001536
AGGGCCTGCTCGACCGCGTACTCGTCCAGCTCGGAGAGCAGGCCGTCCACGTCGTCACGGTCGACGGTCAGGTCATCGGCGAAGTGCCGGTCGCCAGTGGCGTCGGGCACGTACTTCACGGTGACAACGATCCTCAAGCTCACGCCGGCTCTCCTACTGCTGCGTCGACATTTCTCTGCTGCCTACTTGCAGGCAGCATAGGCGCCCCAAGCGGCCGATCCCGTTCGGGGCGACCCGCGCTCCGAACGAAATATTACTCGTCAGTACACCCAGTTCGTTCCCGCTAAGCAAGCGCTTTGAACTGTGACCTTCGCAACGCAGCGTAATCGGAACTCGACCGCTTCGCAGAAGTGGGCGTCAGTCGCGCAGCCCGCCGAACCGGCCCTGGTGGTAGACGAGCGGACGGCCGGCACCGGCCGGATCGCCGAGGAGCACCTCGGCCAGGACGATGCGATGGTCCCCGGCGGGCACGCGCGTGACGACCCGGCACACCAGCCAGGCCAGGACGTCGTCGAGGACGGGCACACCCTCGGGGCCCTCGCGCCAGGCGGTCGGCGTGCCGAAGCGGTCGGCGCCGCTGCGCGCGAAGGTGGCGGCCAGCTCCTGCTGGTGCTCGCCGAGTATGTGCACGCCGACGTGGTCGGCCTCGGATATCGCCGGCCAGCTGGAGGCGCCGACACCGATCCCGAAGGAGAGCAGCGGGGGCTCGACGGAGACCGAGGTGAGGGAGGTGGCGGTGAAGCCGACCGGACCCTCCTCGCCACCGGCGGTGATCACGGCGACCCCCGCCGCGTGCCGCCGGAAGACGGAGCGCAGGAGGTCGGCGGAGGCGAGTTCAGGGGTACGGAGTTCCGGCGAGGCCGTCATGGAGTGATCCTTCGGCAAGGAGGGGCGAGGGGGTCCGTGGCTGCTCAACAACCCGGACAGCGCGCGCTCGCCGTACGGGCGAGGTCGACATGGACCCGCCCGAAGAGAAGGAGTTCCGAAGGCATACGGTCAGGCTGACGATAGGTGCTGCGCACAGTCAAGTACGTTCCGGCATATGGGAGATGCCTCACCGTCCGCGTGAGCCCGGTCAAACCGCCTCCCCCAGCGCCGCGATGACGTCCGCCTTGCGCGGCTGCCCGGTGGCCCGCCGCACGACACGGCCATCGGCGTCCAGCACGAGCACGGTCGGCGTCTTGAGGATGTCGAGTTCGCGGACGAGGTCCAGATGGGCCTCGGCGTCGATCTCGATGTGGGCGACTCCGGGCACCATGTCGACCACCTCGCCCAGGATCCGCTTGGTGGCGCGGCAGGGCGCGCAGAAGGCGCTGGAGAACTGGACGAGCGTGGCGCGCTCCCCCAACTCCCCGCCCAGCTCGGCCGCGCCGAGCCGCTTGCCGTCGTCACGCCCGCGCACGCGCACTCTCCCGCTCCGCCGCTTGTGCAGCACTCCATAGGCGCTCGCGACGGCGAGCACCACCACACACACCACAACTCCGGCCATCACTGGGCTCCAGCGTTCACGAGACTGCAAAGATTCCCGGTGCCACGAACGGTTTTCCATGCAGAATGCTTGATTCATGGACATCGACGTGAGGGGACCGCGCTTCGGGGCGGCCGTGACGACCCTAGTACTGGCGGTCGTGCTGATCACCGGCAACGTGTGGCTCCTGGCCTGGCAGACCCTGGCGTTCGCCCTGGGCGCGGCCGGCGGAGTGGCGCGTTCGCCGTACGGCTGGCTGTTCCGCAAGGCCGTGCGACCCCGGATCGGCCCGCCGACCGAGTTCGAGGCGCCGGAGCCGCCGCGGTTCGCGCAGGCGGTCGGGCTCGTCTTCGCCGCCGTGGGGCTCGTCGGCTACGCGCTCGGACCGACATGGCTGGGGCTCGCCGCGACCGGCGCGGCGCTCGCGGCCGCCTTTCTCAATTCCGCGTTCGGGTACTGCCTGGGCTGCGAGGTGTACCTGCTCGTGCGGCGGGTAACGGTACGTACGCAGTAAAGGCGGCGTAAAAGCACGAGGTGGATCAAGCAGCCGACGTGACAAGGATCTCGCCGTTCACGGGCACGAAGACTGGCCCCCGGTCCGTTCTTGGGGCACGATCTGCGAGATGCCGTAAACCTACGGCGCCGTAACTTTCCCGCCGGGAGCCGTCTTTCCCAGCAGAGAAGGAAGGGTCCACCCCGTCCATGGCAGAGCTTGTCTATCGACCCGCTGTCGGCCTCGCGCTCACGCTGTTCAAGGCGTGGGACCTCAAGATCGACTGCCAGGGGTCGGAGAACATCCCGCGCTCGGGCGGCGCCGTGCTGGTGAGCAATCACATCAGCTACCTGGACTTCATCTTCGACGGCCTGGCGGCGCTCCCGCAGAAACGACTCGTTCGCTTCATGGCGAAGGAGTCCGTCTTCCGGCACAAGATCTCCGGACCGCTGATGCGCGGGATGAAGCACATCCCCGTGGACCGCAAGCAGGGTGAGACCGCGTACCAGCACGCGCTGGACTCGCTGCGTTCCGGCGAGATCGTCGGGGTCTTCCCGGAGGCCACGATCTCGCAGTCGTTCACGCTGAAGTCCTTCAAGTCGGGTGCCGCGCGCATGGCCCAGGAGGCGGGCGTCCCGCTGATCCCGATGGCGGTGTGGGGCACGCAGCGACTGTGGACCAAGGGCCACCCTCGTAACTTCAAGCGCAGTCACATCCCGATCACGATCCGCGTCGGCGAGGCGATCGAGGCGTCCAAGGACAAGTACGCGGGCGCGATCACCCGCCAACTGCGCGAGAGCGTCCAGCAGATGCTGGAGGCCGCGCAGCGGGCGTACCCGGTCCGGCCGAAGGACGCCAACGACACGTGGTGGATGCCGGCGCATCTCGGTGGGACCGCGCCGACGCCGGAGGAAGTCAAGGCGTCCGAGGCCCGCTGACACCCCGCGGTCCGCGCGGTGCGGCGCGGCCGATAGGGTCCCGGCGGTAAACGGAAACCGGGTGCCCGGGGCTCTTCACGTGGTCGTCGGACGATCCGGTGGCGCGCTACGGGGGCTGGGCATGAGGCGTTGGATCAAGGTGTCGGTCACGGCTGCGGTCGTGCTGGGGATCGGCGGCTGGATCGCCACCCCGTACGTCAACGACTGGTGGCTGCTGCGTACCGCCTGCGACGGATCGCTGCCCGTCGACGCGGTGCGGGAACTGGGGCGCAACGGCTCGCACTTCAAGGACGCGACGAGCGCCTCCCATCCGGAGTTGGGTGACTACGGCTGCTCCCTCGGCTTCGAGGGCGACGAACTGCGCAGCGACCGGCTGCTGATGATGGAGGCGTACACCCGGCGGGACGACCTGGACCGGGAGTTGATGACGGTCTTCCCCGAGTCGGGGTTCGACACCATGGCGCCGATGCCGGACGGACTGCCCGGCTTCATCGACAAGTTCGGCGCTCTCCAGCTCCTGGTGCCCTGTCCGGAACTCAAGAAGGACGACGAGGGCCGCCAGCCCAAGCTGTTGGTGCGCACCCGGCTGGGTCGGGACACGCTGTGGGGCACGCCCGCCGCCTACGAGACGGCCGTGACGCTCGCCAACTCCGCGTCCGAGCGGCTGGGTTGCGGCGCCGAGCCGCTGAGGACACCCGAGGGCGATGCCGCACCGGTGGATCCGGACAGGGATCCGAAGACGGTGTCTCTGGACAGGTCCGCGGACACCGCCTGCGGCTGGGCCGACGAGTCCGGGCTGCTCGAAGCGTCCCGGTGGCAGGTCGCGACGCTGATGAACGACGCGGGTCCGGTGGGGCGTTGCGACCTGTACGCGCGGGACGCCGATTCCGGCGAGATGGAGACCCAGCTGTCGTTCGCCGCCTGGTACGGCGACTGGAGCAGCCGTCTGATCGCCGAGGAGAGCCGCCTGCCCGCGGCCCGTACGGCGACGGCGCGCTGCGACGGCGAGGCGGCCAACTTCGCGCTCAGCGACGACGAGGACATCCCCGGCGTCGGCGAGGCCGTGAAGCGGAAGCTGCTCACGGCCTTCGCCCGGGAGCAGGTGCGGCAGCGGGGGTGCTCGGACCTGGAGCTCGGCGGCTGAGTCCGCTCAGAACGTCATCCACAGCGCCCTGACGTACCGGTCGTCGATCAACTGCCGCAGGTCCGAGGCGCGTTCCGGCGGCACGTTCCGCGCCTTGGCCCAGGCGTCCAGCACGGTGAACAGCTGGTGCCGCCCGTCCATCAGGTCCCCGGCGACCGGCCCGGAGACCTGTCGCTCGGCGATGTCCCCCATCGGCGGACGGCTGCTCAGCTGTCGCGTGGCCGCCCGATAGGTGCCGCGCGTGTGCTGCTGCACGACTCTGTCGAAGGCCGCGAGGTCGGGGATGGTGCCCTCCCTGGCGTAGCGCGCCCGGAGGTTCATCAGGGTGCCGACGCGGTCGGTGAGGTGTTCCAGGTCGATGTCGACCCAGGTGTCGGCGGGCCGGGGTGTCCCGTCCTTGTCCGGCTCCGGGTGGTGGTCGGGGTCCGCGCCCGCCCGGGTGAGGCGTTCG
This sequence comes from Streptomyces sp. NPDC001536, assembly GCF_042894505.1. NCBI lineage: Bacteria > Bacillati > Actinomycetota > Actinomycetes > Kitasatosporales > Streptomycetaceae > Streptomyces > Streptomyces sp. NPDC001536. The sequence goes on from NZ_JBIAVQ010000013.1 coordinate 4,495, forward strand.
AGGTAGTAGGCGAGGTAGGCGCGCTGGGCGTCGTAGAGGATCGCGAACGCCTCGGGGTCCTTGGCGAGTTCGGCCATCAGGGCTTCCGGGTCCGCGCCCACGGACGAATAGGGCTGGGCGTGCTCGAAGTCGGCGTGCGCCTCGCCGGGGGCGAGGAAGCGGCCGTACGTCGTCCACCCGGTGTCGTCCGGTGCGGCCGACGTGGCGTCGGCGGCCGGGGTGTAGGCCTCGTCGTCGGGGCTCAGATAGCGGTTCGCGTCCACGACGTACTCGGCGAGCAGACGGGCCAGGCCGGGTGCCAGGCCGGCGGGCACCTCCGTGTCGTCGAAGGCGGCCACGACCGCGTAGGCGCCGCGGGCCTGGGCGAGGGTGTGGGGCTTGCCGTCCGGGGCACGGGTGGCCGCCTCCACGACCCGGCCGAGCACCTCGGCGCCGTCCCCGCACGGGTTCTCGTGCACCAGGAGGTCGCGCACGGCGCCGAACAGGGTCAGTTCGTCGCCCGGGTCGAGGGCGCGGGTGGCGGCCGCCGGGTCCTTCGCGAGCGCGCGGGTCGACGCGGGGATCTCCTGGCATCGGGGCTCGTCCCCGGAGTCCGCGAGGACGACCGGCACGGCCGTGGCCGTCGCCAGCACCGCCAGCGCCACGGCCGAGGTGAGCAGCCAGTGCTTCCTCAGCCGGGCGAGCGGCCTGGTCGGCTGCTCCGCGTCCACACTCGTGCCGTCTTCCGCTGCTCCCCCATCACGCATGCCGGGAGGTTAACGACCGCGACGGATCAGCCGCGCACCGGGTCGGCCTCGTGCACCTCGATACGTGCCCCGGGGCTGAACTTCTCCAGCAGCTCGGCGAGTTCGGCGGCCGCCGCCTCCACCTCGGGGACCGGCATCGGCGCGAGGCTCTCCAGCAGGAAGATGCCGGAGACGGTCTCCTCGGTGAGCCGGGTGCGCGGCCCCTGGCGCCAGTTCCAGCGCCGGCAGGTCACGCCCCGCTCGTCGCGCCAGACCACCTCTCCGGCGTCGGGGTGCTCGACGGTCTCCACGCCGCCGGCCACGGTCACGAAGTCCTCGTCGCCACTCGCCCGCACGAGGCGCATCCCGCCCTCGATGCGGTCGATGTCCTCGCCGCCGACCGGGATCAGATGGGCGACGCTGATGGCGTTGTAGAGGTCGACGAGCAGGTTGATCCGGGGCAGCCCACCGTCCGCCAGAGCGCGCTTGGCCAGCGCCTCCGCCGAGTTGCGGGTGCGCGAGGGCTTCGACCCGAACGCCGTGTAGGCCTCGCGCCAGGCGGCCATGTGCGGGTCCTCGTGCGGGGCCCGCCCTGCCAGGCGTACGGCGAGACGGCGGGCGGCGTCGTCGAGAAGCGCGGAACTCGCCTCGGTGCTCGGTCCGTTGACGAGGCCGTGCGCCTCGACGCCCACATGCGTGAAGCCGGGCGCGAGCGCGCGCACCTCGTCGGACACGGTCAGGGAGAAGGTCATCGACTGCCTCAGAGTGCGGAAGGGAGTGTCTTCCACAGGTGGGGCCGGTCGGGGGCGGCCTGCAGAACACTCAACACGGTCGGATGAGGTTCAGCGTACAGCACCGGGTAGTCCACCTCATTGGACTGCGGATCCGGGATCCACGCCAGCCGCTCGCCTTCGAGGGAGAACCGGGCATCCACCCCCGGCTTGTTGCCGCGCGGGTCCTGCCGGTGCCAGGCCCCGTTGAACCGCAGCGCGACCAGACCGTGCACGACATGCCCGGTCCCGTCGTCGCTCGCCAGTCGCTGATAGCAGAGGGCGGTCGGGATGTCCTCGGCCCGCAGCAGCGCGGCCAGCGCATGGGCTTTGGCGTGGCAGATGCCGGTGCCCTGTTCGAGCACATCGGAGGCCCGCCAGGTGACACGCAGGTCGCCGGAGTCCTGCGAGTGGGGGATGGCGTCGCGCACGAACTCGAACGCCAGCTGCGCATAGGCATACGAGTCCGCGGCCTCCGGGGCGAGGCGCGCAGCCGTCTCGCGGACCAGCGGATGGTCATGGTCGATGACCTGGTCGGCCGCCAAGTACGCGGACAGGTCAGGGGTGTTCTGGATCAGCTCCATGACCGCAGAGCATAGGAACGCGATCACCGAGAGTCAATTCTTTTTCGGGTGACCGCATACCTATGCATTGATGGGGAGGCCGCTAGTGCGCCATCTCCTCCTTCAGCGCCGCGACGAACGCGTCCACGTCCTCCTCGGTCGTGTCGAAGGCGCACATCCAGCGCACGACGCCCGCCGTCTCGTCCCAGAAGTAGAACCGGAACCGCTTCTGCAGACGCACGCTCACCTCGTGCGGGAGCTTGGCGAACACGCCGTTGGCCTGCACCGGGTAGAGGATCTCCACGCCGTGCACGGCACGGACGCCCTCCGCGAGCCGCTGGGCCATCTCGTTGGAGTGGCGGGCGTTGCGCAGCCACAGGTCCTTGGCGAGCAGCGCCTCCAGCTGGACCGACACGAAGCGCATCTTGGAGGCGAGCTGCATGGACAGCTTGCGCAGATGCTTCATGTGGCTGACGGCGTCCTGGTTGATGACCACGACGGCCTCGCCGAACAGCGCGCCGTTCTTGGTCCCGCCCAGCGACAGGATGTCGACGCCGACCGCGTTGGTGAACGTCCGCATCGGGACGTCCAGGGAGGCGGCCGCGTTGGCTATGCGGGAGCCGTCCAGGTGCACCTTCATGCCGTGCGCGTGGGCGTGGTCGCAGATCGCGCGGATCTCGTCGGGCGTGTAGAGCGTGCCCAGCTCCGTGCTCTGGGTGATCGAGACGACCTGCGGCATCGCGCGGTGCTCGTCGTCCCAGCCGTACGCCTGCCGGTCGATCAGCTCGGGCGTGAGCTTGCCGTCCGGCGTGGGCACCGTGAGCAGCTTGAGGCCGCCCATGCGCTCGGGGGCGCCGCCCTCGTCCACGTTGATGTGCGCGCTCTCCGCGCAGATCACCGCGCCCCAGCGGTCGGTGACCGCCTGGAGGGCGACGACGTTGGCGCCGGTGCCGTTGAAGACCGGGAACGCCTCCGCCGTAGGGCCGAAGTGGCTGCGGATGATCGACTGCAGGTTCTCGGTGTAGTCGTCCTCGCCGTAGGCGACCTGGTGCCCGCCGTTGGCCAGGGCCAGGGCGGCGAGCACCTCCGGGTGGGCGCCGGCGTAGTTGTCGCTGGCGAAGCCCCGGCTGTCCGGGTCGTGGTGCCGGCGGGCGTCGGTCTTGGGAGGGTTCACGGCTTCTCGGTGAGCCACAGACGGTTTCCGTTCACTTCCCCGGCGGGCTTCTCCCAGACGTCGGCGATGGCCCCCGCGAGGTCCTTGACGTCCGTGAAGCCCGCGAACTTCGCGTTGGGACGCTCGGCGCGCATCGCGTCGTGCACCAACGCCTTCACCACCAGGATGGTGGCGGCCGAGCTGAGCTCCGCACCGGCCCCCGCCTTGCGGAAGAAGTCGGCCATGGCGAGCGTCCAGGCCTCGGCGGCGGCCTTGGCGGCGGCGTACGCGGCGTTGCCCGCGGTGGGCTTGGTCGCACCCGCGGCGCTGATCAGGACGTAGCGTCCGCGGTCGCTGCGCTGGAGCGCCTCGGAGAAGGCGAGGGAGGTGTGCTGCACGGTGCGGATGAGCAGCAGCTCCAGGAAGTCCCAGTCGTCCAGGCTCGTCTTGATGAAGGTCTCGCTGCCGCGCCAGCCGCCGACGAGGTGGACCACGCCGTCGACACCGCCGAAGTCCTTCTCGATCCGCGCGGCCCAGTCACGGGTGGACTCCAGGTCCAGCAGGTCGACCGGCTCACCGGTGACCGAGGCGCCACCGGCGCTGTAGCGGGCCGCGTCCACGGCCTCCGCGAGACGCTCGGGGTCGTTGTCCGCGCCGACGACGGTCGCCCCGGCCTCGGCCAGCCGCAGCAGCGTCGCGCGGCCCGCGGGACCGCCCGCGCCGGCCACCGCGATCACCGCACCGCTGAGAGCTCCGTTCCCCGCCATGTTCTTCGCCTCCTGAGCTTGCCGTGCAGTGTTCTCGGTGCCGTGGTCGCTCACGCGGCCACTCGCTCGGCACTCTCCGCCGTGATGCCGCGAGTCGAGGCGATCACGTTCTTGAGCTTCTTGGAGAGGGCCTCATAGAACATGCTCAGCGGAAACTCGTCCGGAAGCACGTCATCGACGAGCTTGCGCGGCGGCTGGGTCAGGTCGAGGGCGTCGGGACCCTTGGCCCACTTGGAGCCCGGGTGCGGGGCGAGGTAGGTGGAGACCAGCTCGTACGCGGCGAACCAGTGGACGAGCTTGGGACGGTCGATGCCCGCCCGGTAGAGGTCCTCGATCTCGGCGCAGAGCTGGTTGGTGACCTGCGGGGCGCGCTGCCAGTCGATGTAAAGCTTGTTGTCGGTCCAGCGGACGACGTCGTGCTTGTGCAGGTACGCGAAGAGCAGCTGGCCGCCGAGCCCGTCGTAGTTGCGGACCCGCTCGCCGGTGACCGGGAAGCGGAACATGCGGTCGAAGAGCACCGCGAACTGCACGTCACGGGCCTGCGAGACGCCTTCCGCCTCCAGCTTCACGGCCTCCTTGAAGGCGGTGAGGTCGCAGCGCAGCTCTTCGAGGCCGTACATCCAGAACGGCTGGCGCTGCTTGATCATGAAGGGGTCGAAGGGCAGGTCGCCGTGGCTGTGGGTGCGGTCGTGGACCATGTCCCACAGGACGAAGGCCTCCTCGCAGCGCGTCTGGTCGTGGACCATCGCGGCGATGTCCTCGGGCAGCTCCAGGCCCAGGATGCCGACCGCGGCGTCGGTCACCCGGCGGAAGCGGGCGGCCTCGCGGTCGCAGAAGATGCCACCCCAGGAGAATCGTTCCGGCGCCTCGCGCACGGCGATGGTCTCCGGGAAGAGGACGGCCGAGTTCGTGTCGTAGCCGGCCGTGAAGTCCTCGAACTTGATGCCGCAGAACAGCGGGTTGTCATAGCGCGTGCGCTCCAGCTCGGCCAGCCAGTCGGGCCAGACCATGCGCAGCACGACCGCTTCGAGATTGCGGTCGGGGTTGCCGTTCTGGGTGTACATCGGGAAGACGACCAGGTGCTGGAGACCGTCCGCGCGCCCCTTGGCGGGCTGGAAGGCCAGCAGCGAGTCGAGGAAGTCGGGCACCTCGAAGCCGCCGTCGGCCCAGCGCTTCAGGTCCTTGACCAGGGCCTCGTGGTAGGCGGTGTCGTGCGGGAGCAGCGGGGAGAGCTGCTCGACGGCGTCGACGACCTGCCGTACGACGGCCTCGGCGTCCGTGCGCCCCGGGGCGCCCTCGGCGGTGAAGTCGATCGACCCGTCCTTGGCCTGCCAGGGCCGGATCCGCTCCACAGCATCCTTGAGCACGGGCCATGCCGGGTGCTCCACCACCCTGGTCACGGGAGGAGCCTGCTCCCCCGTCGCCGCCTGCACAAGAATTTCCGTCATGTCCCATCCTCCACGGGAGAACCTCGCGTTAGGACACCGTATGCATATGAGCTTCCTTCCAGCAAGAGCAGACTCCGGAGATTATCCTGCACACCCGCATGGTCACGAAACTTTTTCCTGCCGGATGCCATGAGAGCCGCCCAGATGGGTAGACGTGCTCCTCTGGGCGGACTCGCGTGGTCAATGTCCGCAGGACTCGCCCACGCCAGGGTGACCACCCGGAGCCGTACCGGGCTGGTGCCGCCTCCCGTGTCACCCCGATCCCCCGTGTACGCGCGGGTTCATCACCGGCCGGGCGCACTAGGCTGCGGATCTGCCCGCGCGATCGTCCGCTCCGGTCCGCGCGCACGCCGAGCCGCCGTCGACGGAAGCGAGTTGAACCTTGAACTTCCTTACCATCGGTCATCGCGGGGTCATGGGTCTCGAACCCGAGAACACCCTCCGTTCCTTCGTGGCCGCCCAGCAGGCCGGCCTCGACGTCATCGAACTCGACCTGCACCTGAGCAAGGACGGTGCCCTGGTCGTCATGCACGACACGGACGTGGACCGCACGACCGACGGGACCGGTCCGATCGCCGAGAAGACCCTCGCCGAACTGCGCGCCCTGGACGCGGGCCGCGGTGAGCGCGTGCCCGTCTTCGAGGAGGTCCTGGACGCGGTGCGACTGCCGCTCCAGGCCGAGATCAAGGACATGCAGGCGGCCCGGGCACTGGCCGAGGTCATGCTCCGGCGGGACCTGGTCGCCCGGGTGGAGGTGTCCTCGTTCCATGACGAGGCGATCGCCGAGATCTCCCGCCTGGTGCCGGGCGTACGGACCGCGCTGATCGCCAGCCGGTACGGCACCGACATCGTGGACCGTGCCGTCGAGGCCGGTGCCGCGACGGTCTGTCTGAACATCCGACGGATCACGCTGGAGGTCGTGGAGGCCGCCCGCAAGGCGGACCTCAGGATCATCGGCTGGGTGGTGAACACACAGGACCATCTGCGGCTCGTACGGGCCCTCCAGCTGGACGGCGCGACCACCGACTACCCGGAGATCAAACGCACCGCCCGCTTCACCGCGTAGCCCCCTGCATGAACGTCACACCAGCGGCTTGACCAGCAGCTCGAACTGAAGGTCGTCACGCTGCGGAACGCCGAACCGCTCGTCGCCGTACGGGAACGGGGTCATCCGGCCCGTACGGCGGTAGCCGCGGCGCTCGTACCAGGCGATCAGGTCGTCGCGTACGGAGATCACCGTCATGTGCATCTCCGTGGCGCCCCACTCCTCACGGACCCTGCGCTCGGCCTCGGCGATGATCACCTTCCCGAGGCCGCCGCCCTGGAGCTTCGGGCTGACCGCGAACATCCCGAAGTAGGCGTGGGTACCGCGGTGTTCGAGCTGGCAGCAGGCGACGACCTCGCCGTCGCGCTCGACGGTGAGCAGCCGGCTGTCGGGCGACTTGATGACCGCGAGAACGCCCTCCGGGTCGGTCCGCTGCCCCTCCAGGATGTCCGCCTCGGTGGTCCACCCCGTCCGGCTGGAGTCCCCGCGGTACGCCGACTCGATCAGCACGACCAGGGTGTCCACGTCGGTGTCGACGGCATCGCGGAACGTCAGTCCAGCGGTCATGGGGCGTATCTCCGCTCTCGGGCACGGCACGGGCACGGACGAGCGTAGCGCTCCCACTAGGCTCCGCCGCATGGTGCATGTACTCAGCGGCCGGACCCTCCTCCACCCCACCGACCCCGAGCGTTCCCGGGTCTTCTACGGCGAGCAGCTCGGCCTCGGCGTCTACCGCGAGTTCGGCACGGGCCCCGAGCGCGGCACCGTCTACTTCCTCGGTGGAGGCTTCCTGGAGCTCTCGGGACGCTCCGAGACGCCCCCGTCCCCGGCGGTGCGGCTGTGGATGCAGGTCGCGGACCTGACGGCCGCCCACGAGGAGCTGGTGGCCAAGGGGGTCGAGATCGTCCGGCCGCCGGTGAAGGAGCCCTGGGGTCTGATCGAGATGTGGATCGCGGATCCCGACGGCACCCCGATCGTGCTGGTGGAGGTCCCGGCGGACCACCCGATCCGGTACCGGCCGGGAATCTAGGGCCGGTGCTCCCAGCCTCGGTCGGTGCGGGTCAGTTCGCGGAAGCCGCCCGAGGTCAGCTCGCCCGCGTCCCCGGTAGGCCTCGCCGACCTCGGGGTCCTCTCGGTACCGCAGCAGATGGGCGGCCGCGACCACGTGCCGGCGCTGCTCGGCGACGAGGGTGACGCGCTCGCACATCCAGGGGTCGGTGAGGAACTCGTCGGGTCGCCGTTCCAGGGCGCTGAGCACGGTGTTCGTGGAGACGGAGACGCCGGGGACGACGGCGGCTGGGGGTCCCCCCGCTCGAGCGAAGCCGAGAGTGGGGGGAGGGCGTTGACCGCTCGGTCAGCTGCCGCGGTCGTCGCGGTGGAAGGGGCGCACCTCTGGGGCGGGCATACCTCCGGTCGGTGGTGAGGGGAGGCCGCCATGAGGTGCGGTACGCCGTCGAGGGTACGCGGGCCCATGGCCGCCGGGCCAGAGTGCGACGCCGGATGGCAGGGGCGGTCGAGCGGGGCTAGCGTGCGAAAGGGGACGCCCGCGTCGGCAGGAAGGCCGTGACGCCATGAAACTCGACAAGCCGGTGGCCGGCGGGCCCTGCTGGGCCGAGGTGGGAACTCCTGATCTGGCGGCCGGGCAGCGCTTCTACGGCGAGCTCTTCGGCTGGCGGACCGAGACCGACTCCCGTGAGGAGATGGGCGGCTACACCATCGCGTACGTCGGTCATCTCTCCGTCGCCGCGCTCGTGCCGTTGGGTGAGGAGCCGCAGCCGGTCACGTGGTTCGTGACATTCGCCGTGGCGGACGTCGACGCCACGGTGGAGAAGGTCAAGTCGGCCGGTGGCACGGTGGCGTTCGAGCCCGGTGACGTGCCCGGCATGGGGCGCTTCGCGTCCGTCGCCGATCCGCAGGGCGCCGCTTTCCATGTGTGGCAGGCGCAGGGCTTCGAGGGGGCGGGACTGCTCAACGAGCCGGGCTCGCTGGGCTGGGTGGAGCTGATGAGCAGGCAGCCCGAGCGGTCGGTGGACTTCTACACCACCGTGTTCGGCTGGAGTGTCAACGCCTCGGAGCGCTACACGCAGTGGGGTCTCGACGGTGCCGACTTCGGCGGCATGGTGACGATGGACGACAAGTTCCCGCCCGAGGTGCCCCCGCACTGGCTGCCCTACTTCGCGGTGGCGGACGTGGACGCGAGCGCGGCCACGGCGACGGAGTCGGGCGGCACGGTCCTGATGGAGCCCACGACGGTGCCCGACAGTCTGCGCATCGCGGTGCTGCGGGATCCTCAAGGGGCGATGTTCGGGGTGTACTCGGCGGGCGCCGAACACTGATCCGCGGCCGCCACGAAACGCGCTTGCGTTGAAGTGCGCTCCAGCCCATAGCGTCGTACGCACGAACTGCCCGAAGGGGGAACTGAATCGTGCGTTACACACTGTTCGGCAGGACCGGTCTGCGCGTGAGCGAGCTGAGCCTGGGCGCGATGGTGATGGGTGAGGCCCCGGGCGCCGGCTCCGACAAGGAGACCAGCGCCAAGCTCCTCGACGCCTACGCCGACGCGGGCGGCAACTTCATCGACACGGCCGACATCTACTCGGGCGGCACCTCGGAGCGGATCCTCGGCGAGCTGCTGGAAGGGCGGCGCGAGGAGTTCGTGCTGGCCAGCAAGTACACATGCGGCACTCGCGCGGGAGATGTCAACGCGGCCGGCAACCACCGCAAGAACCTGGTCGGATCGGTGCAGGCGAGCCTGGAACGGCTGCGCACCGACCGGCTCGACGTCCTGTGGGTGCACGCCCGGGACAACTTCACCCCCGTCGACGAGGTGATGCGGGCGCTCGACGACCTCGTACGGACCGGGAAGGTGCTGTACGTCGGTGTCTCGGACTGGCCCGCCTGGGAGATCGCGCAGGCCAACACCCTGGCGGAACTGCGGGGTTGGACCGCGTTCGCGGGCTCGCAGCTCCGCTACAACCTGCTGGAGCGCACCCCGGAGCGTGAACTGCTGCCGCAGGCGCGGGCGTTCGGACAGGCGGTACTGGCGTGGGCGCCGCTGGCGGCCGGAAAGCTGACCGGCAAGTACCGGCGGGGCGAGTCGGGCCGGCTCGACTCCTGGGACGGCAAGGCGAGCGCACAGGAGGAAGAGGTCGTCACCGCCGTCCTGGAGGTCGCCGAGCAGGGCGGCTGGAGCCCGGCCCAGGTGGCGCTGGCCTGGCTGCTCCAGCGGCCCGGCAACGTCGTCCCGATCGTCGCGGCCACCAAGGAGCACCAACTCGCCGACAATCTCGGCAGCGTCGACGTCCGCCTCGACGCCGACGCGGTGGCCCGTCTGGACGAGGTGAGCGCGGTGCCGCTGGGCTTCCCGCACGACTTCGTACGGGACCCGAACGTCGTCCGGACGATCTACGGCGACCGCTGGACGGACATCGACGACCGGCGCTCGGGGTACCGGCGTACGGCGACCGACGTCGTCTAGTCCACGAAGTAACTGTCGTGCCGGACGCGGAACTCCGTGAGCTCCTCGCCGCCGCGCCGCGTCATCTCCGCGACCCGCTCGAAGTACTCCTCGCGCGGGGCGCCCGGGGAGAAGAGCATGAGCATGGACGTGGGCTCGTCGGTCACGTTCTTGAAGGCGTGCAGACCGCCGACCGGCACGTACAGGAAGTCACCCGCGCGGCCGGTGACCCACTTCTCGCCGTCGTAGAGCTCCAGTTCGCCCGAGAGGACGTAGAAGGACTCCGACATCGCCTTGTGGAAGTGGGTTCTGGCCCCGGCGGACCGCGGGCCCAACTCCGCTTTGTAGAGGCCGAATTCGCCGCCGGTCGAGGCATGAGTGGCGAGGTAGTGGGTCGAGCCGCCGGGTGAGGAGAGGTCCGCGGGGGTGTCGGAGGGGCGGAAGACGGCGTTCACTTCGCCCTTGTCCCCGTGGTAGCGGGGCTCCGGGTACGAGAGGTGCTCCGGGTAGGACATGATGCGCTCCTTCTGGATGGTCTCCACCGGAATGGTGGCCCGCGCCCCCGGACGCCGGCATCGGGCCTCCGGATGATCTCCGCCGGTCCGGGGACGAGGGCCTCGGACCTAGACCCGGGCCTGGTCAGGGAAGGTCGTCAGGCGAGCGGCGTCACTGTCACCGAGTCGAGGACGGGGGCGTAGGCCGAGCGCTGTCCGTGCGAGTTGGTGCCGGTGCCGTCGAAGTCGGGGAGCTCGTCGGCGGTGAACGTGACGGTGTTGGCGCCCTGTCGGAGGGTGACGGGGACGGAGAGCCGCCAGAAGTTGTTGAAGTGGAAGGTGGTGGGGAACAGGACGCGGCAAGTGTCGTCCCCGTTGACGGTGAGGTCCGCGTGACGGCAGACCGGGTCCGGGTTGTAGTGGGTGCTCGGCGGCTGCTCTCCGTTGGAGTAGCGGATCGTCAGGGCGTGGCGTCCGGGGCGGTCGGCCGTCACCGTGAGGGTGAGCGCGTTGGCGGGGCCGCGGCCGATGCCGTCGACGGCCTTGCCGCCGGTGGCGTAGGAGAACGCGGCCACCTTCGCGGTGCCGGTGAGCTGTCCCGCCTCGGCGGCGTACGACGTGGTGGGCAGCAGGCCGCGTGAGGGGCCGACGGTCACGGCTTCCAGGTGGAGTTCTTCCGAAGTCGCCGCGACGGTGACCTTGTTGACGCCCCCGGCGAGGAAGACAGGGAGCTCGGCGTCCCCGATCCGCCCGATCTCCTCCCCGTTGACCGTCAGCAGGCCTTCGCCGTCTCCGCGGAGGCCGACGGTCGCCTCCCCGTCGTCGGCCGCGTGCACCCAGAAGGTCGCGGTCGCGCCGGGCGGGAGCACGGCGGCGGGGCCGCTCACGCGCGCTCCGTCGGCGAGGGCCGCGTACCCGGCGTCGTAGCGCGCGACGGTCTGCGGGTCGCGCAGGACCAGGTCGAGCCGGTCGATGACCGCGTCGCCCCGGGTGGCGCCGAGGTCGGGGTCCTGTGCCGCGAGGGTGATCCGGTGGCGGCCCGCGGTCAGCTCCACGTCGGTGTCGGTGTGGCCCCAGACGGCTGGCTTGTAGCCGAGCGGCAGCAGGAGCTCGCGCGGGTGCTCGCCGTCGACGCGCAGGAACACGTTGGTGGGCCCGTGCTCCCGCACCGGTTCGGCGAGGTTGTGCGCGTTGGCGTAGACACGGATCTCGTACGTCCCGTCCCGCGGGACCTCGACGTCGAAGGCGAGGACGCCGTCGGAGCCGGTGCGCAGGCCGCCGACGTGGTAGCCGCCGGAGGTGGCGAACCTGTCGACGTGCTGCGGGGATCCCTCGGGACCGTTCCTGGAGTAGCCGCTGCCCGTGTAGGCGGCGTCCTCGGCCTCGTACGTCTTCCGCCAGCCCGCCGGCGGCTGCGCGGGAACGGTGCCGTCTCCGGGCGAGAGGATCAGCTGGTAGGCGGACATCTCGTCGAGGCCGGTCAGGGGCAGCGTCACCGTCCCGTCCACCACCGGGATTTCCTCGTCCTTCAGGATCAACGGCTGGGTGGAGGCGCCGAGTTGGCCCGTCCAGGGGATCTCCTGGAGCCGTGCGCGGACTCTCGCGCCGAAGAGGTCGGGCCGCCGCACGACGATGTCGGCGGAACCGCTCGATCCCCCGAACAGCACCCGGGCCTGCCGCTTCTCGCGGTCGAGCGTGGCGACGCCCTGGAGCGTGTACTGGACGTTGGGCTGGGGCGCGGTCACCGCGACCGTGTTCCCGGTCATCTGGCCGTAGGCGTTGAAGAGCCACCACTGCCCGTTGGCCTTGTTGGCCTCGACGGCCGAGTCGTTGAGGTTGCCGGCGATGTTCCAGTACGCCATGTCGGCGTCGACCTTGGACTCCTCGATCGCGGCGATCCACTGGATCATCTGCCCGGGGACGGACACGTGGTAATTGTGGGCGTACTCGTTGACGTTGACGGGCAGCGGCCCGATGCCCAACTCCCGCTCCCACTCGCGGTACTTGGCCACGTTCGTGCGGACCTCGGCGGGCGAGGACAGCTCGTGCCAGGTGATCACGTCGGGCAGGACGCCGTGTTCCTTGGCCCAGGCGAGGAAGCCCTTGACCTCGGGGTACAGGACGCAGGTGTTGGGTCCGGCGATCCGGGCGTCCGGGTCGAGGCCCTTGATCAGCCGGTGGATGTCCCGCCAGGCGGCGAAGTAGTGCCGGGGGTCGGTGTGCCACGAGGTGCCGTCGTAGCTCCACTCCCCCTCGCCGAACATGTTGCCCTCGGGTTCGTTGAACGGGACGTAGACGACGTGCGCCTTCAACTCACCCATGGTCAGGACCTGTTCGACCTGCCTGCGGATGCTCTCCGTGAAGCCGGCGAGCCGTTCCTCGCCGGTCGCGCCGGGCCACTCGTAGGGGAAGCCGCGCAGGATGTCCGGCATGTAGAGGTAGACGTCCTGGCCGCCGGCCGCGACGAACGACGGCAGGATCTCCAGGGCGTCCGCGCCGGGGTGCTGGACGCCGTCCTGGGCCTTGGTGGCGACCGTGCGGACGTACATGCCCTCGACGACGGCACGGCTGGGCACACCGTCGCCGTAGAGGCCGTAGAGCGTGCCGCTCGCTCCGCCGTGGAAGGGGCCCGTCTCGGTGCCGAGGTCGACGGTGAGCGTGTGGGCTGCCACGGCATCTCTCTTTCGTCCGGTATCTCGCACATCAGTCGGCGAATCGAACCTAGGGAGCGGACGTGGATCACGTCAATGGAGAAGCCGCCTCCGAAACTTCCGATACGGCTGATCAGACGCGGAGCGCCCCGAGGCGGCCCTCCAGCTGCGTCAGCAACTCGCCGAGCAGTGAGGCGAGTTCACCCTGCTTCTCGCCGTCCAGCACGGACAGCACCGCGGTCTCGTAGGCGAGCTGCTCGGGCAGGATCCCGTCGACGAGGTCACGACCGGCGTCCGTGAGGCGGAGGTGGGCCACCCGGCGGTCGCGGCTGTCGACGCGGCGCTCGACCAGTCCGCGCTCGGTGAGCTGCTTGAGGCGCTTGGTGACGGCGGCGCCCGAGGAGAAGGTCTCCCGGGCCAGATCGCCGGGCGTCAGTTCATGGCCGGTGCGACGGAGCGCGCCGAGCAGGTCGAACTCCGGGCGGCTGAGGCCGGCCCGGCGCAGCGGGGCGTCCTCGGCCTGCTGGAGGAGGGCGGCGGAGCGGTTGATGCGGCCGATGATCTCCATGGGTCCGGTGTCGAGGCCGGGATGGACGGTCTGCCACTGCCGGACGACCGCCGCGACCGTGTCCGTCCGCGGGCCGCTTCCCCTGCTGGTCTCCGCCGTCATGGCCGTACGTCCTCCGTCGTCGCGCTGGTCAGCCGTCGTGTCGTCGCGGCGAGCGTACGGTGTCCCGCCTGCTCGGCGAGGACGACCCGCTCTTGGGGCAGGGCGCGCTGCCACCACTCGCCGGACGCGGCGTCCACGGTGGCACGCAGTTCGACGAGGGCGGCGGCCAGGGTCCGGCGCGCCGGCTCCAGGGCGGCGGGGGCAGGGTGGGGCTCGGCGAGGAGGCGGGCGATGCGTTCGCGGGCGCGGTCGACGGCGGTCAGGGCGCGCTCGACGCGGTCGCCGGAGCGCCGGTCGGTGACGGCGACCGCGGCGACGAAGCCGACCAGGGCGCCGACGACGGTGTCCGCGATCCGCTCGGTGATCAGCCGGCCCGGCTCCTGGAAGCCGGCGAACTCGGTGATGAGCAGGGCCATCGGGGTGACGCAGACGCTGCCGAGCCAGTAGTTGCGGCTGATCAGGGCCTCGGCGCCGAAGTTGAAGGCGAGGCAGCACAGGACGAGGGCGGCCGGGCCGAGGTGGGCGAGCGGGACGACGGCGGCGAAGAGGAGGACGCCGGCGAGGTTGCCGACGACACGCTGGACGCCTCGGCTCCAGGTGAGGGTGAGGTTGGCCTGGTAGAGGGAGGCGGCGGTGACCAGGGCCCAGTAGGGGCGGCCGACGCCGAGGGCCAGGGAGGCGTATCCGGCGAGGGCGCAGCCGAGGGCGGTGCGCAGGGCGAGGGGGGCCAGGGGGCCGAGCCGGCGCCACAACGGGGCACCTTCGAGGCTGAGTTCGGCGTCGATGCCGAGCAGCTCGCCCCGGTCCTCGGTCCGTGGGACCGGTCCGTTGCCGCGCAGGTCGCGCGCCCAGGCCCGCAGCCGGTCCGGGTCGGTGTCGGCGGGGGCGGCGAGGGCGACCTCGGCGCGGACGACGAGGCGGTCCAGGGCACGGCGGGGCTCGGTGCGGGCGCCCGCGGACAGCAGCGTCTGCCAGGCGGCCTGGACGGCGGCGGCCGCCGCGGCGCGGGCGCGGGGGTCGTCGGGCTTCTCGGCGTACGCGGCGGCGGTACGCAGCGCGTGGGCGGTGGCCCGGCGTTCCGGGCCGTGCGGGCGGACCAGGCCGGGGGCCATGCCGATGAGCCAGGCCCAGACGCCCGCCGCGGCGGCGAGGGCCAGGTGGCCGGGGACCTGGGCAGGGGTCTGCGGGGCGAACAGGGCGGCGGAGGTGATGAAGGTGAAGATCACGTTGCCGGGAGGGCCGATGCGGGACGCGTCGCACAGCGCCTTCTGCGCGGCGGCCAGGAGGGCGCCGACGGTGACGAGGGCGACGGCGCTCGCGGTGAGCGAGGCGGCGACGAGGGCGACGGCGAGACCGGCGAGCATACCGAGCACGACCCGGGCCAAGGTGCGGGCCCGGGCGGCGTAGGGGCGGTTGTGGGCGTAGAGCGCGCACAGGGACCCGGCCATCGTGTACATCGCCAGGTCGAGGCGGCCGAGCGCCAGCAAGGTCAGATTGGGCGGGGCGACCGCGACGACCACGCTCAGGGCGGGCTTGAACCAGATGTCCGAGGGTCGGCCGAGGCGCAGGACGCCGGCAAGGGGGAGACGTGGGGTCGCGCTGCTCATACCTACAAGCTTAACAGGTGTTTTACTCGTAAAGGATTCTGATGGCCCTTCGCTGACCTGCCGTGCTCCGCCGAATGCTCCCCGTGTACACCCTTGCGCCCGCGTGCGCGCCACGGGGGCGGGGCATCGCATCCCTGACCGACCGTCGAGCGGGGAGGTGCGTGTGCACGGACCGGCTTCGCCCGGCTGGCTGCTGGTGGCGCTGTGTGCGGCGACCGGGGCCTACTGTCTGCTGCGGATGCGCAGCGAGGTCGAGGAGCAGCGCCGTGCGGCGGGCGGCGAGGCGCTCATGGGCTTCGGCATGGCCGCGATGGCCGTACCGGCCGCCGTGTTCACTCCGCCGTCATGGGCCTGGTCGGTCTACGCCGTCGTGTTCGGCGCGGCCGCCGTACGGGCCCTGTGGGCGGCACGGGCGAGCACCCACCATCTGCACCACCTGGTGGGGGCGTCGGCGATGGTCTACATGGCGGTCGTGATGGCCGCCTCGCCGGGGCATCACGCGGGATCCGGGATCCCTCTGCTGACCGGGGTGCTGCTCCTCTACTTCGTGGGGTACGTCCTGCTGTCCGGGGTGCGGCTGGTGCCCGTGGCCGCCGGGGGCGGGAGTGTCGGCTGGGGCGATCGGCCGGAGCTGGCGCGGGCGTGCCGGCTGTCGATGGGGATCGCGATGGTCGCGATGCTGGCGACGCTCTGAACTCCTCCGTGTCCTGCGTCACTTTGCCCTCGCGGGCCGTACCCCCGCGCGGTACGCCGCTCATAGGCTGCTCCCATGATGGTCCCCGCGGCACTGTTGCTGCTCGGCGCGCTGACCGCCGTCCTCGCCCCTCGGCTGCTCGCCCGGGCCGACTGGGTGGACCGTGAACCCGTGGTCGCCCTGTGGGTGTGGCAGTGCGCGGTGGCGGCCGTACTCCTGTGCTGCGCCCTGTCGATGACGCTCAGCGCGGCGGCCGCCTGGCAGGCGGTGCGCGGCCATGTCTTCGCGTCGGCGCCGTCCGGGGTCGTGGAGGCGTACGCGCTCGGCAGGGGCGGCAGCTGGGCGGCGACGACCGCGGTGACGCTGGCGCTGGGCGGGGTGTGGAGCGCGGCGATGCTGGTCCGTGAGGTCGTACGGGCCCGTGCGCGGCGGCGGCTGCGCCGGGCCGAACTCCTGGTGCGGGCCCCGCTGTTGCCCGGCGAGGAGCAGGGCTCCGGCCGTCTGGTGGTCCTGGAGGGCGAGCGGCCCGACGCCTGGTGGCTGCCCGGATCGGCGCCCCGACTGGTCATCACCACGGCCGCGTTGCGCCGCCTGAAGGGGCGGCAGCTGGACGCCCTGCTGGCCCACGAGGAGGGTCACGCGCAGGCCCGGCACGACTGGCTGCTGCACAGTTCGGGCGCGTTGGCGGGCGGCTTTCCGCAGGTTCCGGTGTTCGCCGCGTTCCGCGACGAGATGCACCGGCTCGTCGAGCTGGCCGCGGACGACATGGCCTCGCGCCGCTTCGGGCGTCTGACGACCGCGCTGGCGCTGGTGGAACTCAACGAGGACCGCGGGGTGTTCGGCCCCTGCCCGACCCCGCAGGCGCATGTCCCGCAGCGGGTGAACCGCCTGCTCACCGCCCCGGACCGGCTCACGGCGGCCCGCCGGCTGCGTCTGACGGCGACGGCGGCGCTGGTGCCGGTGGTTCCGGTGCTGGTGGCGTTCGTGCCGGGATTGCGGGCACTCGGCTAGAACGCCGGCGCACAGCGGAATTGGCCTCCTGCCCCACAGGTCGGAGAGGATCGTTGTATGCACTCGCCGCCCCTCGACGCCCCGTCCCGCCCGCAGGACCAGCGCACCGCCCTCCGCTCGGCCGGTGCCCTGACCGTGTGCTCCGTACTGCTGCTCACCCTGGTAGCGGTCCGGTGGCACCCCCTGATCGGCCTCGACGAGGACATCGCGGCGACCACGCACCGCTGGGCGGTGGACGAGTCAGGGCTCACCCAGACCTTCCGTATCCTCACGGACTGGGTGTGGGACCCGTGGACGATGCGCCTGCTGTGCACGGTGGTCGCGCTGTGGCTTATGTGGCGACGGCAGGCGTGGTGGACGGCTCTGTGGCTGGGGATCACGTGTTTGCTGGGCACCCTGCTGCAACAGGGGCTCAAGGCCGCCGTCGACCGTCCCCGCCCGGTCTGGCCGGACCCCGTCGACTCGGCCCATTTCGCGGCCTACCCCTCCGGTCACGCCATGACCGCCACGGTCGTCTGCGGCCTCCTGCTGTGGCTTCTGCACCACTACGACGCCGGCCGACGCGTCTTCCGTACGGCCCTGGCCGTCTCCGTGCTCTCCGTCGTCGGGGTCGGTCTCACCCGTATCTGGCTCGGCGTCCACTGGACCACCGACGTCGTGGGCGGCTGGCTGCTGGGACTGCTGGTGGTGGCCGTGGCGGTGCTCGTGCACGGACGTCGGAACACGTGAGCTACCGCTACGTGGGACCGGTGGAGATCCGGGCGGCGGTCCGCCCCGGCTCCGAGGGCCGCGCCATCGGCTCACCGGCCGACCTGGGGGCCTGGGTGACCGAGCGCGGCGAGGCCGAGGCGCGGGAGCCGTACACCTTCGTCGTGGACCTGGACGGCCGGCTGCGGCTCGCGCCGCGGCGCAGCGAGCATGTGGCGTGCGCCGCAGGGCGTCCCGTCCTGGCGGCGGGCGAGATGGCCTTCAGCCGCGCCTCGGGGCGGTGGACGGCCCACGAGATCAGCAACCAGTCGACCGGCTACTGCCCGGACCTCACGTCGTGGCGGGCGGTCGCCCGGGCCCTGGAGGCCGCCGGGGTCGGCCACCCCGGCGGCTTCACCCACGAGGTCGTGTTCCGTCGCTGCGAGCGGTGCCGGGAGTGTTCCGTGGTGCGTGAGGAAGATTTCGTGTGCGTGTTCTGCGGCAGCGATCTTCCGGTCGAGTGGAACGTCGACTCGTAGGATCTCCGCATGATCGCAGTGCTGTTCGACTTCTCCGGGACCCTGTTCCGTATCGAGTCCACCGAGTCCTGGCTGCGCGGAACGCTCGCCGAGTCCGGGATCGCGCTCCCCGAGGCCGAGATCACCGCGGCGGCGAGGGCGCTGGAGGTGGCGGGGGCGCTGCCGGGCGGAGCGAATCCGGTGCGGGTGCCCGAGGAACTGGCCGGCCGGTGGGCGACCCGGGACGAGAGCGCCGAGCTGCACCGGGCCACCTACACCGGGCTCTCCCGGCAGGTGCCGTTGCCCGACCCGGGGCTGCACGACCGGCTCTACGACCGCCACCGGTCACCGTCCGCCTGGCAGCCCTACCCGGACGCCGCCGAGGTGCTGCGGGCGCTGCGCGGGCGCGGGATCGGCGTCGGGGTCGTGAGCAACATCGGCTGGGACCTGCGGCCCGTGTTCCGGGAGCACGGCCTCGACCCGTACGTGGACGTCTACGCGCTGTCGTACGAGCACGGCGTCCAGAAGCCGGATCCCCGGCTGTTCGCCCTCGCCTGCGAGGGACTCGGGGCCGACCCGCGCAGGACCCTGATGGTCGGTGACGACCGGCGGGCCGACGGCGGTGCGGCCGCGCTGGGGTGCGGGGTGCACTTCGTGGACCATCTGCCGGTGACCGAGCGCCCGGACGGGCTGCTGCCGGTGCTGGATCTCGTGGACGGAGCCCGAAAGAACACCGCCGGTAAGTAGCCTCAGGCCACCACTGGGGCGGAAGAACCGCCCGCCTCGGACGATCCCCCGCGTCGCCCGAGGCAGACGGCAGCCCTGACCAGCGGATTCCTCGGCTGGTCCGGACGTGCTGAGTATAGTTGGCTGGTAACCAGTCAACGCAGGAGTTACAGCATGTCCCCGCGCAGCGCCTCGGTCAATGAAGAGTTGCGCCGCCGTTCCCGGGAGCGGCTCCTGCACGCGGCGGTCGAGCTGGTCTCCGAGCACGGCTACGAGGCGACGACGCTCGGCGACATCGCGGACCGGGCCGGCTCGGCGCGCGGGCTGACGTCGTACTACTTCCCCGGCAAACGCCAGCTCGTGCAGTCCGCCGTGCACCGGCTGATGCACCGCACGCTGGAGGAGGCGCTGGAGCGCGAGCCGCGGACCGACGACGGCAGGGAGCGGATGGCGCGGGCCATCGACGCGATCCTGGGCCTGGCCAGGGAGCGTCCCGTACTGATGCGCCAGCACATGGCCGGACTGCTTCAGGCCGAGGGTTTCCTGCCGTGCCCGGAACAGCGGCGCCTGGCCGAACTGCTACGGGACACCGTCGCCCGTTACGGCTCGGACGACGTCGACGCCGACTATCCGATGCTGCGCGCCCTGCTGATGGGCGCTGTCTACGCCGCCCTGGTGCCCGGTGTTCCGATGCCGATCCCGGTGCTGCGGGCCGAGTTGTTCGGGCGCTACCGGCTGGACTGGGAGCTGGGCGTCCCGCCGGACACCGCTGAGGCGTCCGACGGGACGTACGAGACCGATCTGTCGCGCTTCTTCGCGACCGGCGATCCCGCGGCCGGTCAGTCGAAGTAGTCCGGCTGCGTCTGGACGTTGAGCTCGCCCAGCCGGACCCACTTGGCCGCGTCCGTGCGCCGGTCCTTGATCTTCAGGACGTCGAAGCCCTTGGCGATGTCGTTCGAGTAGATGTAGCCGTTGTAGTAGTACGCCGACCAGGGACCGGCGGTGGTGAGCTGCTCGGTGTTGACCGGGCCGCGCTCGAAGTAGGCGATCTCCTTCGGCTTCGCGGAGTCGGTGAAGTCCCAGACGGAGACGCCTCCCTGGTACCAGGCCTGGACCATGATGTCCTTGCCCTTGACCGGGATCAGCGAGCCGTTGTGGGCCACACAGACCTCGACGTCGGCCTGGTGGCGGGGGATCTTGAAGTAGCTGCGGAAGACCAGCTTGCGCTTGTCGCCCTTGCCGACGATGTCGTAGATGCCGTCGGCGCCGCGGTTCGGACCGACCGCCGCGTTGCAGGTGGCCGCGCCGCCGCCACCCAACTCATCGGTGAACACGACCTTGTTGGCCTTCTGGTTGAAGGTCGCCGAGTGCCAGAACGCGAAGTTGACGTTGTCCTGCACCCGGTCGATGACCTTCGGGTTCTCGGGGTCCTTGATGGAGAACAGGATGCCGTCGCCCATGCAGGCGCCCGCCGCCAGGTCCTTGGAGGGCAGCACCGTGATGTCGTGGCAGCCGGTGGTCTTGGAGACGCCGGGGTTGGTGGGTCCACCGGGGTTGCCGCCGCCGTCCGGGCCCTCACCCGGGAACAGCACCGGGAAGCTCACGACCGCCGCCTTCTCCGGGGAGTTGCGCGGCACCTTGACGACGGAGATGCCGTCGTGCGGCGGCTGGCAGTCGGGGTAGGCGGCGTTCGGCGAGTACGAGGAGACGTATACGTAGACGTTCTTGCGCTCGGGCACCAGCGTGTGGGTGTGCGAGCCGCACGCGGTCTCGACGGCGGCGACGTACTTCGGGTTCGCCTTGTCGCTGATGTCGAAGACCTTGATGCCCTCCCAGGAGGACTTCTCCGTCGCGGGCTGCGTGGTGCTGTTGCAGCTGTTGTCGGTGCGCGAGGAGTCGGTCGACAGGAAGAGCAGGTCCCCGGAGACCGAGATGTCGTTCTGGGAGCCGGGGCACAGGACCTGGGAAACGATCTTCGGTGCCTTCGGGTTGCTGATGTCGTAGGTGACGAAGCCGTCGAAGTTGCCGGAGAAGGCGTACCTGCCCTGGAACGCCAGGTCCGAGTTGAGACTCGCCAGGGCCTTGGGCGAGTTGGAGACGTGCTCGATGTTGTCGGAGTGGACGATCTCGTCCTTGCCGGGTATCTCGCCGTCGGCTATCGCGGCCCGGACCTCGGCCTCGGTGCTCTGGGACACTTCCTCGCCCACGGTGGGGCCGTCCCCGGGGTCCGGGGTGGCGACCGCGGGTCCCGCCGTCAGCAGCGCCGCCAGGAGCCCGGCCGCGGCCGTGGCAACTCCCAGTCGTCTGTGCCGCGTTCGGGGATTCTTCAACAGGATCACTGTTTCCTCCCTAGTTCCGTTCACCTCGGAACGGTTCTCGCACGACCGAAGTATTGTCTTCGCCATGCACATACCAACAGGGGGCAACAAGATCGCAATGAGATTTTTCGCCCCGGCGGCCCTCACCGCCCTCGCGATGCTGGGAGTTGGGGCCTGCGACGCGGACTCGGACGCGACACCGGCCCCGAGCGGACCGTCGGTCCTCGTCCCCGGCAAGCCCGGCGAGGCGAACCGCACCCTCTCCGCCGACGAGGCCGCGGACCAGCGCGCCGAGGACGACTCCCCCAACTCCGCGGACGTGGCGTACGCCCGGATGATGATCGAGCACCACACCCAGGCACTGGAGCTGACCGAACTCGCCCCGGAGCGCGCGAAGTCCACGAAGGTCGAGAAGCTGGCCGAGCGGATCGCGGCGGCCCAGGGGCCGGAGATCGCCGCCATGCGGAGCTGGCTGAAGACGTACGGCAAGGAGGAGGAAGAGCAGGAGGGCAACGCGCACGACCACGCCTCGATGCCCGGGATGGCCACCGAGGCGCAGATCGACAAGCTGCGGGCCGCCAGGGGCAAGGCCTTCGACGAGCTCTTCCTCACCCTGATGATCACGCATCACGAAGGGGCGATCACCATGGCCACCGACGTGAAGGGACAGGGCAACAACATCCGGATCGAGGAGATGGCCGACGACGTGGTCGCCCAGCAGACTTCCGAGATCTCGCGGATGCGGGACATGCTGTAAGGCCCCTCGCGACCTCAACAGCGTTAGTCAGCGCCTGGCATGACGTGGTGTCAGGTATCCGGCGTCGCGCGCCTGCGCGATCAACCTGAGCGACTTGCGGCGGCTGTGCCCGGTCGCGCACATCACCGCGAGCACCGGGTCGAACCCCTCCTCCTGGGCCGCGCGGTACTCCTGGGCCAGCAGCCGGCGGCCCTCGACACCGCGCGGCCAGGCGGGCCGGGCGCGCCGCGATCCGGCCGGCTCGTCGTCCTCTTCCACCGGTCCGGCTCCGCACGCCTCGAAGAGCGGGCCCTCGATCCAGTCGGCGAACACCGCGAGGTCGTCCAGGGAGAGCGCGGGCTGAGCCCGGACGTCCTCGATCGAGACCTGTCCCTCCGCCACGACCGCGAGCGCGTCGACCCGGGCTCCGTCGGTGAACGCCAGCCGGACGTTGAACCAGGCCGTGGCGCCCTCACCCTCCCGCACTTCCCACGCGGGCCACACGGACACCGCACCGTCCGTCGGGCAACGATCAGAAAGATTAAGAAACGATGCTTCTAGCACACACGCAACGTAACCGCATGATCACTTTCCATACCAACGGACACGCGTCCACGGACCTGTACAGCACCCTGTCAGCGCAGCAGCGACGGTGCGATGCTGGAGACATCAGCGATCTCCTCTGATCCCTCGGGTAAGGAGTACCGCCGTGCTTCGTGTCGCCGTCGTCGGCTCCGGGCCGAGCGGGTGCTACACCGCCCAGAGCCTCGTCCAGCTGGATCCGTCGGTCCGTGTCGACGTCCTGGACCGGCTGCCGTGTCCGTACGGCCTGGTGCGCTACGGGGTGGCGCCGGACCACGAGAAGATCAAGTCCCTCCAGAACAATCTCCGCACCGTCCTGGAGCACGAGCGGGTGCGCTTCCTCGGTGGCGTCCGGGTGGGCGAGGACGGGGTGCCCGCCGCGCGACTGCTGGAGCTCTACCACGCGGTCGTGTACTGCGTGGGGGCCGCCACCGACCGGCATCTGGGCGTTCCCGGCGAGGACCTGCCGGGCAGCTGGTCGGCCACCGAGTTCGTGTCCTGGTACAGCGCCCATCCGGACGCCGTCGACGACGGATTCGTACGCGACGCCCGCTCGGCCGTGGTCATCGGTGTGGGGAACGTCGCGGTCGACGTGGCACGGATGCTGGCCCGGGGCGCCGCGGAGCTGAGCCCCACGGACATGCCGCAGGCCGCGCTCTCCGCGCTGGCCGCGAGCCGGGTGGCCGAGGTCCACATGGTGGGTCGACGAGGCCCCTCCCAGGCGCGCTTCACCACCAAGGAACTGCGCGAGCTGGGCGGCCTGCCGGACACCGAAGTGATGGTGGAACCCGAGGAGTTGGCGCTGGACCCGGCCTACCTCGACCCCTCCGCCCTGCCCGCCGCGCAGCGCCGCAACGTGGAGGTGCTGCGCGGCTGGGCCACGGCTCCCGGGCATTCCGCCTCGCGCCGGATCCGTGTGCGCTTCTTCCTGCGGCCCGTCGAACTCCTCGCGGAGAACGGGCGGGTGGGCGCGGTGCGCTTCGAGCGGACGCTCCCGGACGGACGGGGCGGGGTGACGGGGACCGGCCGGTACGAGGACATCCCGGCCCAGTTGGTGCTGCGGTCGGTGGGCTATCGCGGGGTGCCGCTGGAGGGCCTGCCGTTCGACCCCGCGACCGGCACGGTGCCGCACCTCGCGGGGCGCGTGCTGCGCGAGGGCGCCGTCGCGCCGGGTGAGTACGTGGCGGGGTGGATCAAGCGGGGGCCGACCGGGGTGATCGGCACGAACCGTCCGTGCGCGAAGGAGACGGTGACGTCGCTGGTGGAGGATGCCGCCGTTCTCGTACGCAGGGAATTGGCCGGCGATCCGCTGGCGGCGCTGAGGGCTGACGGGATCGAGCCCGTCGAGTGGACGGGGTGGTGCGCCATCGAACGGGCGGAGGCGGAGCTCGGGGCCTCGCTCGGGCGGAGTGTGGTCAAGCTGCCGGACTGGGAGTCGTTGCTGGCCGCAGCGCGGAGGATCACCTCGTAGCAGGGTGGAAGACGTCCGGGTGGGCATGACACACAGCGGCAACAGCTCGGAAATCAACAAACTGTTCAAGGAGCCTACGGTCTCGCTCATGACGACAACCGCTCCCGTACACCCCGTCGACGAAGTCCCACCCGTACGCCAACTGGCCGCTTTCGGCCTCCAGCACGTCCTCGCGATGTACGCCGGAGCCGTGGCCGTCCCCCTGATCGTCGGCAGCGCGATGAAACTGTCGCCCGCCGACCTCGCCTACCTCATCACGGCCGATCTCCTGGTGTGCGGTATAGCGACGCTCATCCAGTGCATCGGCTTCTGGCGCTTCGGCGTGCGCCTGCCGATCATGCAGGGCTGCACCTTCGCCGCCGTCTCCCCCATGGTGCTGATCGGCACCACCGGCGGCGGACTCCCCGCGATCTACGGCTCGGTGATCGTGGCAGGGCTCGCGATCATGCTGCTGGCGCCGGTGTTCGGCAAGCTGCTGCGGTTCTTCCCGCCGCTCGTCACGGGCACCGTGATCCTGATCATCGGCCTGTCGCTGCTCCCGGTCGCGGGCAACTGGGCGGCCGGCGGCGTCGGTTCGCCCGACTTCGGGGAGCCGAAGAACCTCGCGCTCGCCGGGTTCGTCCTGCTCGTCGTCCTCGCCGTGCAGCGCTTCGCGCCGGTCTTCCTGAGCCGGATCGCCGTCCTGATCGGCATCGTGGTCGGGCTCGCGGTCGCGGTGCCGTTCGGGTTCACGGACTTCGACGGGATCGGCGACGCGGACTGGCTCGGCATCAGCACGCCGTTCCACTTCGGAGCGCCCACCTTCGAGTTCTCGGCGATCGTCTCGATGCTGGTCGTGGCGCTGGTGACGATGACCGAGACGACCGGTGACCTGATCGCCGTCGGCGAGATGACGGACCGCAAGGTCGAGCCGCGCTCGCTCGCGGACGGTCTGCGCGCCGACGGTCTGTCCACCGTCCTCGGCGGTGTCTTCAACACCTTCCCGTACACGGCGTACGCGCAGAACGTCGGCCTCGTCGGCATGACCCGGGTCCGCAGCCGCTGGGTCGTCGCCACGGCGGGCGGCATCCTCGTCCTGCTCGGCCTGCTGCCCAAGCTGGGCGCGGTCGTGGCCGCGATACCGGCGCCGGTGCTCGGCGGGGCGGGTCTGGTGATGTTCGGGACGGTCGCGGCGAGCGGCCTGCGGACGCTCGCGCAGGTCGACTTCAAGGGCAACAACAACCTGACGGTGGTGGCCGTCTCGGTGGCGATCGGCATGCTGCCGGTCGGGGTGCCGGCGGTCTACGAGAAGTTCCCGGACTGGTTCCAGACGGTGATGAACAGCGGCATCAGCGCGGGCTGTCTGACCGCGATCGTGCTGAACCTGCTGTTCAACCACCTTCCCTCGAAGGCCGGTTCAGTCGCTCCCGAGGCGGCCGGCCTGACGGGAGGCGGCACCGAGGAGACTGTCGAGAAGTCCCGGGAAGAGGTCGTCTAGGTCGTCCTTGCGCAGGCCGTTCATCTTGGCCGTGCCCCGGTAGATCTGGCGGATCACCCCGGCCTCGCGCAGCACCCGGAAGTGGTGCGTGGTCGTGGACTTGGTGACCGGCAGCTCGAACTGCGAACAGGAGAGCTCGTCGCCGACGGCGGCGAGCTCTCGCACGATCTGGAGGCGCATCGGGTCGGAGAGCGCGTGCAGGATCGGCTCCAGCCGGATCTCCTCGCGCGCCGGGTGCGGAAGATCACGGCTGCTGACGGCGGGAGAGGTCACGACGGCTCCAGACTCTTCGGGGCACCCATTGTACGAGACCTCTCGTAGTTTGACACTCTCCGTACTACGATGCCTATCGTACGAGTCGACCACTCGGTCCCGTGATGATTGGAGCCCGCCGTGAGTGCACTCTTCGAGCCCTACACCCTGCGCGATCTGACGATCCCCAACCGGGTGTGGATGCCGCCGATGTGCCAGTACTCCGCGGCGCCCGAGGGCCCTGAGACCGGGGCTCCGAACGACTGGCACTTCGCTCACTACGCGGCGCGAGCGGCCGGCGGCACGGGCCTGGTCATCGTCGAGGCGACGGGGGTGAGCCCCGAGGGGCGGATCTCGCCGTACGACCTCGGGATCTGGAACGACACCCAGGTCGAGGCGTTCCGCCGGATCACCCGTTTCCTGGTGTCGCAGGGCACGGTGCCGGGCATCCAGCTCGCGCACGCCGGCCGCAAGGCGGCCACGGACCGGCCGTGGAAGGGCGGCGCGCCGCTCGGCACGGACGGGTACGGCTGGCGGCCGCTGGGGCCGAGCCCGCTCGCCTTCGACGAACGGCACTCGGTGCCGACCGAGTTGACGGTCGCTCAGATCCAGGAGATCGTCGGCCAGTTCGCGGACGCCGCCCGCCGCGCCCTCGCCGCCGGGTTCGAGGTCGCCGAGATCCATGGCGCCCACGGCTATCTGATCAGCAACTTCCTCTCCCCGCACTCGAACCACCGCACGGACGCCTACGGCGGCTCGTACGCGAACCGCACCCGCTTCGCCCTCCAGGTCGTGGACGCCGTACGGGAGGTGTGGCCGGACGACAAGCCGCTGTTCTTCCGTATCTCGGCGACCGACTGGCTGGAGGAGGGCGGCTGGACGGCGGACGACACGGTCCGCTTCGCCGCCGACCTCCAGGCCCATGGCATCGACCTCCTCGACGTCTCCACCGGCGGCAACGCCTCCGGCGTCCGCATCCCGACCGGCCCCGGTTACCAGGTCCCCTTCGCCGCCCGGGTGAAGGCGGAGACCGCACTGCCGGTGGCCGCGGTCGGCATGATCACCGAACCCGAGCAGGCCGAGAAGATCCTGGTCAACGGCGAGGCGGACGCGGTGCTGCTGGGCCGTGAACTCCTGCGCGACCCATCGTGGGCCCGGCACGCGGCGCGCGAGCTGGGCGGGGACGTGCATGTGCCGGACCAGTACCACCGGTCGGTCTGACCCTCACGCGGGGCTCCATCTCGACGAGCCCTCCGGTCCTCCCTCCGGAGTACGGCGCCCCCAGCACGTACTCCCGGAAGGTCGGGGTCGATGTCTCCGTAGGCACGATGTGCCGGGGGCGCCCGACGACAAGGCTGGCCGCATCGAACGTGAGGAGGGCGCCATGAACCGCCAGACCCGCATCCGCGTCAGCCGCCGCCCCGCAGCACCCCGGGACGAGAAGATCGACCGCAGGACACCGTCGGGACGCCTGCTGCCGTACTGAGTCACCGGAAGGCGGCCGGATGGCTCCGGCCGCCCCGGGGACCTCAACCGCTTGTGCAGACCGTTCCGTTGAGGGTGAACGCGCCCGGCGCCACGCTGTTGCCGGTGTGCGTCGCCTGGTAGCCGATGCTGACGCTCGCGTTCGGGGCGAGCGTGGCGTTGTACGAGGCGTTCGTCGCCGTCACCGCGCCGGAGTTCGGTGCGTAGGTGGCGTTCCAGCCGTTGGTGATGGTCTGGCCGGTGGGCAGGGTGAAGCCGAGCCGCCAGCCGCTCAGCGTGGTCGTGCCGGTGTTGGTGATGGTCACCGAGGCGGTCAGCCCGGTGTTCCAGGCGTTGGTGGTCACGGTCACCTTGCAGGGGCCGGCCGGGGGCTGGGGTGCGGGGCCGTCGCTGTCGAGGCCGAAGAACGTGAGGACGCGGGCCGCCATGCCCCAGGCGTACAGGTTGTGGCCGACGCCCTGGAGGCTGATGGCCTCCACCGGGGCCCGGTCACCGGTGCCGCCGTAGCGGGTGCGGGTCCAGCCGGACTGGGGTGTGTCCGTGGCCGCCGGGGTCTGGCCGACGCCGTGGACGTTCGTCCACTGCTTGATCTCCTCGCCGAAGTTGGGGTAGCGCAGCACGTCGTCCTCGGTGCCGTGCCACAGCTGCATGCGCGGGCGGGGTCCCGTGTAGCCGGGGTAGGCGGCGCGGGCGATGTCGCCCCACTCCTGTGCGGTGCGGATCACGGTGCCCTGGGCGCAGGCGCTGTTCCACTCGGAGCCGTCGGTGGTGGCGAAGCAGCCGAACGGCACGCCCGAGAAGGCGGCACCCGCGGCGAACACGTCGGGGTAGTCGCCGAGCAGGACGTTGGTCATCATCGCGCCGGAGGAGATGCCGGTGGCGAAGATCCGGCTGGTGTCGGCGTCGTAGGCGTCGACCGTCCAGTCGACCATGGACTTGATGCCGACCGGGTCGCTCCCGCCGCCGCGGCGCAGCGCCTGCGGCGAGGCGACGTCGAAGCACTTGCTGGAGCGGGTGACGGACGGGTAGACGACGATGAACCCGTACTGGTCGGCGAGCGAGGCGTACTCGGTGCCCGAATACATCGCCGGGCCGGAACCGGTGCAGTAGTGGACCGCGACCACGATCGCCGGGTTCTCGGTGACGCTCTCGGGGACGTACAGGTACATCTGGAGATTGCTGGGGTTGGCACCGAAGTTCGTGATCTCGGTGAGCGTCGCGGTCGGGGCGAGCTCCTCGCGGGCGGAGGCCTGCGGGGCGGCGAGGAAGCCGGCGGCGAGTAACGCCACCAGCAGTGTGTGGAGCGCGGCGAGGACCGCGCGCAGCGGTCTCCTCGCGGAGGTGCCGGCAGTGGCGGACACGGTGGGTCCCTTCGTGATGGCGGCTCGTGGGGGGCATCGCTGAGGGGAGCAACAGGCATGGTGACATGCACATGGCCGCCATGGAAGCGCTCCCACACACCCTGTTGCCGACGCGATCCGTTGTGCGCAAAGCGTTGACTAGAAAGCGCTTGCCCTCTACGTTCCGTTCAGCAGCGTGGCCAACGGGCTGAACAAGAGGCCCAGAACGTCACTATGTCCGCACATCGCTGTTCAGATTGACGCACGGCATTCAGGTAGATGATCGAATAGGGCTCTCCTGAAGGGACGCACCCCCATGCGTACTCGCCCCCCACGTACACATGCGCAAAGAGTCACGGTGGTGCGCGGCAACGATCTCGGCGGGGCCGCGACCGAGATCTCCCGGACGGGCGGCTTCACCAGCCCGCCGTACGGCCACACCCCGGAGTCCGCCTCGGCGGTCGTCGCCTCGGCGACGTCCGGCGCGGGCGCCGGAAGGCTCTGACACCCCCCTCGACCGCTCGACGGACAGAAGGAATCGGGACATGACTTCTGCACCACGTACGCGCGCCCGCACACGCGCGCTGACCGGCGCGACGGCCACCCTCGGCCTCTCGCTTGGCATGATCATGACTACCGGAGCCGCTCCGGCGAACGCGGCCACCTGGCCGACGCCCAGCAGCAGCCAGCCGGTGTCCGCGACCATCCCCGTCTCAGGCACCGTGGACGGCGGGATGAAGCGGTACTACGGCAGCGGCGCCCTGGCCGGCGACGGGCAGGAGGAGGGCCAGGACCCGATCTTCAAGCTCGCGGCCGGCGCGACCCTGAAGAACGTCATCATCGGCGCCCCCGGTGCCGACGGCATCCACTGCGAGGGCAACTGCACCCTGCAGAACGTGTGGTGGGAGGACGTCGGCGAGGACGCCGCGACCTTCCGCGGCGGCTCCACCTACACCGTGACGGGCGGCGGCGCCAAGAAGGCCGCCGACAAGGTCTTCCAGCACAACGGACCCGGCACGGTGAACATCTCCAACTTCGCCGTCAGCGAGTTCAAGACGCTGTACCGGTCCTGCGGCGACTGTTCCACCCAGTACACGCGCAAGGTCAACCTCAGCAACATCGAGGTGACCGGCACCGGCTCCACCGCGCGCCTGGTCGGCATCAACGTCAACCGCAACGACGTGGCGACATTGAGGGGCATCACGATCCTCAACGACTCCAGCCGCAAGGTCGTCCCCTGCCAGAAGTACAACAACACCACCGCGGTGGGCACAGGCCCCGACAGCACCAACTGCCTGTACTCCACCTCGGACATCACCTACAGGTAGTCCCCCCACGGTGAAGGCGGCCGTACGAAGCGTCCCCGCACGGCGCTTCGCACGGCCGCCGCATCATGTGCCCAACTCCCGCCGGTAGGTCGTGTACGCGGCGCGCAGAGCCTGTCCCGGCCAGCTCTCGGGCAGGAGTTCGTCGGGCAGGACGGGGTCGGCGAGCAGATGCCGTACGACCGCCGCGAAGGCGGCGAAGAGGTCCGCGGGGCGATCCGCGCGTGCCGCGTGGGCGAGCAGGGCCCGGCCGGTGGCGGACCAGGCGTCGAGCGGCCAGAGCGTGGCGGCCAGTTCGCCGGCGGGGCGGTCGGGACGGGCGGTGCAGCGCTCGGCCACCTGATCGAGGTCGTCCGGCAGGGGGCGGCGCAGGTTGGCGGGACGCAACCAGACGCCCTCGCGGAGTTCGGCGAGCCGCAGGGCGGTCAGCCGGGTGCGCAGGTCGGCCCGCTCGGCGGGGCCGCGACCCGTCGCGGTGATCACGAGCATCTCCCAGTCGCCGTCCCACGCGCGCGTGCGTGGATGAACGGCGTCGTCCTGGCGCCGCTGGCGCTCCAGCAGCCGGTCGCTGAGCCGGTACACGGTGTCCGTGCGCCGCAGGTCACCGGCCGCGACCATCCGGCTGAGCGCGGCCCGCGCGGTGGAGCCGCCGACACCGAAGGGCTCCACGCGGCGTACCAGCTCCTTCACCGGCAGCTCGGGCGGATGCGCCCCCAGCAGCAGGCTCAGCACGACCGAGCGCGCGGACAGCGGGCGCAGTTCCGGCTCGTCGGGCCGCACCGTGATGTTCGTCCGCATGGTCACGTACTGTATGTCGTGTTGCATCATTGCTACGACCGCAGCGAGAGTGCAACACTTGCTGCATGGACTCCACGCGCGCGACGCACGACGTCACCAATCAGCCCCCGCCCCTGGCCCCGTACGACGCGTCCGAGGACACGGCCCTCCTGGAGGGGCTGCGCCGCGAGGGCGCCGGCTGGGCCGAGGAGGACATCCGCCGGCTCGGGCGGCTGGCCGGGAGCGTGGAGGCCCAGGAGTGGGCCGAGCTCGCCAACCGCCACGAGCCCGTGCTGCGCACGCACGACCGGTACGGGCACCGTGTCGACGAGGTCGAGTTCCATCCGAGCTGGCACCACCTCATGCGGGTCGCGGTCACCGAGGGACAGGCCGGCGCGCCCTGGGCGGACGGCCGGCCGGGCGCCCATGTCGCGCGTACCGCGGGCGGGCTGGCCTGGGGACACACGGACGCCGGACACGGCTGTCCTACCTCGATGACGTACGCCGCCGTCCCGGCCCTGCGGCACCAGCCGGAGCTCGCGAAGGTCTACGAACCCCTGCTGACCGCCCGGGAGTACGACCCGGTCCTGCGGGTGCCGACCGAGAAGCCGGGCCTGCTCGCGGGCATGGGGATGACCGAGAAGCAGGGCGGCTCCGACGTCCGCACGAACAGCACGACGGCCACCCCCACGGCCGAGCCCGGCGTGTACACGCTGCGCGGGCACAAGTGGTTCACGTCGGCGCCCATGTGCGACGTCTTTCTGGTGCTGGCGCAGGCTCCGGAGGGGTTGTCCTGCTTCCTGGTGCCGCGCGTCCTGCCCGACGGCAGCCGGAACACGTTCCGCATCCAGCGACTCAAGGACAAGCTGGGCAACCGGTCGAACGCGTCCTCCGAGCCCGAGTTCGACGGGACGGTCGCCTGGCTGGTCGGGCCCGAGGGCCGCGGCGTCAAGACGATCATCGACATGGTCAACTGCACACGTCTGGACTGCGTGATGATGTCGGCGACGCTGATGCGCAAGACGCTCGTCGAGGCGGGCCACCACGCCCGCCATCGCAGCGCGTTCGGCGCCCGG
The DNA here is from genome assembly GCF_042894505.1 of Streptomyces sp. NPDC001536. Classification (NCBI taxonomy): domain Bacteria; kingdom Bacillati; phylum Actinomycetota; class Actinomycetes; order Kitasatosporales; family Streptomycetaceae; genus Streptomyces; species Streptomyces sp. NPDC001536. Next base: position 36,320 of record NZ_JBIAVQ010000013.1, read on the forward strand.
CTGGCCGACCAGCCGCTGATGCGCAACGTGCTCGCCGATCTCGCCCTGGAGTCCGAGGCCGCGACCACGCTCACGCTACGGCTGGCGGGGGCGGCCGACCGGGCGGTGCGCGGCGACGAGGGCGAGCAGGCCTTCCGGCGCATCGCGACGGCCGTGGGCAAGTACTGGGTCACCAAGCGGGGCCCGGCCTTCACCGCGGAGGCCCTGGAGTGCCTGGGCGGCAACGGCTATGTGGAGGACTCGGGCATGCCCCGCCACTACCGGGAGGCGCCCCTGCTGTCGATCTGGGAGGGCTCGGGGAACGTCAACGCCCTCGACGTGCTGCGGGCGTTGGTGAGGGAACCCGGCACGGCGGACGCCCTGTTCGCCGAACTCGCCCTGGCGCAGGGGGCGGACGCTCGCCTGGACGCGGCCGTGGGCCGCTTGCGGGGCCTGTTGGCCTCGGCGTCCGAGACCGGCGCCCGGCGGCTCGTGGAGCAGATGGCGCTGACCCTTCAGGCCTCCCTGCTGGTCCGCCACGCCCCGGCCCCGGTCGCCGACGCCTTCTGCGCGACCCGGCTCGGCGGTGACTGGGGGCACGCGTTCGGCACGCTTCCCGACACGGCCGATCTGGGCGCGATCCTGGGCCGTGCGCTGCCCGGGGAGGACTGACCGAGGGAGCAACGACCGGCCACCGTAGGGCCGTTGGCAGACAGTAACCCCGCGATTCCGCTTCGTTGTCAGTGCCGTGGTGCAGACTCCGATCAGATGGCGTTTCGCATGGGGAGGACAGCGTGTTCACGGGGATCGACGAGGTCGACTGGGCTTCGATGCGGCATGCGTACGGCAGTGCCGAGGACGTGCCCGGCCTGCTGCGGGGGCTGGCCTCCGCGGACGCCGCCGAACGGGAGATCGCGCTCGACGGGATGTACGGGGCCGTGCACCACCAGGGAGATGTGTACGACTCGACGCTCGCCTGTGTGCCGTTCCTCTTCGCGCTCGCCGAACGGGCCCAGGTGCCGGAGCGCAGCGAGATCGTGGAGCTCCTGGTCAGCATCGGCGGGGACGGCGAGGTACCCGAGGACGGCCCGTACGCCACGGCCAGGACGGCCGTGCGGTCGGGTGCCGAGGTCTTCCAGCGGCTGACCGGGGACGCCGACGCCGCGGTGCGCGGGGCGGCCGCGGGAGCCGTCGTGCGGTTTCCCGACGAACCGGCGCATGTGCTGGGCCTGTTGCGGGAGCGGATCAGAGTGGAGCGGGACGACCGGGTGCTGCTCGCGCTGGCCGAGGCGCTCGGGTTCCTCGCCCGCCATCACCCCGGGCACGCGGCCGAGGCCGTCGACCTCCTGGCGGCCCAGAGCGCACCGCCGTTCGGGCCCGGGCTGCGGCTGGCCGCGCTCGGGCAGCTCGCGGGCTGTGCTCCCGACCGGCTCCCGGCCGACCTGGTGCCCACGGCCGTCGGACTGCTCCGGGAGCGGTCCGAGCACCGGCCCGTCGCGCCGTGCGAGCCCGACCGGCCGGACACGGACACCCTGGTCGGCCGGTTGCGGCGGTTGCGCCCCTCGGACGAGGAGGGATCCCAGCTGCTGCGCACCCTGCACACCGCGCTGGGCGATCGGGTGGACGACCGGATCGCCCTGCTCGACGGGCAGTTGACCAGCCCGGACCCGACCGACCGGTGCAATGCCGTGTGGATGTCGATGGGGCTGATCGGCGAGTGGCGCGGCGACTACACCGGACCCGTCGCACTGATCGGTGCTCAGCTGAGCACCGAGGAGGGTTGGTTGCTCGAGGCCGCGACATCCGTCCTGGAGGGCCTCTTCGAACTGGCCGTACCCGCCGCCGACGACCTTGCCGCGCTGGTGACGCGCCGCCCCGATCTGTGGGTTCAGCCCTTCGAGCGCAGCCCTTCGTGGTTGGGCGGGCCGCTCAAGGCCTTGGCCAGGTGCGGGGATCCGCGAGCGGTGCCGGTCCTGGGCGAGGTGCTCGCCGGGTCCGACGTGCCCGACGAACTGGGCCGGGTCGTCCGGCACCTGGGACAGGCCGCGGCCCCGCTCGCGCCCGCACTGCGCGAAAGGCTCGCGAGCGTCCCCCTCGACGCTTCGGACGCCTACGACCGGGCCGGTCCGCTGCTGATGGCGCTGAGGGAACTCGACGACCGGGAATGCGTGCCGCTGGTGCTGCGGCTGCTGCTCGGGACGCCGGAGGACCACCGATCGAGGGACACCTTGGCGGAAGAAGGGCTGCGGACGCTCGGGGCGTTCGGGGCCGCGGCGCGCGAGGCGATACCGGTGGTCCGGGGGCTGTTGGAGGGCGGGAGCGCGGTCGCGGCGGCGGATTCACTGTGGGCGATCGAGGGGGATGCCGAGCTTGTCCTGCCTGTTCTCCTGCGGGCGTTGGAGGGCGAGGGCCCCGGTCAGCCCTGGGCCGCGGCCGACGTACTGGCCCGGATGGGGCCGGTGGCCGGACCCGCGGTCGACGGACTGCGGCGGCGGATCGGAGCGTCTCACCCCTGGGAGCGCAAGTCGGTGGCGTGCGCGCTGTGGCGGATCTCGGGCGATACGGAGCTTGCCCTTCCGGTGCTGCGCGACGTGTGGGCCCAGAACGTGCACACCCGCGTCCCGGTCGCCGAATGCGTCGCGGCCATGGGCCCGGACGGGTCCGCACTGCACGACCTGCTCCGGACCGAACTGGCCGCCCCGCGACGGCACACCGCGCCCGAGGGACACGGAACGCACGACGTCTTCACCGACGAGCGCTTGCTGGATGTGTGCCGGGAGACATTGCGGGACGCGTAGGCGCGGCCTTTTCACCACGAGCCGCCCTCGGCCCGGCGCCCGCTCCACATCGGCCCGAACCGCTCCCACTCGGTGTCCCACTGGTCGATCCGGCGGCATTCCAGGCGGCCGCGCAGCATGCGGCCGGCGACGAAGGGCACGAAAGCGGCGCTCGCGCCCACCAGGCCGCCGATCAGGGAGGCGCGCAGGGCGGCCTGGGAGGCGGTGGCCGGGCGGGTGACCAGGAGGCCCTCCCGGTCCGTCCAGACGGTGACCGTGGTGCCCGAGGGACTGCCGGGGCGGACCCGGACCTGGCCGGTGTGGGACGAGCCGTCCGTCGCCGACCAGCGCACCTTCGCCCAGACCCGGTCGCCGCTCGCCGTCCCGGTCTGCCCGGCGAACGTCCCGGGCGCCTCCTCCACGAGCCGTGCCTCGACCTGCCGCCACTCCACGCGCTCGCGGGCCAGGTTGTGCTCGACGGAGCGGGTGGTGCCCATTCCGGCGAACACCCCGGTGAGGGCGCTGAGCAGCCAGGCCCCGAGCACGATCCAGGCCTCCACCTTGTCGGCGCGGCGCTTGAGCGGATTGCGCCGCCAGCGCCATAACCACACCTTCGAACCACGGAACGCCATCGAAGGTTTCCTCCTCATGAGCGCGCGAACATGCCGTACCGCCTCTCCATACGGGGGACGGCTCCTCGGTGCTCAGGGACCGGCCCCCGACACGACCGTCGCACGGGTCACACCCCCGTGGCCGCGACTTGCGCAAAGCGGCCCGCGACTCCCCGCAAGCGGTTACCATCCCCGCCCTGACTCGCGCCTGACCTGCGGCGCAACCGTTTCCAGGGGTGACTGTCAGTGGCGGGGTGCAGACTGGCGGATATCTGAGACAAAGACGTCACGGAGGTGATCGGCATGACCGAGGTACTGCTCGCCGTGGGCACCCGAAAGGGCTTGTTCATCGGACGCAGGCGGGGTGGGACCTGGGAGTTCGACGAGGGGCCCTACTTCAACGCACAGGCCGTGTACTCGGTCGCGATCGACACCCGCGGCGACCGCCCGCGGCTGCTGGCCGGCGGCGACAGCGCGCACTGGGGTCCGTCCGTGTTCCACTCCGACGACCTGGGGCGCAGCTGGACCGAGCCGGCCCGACCGGCCGTCAAGTTCCCCAAGGACACCGGCGCTTCGCTGGAGCGGGTCTGGCAGCTGCACCCGGCGGCCGCGGAGCCGGACGTGGTGTACGCGGGCACGGAACCGGCCGCGTTGTACCGCTCCGAGGACCGCGGCGAGACCTTCGAGCTGGTCCGCCCGCTGTGGGAGCACCCCACCCGCTCCAAGTGGGTGCCCGGCGGTGGTGGAGAGGGGCTGCACACGATCTTGACCGACCAGCGCGACCCGCGGACCGTGACGGTCGCCGTCTCGACCGCCGGGGTGTTCAGGACCACTGACGGCGGGGCGAGTTGGGCCCCCTCCAACTCCGGTGTCTCCGCGGTGTTCCTGCCGGACCCGAACCCCGAGTTCGGCCAGTGCGTGCACAAGGTCACCCAGGACGCGGCGACCCCGGACCGGCTGTATCTCCAGAACCACTGGGGCGTCTACCGCAGCGACGACGCGGGTGCGCACTGGACGGACATCGGCGAAGGTCTGCCGTCGACGTTCGGATTCGCCGCGGCCGCCCATCCGCACCGCGGTGACACGGCGTATGTGTTCCCGATCAACGCCGACGCGGACCGGGTCCCGGCCGACCACCGCTGCCGGGTCTTCCGTACGGCGGACGCGGGCAAGAGCTGGGAGCCGCTGTCGGCGGGTCTGCCGCAGGGCGACCACTACGGCACGGTGCTGCGGGACGCGCTGTGCACCGACGACGCGGACCCGGCGGGCGTGTACTTCGGCAACCGCAACGGCGAGGTGTTCGCGTCGGCCGACGACGGCGACAGCTGGCAGCAGCTCGCGTCCCATCTGCCGGACGTGCTGTGTGTGCGGGCCGCGGTGGTCGGATGAGTCACGAGGGGGGACGGCCGGGCTTTGGCCACCGGTTGATCACCGCTGTCTGTACGGCAGTAGGGTGACGCCGTGGCACCAAGACCCTTGCATGAAATCGTCGAACCGGGCTGGGCGAAGGCCCTGGAACCCGTCGCCGGACGCGTCGCCGAGATGGGTGACTTCCTGCGGGCGGAGATCGCCGCGGGACGCACCTATCTCCCGGCCGGACCGAACGTCCTACGGGCCTTCCAGCAGCCCTTCGACGACGTCCGCGTCCTGATCGTCGGACAGGATCCCTATCCGACGCCGGGACACGCGGTGGGGCTGAGCTTCTCGGTCGCGCCGGAGGTGCGGCCGCTGCCCGGCAGCCTGATCAACATCTACCGGGAGCTGAACACGGATCTGGGTCTGCCCCAGCCGTCCAACGGCGATCTGACGCCGTGGACGCAGCAGGGCGTGCTGCTGCTCAACAGGGCGCTCACCACGGCCCCGCGCAAGCCGGCCGCGCATCGCGGCAAGGGCTGGGAGGAGGTCACCGAACAGGCGATACGGGCGCTGGCCGCGCGCGGCAAGCCGCTGGTGTCCATCCTGTGGGGCCGCGACGCCCGCAACCTCCGTCCGCTGCTGGGCAACCTCCCGTCCGTGGAGTCCGCCCACCCCTCCCCCATGTCGGCCGACCGCGGCTTCTTCGGCTCCCGCCCGTTCAGCCGGGCCAACGACCTGCTGGTCGGGCAGGGAGGAGAGCCGGTGGACTGGCGTCTGCCGTGACCGGGGCGGGGGACGTGCCGGACGCGGCCGGGGGCGAGTTGCCCGGACGGGTGACGGAGTCCGCCACGGGGGCGTCTCCCGCGGATCCGCCCGTGGACGACTCCGGGTTCCTCGCCGTCGACTCCGGTGGCTCCGGGCTGCGGGTCGTCGTCGGGACGGTGAGGCGCGGGGCGTTGGCGCAGCGGGAGTCACGGGAACCGGTGCGCACCGGGGCGCGGGGCATCGACCCCGCGCATCTGATGGCACAACTGGTGCCGATGGTGCGGGCGTTGACCGCGGAGACGGGAGTCGCCCGGCCGCGTACCGCCGTTGTCGGTGCCGCCGGTCTCAGCACCCTCGGTGAGGCCCTGCGCGCCGAGCTCCCGGACGCCCTGGGGCGGGAGTTCGGAGTCGGGCGGGTCGCTCTCGTCGCCGACGCGGTCACCGCCTATGTGGGCGCCCTCGGGCCGACGCCCGGTGCGGTCGTCGCCGCCGGCACCGGTCTGATCGCCGTCGGGACGGATCTGGCGCGGTGGCGCCGTGCGGACGGCTGGGGCCATCTCCTCGGCGACTGCGGCAGTGGTGCCTGGATCGGGCGGGCCGGCCTGGAGGCGGCGCTGCGCGCCTATGACGGGCGGCCGGGGGGATCGCCTGGACTGCTGGCCCGCGCCGAGGAGTTGTTCGGAGCGATGCCCGATCTGCCCGGCCTGCTCTATCCGCGCCCGGACCGTCCGGCCGTCCTCGCCTCCTTCGTTCCCCAGGTCGCGGCCTGCGCCCCGGACGACCCCGTCGCCGCGGACATCCTGCGCGAAGCCGCCCGGCACATGGCCGAGTCCGCGGCCGCCGTCTGCCCCGCCGAGGGAACGCCCGATGTCGCCCTCACCGGCGGCCTGTTCAAGATCGGCGCCCCCCTTCTCGAACCCCTGGAGGAGGAGTTGGCGAGACGGCTGCCCCACGCGCGGCGGGTGGCGTCGGCCGGAGACCCGTTGCACGGGTCCGTGCGGATCGCGACCGACCTCGCGACAGGGACGCTCACTCTGCCGGGTGACCGGGCGATGTTGTCCGTGGTGACCGGATCGAGCGACTGATCCAGACACGTCCGCCGCTTCCGATCCGTACGTAACTCATCAGACAAAACCGGACGGATACCGCTCACCTGCACCCTCCCCGAACAGGGAAGCCCAGTAAGCCAGTAACATGCGGCGCCATGAGCTCCCCCACTGGGCCCGCCGGCCTGCCAGTACGAATGCCGCGCCCCCGCCAGCCCGGACGGCACCGCCGTCCCGAGCCTCTGGCGGCTCCCGAGGGCGCGCCCGCGCTTGTTCTCGCCGTGCCGGGAGCGCCCAGCGCCGCCACGCGCGGCCTCGCCGAAGAGGTCGTGAGCATCGCCCGCTCCGAGCTCCCCGGCCTGGACGCCCGGATCGGGTACCTCGACGGGGACGACGCGGAGTTCCCCACGCTCCAGTCGGTGCTCACGCACACCGCCCAGGAGCGCACCGCACGCTACGAGCAGGCCAGGGCCGCCGGGGTGGACGTCAAGGAGCCCGAGGGCCCCGTCGCCGTCGTCGTGCCACTGCTGGCCGGTCCGGACAGCGCCCTGCTGCGGGTCGTCCGCCAGGCCGTCATGGACAGCCGTGTCGCGGCCGACCTGACCGATGTGCTCGGCCCGCACCCGCTGCTCGCCGAGGCGCTGCACGTGCGTCTGTCGGAGGCCGGTCTGGCCCGCGCGGACCGGGCCCGGCTGTTCACCGTGGCGACCGCCGCGGACGGCATCATCCTGGCCTCCGTGGGCGGTGACGAGGCGGTGCAGGCGGCCGGGATCACCGGCATGCTGCTCGCCGCGCGCCTCGCCGTGCCGGTGATGGCCGCCGCGCTCGACCAGGAGGGCTCGATCGCCTCCGTGGCCGAGCAGCTGCGCGGCTCCGGCTCGCAGAACCTGGCGCTGGCGCCGTACCTGATAGGGCCGGAGATCGACCCGGGTCTGATCGAGGAGGCGGCCAAGGAGGCGGGCTGTGCCGCCGCGGAGGCGCTCGGCCCCTATCCGGCGATCGGCAAGCTCGCGCTGGCCAAGTACACGACGGCGCTGGGCATCGCGCCGCAGCAGCCGCAGGGCGCGCCGACGCGCTGACGTCGCGCCTCACCACCGCAGGACATGCCGAAGGGCCCCTCCCGGCGCGGGAGCGGGCCCTTCGGCGTTGCCGGGAGGCCCGGCGGGGCTCAGCCGAGGACCACGCAGGACGCCGCGGGCAGTTCGGTGGACCCGGCGCGGCGCGGCAGTCCGGTGTCCGGGTCGACCGCGAACCAGGTCACGTCGCCGGAGCGTTCGTTGGCGACGTAGAGGAAGCCGGCGGACTCGGCGAGCGCCCGGGGCCAGTGGCCTCCGCAGGGCACGGTCCCGACGAGCCGCAGTCGCTCTCCCTCGACGGCGAACGTGGACAGGACGTCCTCGCCGCGGGTGGCGGTCCAGACGAAGCGGCCGTCGGGCGCGACGACGACGCCCGACGGGTAGGCGTCGCCGACCGGAGCCCCGGACAGCACCTGGGCCTCCGTGAGGGGCTCCAGGAGGCCCTCTGCGGGGTTCCAGCGGCAGACGGTGACGGTCGGGGCGAGTTCGTTGACCACGTAGGCGTAGCTGCCGTCCGGGTGGAAGGCCAGGTGGCGGGGGCCGGAGCCGGGGCGCAGGGCGATCTCGCGATGGAGGACCGGGCTGCCGTCGGCCAGCGTGCACACCCGCGCCGAGTCCGTGCCGAGGTCGATGCTGACGGCCCACCGCCCGCTGGGATCGGCCTGGACCTGGTGGGCGTGCGGGCCCTGCTGGCGGCGGGCGTGCGGGCCGGAGCCGGTGTGCGTCAGCACGCCCGAGGCGGCGGACGCGAGGGTGCCGTCGGGGCGGACGGGCACGGCGGTGACGCTGCCGGAGCCGTAGTTGGCGGTCAGGACGTGCCCGTCGTACAGGCCCAGGTGGGTGGGCCCGTCGCCGCCGACCCGCACCCGTGCGCCGGCCGGTTCGAGCTTGTCGCCGTTCACCCGGTACGCGGCCACCGCGCCGTCGGCGGTCTCGCTGACCGCGTAGAGCGTGCCCCCGTCGGGCGCCAGGGCCAGATAGGAGGGGTCGGGTACCCGGTCCACGCTGCTCAGGGGCGTCAGGGCGCCGCTGTCCGGGTCCACGGCCGCCGTCACGATGCCGGGGCCCCCGGCCGCCGTGAACGACCCGATGAACGCCCTCCGCTGCCGTTCTGCCACCGCTGTCCCCTCTCGGTCCTGTGCCGTTCGGGGCGACCGTAGCAGTGGATCACCAACGGTCTAGACCAAATGGGGGACGATCTCCTCGACTTTCCGCGACTTTCACGGTCCCGCCACGGAAGCGGTGCCGCTCTCGCCGCGGACGCGGGCCAGCGCCTCGGGGTGGTGGACGTACGCCGGCCGGTGCTCCGGCGTCTCGTAGGTGCGGTGGAAGACGGGTGTGGTGCTGCCCGAGATCGGGGGCACGATCCAGGACCAGTCGGCGCCCACGGACTCGGTGTGGTGGTCGGTGACGGTGACGCCCGCACGGTCGAAGGAGTGCAGTACCGCGCGGTTGAGCTCGACGAGGGCGCGGCCCTTCCACAGGGTGCGGTCGGTGCGGGTGTCGAGGCCGAAGTGGGCGGCGATCCGGGGGCAGGAGGTCGATGGGGGGTCCCCCCATGCCCTTCAGTCTATGGGGGAGGTCGGTGTCGGCGAGGTTGCGGGCGCCGATCTCGGTGCCCATGTACCAGCCGGCGAACCGGTCCGGCTCCGGTGTCCCGACTCCGTTGCTGCGCGGGAAGTTCCGCATGGCACACCCCCCAGGCGGCTCGCCCGCGGACCGCTCCCGCACGGCCCGCGGGGGTTGTGTGCGTCGATAGCCGCGGAGTTACCCGCCCCGTGGCCTGATCCACCCTGTAGATGGCCGGTACTGCTATTTCCCGGGAGACGACCCCCGGACCCCCATCCCCCAGGGGCGGTTCAGGCTCCCACCAGAGGCGAGCCGCTCGGCGTCCTCAGCGGCTTGGCCAGCTCGGCGAGGGCGCGTTCCAGGCCGTGGAGATGGGCCAGCGCGGGTTCCACGGTGGGCGGCTGGTCCGTCACCGCGACGCTTCGGCCGCCCGTGAGCGCCTCCACCGCGGTCTCCACCCGCCAGCAGGCGGCGGCCAGGCGGGCGTCGTGGGAGGCCTCGGGGTCGGCGGCGACGGCGACCAGGCCGCGGACCTCACGGGCGCAGTCGTCGAGCAGGGCGAGCACCCGGCGGGCGCGCCGCTTGCGGCCGAGCATCGGGTTGAGCGGGTGCACCAGCGGTGCGACGGAGAGCCGTACCCGGCCGAGCAACTGCTCCAGTTCGGCCACGCGCGGGGCCGGATCGGCGCCCGGTACGTCGCGCAGCCGGGCGGCGGCCTCGGCGGTGCAGGCGTGGACGCAGCGCAGGGCGCGCTGGATCCAGGCGTCGGTGGTGGTGTGGGTGGTGACCGGCAGCACGAACAGCACGGCGAGCATCGCGCCGATCGCCCCGATGCCGGTCTCCGCCAGGCGCAGGGCGAGCAGACCGGGGGTGAGCAGGCCCAGGAGGCCGTAGAGCAGCTCGGCGAGGACCGTGACGCAGAGCATCATCCAGGTGTACGACACCGCGGCCGTGTAGAAGATCCCGAAGACACACACGGCCAGGAGCGCGGCCGAGGGCACCGCCGCCCCCGCCACCGGAACGGCGACGAGCAGGCCGAGGCCGATGCCGATCACCGTGCCGAGGACCCGGCGGAAGCCGCGTACGAGGGTCTCGCCGCGCGAGGTGGTGTTGACGAAGACCCACCAGGTCGCGCCGACGGCCCAGTACCAGCGCTCCGGGGACACCAGTTGGCCCACGACGAGCGCGAAGGCCGAGCCGGCGGTCGCCTGGATCGCCTGGCGGGTGGTCACACGGGCCAGACCGGTGCCGGCGGGCGGGGCGGGCACGGGGGCCGGGGGCAGCCGGCGCTCGTAGCACCACACGCCGAAGCGCACCACGGCGGCGATCAGCACGGACAGCAGGACGGCCGTGTACAGCTCGGGCAGCCGGTCCGGGGTCGCGTGCAGGAACTGCGCCACGAAGAACGTCATGAACGCGAACACGCCGAGGCTGTGACCGCGCGGGCCCCAGCGGCGCGCGTACACGCCTGCGCCGATCACGGCGAGGAAGGTGAGGTCACGGGCGACGGGCTGGTCGTGCAGCCCGGCCGCGGCGGCCAGCACGGGAAGTCCGACGACGGGCAGCAGAGCGGTGGTCACGGCCTGTCCGCGGACCGTGGCGTCGGTGACGGTGAACAGGGCGAGCAGCGCGGCGAGTCCGCCGGTGACGGCGCCCACGAGGGAGTGTCCGGCGAGGCCGCAGACGGCGACCGCGAGCCCGATGCCGAGCACGGCCCGCGCGGCGAAGCGCAGCCGTACGCGTCCCGGGTCCGGCGCCATGAACACCCTCTTCAGCACTGCTGTCCGCCCCCTGATCAGTCCCGGTCCGAATCCCGGCATGTATCCCGGCATGAAAAAGGCGCCGCGGGGTCCGCAGCGCCATCGACCTGCTCATTGCAGCATCGTAACCACGACTGGCTCAAGTGGCGTCGCATATGCTGAGCCATTGGTACAGCCGAAACGGTCCCCGCCCGTCCATCAGCGGGCCAACGGACCACGGACGAGGAGAGGCGGCGCACCATGGCCGTGGACGAGCTCGACACCCGCATCCTGCGGCTGCTGCTGGAGCAGCCCCGCACGAGCGTGCGCGAGTACGCCCGGATCCTCGGCGTCGCCCGCGGCACGCTCCAGGCCCGTCTCGACCGTCTGGAGCGGGACGGAGTGATCACCGGCACGGGTCCGGTCCTCTCCCCCGCGGCCCTCGGCCACCCGGTGCTGGCCTTCGTCCACATCGAGGTCACCCAGGGGCGGCTCGACGACGTGGGCGACGCGCTGGCCTCCGTGCCGGAGATCGTGGAGGCCTTCTCGATCGCGGGCGGCGGGGATCTGCTGACACGGGTCGTGGCACGGGACAACGCGCATCTGGAGGACGTGATCCAGAAGGTGATCAGTCTGCCGGGCGTGGTCCGCACCCGTACGGAGGTGGCGCTGCGCGAGCGGGTGCCGCACCGGCTGCTGCCGCTGGTGGAGTCGATCGGCCGTTCCGCCCGTACCTGACATCCTGGGCACCATGAGCAACCTCGGCACCCTCTCGGTCATCTTCGATCTCGACGGAACGCTCGTGGACAGCGAGCCGAACTACTTCGAGGCGGGCCGCCAGATCCTCGCCGAGCACGGCGTACCGGACTTCACCTGGGCCGAGCACGAGCGGTACGTCGGGATCAGCACCCTGGAGACGGTCGGGCTCTGGAAGCGGGAGTACGACCTGGAGGCCTCCGTCGAGGAGCTGTTCGCCGCCAAGAACCGCCGCTATCTGGAGCTGGCCCGCGCGAACACTCCCGCCTACCCCGAGATGCGCAAGTTCGTGGAGCTGCTGGCCTCCGAGGGCGTACCGATGGCCGTGGCCTCGGGCTCGTCACCGGAGGCCATCGACGCGATCCTCCGGAGCACCGGCCTCGACGCCTGTCTGCGCACCGTCGTCTCCGCCGACGAGGTCGAGCGCGGCAAGCCCGCCCCGGACGTCTTCCTGGAGGCCGCCCGCCGACTGGGCGCGGACCCAGCCGACTGCGTGGTCCTGGAGGACGCGGCCCCGGGTGCCGCCGCCGCACACGCGGCCGGGATGCGCTGCATCGCGATCCCGTACGTCGCCGCGCAGGCCGACGCCCCGGAGTTCAGTACCGCGGCTCTGCTGCTGCGCGGCGGTCAGCCGGAGTTCACGGCACGGTCCGCGTACGACTGGCTCGTGCGTTCGACCCTGGGTGCCGACGGACCGCGACCGTACGGCACTTCGCCCGGATCTTCGTGAACGCCTTGAGCCTGCCGGGCCGTTGGTGAGCCTGGTCAGGTCGCGGCACTTCGGGGGTGCCCCGCCCCGCAGTCGGGGCACCGCCCGTTCGCCGATGTCCGGTGCGCCTAGGGCCGTGCCTCGTGCGAGGGCTTCGGTGCCGGCTGGATGTTCTGGTTGAGGCGGAAGACGTTGTCCGGGTCGCGGTCGGCCTTGATGCGGGCCAGGCGGTCGTAGTTGCCGCGGTAGCTGGCCCGGACGCGTTCCTGGCCCTCGTCCATCATCATGTTCACGTAGGCGCCGCCCGCCGAGTACGGGTGCAGCGCGTCGAAGTAGTCGACGGTCCACCGCTTGATCAGCTCGGCGTTGGCCGGGTCGGGGTCGACCCCGGCGTAGACCGAGGCCCAGCGGGCGTGGCGGTAGGCCCAGGGGGTGTCGTCCTGGCCCACGTCGTGGGCGGCGCCGTCGATCGGGTAGAGGTGCATGGTCGACTGCATGGTGGGGACCTCGGCACCGTACTTGGCGTGGAGCTCGACGGCGTCGTCCGGGATGTTCTCGACGAAGTCGGCGCGCCAGTACCACTGGTGGCCGGGCGGGTAGAGCCCGTCGAACGCGGACTGGATGTCGGGGTGCTGCATGGGCATGGGGGCGTGCAGCAGCGGCTGGGGCAGGGCGTCGAGGAGCGGGGCCATCTCGCGGGCGGCCGCCTCCGTGTCACCTCCGGTGTAGCACCACACCACGCCCGCGGTCTTGCGGAGCTGGATCTCCTCGGGGAACGGCGGGGCCGGCGGTACGGTGCCGTGCAGGAAGAAGCCGTTGAGCTCGCGGGGCGCGTTCGGCAGGAAGTCCCGGTAGGCGGCGAGGACTTCGGGGCTGTCCTCGACGGCCCAGAAGGTCGGTCCGGCGATGACGGTGCTGATCTCGTGGAGCCGGAACAGGAAGGACGTCACGACTCCGAAGTTGCCTCCGCCGCCGCGGATCGCCCAGAACAGGTCGCTGTTCTCGAAGCCGCTGGCCTGCACCTTGCGGCCGTCGGCGAGGACGACGTCGGCCTCCAGCAGGTTGTCGATGGTCAGCCCGCACTTGCGGGTGAGGTGACCGAGCCCGCCGCCGGTGGCGATGCCGCCGACTCCGGTGGTGGAGATGATGCCGCTGGGCGTGGCCAGGCCATGGGCGTTGGTGGCGCGGTCGACCTCGCCCCAGACACAGCCGCCGCCGACCCGTACGGTGTGGGCCTCGGGGTCGACCTCTATCTCCTTGAGGGGTGACAGATCGAGGACCACCCCGTCGTCGACGGTGCCGAGACCGGCGCCGTGGTGGCCGCCTCCCCGGACGGCGAGGGGCAGGTCGTGCGCGCGGGCGAAGGCGATGACGGCGGCGACTGCGTCCGCGTCGGCGCAGCGGGCGACGAGCGCGGGGCGTCGGTCGATCATCGCGTTGTAGACGGTTCGGGCCTCTTCGTAGGCGGTGTCGTCGGGGCCTATCAACTCCCCGCTGAACCCGGTCAGTTCCTTGCGTGCCGCCTGGGCGATCGTGCTGGTCATGCGGTCCCCCGTTCAGAAATCGGGTAGATCATGCCAATTCACATATTCTACTCGCGTCGCACCACAGTGGACATCCGTGACGGTCACCCACCTCGGGGCCGGCGGGTACCTACGTTTCGCCGGGAAGCGAGGCCTCACCTTCCGGCAGCAGCCCGAGCCGCGCGGCGCGGTCGGCGGCATGCCGTCGGGTGGGCGCGTCGAGTTTGTCGAGGACGGCACGTACATGGTTGTCGACCGTGCGTACCGAGACGACGAGCCGGGCGGCGATCTCGGCGTTGGTCAGGCCTTCCGTGAGCAGCCGCATGACCTGGAGCTGGCGCCGGGTCAGGCCCGCGGGGTTCTCGCGGGTCGCGGCGAGGGGGCCGCGCGGGATGTGGCGGACGCCGAGCCGGCGCAGTTCCGTGCGGAGCAGCCGGGCCCGGGGTTCGGCGCCCAGGGCGTCGAGGGCGGCGAGCGCGGTGAGTTTGTCGGCGGGGTCGGGGCTCTCGGCCAGGGCGACGGCATGTTCGTAGGGACAGCCCGCCGTCTGCCAGCGGAGGGCGGCCGTCCGCCACTGGCCGCGGGCCTGGAGCGCGTACGGATGGTCCGAGTCGTCCAGCGAGACGGAGTGCCCCGCCTTGGTGAGCCAGTAGCCGAGCTCGGCGCGGTACGGGATGCCGGGCAGACGGTCGGCCTGGGCGTGCACGGGTCCCGCCGCCGCGACGACGGCGGCGAGGTCGCCGCGCAGCCACGCCGCCTCCGCGAGGGCCGCCGCCACCGGGCCGGTGCGTTGCAGTTCCCTGGTCCGCACGGCGATCTGCCAGGCCTCGGTGAGGAGTTCGGCGGCGCCGGGCCGGCCGCAGCGGGTGCGGACCCGGGCCAGCACGGTGAGCGCGGGGCAGCGGGCGGGCACGAAGTCGTGCAGGCCGTACTCGGCGTGTTTCTCGGCGTCCTCCCAGTCGGCGGCCGCGAGCCTGCGTATGGCCAGTTCGACGTGGAGGTAGTTGAGGAAGCCGAGGTGTTCGGCGCGGTCGGCGAGGTCCATCGCCGGGACCAGGAACGTGTCGGCCTCGTCGTAGCGGAGGTTGTCCAGGAGGGACCAGATGAGGTTGGCGTAGGACCGGCAGGCGTGCTCGACCTCGCCGGCGGCGAGCGCGACGTCGAGACTCTCCTCCAGCTGCCACCGCCCGGCGGGATCCCCGCCGCGCCAGCGGGCGCAGCCGACGTTGTTGAGGGCGTGGGAGAGGATCGCCGCGTCGTCGGCCTTGCGGGCCAGGGCGATGGCGCGTTCGCCGTGTTCGACGGCCTCGGTGTAGCGGTCGGACAGCATGCGCAGTTGGGCGGTGTTGCTGACGGCGAGGGCGAGGAGGCGGTCGTCGCCGGCGTGTTCCAGGACGGTGACGGCTTCCCGGGCGGCCTCCTGGGCCTGGTCGGCGTCGCCGGCCCACCAGTGGATGCGGGACAGCCAGCGCAGGTCGGCGCCGAGGGCGAGGGTGTCGCCGAGGGAGCGGCGTAGCGCCACGGCCTCGCGCTGGGCGGCGACGGCGGCGGCCGAGTCGGCGATGGTGTAGCTCTCCACGGCATAGCGTTCCAGCAGGTCGGCGAGTTCGGCCGGGGCGTAGCGCCGGCGTTGGCGCAGTACGAGGCGGAGTTGGGCGGCGGCCTCACGGTGGGCGCCGGCGCCTGCCGCGTCCTTGGCCGCGTCGGGGCCGTAGCGGGCGATGGCGTCCTGGTCGCCGGCGTGGTCGGCGTGGTGGACGATGCGGGCGGCCTCGGAGCCGGGCCGGGCGACGAGTGCGGCGAGGACGGTGCGGTTGAGTGCGATACGGCGGGCGGCGGGCAGGGAGTCGGCGACGGCGCGCCGGATCAGCTCGTGCCGGAACGCCACCCGCTCCGGCGCCACGGCGAGCAGTCCGCGCTGCTCGGCCTCCGCGAGCACGGCCACCCCGTCCGCCAACAGGGCGTCGACCAGCGGCCGTTCGACGGCCGAGGGGACGACGGCGAGCTGTTCCAGCGCGTCCAGCGTGGCCGCGTCCAGTCCGCGCAGCCGGGCGAGGACGGCGTCGACGACGGTCGGGGGCACGCCCCCGGTGCCGCCTGCGGCCACGATCTCGGCGACGAAGAACGGGTTGCCCGAGGTCACCTCGTACACCTGGGCGGCGTCGAGGCGCCGGGACGCGCTCAGCGTGCGGACCGCGTCCAGGGACAGCCGGGCCAGGGGCAGCCGGTGCACCCGGGGTGTCCGGGAGACCTGGCCCAGAAGGTGGCGCAGGGGGTGGCCGCGGCTCAACTCGTCGTCGCGGTAGGTCAGGACGAGCAGGGCGGGCAGCTGTTCCATGCGCCGGACCAGGAAGCGCAGGGCGTCCAGCGAGGCCTCGTCGGCCCAGTGGACGTCCTCGACGACGAGGACCACGGGATGCGGGGCGCCGGAGAGTTCGCCGTGCAGGGCCTCGTAGACGCGGTGCCGGTCGCCGCCCTCCATGACGGCCCGTGCCAGTTGCGCGCCGACGCTGCCGACGAGGTCGCGGAACGGGCCGAGGGGACGCCCGGTGGCGAGGTCGTCGCACTGGCCGACGAGGACGCGTGCCCGATCGGGCAGCCGCTCCGGCATCGCCTTCACCAGACTCGACTTGCCGATTCCCGCCTCACCGAAGACGAGCGCCACCGAACCGGCGCCGTCCGCCGCCTGCCGTGCGGCCGCGGCCAGTCGCGCCAGTTCGGGCTCGCGTTCGAGGATCCCCCAATCCACGCGCCAGATTCTGCCACCGCGGCACCGGACGGGCCCCGCCTCCGCGCTGCCCGCTCGCCTTCACCCTCCTTGGCCGAACGGCCGGAACTGAACGCTCCAGACCCGTTGACGCTCCCCCGCCCCCTCCCTATCGTCTGGTCGACTATCCGAATGGCGTTCGAGATGACGAACACCGATAGAGGAGCACACATGGCACCGCCCCTCTCCAGACGAAACCTCCTCCAGGCCGCCGCCCTCGCCGCGGCCGCACCCGCGGTCTCGTACGCGGCGACGGGGCGGGCCGCCGCCGCCCCGTCCGCCGCAGCCGCCGTGGCCGCCGCGCCCGCCGCCTGGACCGTGCAGCCCTTCGCACTCGACGAGGTGTCCCTCAGACCCGGAGTCTTCGCCGACAAGCGGCAGTTGATGCTCGACCACGCGCGCGGCTACGACGTGAACCGGCTCCTCCAGGTCTTCCGCGCCAACGCCGGCCTCTCCACCGGCGGCGCGGTCGCCCCCGGCGGCTGGGAGGGACTGGACGGCGAGGCCAACGGCAATCTGCGCGGGCACTACACCGGCCACTTCCTGACCATGCTGGCGCAGGCGTACGCGAGCACCGGTGAGCAGGTGTTCGCGGACAGGATCGCGACCATGATCACCGCGCTGACCCAGGCCCGCGCCGCCCTGCGCACCGACCCGAAGATGCTCACCGTCACCGGGAAGTGGGGCAGCGCGCACGAGAACGTCCGTGGCTCCTACCAGTACGTCGACCTGCCCGCCGCGGTCCTCGGCAACGCCTCCGCGATCACCCTGTCGGTGTGGGTCAAGCCCACCCACGACGCCAACTGGCAGCGCGCCTTCGACTTCGGCAACAACACCACCCGGTACCTGTACCTGGCCACCCGCAACGCGAGCGGTGTGCCCCGGTTCGCCATCACCACCAGCGGCGCGGGCGGCGAGCAGGCCCTCAACGGCACGGCCGCGCTGCCGCTGAACCAGTGGAGCCATCTGGCGGTCACGATCTCCGGCAGCACCGGCACGCTGTACGTCAACGGCACCGCCGTCGCCACGAACACCGCGATGACCCTCAACCCGGCGGCGCTCGGCACCCTGACCAACAACTGGCTGGGCCGCTCGAACTACGCGGGCGATCCCGTGTACGCGGGCGCCTACGACGAGTTCAACGTCTGGTCGCGCGCGCTGACCCAGGCCGAGATCACCTCGCTCCAGACCAACGAGGCCAAGCTCTCCACGGCCGGACTCGGCAACCTCGCCTCGTACTGGTTCCAGGCCACCGGCGGCGGTACGTTCGGCGACGCCTCCGGCCGTGGTCTGACCGCCACCCTGCGCCGCACCTGGGGCGGGCCGAGCCACCCCGGGTTCCTGGCGGCGTACCCGGAGACGCAGTTCATCGACCTGGAGACGCGGACCGCCAGCGACTACACGAAGGTGTGGGCGCCCTACTACACCGCGCACAAGATCCTGCGGGGCCTGCTGGACGCGTACGCCTCCACGGACGACGCGCGCGCTCTGGATCTCGCGTCCGGCATGGGCGACTGGATGTACTCCCGGCTGTCCGTGCTGCCGAAGGCGACGCTCCAGCGGATGTGGGGGCTCTTCTCCAGCGGCGAGTTCGGCGGCATCGTCGAGGCGATCGTCGACCTGCACTCCTCCTCCGGGAAGGCCGAACACCTCGCGCTGGCCAAGCTGTTCGACCTCGACTCCCTCATCGACGCCTGCGCCGCGAACACCGACACGCTCGACGGGCTGCACGCCAACCAGCACATACCGATCTTCACGGGTCTGCTGCGGCTGTACGACGCGACGGGCGAGACGCGCTACCTCACCGCCGCGCGGAACTTCTGGGGCATGGTCGTACCGAACCGCATGTACGGCATCGGCGGCACCAGCACCGGTGAGTTCTGGAAGGCCTCCGGGCTGATCGCGGGCACGATCAGCGACACCGACGCCGAGACCTGCTGTGCCTACAACCTGCTCAAGCTCAGCCGGACCCTGTTCTTCCACGAGCAGACCCCGAAGTACATGGACTACTACGAGCGGGCACTGCTCAACCAGGTGCTCGGCTCCAAGCAGGACAAGGCCGACGCGGAGAAGCCGCTCGTCACGTATTTCATCGGTCTGACACCCGGTCATGTGCGGGACTACACGCCGAAGCAGGGCACGACCTGCTGCGAGGGCACGGGCATGGAGAGCGCCACCAAGTACCAGGACTCGGTGTACTTCAAGGCCGCCGACGGCAGCGCGCTCTACGTGAATCTCTACAGCCCCTCCCAACTGACCTGGGCCGAGAAGGGGGTGACGGTCACTCAGGCCACCGACTATCCGCGCGAGCAGGGCAGCACGCTCACCTTCGGCGGGAGCAGCGCGGCCTTCGCCCTGAAGCTGCGGGTGCCGTCGTGGGCCACGGCCGGCTACCGGGTCACCGTCAACGGCGGTGCGGTGAGCGGGACTCCGGCAGCCGGGAGCTATTTCACGGTGTCCCGGACCTGGAAGGCGGGGGACGTCGTCCGGATCACCGTCCCGTTCCGGCTGCGCGTCGAGAAGGCCCTGGACGACCCGACGTTGCAGACCCTCTTCTACGGACCGGTCAACCTGGTCGCCCGCAACTCCGCCACCAGCTACCTGTCGTTCGGGCTGTACGCCAACGCGGCCCTGTCCGGCGACCTGCTGCCCACCCTCGCCCCGGTGAGCGGCAAGCCCCTCCACTACACCCTGAACGGCACGGAGTTCGCTCCCTTCCTGGAGGGGACGGAGAATCCGACGCACGCCTACTTCCGGCGCGCGGAGCCCAAGGTCGTCTTCGGCACCCTCGACTCCGGGGTCGCCAACCCCGCGAAGTCCGACGGCACCACGCTGCTGGACGAGATCTGGGCGGGGGCGCCGTTCGCGAGCAAGAGCGCGCTCGTGACCAAGGTGACGAGCACCGTGAACGCGTGGGTGTCCGCGGGGCTGCTGTCCCAGGCCAACGGCCAGACGGTGATCAACACGGCGGGGCAGGCGACCTACGTGTCCTGAGTCCTAGGAGCGGCGCCTGGGCTTGCCGCGCTTGGCACCCTGGGTCTTCTTGGCGGCGGGCGGCTTGCGTCGCCCGCCGGCCGCGTCGGGGCGCTTGGGCTGCTTCTTCGGCTCGGCCTTCGCCTTGGCCTTGTCCGGAGCGGCCGGACGGCCGCGGGTGCTGTTGACCGTGCGGCCGCGGACGATGCCGATGAAGTCCTCGACCATGTCCGTGGTCGCGTCCTCCGGCCACGACAGCGCGATGGACGACACGGGGGCGTCGGTGACCGGCCGGTAGGTGAGGTCCTTGCGGTGGTGCAGCCGGGCCAGCGACTGGGGGACGACCAGGACGCCGATGCCGGCCGCGACCAGTTCGACGGCGTCCTCCGTGGTCGCGGGCCGCTCGAAGGCGGGCTGTCCCGGCGGCTGCGACCAGTCCAGGACGTCGTCCAGGGGGTGCAGCACGATCTCGTCGGCCAGGTCTTCCGTCGTGACCTCGTCGACCGCGGCGACGACGTGGTCCTTCGGGACGACGACGACCGTGGTCTCCTCGTAGAGCGGGATGGCGCTGAACACCGTACGGTCCACCGGCAGCCGTACGAGACCGGCGTCCGCGGCCCCGTCCCGCAGCGCGTCGCGCGCCTCGGCGACGGAGAGCTGGAGGAGGGTCAGCGGGATGTCGGGCAGCCGCTCGTTCCAGATCCGCACCCACTTCGAGGGGGTCACGCCCGGGACGTAGGCGAGCCGGAACTGCGGGGGTTCTTCCGAGCCTGTCACCTGGCCAGGTTACCGGCCGTGGTCGGCGGACGTTCACCCAGTCGATACCCTTGACACCATGACGCAGCACCAGAGCACCCAGACGATGAAGCCCGCGACCGCGGCGAAGAAGCTGGGTGTGTACCTCGAGGCCACCCCCGCCGAG
This sequence comes from Streptomyces sp. NPDC001536, assembly GCF_042894505.1. Classification (NCBI taxonomy): domain Bacteria; kingdom Bacillati; phylum Actinomycetota; class Actinomycetes; order Kitasatosporales; family Streptomycetaceae; genus Streptomyces; species Streptomyces sp. NPDC001536. The sequence goes on from NZ_JBIAVQ010000013.1 coordinate 56,888, forward strand.
TTCCGTGAGGGTGTCGTCTCGCGGGCACAGCTCACCGAGCTCCAGGCCGATCCGCCCCAGTGGCTCCGGGATCTGCGCGCCAACGGCCCGCACCCTCGTCCGGTGGTCGCGGCCAAGCTCGGCGTGTCCATCGCGGGCCTGGCCCGCGGCGGCGTGACCGAGCCGCTCACCACCGAGCAGATCGAGGCGCTCAAGCAGGAGCAGCCCGAGTGGCTGACCAAGGAGCGCGCCACCCAGGCCGAGGTGCGCAACGAGACGGTCCGGATCAAGAAGAAGCACGCCGAGCAGGCGGAGAAGGCCGAGCGCGACTGACCCCAGGGCCGTCCCGCAGGCCGTGGCCGCGGACGTCCTTCACGCGGCGAAGCCGCATGTCGCAGGCATGACACCGCCGTGATCCCCCGCTCGGATGGATTCCTGCGTCCGGTGAGTGCAACGCCGCTCGTGGTGACCGCCGGAGTGCGCGAGCGCCGGAAGGCTGTCGCGCATGCTCACACCTCATGTGCGGTCGGCACGGCGCCACGGCGGACGTCGCCGCCGGTCCCTCCTGGCCCGGGCAGGGACCGTCGCGGTCACCGTTCTGGCACTCGTCCTGACCTTTCCGGGCGCCGCGATCGCGGCCCCGGGCGACCTGGATCCCACCTTCAGCGGCGACGGCAAGGTGCTCACCGGCTTCGCCGACGACGATCACGCCAATGACGTGGCGGTGCAGTCCGACGGAAAGATCGTCTCGGTCGGCGCCTCCACCGACGAGTCGGTTCTGGAGAACCGCTTCGCGCTGACCCGCCACCATGCCGACGGCACCCTGGACACCGGCTTCGGCGGCCAGGACGGCGACAGCCCCGGGACGGTGACGACCGCCGTCAACAACATGGAGACCAACTTCCAGTGGAGCGAGGCCCACGCCGTGGCGCTCCAGGCCGACGGCAAGATCGTCGTGGTGGGCAGCAGCTGGCGGGAGTACGAGAACTGCTGCTGGTTCGTGGTGGTCCGCTACAACGCCGACGGCACCCTGGACAACACCTTCAGCGGCGACGGCCGGGTCTTCGCCGACATCGCCGGACCGACCGAGGCCCTCGACGTGGCGCTCGACTCCAGCGGGAGGATCGTCGCGGCCGGCTACACCGGGGGCCACATGGCGCTGCTCCGCCTCACCGGTGACGGCACCCCGGACAGTACGTTCGGCGGCGACGGCACGGTGACCACCAATCCGGCGGGACAGGTCCCCCTGGAGGGCGGTGACGGCCGTGCCCTGGCGCTGCAGGCCGACGGGAAGATCGTCGTCGGGGGCGAGGTCGGTACCACCCGCTTCGACTTCGCGCTGATGCGGTTCAACACCGACGGCAGCGTGGACACGAGCTTCGACGGCGACGGCATCGTCCGCACCGACTTCGGCGGCTACGACGGCGTGGATTCGCTGGCGGTCCAGCCCGACGGGAAGATCGTCGCGGCGGGCGGCAGCGACAGCAGCGCCGCGCTGGCCCGCTACCACGCCAACGGCAGCCTGGACACGAGCTTCGACGGCGACGGCCGGGTCCTCACGCCCGGAGCCGGTGCCTCCGACATGGTGCTCCAGCCGGACGGACGGATCGTCGCCGTCGGCACCGGCGGTGCCGACTTCTCCGTCCTGCGCTACCACACCGACGGCAGCCTGGACAGCGGCTTCGGCACCGCCGGTCGGGCGAGCGCGGACTTCGGCGGCGTCGACATGGCCCGCGGCGTGCAGCTCGACTCCGCCGGCAGGATCGTCGCCGCCGGCTGGGGCGGGCCGGACAGCGACTTCGCGCTGGCCCGCTTCCAGGGCGGCGGCAGCGCGCCGCCGAGCGGCACGGACCTCTCGGTCGCGAAGAGCGGTACCGGCACGGTGAGCATCGGTGACCGCGCCACGTACACCGTGGCGGTCACCAACACCACCGACGGCACCACGGCGACCGGCGTCACCCTCACCGACACGCTCAGCGGAGTCGCCGCCTCGGTCGTCTCGGCCACCACCACCCAGGGCAGCTGCACGATCACCGCGACCGGCGCCACCTGCGCGCTCGGCAGCATCCCCGCCGCAGGACCCGGCGCCACGGTGACGATCGTCGTGGAACCCCGCGCCACCGGCACCCTCACCGACCGCGCCACGGTCACCACCACCACGACCGACCCGGCCGCCGGCAACAACACGGCCACCAAGACCACCACGGTCAACAACGCCCGTGGCTGCACCCGTATCGGCACCAGCGGCAACGACACCCTCACCGGCACCTACGGCAACGACGTGATCTGCGCCCTCGGCGGCGACGACACCGTCAACGCGAGCTACGGCAACGACACCGTCCACGGCGGATTCGGCAACGACCGCCTCAACGGCCAGTTCGGCAACGACACGCTCAACGGCGGCCCCGGCAACGACAACCTGACCGGCGACTACGGCACCGACAACCTCAACACCGTCGACGGCGTCTCCGGCAACGACACCGCCAACGGCGGCTTCAACACGGACACCTGCACGACCGACACGGGCGACATCCGCGTCAGCTGCCCCTGATCCCCGGCACAGCCACCCGGCGGCGGTCCTCCATCTCCCGGAGGGCCGCCGCCGCGTTCTTCGCCACGCGTCCGCGCCAGGGGCCGCCCCTCCCAAGTCACCCCACGCACCACTCTGGACGCCCCGGAAACCCTGGCCTAGGCTGGACAGCAAGCGCTTTCTAACCCGTCCGTCCGTCATGCGCCGAGCTCCGCCGACAGTTCCGTGCGCGAGCCGACGCGGACCGGCGCGGAAAGGTGGCGTTCCGTGCCGCACCACGAACCGAACGGCCAGTCGACGTCCTGGACCCGCAAGTCCTTCCTGCGGGGAATGGCCGCCGTAGGAGTGGCTCCCCTGCTTCCCGGGCTGCTGCCCGCCGCGACCGCACGGGCCGCGGAGACCGGCCGGCCCGACTTCCTCCTGGTGGGCGAGGGCGCCGCCGTAGACGTGTTCGTGGACGCCGTCGACGACCCCGCCGTGATCCGCGCCGCCGGTGATCTGCGGGCGGACATCGAGCGGGTCGGCGGAGTACGGCCGGGGCTGCTGCACGAACTCCCCGAGAGCGCGGCCCGCTTGGTCCTGGTGGGCACGATCGGCTCCAGCCCGGTCATCGACCGTCTCGTCGCGGCCGGGCGGCTCGACGTCTCCGGGGTGCGGGGGCGCTGGGAGGCCTCCGTGACCCAGGTGGTGCAGCGCCCGGTGCCCGGCGTGGAGCGCGCCCTGGTCATCGCCGGCAGCGACCGGCGGGGCGCCGTCTACGGCGTCTACGACACCTCGGAGCGCATCGGGGTCTCGCCCTGGTACTGGTGGGCCGACGTACCGGTCGAACACCGTGACACGGTGACGGTCCCGGCGGGCACCTTCAAACGGCGTGAGCCGTCGGTGCGTTACCGCGGCGTCTTCATCAACGACGAGCAGAACCTGACCACTTGGTCCCGCCGCACCCAGGAGACCGACAAGAACATCGGCCCCGAGACGTACCAGCGCGTCTTCGAGCTCCTGCTCCGGCTCAAGGCCAACTACCTGTGGCCGGCCATGCACCCCTACTCCGACTTCTTCAACAAGCACCGCGAGAACCCCGAGCTGGCCGACCGCTACGGCATCGTCGTCGGCTCCAGCCACCCCGAGGCGCTGCTGCGCAACGGCGTCCACGAGTGGGAGCCGTGGGCCGCCGAGCACCCGAACGCGGACGGCACCGCGCCGGTCTACGACTACACCGTGAACCCCGCGGTCATCTCCGACTACTGGAGAGCCCGGGCGAGACAGAACGCGGCGTACGAGAGCAGCTGGACGCTCGGCATGCGCGGACTGCACGACAGCGCGCTGGAGACGCGGTACGCGACGACGATCCCCGAGAAGGTCGTCGTGATGAACGACATCATCGCCGACCAGCGCCGGACCCTGGCCGAGGAGGTCGGTGCGGCGGCCGAGCCGCAGATCTTCATCCCGTACAAGGAGGTTCTGGAGCTCTACAACGCGGGCGTCCAGGTCCCCGAGGACGTGACGCTGATCTGGCCGGACGACAACCACGGCAACATGCGCCAGCTGCCGAACGACGCCGAGCGCGCCCGCCCGGGCGGCAACGGCATCTACTACCACCTCTCCTACTGGGGCCGCCCGAAGAGCTACCTGTGGCTGGACACCACTCAACTGGCCAAGGTCTGGCAGGAGCTGCGCCGGGTGTACGAGCACGGCGTGGACCGGATGTGGATCTTCAACGTGGGGGACGTCAAGTCGATCGAGACCGGGCTGTCCTTCTCGATGGACATGGCCTGGGACGTGGACCGTTGGGACGCGGACGGCGTGGAGGACTTCCTCGCCGAGTGGGCCGGGCGGCAGTTCGGGCGTCTGCACGGGCGGGAGATCGCGGCGATCCGCACCGAGTACTACCGGCTCGCGGCGGAGCTGCGCCCCGAGTTCATCGCCCGAGGCATCCTGTCCGTGATCCACCACGGCGACGAGGCGGGGCGGCGGCTGGGCGCGTACGAGCGGCTGCTGGAGCGCGTGCGGGCGGTGGGCGCGAAGGTGCCCGAGGTGTACCGGGACGCGTTCTTCGAGCTGGTCGAATACCCGGTCCACGGCGCCTGCTTGATGAACCTCAAGTACTACTGGGCGGACCGGAACGCCCTTGCGGTGACGCAGGGGCGCGGTGCGGGGACGAACCGGTTCGCGGACCTGGCCGAGGCCGCGCACGCCCAGGAGGTGGCGCTCACCAAGCGGTACAACACCGAGGTGGCGGCCGGGAAGTGGAACGGGATCGTGAACCCGTACCCCTCGCAGATCCCGAAGGCACCGGGGCGGCCGAGCGTGACCCGGGTCGCCCGGCGGGAGACCTCGGGGCTGGGAGTGGCCGCCGAGGGGAACGAGACCGGGGCGGCCCGGCCGCTGTCCTTCTCCTCCCCCACCCGTGACCGGCGGTTCGTGGACGTCTTCAACACCGGCTTCCTCGCCCTGGACTGGACGGCCGAGCCCGGCGCCTCCTGGCTCCGGCTGAGCTCGGCGGGCGGGTCCCTCACCGAGCAGAGCCGGGTGTGGGTCGAGGTCGACTGGGCGCGGGCACCCGAGGGCACGCTCGACACGACGGTCGCCTTCGCCGGGGCCGGACAGAGGGTCGAGGTGCCGGTGCGGGTGGTCAACGACGGGGAGCGCGCGCTCGGTCGGGCCCGTGGGTTCGTCGAGGCCAACGGGTTCGTGTCGATCGACGCCGCGCACTTCACGCAACGGGTGGCGCGGGGCGGGGCGCGCTGGCGGGTCGTACGGGGACTTGGTCGTCGTACGGGCGCGATGGAGGCCGTCCCGTCGACGGCCTCCTCGGTCACCGAGGACTTCGCCCACCGGGCACCGGAGTTGAGGTACCGGGTGCGGTTCGCGAGCACGGGCACCTTCCCGGTCACCGTGTTCCGGCTGCCCTCCCTCGACGAGCGCGGTCATCGCCGGGTGGCCGTCGCCCTCGACGACCAGCCGGTCTCCGTCCTCACCGGGCAGTCGGTCGCCACCGGCAACCGGGGGGACGCGTGGGCACGGCAGGTGGAGGACGGCGTCGAGAAGCTGACGGCGAACGTGACCGTCGCCGAGGCCGGTGACCACATGCTGCGGATCTTCATGGTGGACGCGGCGATCGCCGTGGACCAGATCGTCGTGGACACCGGTGGCCTGCCGGTGAGTTACCTGGCGCCTCCCGAGAGTTACCACCCGGTGTTCAACCCCGAGCCCGCCCATGAGCCGGGACTTGACGTGCCGGGACAGTAGGTTGGCCGCCGGAGCGGCCGTGGAAGAGGCCCCGTGCGGACCGCCGGTCCCCCGTGCCGGCGGTCCGCACGGAGAGAGGGAGAGATCCAGGCATCCCCTCCGAGCCTGATCTCCCCCGCCTGCGGGCGCCGGAGCGCCGATGTGCTGGAGTACACGAGAACGTCGCTGTTGCTCTGTTGCATTCTGGAGGGGCAAGAGGTTGCGCAGGTATGGGTACAACTGCGTAGGCGAACGAGTGGAGCACGAACGTGGCACAGGGGCTGGGCGGAGCCTATGAACGCATGCTGACGGTGGCCGTCGCCGCACTCCACGAGCGGGATCCGGGGCAGTTGTGGCCGCTGGTGGCGGGTGCGCTGCCGGACCTCATCGGGGCCGAGGTCCTGATCTACAAGCTGGACGACTGGAGCGAGAGCGGCGGCACGCTCGGGCTGTCGCCCGGTGCGGCCCCGGAGTTCGACGGGCTCGGGGACGAGGCCATGGGGCTGCTGCGGGCCGGGTATCCCTTCGCGCAGCACTACCAGGCGAGCCAGGACCGGGCGCCGGTGACGGCACGCCGGGCGGCCGGGCGGGGGTGGTCCGCGAGCCCGACCGCGCGGCTGCTCGACGACATCATGGACGTGGACCACGCGATGGGGATTCCGCTGCCGCAGTCGAGGGCGCCGATCACCGGCTGCATCGTCTACCGCTCCGGCCGGGACTTCACCGACGAGGAGGTCGTGGTCGCCGGGCGGCTCCAGCCGCTGCTGGCGGGGATAGAGCAGCAACGGCAGCTCCTTCAGCGGGTGGTGGTGCCCAGTGGCGACGACATGGGGCTCACACCCCGGGAGTCGACCGTGCTGCTCCTGCTGGGCGACGCGCTGACGGCCGCCGCCATGGGCCGTCGCCTCGGCATATCCGAGCGGACGGTGCACAAGCACGTCGCGAACGTCTACCGCAAGCTCGGCACCCATGACCGGCTCGGGACGGTGCTGCGCGCCCAGCAGTTGGGTCTTGTCCCCACGCCGGCCTCACGGGGGTGAGGGCACTCCGTCGCCCTTGAGGCGTTCCAGGTCGGACGGGCGGACCTGGATGGCGAGGACGGCGATCAGCGCGGCGACCGCGGTGAAGATCGCCGCCACCACGAAGGCGGCCGAGACCCCGGCGGTCAGGACCTCGTCGCCCCAGTGGCCGGGGAGTTGCCCGGTGCGCTTGAACTGGAGGAGCTCGGCCGGCGTGGCCTGCTCCAGGAAGCGCGGGACCTGCTTCTCCGCCTCGTTGGTGCTGGCCGTGCCGAACACCGTGACCAGGATGGACAGGCCCAGCGAACCGCCCACCTGCTGCGTGGCGTTGAGGAGCCCGGAGGCCGCACCGGTCTCCGCGACGGAGACGTTGGACAGCGCCATCAGGGTGAGCGAGACGAACTCCATGCCCATGCCCAGGCTGAAGACGAGGATCGGACCGAGGACGCTGCCCGCGTAGGTGGAGTGGACGTCGGTCAGGGTCAGCCACGCCAGGCCCGCCGCGGCCAGGATCGCGCCGACCACCATGAACGGCTTGGGTCCGTAGGTGGGCAGGAACTTGGAGGCCAGCCCGGCGCCGACCGCGATGACCGCGCTGACCGGCAGGAAGGCGAACCCGGTGGCCAACGGGCTGAAGTTCAGCACGTTCTGCACGAAGAGCGTGAGGAAGAAGAACATGCCGAAGATCGCGGCGGCGAGGCACAGCATGATGCCGTAGGTGCCCGCGCGGTTGCGGTCGGCGAACATGTGCAGCGGTGTGATCGGTTGCCGGGAACGCCGCTCGATGAAGACGAAGCCCGCGAGGATGACGACGGCCGCGCCGAACGAGGCCAGTGTGAGCCCGTCCCGCCAGCCTTCCTGCGCGGCTCTGATGAACCCGTAGACCAGCAGGACCATGCCGACGGTGGAGGTCAGTGCGCCGGCGATGTCGAAGTGGCCGGGATGGCGTTCGGACTCCTTGATCCAGCGGGGCGTGGCGAGGGCGATGAGCAGTCCGATGGGGACGTTGACGAAGAGCACCCATCGCCAGTTCAGATACTCGACGAGGATGCCGCCGGCGAGCAGTCCGATCGCTCCGCCGCCCGCCGAGACCGCGGCGAACACGCCGAACGCCCGGTTGCGTTCCGGGCCTTCGCGGAAGGTCGTGCTGATCAGGGCGAGGGAGGTCGGGGAGGCGATGGCGCCGCCGACGCCCTGGAGGGCGCGTGCGGCGAGGAGTTGGGCCTCGTTCTGGGCGAGCCCGCCGAGCAGCGACGCGAGCACGAAGAGCAGGACGCCCCAGATGAACACCCGTCGCCTGCCGAGGATGTCACCGGCGCGGCCGCCGAGCAGCAGCAGACCGCCGAAGGTGAGGGTGTACGCGTTGACCACCCAGGCCAGGCTGGTGGTGGAGAAGTCCAGGGAGCGCTGGATGTCCGGGAGCGCGATGTTCACGATGGTGATATCGAGGACCACCATCAACTGACACGAGGCGATGACCAGCAGCGCCATGCCGTTTCCGCCACCGCCGGATTTCCCGGTGGTGGCCTGAGCTGCGGAAGTCGGCTGCGGGTTACTGGTCATGAGGTATCGCGCTTTCAGTGAACGGTCACGTCCACTGTTCGACCGTACGCCTGCCTCAAGAACGTCACCACTCGATCAGCCCAATGTCTCCCGACCGACCACCGAGGCGAGCGCCGCGTCGATGGTCGGGTGCTCGAAGGTGAAGCCGGAGGCCGACAGTGCGCCCGGCAGCACACGCTGGCTCATCAGGATGCCGTCGGCGAACTCGCCCAGGACGAGCCGCAGGGCGAAGCCCGGCACCGCGAGAACGGTCGGCCGGTGCAGGGCCCTGCCGACGGCGGCGGTGACCTCGCGGTTGGTCGCGGCGTGCGGGGACGTCATGTTGACGGGTCCGGTGATGCCGTCCGTGGCGATGATGTGGCGCAGGGCGCGGACCGTGTCGCTCAGGGAGATGTGGCTCCAGTACTGTTCGCCGCTGCCCAGGCGCCCGCCGAGACCGGCGCGGGCGAGCGGCAGCAGGCGTCCCATCGCGCCGCCGCGAGGCGACACGACGATGCCGAAGCGTGTGTTCACGACCCGCGTGCCGACCGCGGCGGCACCCTGGGCGGCCGCCTCCCACTCCTGGCAGACGCCGGCCAGGAAGTCCCGGCCGGGCGCGCCCGACTCGTCGACCTCGCTCGTGCCGGTCTCGCCGTAGTAGCCGACGGCCGAACCGGACACGAACACCGGCGGCGGCTTCTCGCAGGCCGTGATCGCCGTCGCCAGGGCGGTGGTGCCGAGGACGCGGCTGTCGCGGATCTGCTTCTTGTACGACCGTGTCCAGCGGCGGTCCCCCACCCCGGCCCCGGCCAACCCGACCACCGCGTCAGCCCCGTCGAGCACGGCGGGATCCAGCAGGCCCGCCCGCGGATCCCACCGTGCCTCGGTGCTGCCGTCGTCGCGGGAGTGCGGCTCGCGGCGGACCAGCCGGGTCACCCGGTGCCCGTCGTCCAGCAGCGACGCGGCCAGTGCGCCGCCGATCAATCCCGAAGAACCGCTGATGACGACGTGCATGGGGGCCTCGATCCAGGAGGGCGGGCGCGTGCCACACCCTTAGGTGCTTTAGACTTCAATCATTGTACGCCTCGCTCCGCGCCGACGGTCACGGGCGTGACGGGAGCCCGTCGCACCCCGATCGCCGCCGCGATCGCGCCCAGCACCGCGAGGACACCGGTGGCCAGCACCGCCGTATGCACTCCATTCATGAACGCGGCGTGACTGCCCTCGACCACCGCGCTCCTCAGCTGCGCCGGCATAGCGTCGGACACCGGCGCCACCCCCATCGCGACCGCGTCCTTGGCCTCGCCCAGCCCGTGGGCCGTCCCCGCGGGCACCCCGGCGTCGGTCAGTTCGCCGGTGAGGGTGGAGCCCACCCGGCTGCTGATGACGGAGACCAGGACCGAGGTGCCGAGCGCACCGCCGATCTGGAGCGCGGTGGCCTGGAGACCGCCGGCCACACCGCCGTCCGTCACCGGGGCGTTGCCCACGATGGCCTCCGAGGAGGCGGACATCACCATGCCGACGCCCAGGCCCATCGCGATGAAGGGCGGCCACATGGTGGCGTACGAGGACTCGGCGCTCCAGGTGAGCATGGTGAACATGGCGGCGGCCTGGAGCAGCATGCCCAGCGGCATGGTGAGCCGGGCGCTGAACCGCTCGGTCAGCGCGGCGCCGAGCGGGGAGGCGACCACGGAGGCGAGGCTCAACGGCAGGGTGCGGACGCCGGCTTCGACGGGCGAGAAGCCGCGCACGTTCTGGAGGTAGAGCATGACGAAGAAGATCGTGCCCAGCAGGACGAAGAAGTTCAGGGCGGTGATGACCGTGCCCACGGTGAGGGCCGGGTTGCGGAACAGCCGCATGGGCAGCAGCGGGTGGGCGACGCGGGTCTCGTAGAGGCCGAAGACCAGCAGGACGACCACGCCCGCGCCGATCGCGCCGAGGGTGCCGGCCGAAGTCCAGCCCCAGGTCTCGCCCTTGACCACGCCGAACACGACGGCGAGCAGACCCACGGCGAGCAGGACGACGCCGGGGATGTCGAACTTCTCCCCCGCGGCCGCGGTGTTCCTGCTCTGCGGCAGGACGAACGCGCTGTAGACGAGGGCGATCACGCCGATCGGGGCGTTGATGTAGAAGACGGACTCCCAGTTGACGTGCTGGACGAGCAGACCGCCGACGATGGGGCCGAGCGCGGTGGACACGGACGAGACCATGGCCCAGATGCCGACCGCCATGCCGAACTTCTTCGGCGGGAACACCGCGCGCAGCAGACCGAGCGTGTTGGGCATCAGCAGGGCGCCGAAGAAGCCCTGGACCGCGCGGAACACGATCACGCCCTCGATCGAGCCGGCGAGCCCGATCGCTACGGAGGCCAGGGTGAAGCCGGCGACACCGATCAGGTAGAAGGTGCGGCGGCCCAGCCGGTCACCGAGCTTGCCGCCCAGGATCAGGGCGGCCGCCAGGGCCAGCAGATAGGAGTTGGTGACCCACTGGAGGTCGGCGGTGGAGGCGTTGAGGTCGCGGCCGATCTCGGGGTTGGCGATCGACACGACCGAGCCGTCGAGACCGACCATGAACAGGCCGAAGGCGACGGCTATGAGGGTCAGCCAGGGGTTGGAGCGGGGGCTGCGGCGGGCCGCGTCGGCGGGCGCGGGCACGCCGACGGGGGCGGCGGTGGAGGAGGGCATGGGGAAGCCGGGTCCTTGCTCTGAAGAAGGAAGAAGTGTGTGAAGAAGGCGGAGACAGACAGACGGACAGGCCGCCCGGGGCGTCAGCCCTGGGCGGCGCGGAGGTGACCGGTCAGGGCACTGAGAGCGCCCGTCGCCGCGCCGAGCGCGCGGCGCTCCCCGTCCGTCAACGCCTTGAGCGCGGCGACGAGATGGAGGCTCATGAGCTGCTCGACCTGGGCGATCCGCTCCCGGGCGGTCTCCGTCAGATACAGATGCGCGATCCGCTTGTCGGCGGTGTCCTGCCGACGCTCCAGCTCTCCCTGCTGGGTGAGCTGCGAGACCAGGGCGCTGACGTTGTTCGGCTTCATCATCAGGGCCTCGGCGGCCTCGCGGACCGTGACGCCCTCGTGCGCCTGCACATGCCACAGCAGGGCCAGTTGGGCCTCGGGCGGCTTGGGGTGCGGGAAGTCCTGGCTGATACGCCGGTCCATGGCCCGGTGCAGCGCGGGCAGGCACAGCAGGAGATCGGCGGCTACGCGGTCGATCTCCTGGGCGGGGGCGCTGGACGGGGACACACGAGGATTATGGGTATGGCGAGATACCTATGTCAAGGTACCTATCTGCGAAGAGGGTGACTGTCAGTGCCGCCCTCTAGGGTTCCCACCATGGACAGGACGCTGCTGACCGCCGAACTCTCCTCGGCGCTGGAGATGTTGTGCGACGAGGGGTCGCCCGTGGACTGGAGTGTGTCGGCGGACGCGCTGGTCAGGATCGGCGAGCCCGCGCTGCTCCCGCTGGCCGAGGTGCTCGCGTCGGCGGAATCGCCCGAGGTGGCGCGCCGGGCCATGTGGTCGCTGGCCCGCCTCGAAGGGGTGGACCCGGGGAGCTACGTGCCGTTGCTGCGGCACCCGCACGCGGAGGTCCGCAGCACCGCGCTCTCTCCCTTCAGGTTCCTGGGTGAGGCCGCGATCGGGTATGCCGACCAGGTGATCCCCTTGCTGGGGGACCCGGAGGCCGACGTCCGGCAGCGAGCGGTCTGGACGTTCCAGGCGATGGGTGGCGCGGCGGTCCCCGTGCTGCGGCGCCTGCGGCAGGGCCCCGCCACCGGGCCCAGGATCCGGGCCACGGCTCTGGAGGCGTTGGCCGGAATCGGCGGACCGGACGCGCTCAGCGACCGGGATCTGGCCGCGTGGCGGCGGCTGACAAGGATCAAGCAGCTCACCGAGACACCCGAGAAGCTGCATCTGTGCGGGTCCTGGTACGCGGTCCCGAGCATCGACCAGGCGGCGGTGCTGGCGGCGTTCGACCTGGGCGACCCGGAGCCGGTCACCCTGCGGACCGGCGCGTCGGCGTGGAACCACGACAGCCACAACTGGCGCGGGAAGCACCCGCACGAGCGCTGTGCCCGTGTCTTCGTCGGTCCGGCGCTGGACGACTGGACGCTGGTCTTCGGCCGCTCGTCGCAGGACACCCACCGCATCGAGGACGCGGACGACCGGGAGGCGGCCCGCACCGAGGTGGCACGCGAGCGGTGCGCCCACCTGAGCCGCCGGTTCGGGGCCGCGCAGTGGTACGGCATGAGCTGCGGGGACGGCTGGACGGCCTGGTGCATCGCCGAGGGCGGAGAAGTGGTGCGCTTCTACGACACGTTCGAGGCCGGGGAGAAGGGGGACGAGGGCCCCGGGCACCCGGCCGAGTCCGGCTACCTCCTGCCGCACGAACACGTCGACACCGGCGACGCCTTCGACGCTGTCATGGGTGACCTGTACGGCGGGGCGGGCCCGCTGGACGTCGAGGCGTTCTACGCCCGCTACGAAGCGGTGAGGAGGGACCTCGGGATACCCGACACCTGCTACGCCACCGACATCGCGGCCCGGCTCTCCGTCGACCCCGGAGCGCTCGGGGCGAGAACCCGGATCACCGGCACCGGAGTTCTCGCCCTCACCGCGTGCGGCCGTCAGTACGGCCACCCCGCGGGAGCGCTCAGGATCTGACCTCGGCCTAGCCGATCACGAAGAGCAGATCGCCGCCCTCCACCTGCTGGATCCGGTTGATGGCGAGCCGGGACACCTTGCCCGCCTTGGGTGCGGTGATCGCGGCCTCCATCTTCATCGCCTCGATGGTGGCGATCGTGCCGCCGGCCGTGACCTCGTCGCCCTCGGCGACCGCGAGCGTCACCACTCCGGCGAACGGGGCGGCGACATGGCCGGGGTTGGAGCGGTCGGCCTTCTCGGTGACCGGGATGTCCGACGCGGCGGCCGCGTCCCGCACCTGAATGGGCCTGAGCTGGCCGTTCAGGGTGGACATCACCGTGCGCATACCGCGCTCGTCGGCCTCACCGACGGCCTCCAGGCCCAGCAGGAGACGGACGCCGGGTTCGAGGTCGACGGTGTACTCCTTCCCCGGGCGCAGACCGTAGAAGAAGTCTTTGCTGTCCAGGACGCTCGTGTCGCCGAAGGACTGGCGGTGCGTCTCGAAGTCGCGGGTCGGGCCGGGGAAGAGAAGACGGTTGAGGGTGGCGCGGCGGTCCTTCTCCAGGCCGTCGCGGTCCTCCGTGGTCAGCCGAGGTTCCGGCTTCGCGGCGGCGCGGCCCTCCAGTGCCTTGCTGCGGAAGGGCTCCGGCCAGCCGCCGGGCGGGGTGCCCAGCTCGCCGCGGAGGAAGCCGATCACGGAGTCGGGGATGTCGAAGCGGTCGGGCGTCGCCTCGAAGTCCTGCGGGGAGACGCCCGCGCCGACGAGGTGCAGGGCGAGGTCGCCGACCACCTTCGAGGAGGGGGTGACCTTCACCAGGTGACCGAGGATGCGGTCGGCGGCGGCGTACATCTCCTCGATGTCCTCGAACCGGTCGCCGAGACCGAGCGCCACCGCCTGGGTGCGCAGGTTGGAGAGCTGACCGCCGGGGATCTCGTGGTCGTAGACGCGCCCGGTCGGGGAGGCGAGACCGGCCTCGAAGGGGGCGTAGATGCGGCGGACGCTCTCCCAGTACGGCTCCAGGTCGCCGACGGCCCGCAGGTCGAGGCCGGTGGGGCGGGCGGAGTGGTCGGTCGCGGCGACGATCGCCGACAGGGAGGGCTGCGAGGTGGTGCCCGCCATGGAGGCGACCGCCCCGTCGACGGCGTCGGCACCGGCCTGGATCGCGGCCAGGTAGGTGGCGAGCTGGCCGCCCGCCGTGTCGTGGGTGTGGATGTGGACGGGGAGGTCGAACTCGCGGCGCAGGGCGGAGACCAGGGTCGCCGCGGCCGGGGCCCTGAGCAGTCCGGCCATGTCCTTGACGGCCAGGACGTGGGCGCCCGCCTCGACGATCTGCTCGGCCAGCCGCAGGTAGTAGTCGAGGGTGTAGAGCCGCTCGTCCGGGTTCGACAGGTCGGAGGTGTAGCAGAGGGCGACCTCGGCGATCGCGGTGCCCGTCTCCCGTACGGCCTCGATCGCCGGACGCATCTGGCCGACGTCGTTGAGGGCGTCGAAGACGCGGAAGATGTCGATGCCGGTGGCGGCGGCCTCCTGCACGAAGGCGTCGGTCACCTCGGTCGGGTACGGGGTGTAGCCGACGGTGTTGCGGCCGCGCAGCAGCATCTGGAGGCAGATGTTGGGGACGGCCTCGCGCAGCGCGGCGAGCCGCTCCCATGGGTCCTCGGCGAGGAAGCGCAGGGCGACGTCGTAGGTGGCGCCGCCCCAGCACTCCAGGGACAGCAGCTCGGGCAGGGTGCGCGCGACGACCGGGGCGACCGCGAGGAGGTCCTTGGTGCGGACGCGGGTGGCGAGCAGCGACTGGTGGGCGTCGCGGAACGTGGTGTCGGTGACGCCGATGGTCGGGGACTCGCGCAGCCAGCGGGCGAAGCCCTCCGGGCCGAGCTCGGTCAGCTTCTGCTTGGAGCCGGCCGGGGGCACCTCGCCGGTGAGGCGCGGGAGCTTGGTCGTGGGCTCGATCAGCTCGGGGCGGTCGCCGTGCGGCTTGTTCACCGTGACATCGGCGAGGTAGGTGAGGATTTTCGTGCCGCGGTCGGCCGAGGTGCGGGAGGTCAGCAGGTGCGGGCGCTGCTCGATGAACGACGTGGTGACGCGGCCCGCCTGGAAGTCCGGGTCGTCGAGGACGGCCTGGAGGAACGGGATGTTGGTGGCGACACCGCGGATCCGGAACTCGGCGACGGCCCGCCGGGCGCGCTTGACCGCAGTGCTGAAGTCCCGGCCCCGGCAGGTGAGCTTGACCAGCATCGAGTCGAAGTGCGCGCTGATCTCCGTACCGGCGTGGGTGGTTCCGCCGTCGAGACGGATGCCGGAGCCGCCGGGCGAGCGGTAGGCGCTGATGCGGCCGGTGTCGGGGCGGAACCCGTTGGCGGGGTCCTCGGTGGTGATACGGCACTGGAGGGCGGCGCCGTGCAGGACGACCGTCTCCTGGAACAGGCCGAGGTCGGCCAGGGTCTCGCCGGCGGCGATGCGGAGCTGGGACTGGACGAGGTCGACGTCGGTGACCTCCTCGGTGACCGTGTGCTCGACCTGGATGCGCGGGTTCATCTCGATGAAGACGTGGTTGCCCTGCGGGTCGAGCAGGAACTCCACGGTGCCGGCGTTGCGGTAGCCGATCTCGCGGGCGAAGCGCACGGCGTCGGCGCAGATCCGGTCACGCAGTTCCGGGTCGAGGTTGGGCGCGGGGGCCAGCTCGATGACCTTCTGGTGGCGGCGCTGGAGGGAGCAGTCGCGCTCGTAGAGGTGGATGACGTTGCCCTGGCCGTCGGCGAGGATCTGCACCTCGATGTGGCGGGGGTCCACGACGGCCTTCTCCAGGAACACCGTCGGGTCGCCGAACGCGGAGGCCGCCTCGCGGGCCGCCGCCTCGATGGACTCCCGCAGCTGAGCGGGTTCCTCGACGCGGCGCATACCGCGCCCGCCGCCACCGGCGACCGCCTTGACGAACACCGGGAATCCGATGTCCTCGGCGGCCCGCACCAGCTCGTCCACGTCGCTGGAGGGCTCGGAGGAGCCCAGCACCGGTACGCCGGCCGCGCGGGCGGCGGCCACGGCGCGGGCCTTGTTGCCGGTCAGCTCCAGGATCTCCGCGCTCGGCCCGACGAAGGTGATGCCGGCGTCCTCGCAGGCCCGGGCGAGCTCGGGGTTCTCGGACAGGAACCCGTAGCCCGGGTAGACGGCGTCGGCGCCCGCCTGACGGGCGGCCCGGATGATCTCCTCGACGGAGAGGTAGGCCCGCACCGGGTGGCCGGGCTCGCCGATCTCGTAGGCCTCGTCGGCCTTGAGCCGATGCAGCGAGTTGCGGTCCTCGTGGGGGAAGACGGCGACCGTCCTCGCGCCCAGCTCATAACCGGCTCGGAACGCGCGAATCGCGATCTCACCACGGTTGGCGACCAGTACCTTGCGGAGCATTCCGGATCCCTTCGGCCTGCCGGTGACGCCCCCCATCGTCTCGGCAATGTCTCCGTCGTGCCATGAGAGCCGGGTCACGCGCCGATTGCCGTTTGGGGGAGCTTCGTACCGGAATGGGAGCAGGACACCGGCGCGTACGCCGCTCCTGGTGATCCGGCCGCTCCACGCAGGCAGACCGCCGAGACCGCGCTGCGGCGGACGGCCGCCGCGACGCGCTGGGCCATCTGAAGGACGGCGCCGCCGGCTCCGGCGGCCTCGGCGGAGGACCTGGGCCCGTGTCTCCTAGCGGGCGCCCGTCAGGAACTCCCCCAGCCCTGTCAGGAGCCGGTCGACGTCCTGCGCGTCGTTGTAGGGCGCGAGGCCGACGCGGAGGCCGCCGGTGTCGCCGAGGCCCAGATGGCGGGAGGCCTCGATGGCGTAGAAGGAGCCGGAGGGGGCCTGGACACCGCGCTCGGCGAGGAAGGCGTAGGCGTCGGTCGTGGAGTGGTGCTCGAAGGTCAGCAGCAGGGTGGGGGTGCGGTCGGCCGCCCGGGAGTGGATCGTGATGCCGGGAAGCGCGGCCAGGCCCTTGTCGAGCTGGGTGCGCAGGGTGTCCTCGTGCGCTTCGAGCGCCGCGAAGGCCGCGGTCAGGCGCTCGCGCCGGGTGCCCGTCGCCGTCGGGTCGAGGCCGGCCATGAAGTCGACCGCCGCCCTGGTCCCGGCGAGGAACTCATAGGGCAGGGTGCCCAGTTCAAACCGTTCGGGGACCGCGTCGGAGGAGGGCAGCAGCTTGTCGGGGCGCAGGTTCTCCAGCAGCTCAGGACCGGCGGCGAGGACTCCGTGATGGGGTCCGAGGAACTTGTACGGGGAGCAGACGTAGAAGTCCGCGCCGAGCGACTCCAGGTCGACCAGGGTGTGAGCGGTGTGGTGGACACCGTCGACATAGACGAACGCGCCCACCTCGTGCACGAGTTGGGAGATCACCCCGATGTCGGGGCGGGTGCCGATCAGGTTGGAGGCGGCGGTCACGGCGACCAGGCGGGTGCGGTCGGACAGTACGGCGCCGATGTCGTCGGGGGTCAACTCGCCTGTGGCCGGGTCGAAGTCGACCCAGCGCACGGTGGCACCGACCCGCTCGGCGGCCTGGACCCAGGGGCGGATGTTGGCGTCGTGGTCGAGGCGGGTGACGACGACCTCGTCGCCGGGTGACCAGGTGTCGGCGAGGGTGCGGGAGAAGTCGTAGGTGAGCTGAGTGGCGCTGCGGCCGAAGACGATCCCCCTCGGGTCCGCGCCCAGCAGGTCGGCCATGGCCCGGCGGGCCCCGGTGACGAGGCTCTCCGCGTTGCGCTCCCCCAGCGTCACGCTGCCCCGGTTGGACAGCGGGTGCGCCAGGGCGTCGGCGATGGCGTCGATCACCGGCCGGGGTGTCTGGGTGCCGCCCGGGCCGTCGAAGTGGGCCGTTCCGGCGGCCAGGGCGGGGAACTGGGAGCGGAGGGCGGTGATGTCGAACGTCACGAGAAGCTCCTGTACGGGTGCCGGGCCGGAGCCCTGAGTCAACCTCATCTTCCGGCCCCCGACGAGATCACCCCCTGCGCCACCACCGGAGAAAGCGAGCCTTTTCGGCCATCATCCTGACGTGCACCTGCCCACATAGGGCGATCGGTGGCACCCTGCGCGCAGAACGGTCACACCCTCCGACCCCCACCGCAGAAGGAGACCGCGTGATAGGCAGACTTCGTGCCGCCCTGGTCGGCGCAGCCGCACTGCTGACCGCCGGCGTCCTCACCACGCCGGCCGGCGCCGCCCCCGACCCGGGAACCGTCTCGCTCACCGCGCAGCAACGCGCCCAGGCCTTCTGGACCCCGGAGCGGATGCGCCAGGCGACTCCGCTGGACGTCCTGTCCGTCGACCGCTCCGAGGTGCGGGCGGCCGAGCCTCGTAAGGGCGAGAAGACGCTCATCGCACCCAGTGCGCCCGGATCCTCCGTCGGCATCCAGGCGTTTCCGAGCGGCGGCGGTCAGTGGACCGGCGGCGGAGCGGTCGTGCAGACCGCCGGGCGGGTGTTCTTCACCTACCAGGGCCGGACGGCCTCCTGTTCCGGCAACGCCGTCACCAGTGCCAACAAGTCCACCGTCCTCACCGCCGGGCACTGCGTGAAACTGGAGGGCGCCTGGCACACCAACTGGGTGTTCGCGCCCGGTTACCACGACGGGCAGACGCCGTACGGCACCTGGTCGGCGTCCAAGACCCTGTCGACCCCGCAGTGGACGGCGAGCGAGGACATCAACTACGACGTCGGCGCGGCCGTGGTGGCCCCGCTGAACGGGCAGTCGCTGACCGATGTCGTCGGCGGTCAGGGTCTGGCGTTCAACACCGGCTACAACAAGGCGATGTACGCCTTCGGCTTCCCGGCCGCCGCCCCGTACGACGGCCAGAAGTTCATCTACTGCAGCGGCACCACCTACCGCGACTTCCTGCTCTCCAGTGACCACGGTCTGACGTGCAACATGACCGGTGGCTCCAGCGGCGGCCCCTGGTTCACCCAGTTCAACGAGGCCACCGGCACCGGACTCCAGTCCTCGGTGAACAGCTTCAAGTACAACTTCCTGCCGAACGCGATGTACGGCCCGTACTTCGGCGCGGACGCGCAGAACCTGTACCAGACGGCCCAGTCGTCCTGAGCCGCTCCTGACGGTACGAGCGCCGGCCGGTCCCGAACGTCCCGGGGCCGGCCGGCGTCGTAGCAGTAACCGTCTTCGAAGGGGCCGCCATGAACCTCGTCCGCTCGCTCTTCTGTGTGGCCGTGCTGGTGGGCGGCCTGGCCGCCTGCGGTGACGAGGCGGAGCCGGCCGCGCCCGCCTGGGAGGAGCCCGCCTCGTACACGTACACGCTGACGTCGAGCGAGGGCGAGCGCGCCCTCATCGGCACCTTCCGGATCACGGTCCGCGACGGCGAGGTCACCAAGGCGGTCGGCCTCGACGACAGCGCCCGTCGGGTCGTACGGCAGCAGCCCGACGAAGTACCCACGCTCGGCGCGCTGTTGGAGGAGCTGGAGCAGGCGCGGGGCGACGGCGCGGACACGGCGGAGGCCCAGTACGCAGCCGACGGACATCCGACCCGCATCGAGATCGACTGGGAGAAGAACGCCGTCGACGACGAGGCCCGCTACGACATCTCCGACTACGCACCGGCCGCCGGCTAGCCCTACAACTGCTGGATGTTCCCGCCGAGTTCGGGGCGGAACTTCTTCAGCAGCGCCTCCGGGGCACTGACCACCCAGCGGGTGCCGACCAGGTACTTGCCGCCGTAGATGGAGGCGGCGTCGAGCCAGGTGAGCTTGAACCGCTCCTCGGGGAAGGTGGTGATGAGGAAGTCACCGTCCTTCCCGTGGCACACGCCTTCCCTCAACTCGTCGGCATCCGTACGGATCTTGACCTCGCAGCCGACCAGCCCGGCGATGACCTCCACCTTCGCGGGTGCCACGACACCGGCGGAAGGGGCAGCAGTCACCTTGGTGCCGCTGCTCACCTTGGACTCGTCGGACCCTCCCGCGCCGCACCCCGTGGCCAGGGTGAGCAGGGCCAGCCCGCCCGCCAGTAGCAGGCGGGCGGTGAGCGGACTGCGGGCGCGCTGGGACACGTACCTCTCCGTTTCGCGACGTCGGCCGGACGTATGCCAGGAGGTACGGGTGCCAGGCGGTGGGTGTTCAGTTCAGTCCGGCCGAGGTCAGCCACTCCTTGGCGACGTCGCTCGCGTCCTCCTTGTCGTTGACGAGCTTCTTCATCATGTCCAGCAGGTCCTGTGTGGTGAGCTTGGCGGAGACCCCGTTGAGGGCGCCCTTGGCCGTGTCGTTCACCGCGTCCTTGTAGACCAGGGGCGTGACGTTCTGCGAGGAGAAGAGGTTCTTCGGGTCCTCCAGGACCACGAGCTTGTCCTCGACGATCGCGGGGTCGGTGGTGTAGATGTTCGCGGCCTGGACCTTGTCGTCCTTGAGCAGCTTCAGCAGGGTGCTCTGCGCGCCCGCGTCGAGCGGCTGGAACTTGCCGAACTCGACGCCGTAGACCGTCTTCAGGCCGACCCCGCCCTGGGTGCGGGTCTTGAACTCCGAACCGGCGCCGATCGTCCAGTCCTTCGCGACGGACTTCAGGTCGGCGAGGGTCTTGAGGTTGTACTCGGCGGCCTTCTCGGCGGTGACCGTCACCGAGTCCTTGTCCTGGGCCTCGGCGGAGTCGAGGATCTCCACCGAGGACGGCAGCTTCTGCTTCAGCTCGGCGTTGATGTCCTCGGTGCTGGTCGCGGTGCTGTTCTTGTCGACCGCCACCGCCAGCAGGGCGCCGTTGTACTCGGGGAAGACGCCGATGCCGCCCTTGACGACCTGGTCGTAGTAGACCTCGCGGGCCCCGATGTCGAACTTGCGGGTCACCTTCAGGCCCTTGGCCTCCAGTGCCTGCGAGTAGATCTCGGCGAGCAGCTGGTTCTCGGGGAAGTTGGCGGAGCCGACGACGATCGACTTGCCGTCGCTGTCGGCGCTGCCGCCGGCCAGCGGGTTGTCGTCGCTGTCGCTCCCGCCGCCGCAGGCGGTGAGGGAGAGCGCGGTGATCAGGGTGAACGCGGCGGCTCTGGAAATGCCTCGCATGGGTGGTTCCTTTCTCACATGCCTTACATGCCTTACATGAATCAGGACTTCGGCACCGCGACCCTGAGGCCCGGTGAGACGATGACGCGCCGCAGCGCGGTGAAGGCGACCTGCACGACCAGCGCCAGGGCGACGACGACCGTGGAGCCGCCGATGACGAGCTCGTAGTCGTTGCGGGAGAGGCCGTCGACGATGAAGCGGCCGAGGCCGCCGAGGCCGGGGTAGGCGGCGACGGTCGCGGTGGCCACGACCTGGATCGCGGCGACCCGCAGCCCGAGGAGGATCAGCGGCAGCGCCATCGGCACCTCGACCCGGGCCAGGACCTGCCACTCGGTCATACCGACCCCACGCGCCGCGTCCCTCGTCGCGGGGTCGACACCCCGTACGCCCTCGAAGGTGTTGATGAGGATCGGCGGTACCGCGAGCGCCACCAGCGCGACCAATACCGGCGTGGTGCTGAGCCCGGCGAGCGTGACGACCAGCACCACCAGACCGAAGGTCGGCACGGCCCGCGCGAGGTTGGCCACGCTGGCCACGGCGAACGCCCCGCGCCCGGTGTGCCCGACGAGCAGTCCGAACGACAGCCCGATCAGGGCGGCGAACAGCAGTGAGAGACCGCTGTAGGTGAGGTGCTCCACGAGCCGGGCGGGGATGCCCTCGTCGCCGTGCCACTGCCGGGACGAGGTCAGCCAGTGCCAGACGAGCTCGGTCTGGTTCAGGAAGTCGTTCATGCCTTGCTCCGGGACCAGGGGGTGAGCAGCCGCTGGGCCAGCACCAGCAGGGCGTCGGTGGCGAGCGCGAGCAGCATGATCAGCGCGATCGCGGTGACGATCGGTGTCGGGAAGTCGAGCTGGAGGCCCCGGATGATGTAGTAGCCGAGGCCGCCCTGTCCGATGAGCTGTCCCACGGCGACGAGGCTGATGGACGAGACGGCGGCGACCCGCACTCCGGCGATGACGACGGGCACGGCGATGGGCAGATCGACCTGGACGACCCGGCGCACCGGGCCGAAGCCCATCGCGGTGGCCGCGAGCCGGACCGGTTCGGGGACCGAGGCCAGTCCGTCGACGACGTTGGGGACCAGCACCGACAGGGTGTAGAGGGTCAGCGGGATCAGCACGGTGCGCTCGGTCAGTCCCGTGTACCTCACGAAGATCATGAACAGGGCCAGCGACGGTATCGAGTACAGGATGTTGGTCACGGTCAGCACCGGCGGATACAGCCACCGCCAGTGCCGGCACGCGATCCCGAGCGGCACCGAGATGATCAGCCCGAACAGCACGGGCAGCAGGCCGAGCCGGAGGTGGACGCCGGTGTAGTCGGCCAGTTCACCGGCGTGGTCGGCTATCCAGCCCCAACGGACCAGTGGCTCACCGTCGTTCATCGTTCACCCCGCCGCTCAGCTCGTGCGCGTCCACCACTCCGGCGACCGCGCCGTCCGCGTCCACGGCCACCGCGAGCCGGGCGGGCGACAGGAGCGCGGCGTCCAGGGCCGCCCGCGCGGAGTCGCCGGCGAGGCTGAAGGTGTGGCCGAGCTCCTTCAGCGGGGCGTCCGCGAGGGTGCCGCCGTCGGGGAGTTCGGCAACCGCGGCCCAGCCGAGGGGCCGCCCGCCGTCGGCGACGACGAGGATCCAGGGCTCTTCCGCCGCCCGGGCCTTCGCCACGGAGGCGGTCGCCGGCAGCACCGGCCCGTCGCGCAGCGGTACCTCGCTCGCCTTGACGAAGGAGAGCCGGCGGATGCCCCGGTCCTGTCCCACGAACCCGGCCACGAAGTCGTCGGCGGGGTGGGCGAGCAGCCGCTCGGGGGTGTCGAACTGGGCGAGTTTCCCGCCGGTGCGGAACACCGCGATGTTGTCGCCGAGCTTGATCGCCTCGTCGATGTCGTGGGTGACGAACACGATCGTCTTGTGCAGCTCCTTCTGGAGCCGGATGAACTCCGCCTGGAGCTCGGCCCGCACGATCGGGTCGACCGCGCTGAACGGCTCGTCCATCAGCAGCACCGGCGGATCGGCGCCCAGCGCCCGGGCCACCCCGACGCGCTGCTGCTGTCCGCCGGAGAGCTGGTTCGGGTAGCGGCCCGCGAACTCGCCGGGCAGGCCCACCAGTTCGAGGAGTTCGGCCGCCCGCGCCCGCGCCTTCTTCTTGTTCCAGCCGAGCAGCAGCGGCACGGTCGCGATGTTGTCGAGGATCGTCCGGTGCGGGAACAGCCCCGCGTGCTGGATGACGTACCCGATGCCGCGGCGCAGCTCGGGCGCGTTGACCTCCCGGATGTCCTTGCCCCGCAGGCTGACCGTCCCGGAGGTGGGCTCCACCATGCGGTTGATCATGCGCAGGGTCGTGGTCTTGCCGCAGCCGGAGGGGCCGACCAGGACCGTGATGCCGCCCTCGGCCAGTTCCAGGGACAGCTCGTCCACGGCCGTGGTGCCGTTCGGATACTTCTTGCTCACCGCGTCGAATCTGATCAAGACTGCCCCTTGCCCGCCTGCATATGGTCATGCAGAGTCCCCGGTGACTGAATGACGCGTCAATGGCGTTTCGTGAACGGCGCGTTACGTTCGTACGAAATCAGCAACTGCGCAGCTCAGAAGCGCGGAGAGGCTCCCATGGAACCGATCTGGTTCACCTTCCTCAACGGCACGGACATCGCACGGCTGGAACTCACCGACGCCGAGATACTCGACGCCGTCGAGGCGGGGCTGCGCGCCCAGGGCCTCGGCGAGACGGTGGTCGAACCGCGCGTCCACCTCACGCCGGATCCCGCGTTCAACGGGCATTTCAACGTGCTCCGCGGCTATGTCGCCCCGCTGTCGCTGGCCGGGGTCAAGATCGTGGGCGACTACGTGGACAACTACCGGCGGGGGCTGCCGTCCGAGATGGCGCTGCTCAACCTGTTCGATCCGCGCACCGGCATGCCGGCGGCCGTCCTCGACGCCACCGCGCTCACCGAGATGCGCACCGGCGCCCTGACCGCGCTGGGCGCACGCCATCTGGCCCGCCCGGACGCCAAGGTGCTCGGACACATCGGGGCGCGCGCCACGTCGTACTGGAACGTCCGTCTCCTGGACCGGATCTTCGACCTGACGGAGATCCGCGTCCACTCGCGTCGCCCGGAGAGCCGCCGGGCCTTCGCCGAGCGGCTGGAGCGCGACCTCGGCAAGCCGGTGGTCGTGACCGAGGACTGGAAGACCTGTGTCCAGGGCGCGGACATCGTGGTGGAGGCGTCCCGACTGGAGCGTCCCGAGCCGCTGTTGAGGACCGAGTGGATCGCGCCCGGCGCCCTGGTCGTGCCCTACGGGACGAACAGCGCCGTCGAGCTCGATCTCACGGACGTCATGGACAAGATCGTCGTCGACGACTGGGGGCAGGCGCACGCGGGACCGTTCGGAGCGCTGCGCGCCCACGTCGACTCGGGCAGGCTCAACAAGGGCAATCTGCACGGGGAGTTGGGCGAGATCGTCGCCGGTCTCAAGCCGGGCCGGGAGAGCCCCGACGAGACCAATCTGTTCTGGCACCGCGGTCTGTCGCTCTCCGACATCGCGCTGGGTGCGGCGATGCTCAGGAAGGCCGAAGAGCTCGGTGTCGGACAGAAGTTGAGGTTCGCGTGATCGCCGTCGACGGGCGGACGCTGACGTACGGCGATGTCGTCGCCGTCGCGCACGGATTCGAGCGAGTCGCCTTGTCCGAGGGTGTGTTGGAGCGACTGGAGCGTGACCGTGCCGTCGTCGAGGACGTCGTCGACCGCGGGATTCCCACGTACGGTCTGACGACCGGGCTGGGCACCCGCTCCTCGTACGCGCTGCCGCGCGAGGAGCTGGAGCTGTTCAGCGTCCGCACCGTCCGGGGACGGGCGAACGCGGTGGGCGGTCCGCTGCCGGTGCCCGTGGTCCGCGCCGCCCTCCTCGCGCGGGTGAACGGCATCGCGGGCGGTGGGAGCGGGGTGCGCCCCGGGACCGTGCGGCTGCTGGTGGACATGCTCAACGCGCGCGTGCACCCCGTCGTCCCCGAGGTGGGGTCGATCGGCGCCTCCGACCTGTGCCAAATGGCCCATGTCGGCCTGGTCGTCATCGGAGAGGGCAGCGCGGAGCACGGGGGCGAGGTGCTCGAGGGCGCGACCGCGCTGCGGCGGGCCTCTCTCGCGCCGGTCCGCCTGGGGCCGAAGGACGGGATCGTGCTGTGCGGGGCGAGCCCGCTGGCCGCCGGGCAGGGTGCGCTCGCGCTGCACGAGACGGCGGCTGTCCTGCTGCTGGCCCAGGCGGTCACGGCGCTGACGTACGAGGGATTCCGGGCGAACACGAGCCCGCTCGACCCCCGGGTGCTGGGCCTGCGCCCCGCGCCGGGCCAGGCCCGTGCGGCCGGCGAGCTGCTCGCCCTGCTCAGCGGCGGTGAGCTCCCGCGGAACGCCCGGCGCGTCCAGGACCCCGTCAGTCTGCGCTGCTCGGCGCAGGTGCACGGGGCCGCGTACGCGGCGCTCGACTTCGCCTCCGCCGCGCTGCACCCGGAGCTGAACGGCTGCGGCGACAACCCCGTCGTGCTGGCCGGCACCGGCGAGATCCTCTCCTCCGGCAACTTCCACACGCCCGCCCTGGCCCTCGGCCTCGACACCCTGGCGCTGGCGCTGACCCAGACCGCGGCCCTGTCCGCCGAACGTATGCGACGGCTGCTGGACCCGGCCGTCAGCGGCCTGCCCGCCAACCTCTCGCCGTACGGCCCGGAGCGCTCGGGCTTCGCGCCGCTGGCCAAGACGGCGCAGGCGCTGGTCGCCGAGGTCCGCATGCTGTCCGTCCCGGTGTCCACCGACCCCCGGCACGGCGCGGACGCCGTCGAGGACGACTCGACGAACGCGTTCCTGGGGGCCCGGCGGCTGGCCACGATGCTCGACCGGCTGCGCCTGCTCCTCGCCGTGGAGGCCGTGGTCGCCGCGCAGGCCGTGGACCTGGCGGCACCGCCCGCACCGGGGCGGGGCCCTGAGTTCCTGCACCGCGCGATCCGCGCCGTCGTGCCGCCGCTGGAGGACGACCGGCCCTGCGGGGTGGACGTGGAGGCGGTGGCCCGCGAGATCCTGAGTGACGAAGACGTCCGGAGCACGCTGCGCGCCTGGGTGGGAGAACTGTCATGAACGTCGACGTGCACCAGCATCTCTGGACCCCGTCCCTGGTGGCGGCCCTGCGCTCACGCCGTGAGCCGCCGTATCTGGACGGCTGGACCCTGTACCTGGACGGGGAGCCGCCGTACGGCATCCCGCCCGCCGACCACGACATCGCCCGGCGTGCCGAACTCGCCGGCGCCGACGGTCTGGGGCGGGCGCTCGTCTCGATGTCGGCCCCGATCGGTGTGGAGTGGCTGCCGGCGGCCGAGGCACGCCCCCTTCTCGACGCCTACCACGAGGGCGCGGCGGCCCTCCCCGAGCCGTTCGGCGCCTGGGCCGCCGCATGCGTGCGGGACATCGACGCGAAGGCCACGGCCCAGTACCTCGACGGGGGCTTCGTCGGCCTCCAGCTCCCGGCCGACGCCCTGCTGGACGCCGCCGGTTACGCGCGCTGCGCCCCGCTGCTCGATCTGCTGGAGGAGCGCGGCCTGCCGCTCTTCGTCCACCCCGGGCCCGCGCCCGGCGGGTCGGAGGGGCCCGGCTGGTGGCCCGCGATGGTGCCCTACGTCCAGCAGATGCACGCCGCCTGGTTCGCCTTCCGCGCCTTCGGCCGCCCCCGCCACCCTCGCCTGCGGGTGTGCTTCGCGCTGCTCGCCGGGCTGGCCCCGCTGCACGGGGAGCGGTTCGCGGCCCGGGGCGACGGCTCGGCGGCGGTGGATCCGGATGTCTTCGTCGAGACGTCCTCCTACGGTCCGCGCTCGGTCGACGCCGTGGTCCGCGCGCTCGGGGTGGACGCCGTCGTCCAGGGCTCGGACCGGCCCTACGCGGAACCGCCGCAGCATCCCGGGTTCGGTCTGGGCGGGGCCGCGGCCTATGCCTTCCGGATCGCGAATCCGCGGCGGCTGCTGACCGGTGGAGGGCGCTGAACCGGGGTGAGGCGTGGCGGGCGCCACCTGTCAATGTTGTGCACTTTCTTGACGGCGGTCACCTGAGAGCCTAGTTTCACGGTGTCCTTCCCCCGGTCAAGGGAGACCGCGATGCCCTCGTCCCCCGTCGCATCACCCTCCACGGCCGCCGAGCGGACCCGACAGCTGCGCATGGTCGCGGCTTCCGGGCTGCTCGGTACCGCCGTGGAGTTCTACGACTTCCTCGTCTACGGCACGGTCGCCGCGCTCGTCTTCGGCGAACTGTTCTTCCCCGGCGCCGATCCGGCCGTCGGCACGATCGCCGCGTTCGGCACCTTCGCCGCCGGCTATGTCGCCCGTCCGCTCGGCGGCATCCTGTTCGGGCACTTCGGCGACCGGCTCGGCCGCAAGTCGATGCTGCTGCTGACCATGGGTCTGATGGGCGGCGCCAGCTTCCTCATCGGCCTGCTGCCCACGTACGACACGATCGGCGTGTGGGCGCCGGTCCTGCTGATCGCCCTGCGCGTCGTCCAGGGCATCGCCATCGGCGGTGAGTGGGGCGGCGCGACCCTGATGGTCGTCGAGCACGCCGGAGAGCGCCGCCGCGGCCTGTGGTCCAGCTTCACGCAGATGGGAGCCCCGCTCGGCTCCCTGCTGTCCACCGCCGTCGTCGCCTACGTCGTCACCCTCCCCAAGGACGACTTCGCGGCGTGGGGCTGGCGGGTGCCGTTCCTGTTCAGCGTCGCCCTGCTCGGCGTCGGCCTGTTCGTCCGCCTCAAGGTGGTGGAGAGCCCGCTCTTCGCCGAGGTGAAGAAGGACCGCGCCGAGTCCCGGCTGCCCATCCTCGACGTCCTGCGCCGCCCGAAGCCCGTGCTGCTGGCCTGCGGTGTCGGCATCGGCGCCTTCACCGCACAGTCGCTGCTGACCAGCTACATGATCGCGTACGCCACCGGCATCGGGTACGCCCGGCCGCAGGTGCTCAACGCCCTCACCGTCTCCGCGTGCGTCGCGCTGGTCGTGCTGCCCTGCGCCTCCGCGCTCTCCGACAAGGTCGGCCGCCGCCCGGTCGTCCTCGCCGGAGCCATCGCCTCGGCCGCGCTCGCCTTCCCGGTCCTGGCGCTGGTCGACTCCGGGTCGCCCGGGCTGCTGATCCTCGCCGTCGTCCTCGGCCACGGCATCGCCCAGTCCACGATGTACGGCCCGCTGGGCGCGCTGCTCACCGAGATGTTCGGCACCAAGGTCCGCTACACCGGAGCCTCCCTCGGCTACCAGGGCGCCACCCTCGTCGGCGCCGGCTTCTCCCCCATGATCGCCACAAGCCTGGTGGCCGGAAGCGGCAACAGCACCCCCGTGGCCCTGCTGCTCTGCGGCGGCGCCGCCATCACCGCGGTGACCGTCTGGTTCGTCCGCGAGACCAACCGCAGCACCCTCGGCGACTCCGCGGACCGCCCCGCCGCCCCCCACCCGGAGGAGATCACCGCATAAGAACCGGCTCCGCCGGGCCGCCGTCGCCGCGCTCCCCACGCGGTCGACGGCGGCCCGGCGGACGGCTCAGGGAACCGCCGGCGGGGGCGCTACCCCTGCCGGGCCGACGGGCCCACGGCCGCGGTCTCACGCGCCACCGCGACGATCCGCGCCCGCAGGAGCTCGGCACAGCGCCGCATGTTCTTGTCGGCGACCGGCGTGTCCGGCAGCCGGCAGGCGAACTGGAGCCCCTCGGGGACCCGGGTGACCCACGCGCACACCTGGTCGCCGTACGACACCCGGATCAGCCCGTACGCCTTCAGCTCCTGCCAGCGCTCGGCACCGGGAATGGCGCGCGAGTCGACGTACGAGAGGATCGAGTACAGGTCCGGTGAGGTGGGCCGGAAGTCCGCGCCCAGGAGGCGCAGGACGCGGGCCAGCGGCATCCGGGACAGTGCCCGGGTGTCCCGCAGGGCGGCCCGGACCAGTTCCAGGGTGGCGTCGAAGTCCGCGGCCCGCTCCACCGGAATCTCGACGGGCGCGCCGCCCACGTACCAGCCGACCGAGTCGGCCCAGCGGGACTTGACCCGGGTGTGGAAGGGCACGACGGTGCGGTACACGCTCACACCGCTGATCTCTCGGGCGGCGAGCGCGACGGCCGCGACGACGCCGACGAGGCTGCCGCCGTAGGGACGGCAGTACGCCTCGAAGGCCGCCGCGTCCGCGGCGTCCACGAGCATCTCCTGGACGAACCTCTGCTCGGGCAGCGGACCTTCGGGGTCCAGGCCGAGATCGACGGGGAAGTTCGGCAGCCTGCCGTCGCAGCGTGCGATGAACTCCCGCCAGCGGCCGACGACTTGGTGGGTGTCGTCGATCCGGTCGGCGTCGGAGCGTTCGTCGGCGCAGAAGTCGACGTAGCTGGCGACCGGTTCGGGCGCGACGGTGCGCCCGTCGAGACCGGCCGCGTACAGCTCGTGGATCTCGGCGGTGATGCGGTGGATCGAGTACGCGTCCACGTTGCTGTGGTCGAACGCCATGTACACGCTCGCGCCGTCGTCCCGTACGACGGCCGCGAAGAGGAAGTTGGGCCAGGTGAGCGCGTCGGCGGCGACATCGAAACGGTCCTGCAGATACCGGGTCAGCGTCACCGCGTCCGCGAACTCGCCGATGTCCTCGCGGTGCAGGGCGACGGCCCCGGCGTCCAGGGTGAACCGCCGCATCTCGTCGCCGGCCCATCTGAAGCCGCTGCGCAGCGTCTCGTGGCGCAGCATCCAGGCCTCCAACGCGCCCTGGAGCACGTCGAGTTCGACGCGCCCGGGGATGTCGAAGGCGGTCCCGAGCCAGGTCGGCACGAACAGACCGTCCTCCCGCACCGTGCGTGCCGTGCGGATGTGGGACTCCTGGACGTACGCCGGTGGCCTCGCGTCGTCCGGCAACGCCCGCGCCGCGCCCACCGACGCCGGATGCAGGGTCCACTCCACGAGCCTTCCGGGCCGGATCTCGCACCGCTGGAGGTCGGTCATGCGCACAGGGCTCTCCGATCATCGCTCACCGCGTGGAGAGATCAACGAGCGGACGGTCCCGAAGCAACGCGACTGGAGGCTGACGCTCCGGTACTCCGGCCGTTCCGGGGATGGTGTTCGCACCGGCGCGCGGCAAGGATGCTCCCTCGCGCGGCACTTCCCGTCGTACGACATCGGCGCACCGCGGACCGGAGGGCCTCCCGATGGGATCACACGCAGCACCGAACGGCCGTAGGCGCGCTCTGCTGGTGTCCATGGGGCTCGTGCTCCTGGCCGCCGTCTTAGGCATCCCCCGTGCCGACGGAGCGGCGGGGGAAGCGGGTGCGGCCGACGCCTGCCGGACCACCGGCACCGCCCTGCCCCGCGGCGACTGCGGGCCGTTCTGGCAGGTCCTCGCCGAGGACTTCAACGGGGACCGGGTGCCGCTGGGCTCGTTCAGCGACTGCGACCACCATGCCGACACCTCCGCCGCGTACTGCGGGGGCCTGCGCGGCGCCTACCGGGACAACTGGTGGGCCTATCCGACCGGCTGGCGGGACACGGCCAATGACCGCGGCCGGCAGGTCGTCGGTGTCTACCACCCGGAGGACACCGTGAGCGTGGGTCCCGCGGAGAACGGCGACGGACGGATGTTCATCCGTATGTGGCGACCCGCCGACGGGGGTCCCGTGCACGCTGCGGCAGTGGTACCTCGTGCCGTCATGCAGATGAAGTACGGCAAGTACAGCGCCCGTATCAAGGTGACCAAGCTGGCGCCGGGCTACAAGTCGGCCTGGCTGCACTACGGCGGGGGCTGCGAGATGGACCACCCCGAGGGTGAGTGGACCGGCGATCTCACCGCCTTCCACCATCCGTGCGGCGGGGGCGAGCAGGGCTACTTCCCGGGCAGCGACGACTGGACCCGGTGGCACACGGTCTCGACCGAGTGGACGCCGGGCCATGTGCGGTTCTTCGTGGACGGCCGCCAGGTGGGGCACGACACCCGCGAGGTGCCCAAGCAGCCCCTGTCCTGGGTGCTCCAGAACGAGAGCGCCCTGCAAGGCCCCGGCGCGGCTCCGGGCAGCAGCGCCCAGCTCGACATCACCTGGGTCGCCGCGTACGCGTACGACTGGAAGTGATCCCGCGCGTCAGTCGGTGGGGGCCTTCTCGTCGAAGCTGGCGAAGTACGCGGCGGCCATGTCCTCGTCGCCGTGGCCCTGCGCGGCGGCACGCTCCAGGCGTTCCGCGCTCGCGGCGGCCACGTCGAGCCGGACGCCGTTGCTTTCGCCGGCCTCGACGATCAGACGGGCGTCCTTGGCCGCGGTCGTCACGGCGAACTGGGCCGGGGACAGCTTCTCGTCGAGGATCAGCGCGGACTTGGCGCGCAGATAGCCCATGTCCAGCGGGCCGCCCGCGATGGCGTCGAAGAAGTTCTGCGGGTCGACGTCGAGCGCCTTGGCCAGGGCCAGCACCTCGCCCACCGCGTTGGTGGTCGCGATGACCCAGCTGTTGGCGACCAGCTTCAGCCGGGTGGCGCTGCCCTCGGCGCCGTCCTCGCCGGTCCACACCGTGCGGGCGCCGACGGCGTCGAGGACCGGTGTCACCTGCTGCCGTCCGTCCGCCGGCCCCGCGGCGAGGACGAGGAGCTGTCCGGCCTCGGCGGGCCGGCGGGTGCCGAGCACGGGGGCGTCGTAGAAGACGAGGTCGTGCTCGCGGGCGAAGGCGGCCAGCTCGGCGACGCCCTGGAGGCCGGCGGTGGTGGACTGCACCCAGGCGGCGCCGGGGCGCAGCGCGGCGGCGGCCTGCCGCATGACGTCCAGGGCGGCGGGACCGTCGTACAGCATGGTCAGGACGACGTCGGCGCCCTCGACGGCCTCGGCGGGGGTGCCGGCGACGGCGATGCCGTCGGCGGCGAGCGGTTCGGCCTTGGCGCGGCTGCGGTTCCAGGCGCGGACGGTGTGTCCGGCGCGGGCGAGGTTGCGGGCCATCGCGGCCCCCATGATCCCGGTGCCGAGGACACTCACGGTGAGTTTGTCGGTCATGACGTCAACTTCCCTTGGGAGTGGGGACCGGGTGCGTCCGAAGGCCGGGGTCGCACCCGGAGTGGGGGGTACTTCGAGGCCGCGCCGACGAGGCCGTCCAGCCAGGCCTGGTGACCGTTGAGCATAGGGTTCGGACGCTCGTTCGCGAGAGCCGCCCGGGACTGGTGGTCGCCCCCTATGCGCCGGGTCCCGAAGGAGATACAGGGCGCACGAGTCCCGTCTGGTAGGCGATCACCACGAGTTGCGCGCGGTCCCGGGCGCCCAGCTTCGTCAGGGCGCGTTGGATGTGGCTGCGGACGGTCAGGACGCTGAGGACGAGTTCCTCGGCGATCTCGTCGTTGGACCGGCCTCGGGCGGCGAGGCAGGTGACCTCGCGTTCGCGGGGGGTGAGGTCGTTCAGGCGGTCCGGGGGTGCGAGGAGGGCGCCCGGGGCCGGGGCGGTGAGGAAGCGGGTGATGAGGGCGCGGGTGGCGCCGGGTGAGAGGAGGGCCTCGCCGGCGGCGACCGTGCGGATGCCCGCCAGGAGGGTGTCGGTGGTGACGTACTTGCCGAGGAAGCCGCTGGCACCGACGCGCAGTGCCTTGGCGACGTACTCGTCGGTCTCGAACATGGTCAGGACCAGCACGCGGGTGCCGGCCAGTGCGGGGTCGTCGCAGATCGTGGCGGTGGCGGCGAGGCCGTCCGTGCCGGGCATGCGGATGTCCATCAGGACGATGTCGGGGCGGTGGGTGCGGGCGAGGTCCACCGCCTCCTGGCCGTTGGCGGCCTCGCCGACCACCTCCATGTCCGCGCAGGAGTCGATCAGCAGCCGGAACGTGCCGCGCAGCAGGGCCTGATCGTCGGCGAGCAGGACACGGATGGTCACAGGATTGCCTCGTTCTCGTCCGGGGCGAGGGGGTGCAACGGCAGTGCGGTGGCGACCTCGAAGCCGCCCTCGGGGCGAGGGCCGGCGCGCAGATCGCCGCCGATGGAGTGGGCGCGCTCGCGCATGCCCATCAGACCGTAGCCTCCGCCGGGGACGGACGCCGTGGTGGCCGCCGCCTCGTTGGTGACCGAGATCAGCACACGGGAGTCCGAGTACGTCAGCCGGACGCTCGCCCCGGTGCCCGCGCCGTGTTTGGTGACGTTGGTGAGGGCCTCCTGGATGATCCGGTACGCCGTCAGGTCCACGCCGGGTGACAGCGGCCGGGGCTCGCCCTCGGTGATGACGGTGACCTCGACGCCGGCGGTCTCGCAGGTCGCGATCAGCTCGGGGAGGCGGTCCAGACCGGGGGCGGGTTCCAGGGAGTCGGCGTCGCGGTCGTCGCCGATCTGGCGCAACACCCCTACCGTGGCGCGGAGTTCGAGGAGCGCGGAGGACGTGGTGGCGGTCAGCTCGTCGAGCAGTCTCATCGCCTGTTCGGGATGGGTGGGGGCCAGGTGGCGGGCGGTGCCGGCCTGTGCGTTCGCGATGGCCATGTGGTGGGCGACGACGTCGTGGAGTTCGCGGGCGATCCGCAGCCGCTCCTCGGCGACCCGCAGCCGGGCCTCCTCCTCGCGGGTGCGCTCGGCGTACGCGGCGCGTGCCTGCACCGACTCCGTGTGGGCACGGCGCAGCCGGTCCCGGCTGCCGCCGACCAGGGGCAGCATCAGCCACAGCACGGGGCCCAGCGTGCGCAGCAGGAGCATCCCCGTCTCGTCCGTGGCCATGTCGAACACGGCGGTGGCGACCACCACGGCGATGGTCACGGCACCCCACACCCGCGTGGTCCTGGGGTCGGTGTCGGCGGCGAGCCGGAACAGGGCGATCATCAGGGGGGCGAGGATCAGCGGGGTCACCAGGTAACCGAGACCCACGGTGATCACCGTGCAGACCGTGGCCACGACGAGCGCACCGCGCGGGTAGGTGCGGGCCCTGAGCTGGCTGAGGCAGGAGACGACCGCGAGGACTTCGGCCGGCCAGTCCGCGCGTGGCTGGCTGACGCCCGGGATGGCGATGGACGCGCCGAGGGTCACGGTGCCGAGCAGCCCCAGGACCAGGATCACGTCCGTGGCGGTGTAGCGGCGGTCCGGGCTGGTGGTCATCTGTCTCTCCGGGGGAAGGGCCTGAGCCCCATGGTGGACGACGTACGACGTGCGGGCCGCCCGTGACCTTCGCCACGGGCAGCCCTGGGCGGGACGGTCGTCCCGGTCAGACGCGCGCCCCGACCGGTTCGCCGTCCGGGTCGCAGTCCCGGTCCGCCTCCTCGGCCGCCGGGCGCCGGCTGAGGGCCTCGCCCTCCACGTCGACCCGGGGCAGCCACCGGTCCAGCCACTTCGGCAGCCACCAGGCCCGGTCGCCCAGCAGGGCGAGGACGGCGGGCACGATCGCCATCCGGACGACGAAGGCGTCCAGGAGTACGGCGGTGGCCATGCCGAAACCGATCATCTTGATCATGGAGTCGCTCTCGCCGATGAATCCAGCGAAGACGGCGATCATGATGAGCGCGGCGGCCACGACGACCCGGGCACTGTGCCGGAACCCCGAGACGATCGCCTGGTCGGCCGGTTCGCCGTGGACGTACGCCTCCCGCATCCGCGAGACGAGGAAGACCTCGTAGTCCATGGCCAGGCCGAAGACGATGCCCACCAGGAAGATCGGCATCAGGCTCATGATCGGACCGGTCTGCTCCACCCCGAACACGCCCGCCCCGTGGCCCTGTTGGAAGACCAGGACGACCGCGCCCAGGGCCGCGAGGACCGAGAGCAGGAAGCCGAGCGCCGCCTTGAGGGGGACGAGCAGGGACCGGAAGACCACCAGCAGCAGGACGACGGCCAGACCGACGACGGTGATCAGATACGGCACCAGCGCGGCCTGCACCTTCGTCGCGATGTCGATGTTCAGCGCGGTGGTACCGGTGACCTCGAAGGACGCCCCGGTCGCCGACTCGATCCCCGGGCGCTCGCCCCGGATGGTCTTGACGAGGGTCTCGGTCCGCTCGTCGGTCGGGCTGGTGGCCGGTGTCGCGGTGAACACGGCCGTGTCCCCGGCCTCGTTGAAGCGCGGCGTGGCGACCGAGACGACACCCTTCGTGTCGGTGATGTCCTGGTGGACGGCGTTCACCGCGGCCTTGGCGTCGTCGGTCCCCTCGGCGTCGACCACGATGGTGAGCGGCCCGTTGAAGCCGGGGCCGAAGCCCTCCGCGAGGGCGTCGTAGGCGCGGCGCTCGGTGGTGGAGGTGGACTTGGCCTCGTCGCCGGGCATGCCGAGCTGAAGCTGGGTCATCGGGATCGCGAGGGCGCCGAGGCCCACGACGCCCAGCAGCAGGACGGGGATCGGGCGGCGCAGCACGAACCGGGCCCAGCGGGTTCCGCGGTTGTCCCCGGGGCCCGCCCCGGTGGCGGCGGCCGCGTCGTTCGCTCCGGTCGCGGCCGTCGTCAGATCGCCGGTCCGTACCCGCCGGCCCGCGACGGTCCGCTTCCCCGCGACGACGCGCTTCACGAGCAGGACCCGGCTCCGGGCCCTCGGCTTCGCTGCGCGCTGGGCGCCCTTGCGGACCGCGCCCGACAGCACGGCGTTCGGCCAGAAGCCGACGAGTGCGGGGACGACGGTCAGGGCGATGATCACGGCGACGACCACGGCACCGGCGGCGGTCAGGCCCATCTTGGTCAGCATCGGAATGCCGACGACCGTCAGACCGGCCAGGGCGATGACGACGGTCAGGCCCGCGAAGACGACCGCCGAACCGGCCGTACCGACCGCGAGACCGGCCGCCTCCTCCGGCGCGTGCCCCCTGTCGCGTTCCTCGCGGTAGCGGGAGACGACGAACAGCGCGTAGTCGATGCCGACCGCGAGGCCCAGCATCATCGCCAGGGTGCCGGTGCTGGTGGACAGCCCGAACGCGTCGGCCAGCATGGTGATGGTGAACATGCTGACGCCGACACCGAGGATCGCCGTCAGCAGCGGCAGTCCGGCGGCGGCCATCGAGCCGAAGGTGATCAGCAGGACGAGGGCGGCGACCGCGATGCCGATGATCTCGGCGACCCCGCCGGGACCGCCCCCGCTGTCCATGGCGCTGCCGCCGGTCTCCACGCTCAGGCCGCTCTGCCGGGCCTGGTCCGCGGCCCTCTCCACCGCCGTCCGGCTGGCGTCGGTGACCTCGGACGACGCCACCTTGTAGGTGACGGTGGCGTACGCGGTCGAACCGTCCTCGCTGACCGCCTTCGTCTCGAAGGGATCCGCGACAGTGGCCACCTGCGCGCCGTCGCCGAGCGCGGTCACCGTCTCCTCGATCGCCTGCCTGGTGGCGGTCGCGGTGACCTTGTGCCCGTCGGGGGCGACGAACACCACCCGGGCGGTGGCTCCGTCGGCGGCGGCTCCGGGGAAGCGCTCCTGCATCAGGTCGTACGCCTTCTGCGACTCGATGCCCGGCATCGAGAACTCCTCGTCGGAGGCGCCCGGCGCCTGGAGGGCACCCAGCCCGACGGCGGTCAGTACCGCCAGCCATATCAAGGCGACGTAACCGCGCCGCCGGAAGGCCAGCCGGCCCAGTCGATACAGAAAAGTAGCCACGTCAGGGAACTCCGCATCTGCTCTCGTTTACCCGATCAGGCTGTCGTGGCGGACCCCCTCCCGTCGTCGTGCGGCTACTGGCACTGCCGACTACCGCAGCCGGAGGACCCTCTACTGAAACCGCAGTACATGTCCGGGCCGCCGGGTCCTGCGCCGGGACGACATCCACGCGGTCGGACAGCGGGGTCTGACATCATTGCGGCTCGATCGTGCGGTCACCGGGAGACACCGTGAAGCGAGGTACAGGACGGAGCGGCGGCTCCGCGGCGCCGAACAGTATGGATGTGGCGCGTCTCGCCGGGGTCTCCCAGAAGACGGTGTCGAGGGTCTTCAACGAAGAGCCCTATGTCTCCGCCGAGGCCCGCAAGCGCGTCCTCGAAGCCGCGGAACAGCTCGGTTACCGGCGCAACAACGCCGCCCGGGCACTGGCGTCGGGGCGGACGCGGTCGATCGGCGTGATCACGCTCGGCACCGCGCTGTACGGGCCCGCGTCGCTCCTCATGGGCGTCGAGCGGGTCGTCCGGGACACGGGGTACGCGCTGCGCGTGGTCAACACGGTGGAGGGCGACCCGGCCGGGCTCGCCGGTGCGGTGGACTCGCTCCTCGACCAGGGCGTGGACGGCATCGTGATCTCCGAGCCGATCGACGAGCAGGGCGGCGGGGCCGAACCCCTCCGCGTCGACGTCCCGGTCCTCGTCATCGGCGCTCCGCCACCGCCTCTCACCTCCCCGGCGGTGCTGACCGCGGGCGGGGGCGCCGATCTGATGGCCCGCGCCGCCACCGAACACCTGCTGGGGCTCGGCCATGTGAC
Source organism: Streptomyces sp. NPDC001536 (assembly GCF_042894505.1). NCBI lineage: Bacteria > Bacillati > Actinomycetota > Actinomycetes > Kitasatosporales > Streptomycetaceae > Streptomyces > Streptomyces sp. NPDC001536. Next base: position 94,184 of record NZ_JBIAVQ010000013.1, read on the forward strand.
GGTCCATCATCTGGCCGGTCCGCAGCGGTGGTTCGCCGCGCAGGACCGTCTGGAGGGGTGGCGGACGACTCTGACCGCGCACGGGAGGGACGTACCCGCCGCCGTCGAGGGCGACTGGTCGGCGGCGTCCGGGTACGCGGCGGGCCGCGAGTTCGCCCGGGACCCCGAGGTCACCGCCGTGTTCGCCGCCAACGACGACATGGCGATCGGACTGATCCGCGCGCTGACGGAGGCCGGGCGGCATGTACCCGACGACGTCGCCGTGGTGGGCTTCGACGACATTCCGGTCGCCGCCTACGTCACTCCTCCGCTGACCACGGTGCGGCAGCCCTTCGACGCCGTGGCCCACGAGGGACTCAGGCGTCTGGTGCACGCCATCGAGAACCCGGACGCCGATCCCCTGCCGACGAGCGCCCCGCCGATCGACCTCGTCGTCCGCGCCTCGACGGCTCCCCGGCAGGCGCCGACCGGAGCGTGATTGTCCGCGGCATCTCGGGGAACACGGTGGCCGATGAGGTCTCCCAGGACAGCCCCCACCTGTACAGCCGGCGTCTCGCACCCGAGGTGATCCGGCGGATCGAGGACCACGACCGAAAGGCCCCGCTGTGCACTCCGTCCTCGATCTCGCACTCGACTGTGTCGTCGGCGCCCTCGAAAGGACCAGCGGCCCGTCCGGCGTGACCCTGCACCGGTCACCGGATGCCGGGCGTGCCCAACTGGGCGACAGGGCCTTCGAGTTCAACAGTGCGGTGCCCTCAGGTGTCCGGTTCGACCTGCTCACCGACGCCACCGCCATCGAGCTCGATGTCCGGCTGACCGTGGTTCTGCCGCCGGGCATGCCGGCCGCCGGCACCGTCTTCGACCTGGTGGTGGACGGCGAACCGCGCGATCCGGTCGTGGCCACGCGACAGTCGCTGATCTTCCTCGACCCCGTCTCCGGCGACCTGGAGACCCGGCCGGCGGAACCCGTCACCGTTCGCTTCCCGCTCGGCCCCGGTTCCCGTGAGCGCCGTGTCGAGCTATGGCTCCCTGTCGACGCGACGCTCGAACTGCTCGACGTACGCGTGCCGGCCGGGGCGTCGGTGCGTCCGGCTCCCGCGAGCGGCCCGCTGTGGGTGCATCACGGCAGCTCGATCAGTCAGTGCGCGGAGGCGGACCGGCCGACCGGCACCTGGCCGGCGATCGTGGCCCGCGCGGCCGGCCTGTCCCTGGTCAACCTCGGTCTCGGCGGGCAGTGCCATCTCGACCCCTTCATGGCACGCGCCATCCGGGACCTGCCCGCGGACGCGATCAGTCTCGAACTCGGCATCAACGTCCTGAACGCCGACAGCATGCGGGAGCGCACCTTCGTCCCGGCCTTCCACGGCTTCCTCGACACGATCCGTGACGGGCACCCCGACACCCCGATCCTGATCATCACCCCCATCGTCTGCCCGGCCGCCGAGAACCGGCCCGGCCCCACCCTCGTGGGCCCCGACCTGTGCGTGCACACCGTCGACCGCCCCGCCGAGCTCGCCATGGGAGCGCTCACCCTGACCCGCATCCGCGAACTGCTCACGCACCACGTCGAACTGCGCCGCAAGAACGGCGACGACCGACTCCGACTCATCGACGGAACGGCGTTGTTCGGACCCGAGGACATCGCCGACCTCCCCGACGGCCTGCATCCGAACGCGGCCGGCTATGCCCGCATCGCCGAGCGCTTCCTGCCCTTGTCGTTCGCCGGGACCCGTCCCTGTCTTCCGCCGGCGACGTCCCGGTAGTCACGGCGCCTCTCTCCGGCAGAGGGGCCGCCCGACCGGCGCGCCTGCTCCCCCGGGGTCCGCCCCGACCTGGGCTGGACGACGTTCGACCTGGCCGGCCACGACTGGGGCGGCGTGGTGGCCTAAAGGGACCGTCCCGGTTCGAGACCCTCCGAGATGTCAGCCACTGGATCCCCGAGAAGGCGCCCGAGGCGCTGAACCGTCTGCTCCTCGAACACCTCGCCGCCGCCGTCTGACACTCCGTCTCCAGGTAGGCCGACGACCGCCTACCCCCGTCGGACACCACCGGGCACACTGAGGCCGCGTCCCACCACGGGACGGAAGTACAGCACGCCCGATGACCGTTCGGGCCCGCCTCGCACCCGACCTACCGACCTCGGGGAGACTTCGGTGATCAGAGCACGCGGTACCACCACAAGACGTCCACGGCTCGTCGCCTCGGTGCTGAGCCTGCTGGTCGCGACCGCTCTCGCGGTGTCCGACACCGGTGCGGCCACGGCGTCCACCGCACCGTCCGTCACCTCGGTGTCCGGCGCGGCCTCGGCCGTCGAGGAACTGGGCGTCGCGGGAACGAGCTGGGCCGTCGACGAACGCACCGGGACGTTGCGGGTACTCGCCGACTCCACGGTCGCGGACGCCGACCTGGCCCGACTCCGCCGCACCACCGGACGTTTCCCGGGTGCCGCAAGCGTCGAACGACTCGACGGCCGGCTCCGCACCCTCCTCTCGGGCGGCGACGGCATCTACACGGCCGGTTGGCGCTGCTCGGCCGGGGTCAATGTGCAGAGCGGATCCACGTACTACTTCGTCACCGCGGGCCACTGCACCGAGGGCACGACCACCTGGTACACCGGCTCCGCCCTGACCACGACGATCGGTTCCACCACCGCCACCAGTTTCCCCGGCAACGACTTCGGGGTCGTCCGGTACACCAACCCGGCCGTACCACACCCCGGCACCATCGGATCCGTCGACATCACGGGGACCGCGACCGCCTACGTCGGCCAGACCGTCTGCCGCCGGGGAGCCACCACCGGCGTCCGCTGCGGCAGGGTCACCGCGCTGAACGCGACCGTCAACTACGGAAGCGGAGACATCGTCTACGGCCTGATCCAGACCAACATCTGCGCCGAACCCGGCGACAGCGGCGGCCCGCTCTACGCCGGCGACAAGGTCATCGGCATCCTGTCCGGCGGCTCCGGCAACTGCACGGTGGGAGGGACCACGTTCTACCAGCCCATCCAGGAAGCGCTCAGCGCGTACGGGCTGTCCGTCTATTGACCGCGACGCGGTCGGCGAGGGTGTGGGAGGGGGGAGGGGAGTTCGTCGGCGCGGGCGAGGTCGGGCGAGGACGTATGGGGTCCGGGTGAACTGCCCCGTACGACCGTGTCGGGTTGATCAGCACAGTCACCGTGGCCGTCACGCACCCGACGCCCTCGCCCGCCCGCGATCCGCTACGAACGGACCACCCAGTACTAGGACACCGGCGCGGGCCGCGTCTTCGACCCGTTCGCCGCGGTCCCGGCCGCGGCCACCTTGGTGACGGAGCCCTTGCTGGACCCCGCCCGCCTCAACCGCCTGGCCTGGCAGCCCGCCACCGATCCGACGGTGCCCGGCGTCACGGACCTGCTCACCGAGCTCCTCGCCGCCACCTGGCGCCGAGACGACCCGGTCCCTACTGACGTCCCCGCGGGCACAGCGGTCCAGCACACCGCCGACTGGACCCTCCTCCACCAGACACTGCGCACCCTCACCACCGACGCCCTCCACGCCCCTGTCCGGTCCGAACTCCGGTCCACCCTGCGCGAACTCGCCGCGGACCTACGCCAGAAGGACGGCACCCACCACCACGAGGGCGCCGAGTTCCTCACCGCCTACCTGACCGATCCGGCCTCCGTCCGCCTCGACCCACCCCCGCGACTGCCGCCGGGCCAACTGAGACCTGGGCCGGGCCCGGGAGCCGGCCATGGTGGAGACGCGCGACTACGGATCGGTGACGGCGCTCGGGCCCGTGCAGCGCAGCGGAAGGTCGGCGGTCACCCGCGTCGCGCCACACTCCGTGGAGACGGTGAGCACGCCTTCGAGTGTGGTGATCCGGTCGGCCACGTCAGCCAGGTCCGGCAACTCGCCCGCCACCAGGACGCATGCGATCAGCTTCCCGTCACGACAGTCGACGGAGACTCTCGCAGGCCCGTTCTCGCTCAGCCGAGCCACCAGCAGGTACACCGTGGACTCCAGGACATCGGAGTACCGCACGCGCGGGACATCATCGATGCGAAGGTCTCGGGTCTGGCCCAGCGCTTCGAGGGCAACGGCAAGACCGGCCTCCTTGAGCAGGACAGGGTGAAGTCCGCGTGCCAGCCGTCTGAGCTCGGAGATGGCCTGTTCGAGCTCCGCCCGAGCCAGGTCCAGTTGCGGTGCCGGTGCCCTCGCGCGCATCCGGAGCAGCTGCAACCCCAGGGTCAGGCTGACAAGGCGTTGCTGAGCACCATCGTGCAGATCTCGCTCCAGACGGCGCCGTTCCTCGTCACCGGCGGTGACGATGCGCGCCCCTGATGCCCGCAGGGCGGCGAGTTGGGCGAGGCTCTCCGCGTGGAGGCGTTCGTGCTCCAGAGCCATGCGGGCGCCGGACAGGAGGTCGTCGATCGCACTCGGGCTGTCCAGCAGCCCGCGGCGGTGGATCAGCGTAGCGAGGTGTGAGTCACCGTGGCGGAGTGTGGTGGCGGCTCTACCGCGGGGCGGGGGCATGGTGACCGGATGGGCCGCCGCGTCGACGTGGCGGCGGCCGGCGTCCACCGGGTAGGCGATCTGGAGTTCCGGGTCGCCGAGGCGTACGGCGATCGCGTCACGCAATCCGCTCGAGGCGGCCGTGCCACCCAGGTCGATCACCAGACGGGTCAGCTCGCGCCGCCTCAGTCGGGCGCGGACTCTCTCCACGATCAACGCGGCCGCCAGCAAGCACAACGCTCCGGCCTGCGCCTGCCAGAGTTGGCCGTCACGTGCGTCGAAGCCGAGGAAGCCTCGGTCCAGGCTGCGGATGTAGAAGCCGGCCACGGCCGTGAAGTAGCCGAGGGCGCACAGCATCGTCAGCGCTGAGGATCGCCGCGCGGCCCGACTCGAGGTGACCAGACGGCAGGCGAGGAAGACGATGAGCGCCAACAGCCAAGCTGTGCCCGCCTGTACGCCCAGCGCCGCGACACCCTGTGCGCGAGCCGAGGCGTCGGCGACTTCCCACCAGTTGCGTGGGCACCCCGAGCAGCCTTGCGCCCGGGGGCTGAAGTACGCGGCCGTGCCCACTCCTTGTACGCCCACGGTGATCGCGTAGCCCACCGCCGCGAGCGCCCGTGCGGGACGCGACCCGAGGCGGCCACCCGGGTAGGCCAGCGCCAAGTGCCCCACCACCGCCGGGCAGGCCGCGTTCAGGGCGAGACCGAGGGAGAAGACCGCCGACGAGGTTGTCCCTGGGTTGTCCCACTCCTGCAGGAACCAGGCGTATGCCGTGAGGAACAACAGCGGTCCCGTACGTCTCCCGGAAGTCCGCCGACCGAGAACGAGAGCGCCGATCAGCAGGACCCAGCCGGCGCCCAGCAGGGCGGTCAGGCCGTGCGATGTCGTGAGTGCCGTCGAGAACCCCCGCCCCGCCTGGGCGATCACCACGGTGACAAGGCTGAGTACGACTCCCAGCCCGAACAGCAGCAGGCGTATCGGCATCGGCTTCTCTCCGGCGAGCGACGCGCTCATCTGTCAGGACACGATGGTCCCGGGACAGGCCTTGTTCCGGGAGAGGGCTGTCCCTGATTCTGTCCGTGGTGTCTGCGGGGACAGCCCCGATGTCCCGCTCGGCGGACGCTCCTAGCGTCGTGGGCATCGACGGGAGGTGCCCAGTGAAACGACGGCAACCAGGAACGTGGGCCGCAGCGACGGCAGTTGTGGGAACTCTGCTGGTCTCGGCGGCGTGCTCGGCTCCGTCACCCGACCGGGCCGGTGGACATGCCGGCGCCGAGGCCACCGTACTCGCCCTCGCCAACCCCGGCGGAGCCGTTGAGCCTCCGCAGCTGGTCGCCTGGGTCAAACGTGTCGACCAGATGTCCAAGGGGACCATCAGCATCGAGTTCCGGAACGAGTGGCGGGAGGGAGAGGCCCGCCCGGAGGCGGCGACGCTCGACGACATCCGCAGGGGCAAGGCCGACATGGCATGGGTGGGAGCCCGCGCGTTCGACCGGGTCGGCATCACGGACTTCCAGGCGCTGTTGGCGCCGATGCTGGTGGACAGCTACGAGCTCGAGGCGAAGGTGTTCGAGGCCGGCATCCCGGCCGAGATGCTCGGCGGCGTGCGCAAGGCCGGTGTCGTGGGCATCGGCGTGCTGCCGGGACCCTTGACGCGCCTGGTGGGTACCCGCGAGCCGCTGGTGAACCCGGACGCCCTCAAAGGCGAGAAGATCGTCAGTCAGGACTCGGCCCTGATGGACGAAAGCCTGCGGGCCCTCGGGGCAACTCCCGTCACGGCACCCCCGAGCACCGACCTCGGCTCCTACGGCGGCGCACAGATGCAGCTCGGCGCGGTGGTGGGCCGACACCACGACCGCGATGCCAAGTACGTGACCGGCAATGTCGATCTGTGGCCTCGCCCCCTCGTCGTCGTCATGGGCAAGGCCGCCAGCGACAGGCTCTCCGCACAGCAGCGGGCCGTCCTCACCAAGGCGCTCGAACAGACGACCACGCAGGCGGTGGACGCCGCCCGAGCCGAGGACCGGGAGGCCGCGCCCACTCTGTGCAGGCTGGGAATGAAGCTCCCCACGGCGTCTTCCGCCGACCTCAAGGCCATGAAGGCGGCTGTGGAACCGGTGTACACCGGGCTGCGCGAGGACAAGCGCACGGCGGACTGGCTCGAGCGGATCCAGTACCTCAAGGAGACGACCGGAGCCGGACCTGACACCGCCTCATGTCCCGGCAAGTCCACCACGGCCAGTCCGCTCGAAGGGACGTGGACGCGCACCATGACCGACGGGGACTGGCGGCACTGGCCGGGGGACGAGACCTGGACCGAGGGTCCGCCGAACGGCACCTGGAACCTGGCCTTCGAGAACGGCGTCCTCACCAAGACCGACCCCAACGGCGAGACCGAACGGTGGCCCTACCAGACGTTCCGCGACCGGATCCATCTCGCCGGGTTGGTCACGCTCGACGCCACGTTCCGCCTCGACGGCGACCAGCTCACCTTCGACAACTTCGACTGCACGGACTGCGGAGGCTACGCCGTGACCTTCGGTGGCTCCAAGCAGCCGTGGGTGAAGAAGGCGGTCCCCCCGTTGAACGGGTCGTACGGGGGCGCGGCGGCGCATCGGGGGCAGCCCTGATGCGCCGCCGCCGTGCGTCCTGGCACCCTCGGGCCGTGGCCCCGACGCTCCTGATCGTGGACGATCACGCAGGCTTCCGTACCTTTGCCAGGGCGTTGTTGGAGGCGGAAGGGGTCGACGTGGTCGGGGAAGCCGCGGACGGCGCGTCGGCCGTTGTCGCGGCCGAGCGGCTGAACCCCCAGATCGCGCTGGTGGACATCATGCTGCCGGACTTCGACGGTTTCGAGGTCTGCGCGCGCCTGACCGAAGGGGGGCGGGAGCGGCCCGCCGTCGTCCTCACCTCCAGCCGTGACGCCTCGGTGTACGCGGACCGGCTGGGCCGCAGCGCCGCTCGCGGGTTCATTCCCAAGGACAGGCTGTCGCGCACCATGCTCCTGGCGCTGGCGGGGTGAGCTCGCCATGCCAGATCGAGTGTTGTCGCTGGCCGACGCCGCGGTCGGTGCGGTGCTTGTCGGGTCGGGCGCGGTGGCGTGGACGGGCAGGCGCCGCAGTCGCGTCGGGCTGCTCATGGCGGTGGCCGGGGCATGCTGGTTCCTGGGCAGTGTCGTCCCCGGCATGGTGTTCCTCCACCGGGGACCGCTGGTCCATCTGCATCTGTCCTATCCGATCGGACGGATGCACCGGCGGTCGGCCGTTGCCGTGGTCCTCGCCGCGTACATGGCGGCGGGCTACGAGGGCTTCGTACCGACGCCGTGGTTGACCGCGGGACTGTCGGTGCTCGTCATCGCGGCGGCTGTGGATGTCTTCGCCCGGACGTCGGGACCCGCTCGCAGGGCAGGGCGGTCGGCGCTGGCCGCCGCGCTGCTCTTCGCCGGCGTCCTGGCCCTGGGCAGTGCCAACGTGCTGCTGAAGTGGGGCGCGGACCGCACTGTCCTGCTGGTCTACGACGCGGCCGTCTGCCTGGTGGCGATCTGGCTGACGGTGGATCTGCTGTACGGGCGCTGGACCGAGGCCACCGTCGCCGACCTCGTCACGCAGCTCGGTCGGCGCACGGACACCGCCGGACTGCAGGGTCAGTTGGCCAGGGCGCTGGGCGATCCCGGCCTGACGCTGGGCTATTGGGTGCCGTGGCAGCATGCGTACGTGGACGAGGCCGGCCAGACCGTCGAGGTCGGCGGGTGCACCGCAGAGCGGGTGACGACGACCGTCGAGAACGACGGGGAGCCCGTCGCCGTACTCATCCACGACCCCTCGGTGCTGGACGACCCGAAGCTGGTCGACGGGGTCACAGCGGCGCTACGCCTGGCGGTCACCAACGCGCGGATGAGGGCGGAAGTCCAGGCCCGCATGGCCGGGCTCGCCGCGTCACGCCGCCGCGTCGTGGAGGCGTCGGACGCCCAGCGGCGCGCGCTGGAGGCCGAGTTGGCCACAGGTGCGCAACTCCACTTGGCCCAGGCAGGGCTCCACCTCGCCGCCCTCGAAGCCGAGGCGGGTGAGGAGCTGCGTGCCGTACTTCCGAAGGTGTTGGCCGAGGTGGACACCGCCCTGCGCGAACTCGCCCAGTTCGCGCAGGGGGTCCGGCCGCAGAGCCTCACCACCGGTGGGCTCGGCGCCGCACTGCCGCTGCTCGCCGGCCGGGCCGGGCTGCCGGTCTCGGTGGCGGTCAGCGTCGGCCGGCTGCCTCCTCCGGTCGAGGCCGCCGCCTATTTCGTGTGCGCCGAGGCACTGACGAACATCGCCAAGCACGCGGCGGCCACGCGGGCGCGCGTGGAAGTCGTCGCGGACACGAGCCACGTCGTCGTGCGGGTGACCGACGACGGCCGCGGCGGTGCCGACGCCCAGGGCTCGGGGCTGCGAGGGATCGCCGACCGGGTCGAAGCTCTGGGCGGAAGCATCACTGTCGGCGGCGGTGCCGCGGGCGGCACACTGCTCATGGCCAGGATCCCGGTAGAGGAAGCGGAGTCGGATGGAGATCGCGAACGGGGGGTGTCCGATGAAGATCGTGATCGCGGACGACTCGATGCTGATCCGCGACGGCCTGGCCCGGCTGCTCACCGAGGCCGGATGCGAGGTGGTGGCGACCGCTGAGAACACCGCCACGCTGATGCACAAGCTCGACTCCGTCGTGCCCGACGCGGTGATCGTGGACATCAAGATGCCGCCGACCTACACGGATGAGGGCCTTGTCGCGGCCCGTCAGCTGCGATCCATGGGCCCGTCCATCGGCGTCCTCGTCCTGTCGCAGTACCTGGAGGCGCACTATGCGACGCGTCTGATCAGCGACGCACCCGAACACCTCGGGTACCTGCTCAAGGAGCGTGTGTCGGACATCGCCCTGATCGTCGACGCGTTGCGCCGCGTCGTCGAGGGCGAGTGCGTCATCGATCCCACGATCGTGACCACGCTCATGCGGCGGTCGCGCGATCCCGACCCCCTCATGGGCCTCACCGCGAGGGAACTCGAGGTCCTGGCTCTCATGGCCGAGGGACGTTCGAACACAGCCATCGCCGGGAGGCTGTCGATGAGTCCGAAGACGCTGGAGGCCCATGTCCGCCAGATCCTGCAGAAGCTGAACCTGCATCAGTCGCCGGACGACCACCGACGCGTCCTCGCCGTCCTGAAGTACCTCCAGGTCCAGCACTGAAGCGCGACTCGCCGGCTCGCGTGCAACACAAACAGTTGTAGCGATAAGCGTTCACGTCCCACGCCGAAGGCCCCCACCGCTCGCTGGCCGAAGCGGGTACGCAGGGCAGGGTTGTCCAGCACCGCGCGCATCAGGGGCTGAGCCGCGTACCGGTGCCACGCCAGTCCTGGACAACGGTCCGTGGCTTCCGGTTCCTCGACCACGCGCTTTCACAGGGCCGCCGGAACAACGGCCCGGCGGAATGACGTGCACGTTCCCTTCACGCGTCGGCTCGTGTTCCCGGACCAGCCGGGGATCGCCCTCGGATCCAGGTCTGATCCGAAACTCCTGGCCGCGCCCAGGGACCATGCGTCCCCCTCGCCGGGCTCCAGGTCCTCCGGCTCCGCGTTGCCGTCAAAGGGAGCGATGGCCTCAGCGATCGCCCGCCGGACCGTCCCTGGATCCACGGGAGGCAGACAGACGGTCAGCACTTCGCGGGCCAAGAGAGGTCCCTTTCAATCGTATTCCCGTCCTTGGCGAACTGGTGAACAGCGAATATCTCATCGAAAATGCCTGCCCCGTTGGGATTTCCTCCTGCGTCGATGATTCATCGCCCTCAAGGGATCTACTCGTTGAACCATGGCTCGCGGACAGGACTGGGCGGTGGGATCCGGCGCGCGCCTCGGCTTCGCCAAGTAGCGGCCTGCTCGCCTCATGGACACAGGGCACGCACATCATGAAGTTGTCGAGCCTCGGCCACGTCCGCTGTACAACCAATGACAGTGACTGTCTCTGATTGATCGTTCCAGTTGCCTTTCGAGGCCCGGCACGTGATTGAACCGCCATGACCGGCATGGCAGTTCTATGCTGAGCTCGACATGGAACCCGTGAGCATCGGCGCGCGACTCGCCTCAAGTGTCGTCGTCCCCTTGGTCAAGAAACTGTTTGTGACAGACGGACCGGGTGCGGGCCTCGTCGACCGCCCCGTGCGGATCTCCAGGATGGTGTCGTTCCGTGGCGAGAAGCGGACTCTTTCAGACGTCGAACTCCGGAAGATCGCCGAGGAGTTGGTCGAGCGCGCGGCCCAGTCGACCGGTATGTCGGAACGTCTGCCAGGGTTCGAGTACCGCGCGGTGGTGAACGCGGTCACACACTCGCTGGGCTCGCTCGGCCATGTCGACATGGACGACGTTCAAGCCGTCCAGCTCGGCTACCTGGAACTGTCTCGGGTCCTGCGATCTGGAAACCAGGCAGCCACCCTCGGCTTATCAAGTGATGCTGTACACCTGCACGCGAACGTGGTGGATACGGCCTGCCTGCACATCTTGCACTTCTTCACCACAAGGTCCACCTTCGTATCCCGCACCCTGATCGAGCAGAGTCGCCGAATCAAAGAGCTGTCCTCGAAGATCGACTTACTGATCATGCGAACACCCTCTCCGGCGGACGGTGGCTTCGAGGAGCGATATAGGCGCTATATCTCGAAGAAGCATGGCAAGCTGACGATCTTCGGCCTTGATCTACCCGAATCGTCGGGCTCATGGCCTCTCGACGCGGCCTATCTGAGCTTGGAGGCTACTGGGACCACCGGCGACAACATTCCGTTGGTGCTGCCCGCAGAACAGGTGCTGGCGGGACGTGACCGGGTGTTGTTGCGGGGCGTGGCGGGTTCCGGCAAAACCACACTTGTGCAGTGGTTGGCGGTGAGCTCGGCCCGAAGCAACCTCGACGAACGGCTCCTCTATCTCCATGGGCTGGTGCCGTTCGTGCTGCCCATGCGGTCCCTGACTCGAGCCGGGGCAAGGTTGCCGGCACCGGACGAGTTCCTTTCAGCGGTGGGGTGCCCCATCGCCCACGCTCAACCCACGGGCTGGTACGACCGTGTCTTGACCGCGGGGCGTGGGCTCATGCTGGTCGACGGGATCGACGAGATGCCCGAGGGAGAACGCGAGGAAGCTCGACATTGGTTGCGGGACCTCATCGGCTCGTACCCGAAGAACCGCTGGCTCGTCACGTCCCGGCCCTCAGCCGTCAGAGAACATTGGCTGGGGGACGAGAAGTTCGCGGAGCTGGATCTGGCTTCCATGAGCCGCGACGACGTAGCCGCGTTCATCAGGCGCTGGCACAAGGCGGCCGGCAGCGCAGACGCTTACGGCAAAGAACTGCTCTACGCCGTACGGGCCAAGCAGGAGCTCGCCCGGCTCGCCACGAATCCGCTCATGTGCGCACTGATCTGTGCACTGCATCGTGACCGGAGGGGCTACCTCCCCGACGGTCGCAAGGAACTCTACGACGCGGCGCTGTCCATGCTGCTTTCCCGGAGGGACCGCGAACGCGGAATCTACAAGTCGGGCGACATGCGCATCGGCGAGACGCACCAGGTACAGCTGATCCAGAAACTGGCCTATTGGTTGATCCGCAACGGCCGTTCTGAAATGGACGCCAAGGACGTCCTGGACCTGTTGTCCCAGGCGTTGACGGCTATGCCACGCGTCGCTGAGCAGGGCACCGTGAAGCAGATCTACCGGCACCTGCTGGTCCGCAGCGGGTTACTCATCGAGCCAGTCGAAGGCACGATGCAGTTCATTCACAGGACCTTCCAGGACTACCTCGGAGCCAGGGCAGCCGTAGAGAGTCTGGATTTCGACTTCCTCGGCGGAAACGCCCACCTTGACCAGTGGGAGGACGTCATCCGCATGGCCGTGGCCCACTCTCGTCCGGCAGAACGCACTCGCTTGCTCACCGGACTGATCGAACGCGGTGACGCGTCAACGGACACACGCCACAGGCTCCATCTGCTGGCTGCGGCCTGCTTGGAGGACGCCACCGAGCTTGATCCCGCCGTACGAACCGAGGTTCAGCAGCGCGCGGAAAGGCTCATTCCGCCCCGCTCGATCACACAGGCCCGTGCACTCGCTGATGTCGGCCCAGTTGTCTTGGAACTGCTGCCCGGCCCAGAGGACCTCGCCGACGAGGAGGCCTACTTCACCGTGCTCACTGCCGTGCGCATCGGTACCGATGCCGCGATTCCGGTGCTGACCCAATTCCGCACTCTGGAGGACCTGCGGGTGCGGACCGAACTGGCCCTCACCTGGAGCCGGTTCGACACCGACCGCTATGCGGAAGAAATCATCGCGCACTTGCGTGAGGACGGCCTGTATTTCGTGGTGTCAAGCAGCCGAGAGTTGCGAGCCCTACGCCTTTTCGGGGGAAGATCCTTGTTGAAGATCACGTCCCCCCTCAGCCCTGAGGAGATCAAGCAATTCTGCGTGGCCGACCGTCTCTCAGGACTGTGTGTCGCGACAGATTTAAGCGACTCCTGGGAGTGGCTTGCCGCCTTCCCTCGTCTGACCCAACTGACGCTGGAAACCCCCCATCCCACCATCGACGTGAGTTCCCTGCGCCATGTGAGGTCCCTCCGCACTCTCAGGGTTCCTCCAACAGCGAGAGTCATCGGAACGGACCAGTTGTCCGCCAGCCTTGAGATTGTCCGCACGGACTCGGGGAACCAGAGAGACTAGCCGGACGGCGCCCCTCAAGGATGAGCCCCAGTTCCGGCAGTCCGAGAGCCAGGATCAGGCGGAGCCCCAGGAGTTCCGCCGCTTGGCTGGGCGCGTGGCACTCGAACCCGCACTCAGCGGATTCTCGAGCCCGCCGTCAACCCGCAAGGAAGGTGATTCGCACTTTTCGCTGCGGGTTGTCCTTGTTCGTGTCCACCAGACACACCGACTGCCACGTCCCCAACTCCAGCCGCCCGGCCACCACCGGCAGCGTCGCGTGGGGTGGTACGAACGCGGGTAGGACGTGGTCGCGGCCGTGGCCGGGGCTGCCGTGGCGGTGTTGCCAGCGGTCGTCGGAGGGGAGGAGGGTGTGCAGGGCAGCGAGGAGGTCGTTGTCGCTGCCGGCGCCCGTCTCGATGATCGCGATGCCCGCGGTGGCGTGCGGGACGAAGATGTTGAGGAGGCCGTCGCGGCCGACGGCCGCCTCCCGCAGGAAGGCCTCGCAGTCGGCGGTGAGGTCGACGACCCGCTCCGTCGAGCCGGAGGTGACGTTCAGGACCCGGGTGGTGAAGGCGTCTGACATGCGTCCATCCTCGCCCATACGTCCGGTGTCGCAAGTGATCGGCCGCCCGGCCGTTGATACGGCTGGTCCACTCCGCGAGACGCCATTGACCATGGCCACGCCATCTGACTACTTTCGGCCGCATGTTGCGTTCAGCCCTGCTCACCACGCGCGGTCACATCGACCTGCTGCGGGTGGCCTCCGCCGCGTGTCGCCGCGGCTGCTGACGCCCTTTTCCGCACCCCCTCGCGCCCTGCGCTCCGCCCCCTGCCCGCACGTCTGATCCGCGCGCACCCCTGACCCCGGTGCACGTCCGAGGCGGCGGCACACGGTCGCGGTCCCCCCACTCCCCTCATCGGCCGCTCTCCCCCTCCGTGGAGCACTCATGAGCATCAGCCATGCCCCACCACACCCCCAAGAACCCGATATTTCCGTCAAGTCCGGTCCGGACACTCCTCTCGACCTCGAACCCATCGTCCCCGCCTCCTCCCGGCGCGCCCGCGTCCCGCGCTGGCTGCGCCGCACCACCGGCCCGGTCCTCCTGCTGGCGCTCTGGCAAGTCCTCAGCGCCACCGGCGTGCTGACCGCCGACGTGCTCGCCTCACCGGGCCGTATCGCGCAGGTCGCGAGCGATCTGATCGCCGACGGTTCGCTTGCCTCCGCCATGACCACATCGCTCCAGCGCGTCGCCGCCGGTCTGCTCCTGGGCACCCTCGTCGGCACCGGACTCGCCCTCGTCTCGGGCCTGTTCAGGATCGGCGAGGACCTCGTGGACGCTCCCGTGCAGATGCTGCGGACCGTGCCGTTCGTCGGTCTGATCCCCCTGTTCATCATCTGGTTCGGCATCGGCGAGGCGCCCAAGGTCGCGATCATCACGCTCGGTGTGACCTTCCCGCTCTACCTCAATGTCTACGCCGGTATCCGCGGCGTGGACGCCCAGCTGATCGAGGCCGGTGAGTCCCTCGGGCTCTCGCGCTGGGGGCTGGTGCGGCACGTCGTCCTGCCGGGGGCGCTGCCCGGCGCCCTGACCGGACTGCGCTACTCCCTCGGTATCGCCTGGCTGGCGCTCGTCTTCGCCGAGCAGGTCAACGCGGACTCCGGGATCGGGTTCCTGATGGTCCAGGCGCGGGACTTCCTGCGGACCGACGTGATCGTGGTCTGTCTGATCGTCTACGCCTTCCTCGGCCTGCTCGCCGACTTCATCGTCCGCTCCCTCGAAAGGCTGCTGCTGCAATGGCGACCGACGTTCACCGGCCGGTGACCACGAAGGAGTCGGCCCCGGCTCCCCGCGCCCCGCACGCGGTCCGCGTCAAGGGGCTGACCCGCTCCTTCGACGGCCGCGCCGTCATCGACAACCTCGAACTCGACGTCCGGCCGGGCGAGTTCGTGGCCCTCCTCGGCCGCAGCGGCTGCGGCAAGTCCACCCTGCTGCGCATCCTCGCCGGCCTCGACCGGGAGATCGAGGGCACCGTCCTGGTGCCGCGCCGCAAGGCCGTCGCCTTCCAGGCACCCCGGCTGATGCCGTGGAAGAAGGTGTGGCGCAACGTCCTGCTCGGCCTGCCGGGCAAGCCCGCGCGGACCGTCGCCGACCAGGCCCTGGAAGAGGTCGGGCTGAGTCACCGCTCGGACGCCTGGCCCAAGACCCTCTCCGGCGGCGAGGCCCAACGCGCCTCACTGGCAAGGGCGTTGGTGCGCGAGCCCGATCTCCTGCTGCTCGACGAGCCGTTCGGCGCGCTCGACGCACTCACCCGTATCAAGGCCCAGCGCCTGGTGGGCGAGTTGTGGCAGCGCCGCGGCTGCGCGGTGCTGCTCGTCACCCACGACGTCGAGGAGGCCGTCCTGCTCGCCGACCGTGTCCTGGTGATGGACGACGGGGTCATCGCCCACGAGCAGCGGATCGACCTCGACCGGCCGCGCGACATCACCGACCCCCGGTTCGCCGAGCTGCGGGCCGGTCTCCTGGAACGCCTGGGCGTCGACACCGCCGCCGAAGCCGCCTGATCCCCCCACAGCAACAGCACCAGCGACACAGAACGGAACCCCCATGCGACGACGCCTCGCCCCCGCCGCACTGCTCCTCCCCCTCGCCCTCCTGCTCACCGCCTGCGGCGGCAGCGCGACCGCCGGGACGGGGTCCGACACCGACGGCAAGGGCTCGCTCACGCTCAACGTGGGTGACCAGAAGGGCGGTTCGGAGGCGATCCTGCGTGCCGCGGGTGAGCTGAAGGACCTCGACTACAAGATCAAGTGGTCGACGTTCACCTCTGGTCCGCCGCTGTTGGAGGCCGTCAACGCCAAGGCCGTCGACATCGGCGGCGTCGGCAACACCCCGCCGGTGTTCGCCGCGGGCGCGGGCTCCAAGATCAAGGTCGTGGCCGCCTTCCACGGCACGTCCAAGGGCGACGCCATCCTCGTGCCGAACGACTCGAAGCTGACGAAGGCCGAGCAGCTCAAGGGCAAGTCGATCGCCGTGGCTCAGGGGTCCTCCGCCAACTACCAGCTGGTCGCCTCCCTCAAGGAGGCGGGGCTGAGCCTGGGCGACGTGAACGTCAAGTACCTCCAGCCGGCCGACGCGCTGGCCGCCTTCACCTCCGGCAAGGTCGACGCCTGGGCGGTCTGGGACCCGTACACCTCCCAGATCCTCCAGGGCAAGCAGGGCCGCGTCCTCACCACCGGCGACGGCATCACCAACGGCCTGACCTTCCAGGTGGCGGCGCCCAGCGCACTCCAGGACAAGAAGAAGGCCGCCGCGATCGAGGACTACCTGGAGCGGCTGCGCCGGGCCACCGCGTGGGTCCACGACCATCAGGAGGAGTGGGCCGAGGTGTGGGCGAAGGACACCGGTCTGCCGTACGAGGTGGCGCTGGCGTCGGTGAAGCGGACCAACGCCAGCCGGATCTCGGTCGCGGTCGACAAGCCGCTCGTCGCGTCCGAGCAGGAGATCGCCGACACCTTCACCGAACTGAAGCTCATCCCGAAGAAGGTCGACTTCGCGGACTTCGTGGACACGCGCTTCAACGCGGATCTGCCGCCGTCCACGACCCCCGCGCGCGGCGAGAAGTCGTAAGCCGGCCGCCGGGAAGATCTGTGCCCCCGGCACAGTTGGTAGAAACGTGAACAACATCGAGGTCGTCGTCATAGGCGCTGGTCAGGCAGGTCTGTCCAGCGCCTATCACCTGCGCCGGACCGGTTTCGAGCCCGAGCGTGACTTCGTGGTCCTGGACCACTCCCCCGGGCCGGGCGGCGCCTGGCAGTTCCGGTGGCCGTCGCTGACGTACGGCAAGGTGCACGGGATGCACGCGCTGCCGGGCATGGAGCTCACCGGCGCCGATCCCTCGCGGGCCTCCTCCGAGGTGATCGCCGAGTACTTCGACACCTACGAGCGCACCTTCGACCTGCGGGTGCGCCGGCCCGTCGATGTGCACGCGGTGCGAGAGGGCACGGACGGACGCCTGCTCGTCGAGACCTCGGCCGGGACTTGGGCGACACGGGCGCTGATCAACGCGACCGGCACCTGGGACCGGCCCTTCTGGCCGCGCTATCCCGGCCAGGAGACGTTCCGGGGACGGCAGTTGCACACCGCGCAGTACCCGGGGCCCGAGGAGTTCGCCGGGCGGCGGGTGGTCGTGGTGGGCGGGGGCGCGTCGGGCACCCAGCATCTGCTGGAGATCGCCCCGTACGCGGCCTCCACCACATGGGTCACACGGCGCCCGCCGGTCTTCCGCGAGGGCCCGTTCACCGAGGAGATCGGCCGGGAGGCCGTCGCGCTCGTCGAGGAGCGGGTGCGGCAGGGGCTGCCGCCGAAGAGCGTGGTCTCGGTGACCGGGCTGCCGCTCAACGACGCGATCCGGCAGGGCATCGAGGAGGGGGTACTGGACCGGCAGCCGATGTTCGACCGGATCACTCCGGACGGAGTGGAGTGGAACGACGGACGGCGGGTGGACGCCGACGTCATCCTGTGGGCGACCGGTTTCCGGGCCGCCGTCGACCATCTGGCGCCGCTGAAGCTGCGCGAGCCGGGTGGCGGCATCCGCGTCGAGGGGACGCGCGCGGTCGCCGACCCCCGGGTCCATCTCGTCGGCTACGGCCCGTCGGCCAGCACCATCGGCGCCAACCGGGCGGGCCGTGCGGCCGTACGGGACATCAGACGGCTGCTGGAAGGGGAACCGGTCGCCGTCTGACGCCCCGCCGGGTCACTTCTTCGGCTGCTGCGAGGCGGATGAACTGCCGCTCTTCTGCTGGGCGTTGAACTCGGCCACGTTGCGCAGGTGCTCCTCGTAATTGGCCGTGAAGCGGGTGTCGCCCGGCTTGACCGTGACGAAGTACAGCCAGTCACCGGGCGTCGGGGTGATCGCCGCACGCACGGCCTCCTCGCCCGGGCTGTCGATCGGGGTCGGGGGCAGCCCCATGCGCTGGTACGAGTTGTACGGGCTGTCGATGCGGGTGTCCGCCTCGCTCGTCCTGAGGGTGGAGCGGTTGAGGGCGTAGTTGATGGTGGAGTCCATCTGCAACGGCATCCCGCGTTCCAGGCGGTTGAAGATGACCCGGGCCACCTTGCCCATGTCGGCCTTGGTGGCGGCCTCGGCCTGGACGATGCTGGCGATGGTGACGGCCTGGTAGACGTTCATGGCGTTGCGCTGGGCGCCGGCGGCGATCGGGGCGCCGTTGAACTTCTGGTGGGCCGTGTCGGCCATGACCGTCAGCAGCGACTCGGGGGTGGTCTTGTCGTTCAGCGGATACGTCGCCGGGAAGAGGTAGCCCTCCGGGTTGCCCTCGGCGTCGGTCGGCAGCTTCAGGTTCGCCTTGGCGAGGGCCTTCTTGGTGGTGCCGGCCGGGCGGGCGAGGACCTTGTCGACGGCGTCGTAGATCTGGCTCGCGCGCCAGCCCTCCGGAATCACCAGCGAGGTGGGCTTGGCGTCCTTGTCACTGTCCAGGCCCAGCAGCGGCACCGCCACGGCGGTGCCGGCCACGACGGCCCCGGTCGCGATGAGGACGAGGCGGCCCCGACGGGTCAGTCGAATCGAGCTCCGTGACGGAGTGTTCTGGTACATGCGGGCACGGTAACCCTCGAATCGTTACAAACCCGGCATATCTTCAGCTTGTCGGTTCCAGTTGAGCATCCCGGCGTACGAGGGCGGCGTACCGTCCGTCCATCTCCAGGAGTTCCTCGTGCGTACCGCGCTCGGCCACGCTCCCGGAGTCCAGGACCACGATCTGGTCGGCGCCGCGGACGGTGGAGAGCCGGTGCGCGATGGTGAGCGTGGTGCGGTCGGCGGACAGGGCGTCGATGGCGTCCTGGACGGCCGCTTCGGTGCGGGTGTCCAGGGCGCTGGTCGCCTCGTCCAGGATCAGGACCGGCGGGTCGCGCAGGATCGTACGGGCGATGGCCAGGCGCTGTTTCTCGCCGCCGGAGAAGCGGTGTCCGCGCTCGCCGACGACCGTGTCGTAGCCGTCGGGCAGGCCCGCGATGTGCTCGTGGATCTGGGCCGCCTTCGCCGCCGCGTACAGCTCCTCGTCGGTGGCGTCGGGCTTGGCGAAGCGCAGGTTGTCGGCGACGGTGGCGTGGAAGAGGTACGTCTCCTGGGAGACGACGCCGACCGCGCGGGCGAGGGTGTCGAAGTCGAGGTCGCGCACGTCGGTCCCGTCGAGGGTGACGCGGCCGCCCGTCACGTCGTACAGCCGCGGGACCAGGTGGCCCAGCGTCGACTTTCCGGCGCCGGTCGGGCCGACGACGGCGAGGCTGCCGCCCGCGGGGACGGTGATGTCGATGCCGTCGAGGATGAGGCCGCTCTTGCCGTCGTATCCGAACTCGACGCCCTCGAAGCGGACCTCGCCCTTGATGGTGTCGAGGTGGACCGGGCGCTCCCGCTCGGTGATGTCGATGGGCAGGTCGAGGTACTCGAAGATGCGCTGGAAGAGCGCGAGCGAGGCCTGGATCTGGACGCCGGTGCCGAGGAGGCTGACGGCCGGGCGGAACAGGCCCTGCTGGAGCGAGACGAAGGCGACGATGGTGCCGATGGAGACGTCCGGGCCGCCCGTCTGGAGGGCGAGGCCCGCGGTCCAGTAGATGACGGCGGGCATGGCGGCCATGACGATCGTGATGACGGCCATGCGCCAGCGTCCGGCCATGTTCGCGCGGACTTCGAGGTCGACCAGGCGCTCGGACTCGTCCGAGAACGACTGGGTGAGCGAGTCGGAGCGGCCCATGGTGCGGCCGAGGAGGATGCCGCTGACCGAGAGGGACTCGGTGACCGTGGCGGCCATCGCGGCCATCTGCTTCTGGCGCTGGGTGGTGATCTTCTTGCGTTCGTTGCCGACACGGCGGCTGATCCACACGAAGACGGGCAGCAGAAGCAGGGAGACGACGGTCAGGCGCCAGTCGAGGGCGATCATCGCGACGATGGTGGCGATCACGCTGGTGGCGTTGGAGACCAGCGAGGTGGCGGTGGAGGTGACGGTCGCCTGCATGCCGCCGATGTCGTTGGCGATGCGGGACTGGACCTCGCCGGTGCGGGTGCGCGTGAAGAACGCGAGCGACATGCGCTGGAGGCGGTCGTAGACGGCGGTGCGCAGGTCGTGCATGACGCGCTGGCCGACCGTCGTGGAGATCAGGGTTTGCAGGACGCCGAAGACGCTGGTCAGCACGGCGCTGAGGATCATGCCGAGGGCGAGCAGGCTGAGCAGCCCGGTGCGGCCCTCGGGGATCGCGACGTCCAGGGTCTCCTTCAGCATGAAGGGTGTGGCGACCGAGACCAGCGACGCGGCGCCGACGAGGAGGCCGACGACGGCGAGCCGGCTGCGGTAGGGGCGGAACAGTTTCAGGATGCGGCGCACCTGTCGGGGCTGCGCCTCGGAGTCGCCGGGCGTGGGCCGGGCGGGTTCGTGGTCGGGGTGCATGGGCTCCTTCGGGAGGCGTGTCGAAGCGGACTTACGGACCTTAGCTCATTGTTACCTATGCTCACAATGCACATGGTCCTGTTATTGTTCCCGTATGACCACCCCCGATTCCGACGGCCCGCTCGCCGAGCAGTTGCTGCGGTTCACGCGCCGGGTGCTCCGCATCCAGAAGCGGCACATCGAGCAGAGCGGTCTGGGCGTCACTCCCGCCCAGTCGCGGTTGCTGCGCACGCTCGCGCACTGCGACTCGCCGCCGCGCATGGCCGATCTGGCCGAGCACCTGGAGGTCGTGCCGCGCGCGGTGACGTCGCTGGTCGACGGTCTGGAGACGAGCGGCAAGGTGCGGCGGGTGCCGGATCCGACGAACCGGCGGGTCATCCGGATCGAGCTCACGGACGACGGGCACAAGGCCCTGCGGGAGCTGCGGGGGGCTCGTAGGGCGGCCGCGGCGGAGATTCTGGCGCCGCTGACGGTGGAGCAGCGTGAGGTGCTGGGCGGGTTGCTGGACACGTTGGTGGACGGGGCCGCGCCCGAGCCGGGGAAGAGCTGTTGACGGCATGAGAAAGGGCCGCGGCAGGTCGCCGCGGCCCCTCTTTTTGGTGGAGCTGTCGTCAACTGGCCTCGGAGGCGGTCTCCTTGGTCTTCTGGCTGGGTACCAGGGCGGCCGGCTCCTCGGCCTCTTCCGGCTCGGGGTCGGCCTTCCCTTCGTCCAGCACCTTCTTGGCCTTGTCCAGGTCCAGCGCGCCCTCCCAGCGGGACACCGCGAAGACGGCGACGCAGTTGCCGAGCAGGTTCGTGACGACACGCATCGAGTCCATGATGCGGTCCACGCCGAGCAGCAGGGCGACGGCGCCGGCCGGGATCGCGCCCAGCGAGGAGGCGGTCGCGGACAGGGCCAGGAAGGCCGAACCCGGGATGCCCGCCATGCCCTTGCTGGTCAGCATCAGCACCAGGATCACGGTGATCTGCTGGCTCAGGCTGAGGTCGACGCCCACGGCCTGGGCGATGAACAGGGTGCCGATGGACAGGTAGAGCGAGGCGCCGTCGAGGTTGAAGGAGTAACCCGTCGGCAGCACCAGACCCACGGCGTCGTCGCGGGCGCCCGCCTTGCGGAGCTTCTGCATGACGCGCGGCATGACCGACTCGGTGGAGGCGGTTCCGAGGGCGAGCAGCATCTCCTCGCGGATGTAGCGCAGGAACTTCCAGAGGCTGAGCCCGGTGAGCATCTTGAGCGCGATGGCGAGCAGCGCGATGAAGAGCGCGGCGGCCGCGTAGCACAGGATGATCAGCTTGGCGTAGGTCTCGATGACGCCGAGGCCGTACTGGCCGATCAGGACGGCCATCGCGCCGAAGACCGCGATCGGGGCCAGGCGCATGATGAAGCCGACGACCGCGAAGATGATCTCCTGGGCCTGCTCGATGGCGGGCAGCACCTTCGGCACCTTGGTGTGGCCGAGGTGGAGCAGCGCGGCACCCACGAGACAGGCCAGGATGAGCACCTGGAGGAGCGAGTTCTCGGCGAAGGCGCCGATGAAACTGGTGGGGATCGCGTTGACGATGAACTCGGTCGTCGAGGGCAGCGAGCCGCCGCCGGTCTTCGCGTCGACCGCCGCGCTGTTCAGCGTGGCCGGGTCGACGTTCATCCCCGAGCCGGGCTGGACGACGTTGGCCGCGAGGAGACCGATGATCAGGGCCAGCGTGCTCGCGACCTCGAACCAGATCAGGGCCTTGAGCCCGATCCGGCCGAAGGCCTTGAGGTCGCCGGCCTTGGCGATGCCGACGACGACCACGCAGAACACGAGCGGCGAGATGATCGTCTTGATGAGCCGGGTGAAGCCGTCGCCGAGCGGCTGGAGGTCGGAGGCGAAGTCGGGCCAGAGCTTTCCGACAACGATGCCGAGGACCAGCGCTACGGCGACCTGGGCGAAGAGTGAGGTACGCAGTATGCGTGCGACGCGTCGCGGCAGGGACGGGACGGACGGCGGCACGGGCACTCCTTGGGGGGACGTCGGTGCACAGAGGCCCCGAGGGGACGTCGGGGACTTCTGCGATACGGAAAGCGGCTTCCGTGGCGATCACTTTGACCGCGCCGTTGATCTCCCACGAGACCGCCGCGTTTCTGCCGTGTAAATCACGCCTTGAGTGACGCATCGCACACAACTCACCTCAGCAGCCTCGGTGATCCTCGGTGAGCACCCCTTGAACCGTGGTCAGGGTGCGGTCGTGACAGCCGTCCGACCCGTACAGCCGGTAGCGCTCGCTCGTCGTGCCGACCGCGTGCCGCTGGTCGCGCGGGACGTTGACGGTCCAGGTGGCGTCACCGGTGTAGGTGTCGTCGAGCCGTGACCACGCCGTTCGGCGCCCCTCGCGCGTGACGGTGGCCGTGGCCCGGTCGCCGAGCGTCAGCACGGTGCGCAGCCGGTCGTCCGCACCGAGCGTGGTGGTGCCGTCCATGGTGTACGTCCGATGCGTGCGCGTCGTGCGGGCCGGGCCCCGTCCGTCGACGGTGACCGACTCGTCGTCCGTCCAGGTGGCCTGGAGCGCGTCGACGTTCTCGCCGTCGGTCCACCGGTGCGTGGAGGTGTTGGCGAGCGCGCGCCGGACGGTGGTGGTCACCCGGCCGTGCGAGGTGTCGACGTATCCCGCGACGGTGAGCCGGTGCGCGCCCTCGGTGTCCAGTCGGTGCTGCGAACCGGGGGTGTACGCCGTGGAGTTGGCGAGGTCGCCGACGGTGTGCTCGGTGAGCCCGCCGGTGACCCGGGTGCTCTTCGCGTCCTGCCAGACGAGGACGTTCACGGGGGCGCTCCAGCCGGTCTGCCCCTCGGGGACGCCGACGACGTCGACCTCTATGCGGTGGGGACGGCCGTCGTTGAGGATCCCCGCGAACGGCGTCAGGTCGTATTCGATCGGCTTGACGTCGAAGGCGCGCGGTCCCGGAACGACGTACCAGAGGAAGGGGTTGGACCAGCCGCCGGTCCACACGTGCGGGAACGGCGCGGCGATCCCGGCGAGTCGGCCGTCGACCTTGATCTGCACCTCGCGGTAGGGGCCGCCCGTCGCCTTGCAGGAGTACGGCGCCTCGTCGGGCACCGTCAGGTACCAGTACTCCTCGCAGCCGCCGCCGGATCCGGTGGCGTACACCTCGGCGACGATGCGTTCGCTGTTGCGCGGGGTGGTGATGGTGCCGTCGGCCGGGGTGAGGACCCGGTCGGGGGTGGCGGCGGGCCGGCCGGCGTAGAAGGTGAGCGTGACCTTGACGTCGATGATGCCGGTGTACGTGCCGTCGACGACGTTCCCGATGAGCATCTCGACGTCGTGGCTGCCCCGGAGGGTGTCGCTGTAGCGCGTGACGTCCTTCTCGACCGACCACTCGATCCCGTCGGGCGACGGCTGCGGGGTCGACGTGCGGAAGATCTCGACCCCGCCGACGTGCAGATGGCCGAGCCGGTCGTACTGACGCCCCTTCACCTTGCCGTCCATCCGCAGCACGACCTTGCTCCAGCGGTCGCCGCAGCCGTCGGGCGGGGTGTAAGTGCCCCTGTACGGCGTGAAGTCACGGAACTGCGCCTCGGCCAGCGTGACTTGGCAGGACCTGCCGGAGGGTCTGGTGACGGGCGGGGCGGCGGTGATGGGGTCGTGCCAGTCGGAGCCGAACTCCGCGGGGACGTCGGCGGATCGGGCGGGCGCGTCGCTCGACCGGGCAGGCGCGTCGGCCGGTTGGGCGGGGGTCGCGCCGAGGAGGGTGCTCGCCAGGAGGGTCGCTCCTGTGAGCATGGACATGATGATCCGTCTCTTCATGGCCGGTGTTCTACGGCGAGTTGGGCGCTCTCCGCAATGAGGCCTCCCCCGCGAGTGCTAGCTCGCCAGGTCGGCCCTGTCCCCCATCACCACCACAGGATGCCGGTCCGGGTCGAGCGTGCGCAGCAGGTACCGCATCGCCGATCCGGACAGGGTGACGCAGGCGGACGTACCGCTGCCGTGGTCCATGTGGAGCCAGATGCCGCCGCCCTTGGCCTCGCCGCCGGGCCTGGTGGGGTCGTTCGGTGGAGTGCCCTTGACCCGGTTGTAGTCGATGGCGATGACGTAGTCGAAGTCGCGCCAGTGGGATTCGGGCCACCAGCGCGGGGCGGCGAAGGCGGCGGAGCGGGTGTAGGGGAGTTTCGAGCCGGGGTTCTTCAGGACGCCGCCCGCGTCGGTGAGGGTGAACACGCCGACGGGGCTGCGCTTGTCGCCCTCGCGGTGGTCCGTGGTCCAGCCCTTCTTGCCGTTGTGCGCGGGCCAACTGCGGGTGCGCACCCAGGAGGAGCCGTGCTTCGTGTGGAGAACGACCGTGGAGTGGGGCGAGTTCCTGCCGTCGCCGTAGACCGCGACGACCTGGCGGGAGTCGCCCGGGATGCGGTGCCGGAAGCGGTCGCCGATGCCCGGGAGACCGGTGGGAGCGGTGGTGGGGGTGGTGGTCGTGGGCCTCGACGCGGGTCTCGCCGCGTCGGTCCGGGGGCTCGCGCAGGCGGCCAGCGCCGCGAGGAGGACTGCGCAGGCCACCGCACGTCGTACATAGCTCGACACTCGGCCATGGTCGCATCCGTTCGACCGGAAAACCGTTTGCCTCCGACCACGCGATGACGCGAACCTTTCACGGTTTGCTACCGCCGTCCGCGGTCCCTCCACCCCCCTGACACGAGCCACTGGGACGTCATCCGTCATGCAGATTCACGACCTTCCGTATCCCGACCCGGGTGTGCCGGACGCGCGCTCGGGTCCCCGATTCCTGTGGTGGCTCTTCCGGAATCAGCTGGGCGGACAACTCAGATCCCTGGCCTGGGGACTGGTGCACTTCGTGTCCGTCTCCGCCCTGCCGTTCTGTGTGGGCCTCGCCGTACAGGCCGTCGTCGACCGCTCCGGCAGCCGGCTCGCCCTCGCGGGCGGACTGCTGGCGCTGGCCTGCGCGGGCAACGCGATCGGCGACACCTTCCTGCACCGCACCGCCATCACCAACTGGATCACCGCCGCCGCCCGCGTCCAGCAACTGCTGGCCCGCAAGGCCTCCTCGCTGGGCGCGGGGCTCACCCGACGGGTCTCGGCCGGTGAGGTCGTGGCCGTCTCCACGGGTGACATCGAGAAGATCGGCTGGTTCGTGGAGGCCGTCTCCCGGTTCACCGCCGCCGCGCTCACCATCGTGATCGTCTGCGTGGGCCTGGTGGTCTACCAGCCGGCGCTCGGCGTCGTGGTCGCCGTGGGCCTGCCGGTGCTGGCGGTCGCCGTGCTGCCGCTGCTGCCCCGGGCCACGCGGCGTGCCGACTTCCAGCGGGAGAAGGCGGGCCGTGCCACCGAGCTGGCCTCGGACACGGTCGCCGGACTGCGGGTGCTGCGCGGCATCGGCGGCGAGGAGCTCTTCCTCGACCGCTACCGCAGCGCCTCCCAGGAGGTGCGCCATGCCGCCGTGCGCAGCGCCCGCATGTGGTCCCTGATCTCCGCGATCCAGGTGCTGCTGCCGGGACTGCTGCTGATCGCGGTGGTCTGGCACGGCGTCGGGCTGGCCCGCGAGGGCCGGATCACCATCGGCGAGCTCGTCGCCACCTACAGCTCGGTCATGATCCTCACCTATCCGCTGCGGCACTTCGAGGAGATCGCCATGGCGTACTCCTTCTCGCGTCCGTCGGCCCGCCGGGCCGCGCGGGTGCTGTCGCTGGAGCGCGCCACCTCCGAGGAAGGTTCACTGACCGGCGCCGCGCCGACCGGAGACCTGTACGACCCGGCGACCGGTCTGCTCGCCCCGTCCGGCCGGCTCACCGCCGTGGTGTGCGGCGACCCGGACGCGGCGGGACAGCTGGCGGAACGTCTGGGCGGCCACCCCGCCGAGGAGGCGACGTCCGTGCTGCTGGGCGGGGTGCCGCTCGACGAACTGCCGCTCTCCGTCGCGCGGACCGCCGTGCTCGTCCAGGACAAGGACCCGGTCCTGCTGTCCGGCACGCTGCGCGAACTGCTCGACGTGCCCGCCTCGGGTGACGTCGACCCTCGCGGCGCGCTGGACGCCGCGCAGTGCGGGGACGTCCTGGCCGCCCTGGTCCAGGGCTCGCTCAGCGCCGACGATCCGATGGACGCCCGCATCACCGAACGCGGGCGCTCCCTGTCGGGCGGCCAGCGCCAGCGGCTCGCCCTGGCGCGGTCGTTGATCACGGACCCGGAGGTGCTGGTCCTGGACGAGCCGACCTCGGCCGTCGACTCGCACACCGAGGCCCGGATCGCCGACGGCGTCCGGAACCTGCGGTCCGGCCGCACCACCGTGGTGTTCACCTCGTCGCCGCTGCTCCTGGACCGTGCGGACCGGGTCGTGCTGGTGCACGAGGGCGAGGTCGTGGCCGTGGGCGTGCACCGCGAACTGGTGCACAAGGAACCCCGGTACCGCGCGGTCGTGACCCGCGAGACCGAACCCGGCGAGTCCACCGACGACAACGACGACAACGACGCCCTGTCGGGCGTACTGGAAGAGATCGAGGAGACGGCATGATCGGCGTGGCGCCACCGGCGTACGACCCGGCGGCCCCGACGACGGCGAACACCCTGCCCGTCGGGGGCTCCGCGACCGTACGCGCGTACGTGACCGAGCTGTTCCGCAGACATCGCCGTGCCTTCGTGATCCTGATCGCCGTCAACACGGTGTCCGTGGTGGCGTCGATGGTGGGGCCGTGGCTCCTCGGCGGGCTCGTGGAGCGGGTCTCGGAGGAGGCGCGTGAGCTTCATCTGGAGCTGACCGCCGGGCTGTTCGTGCTCGCGCTCGTCGTCCAGGCCGTGTTCGTACGGCAGGTGCGGCTGCGCGGCGCGATACTCGGCGAGCGGATGCTGGCCGACCTGCGCGAGGACTTCCTGGTGCGGTCGGTCGGGCTGCCGCCGGGTGTCCTGGAGCGGGCCGGCACGGGTGATCTGCTGTCCCGGATCACGACCGACATCGACCGGCTGGCCAACGCGATGCGCGAGGCCGTGCCCCAGCTGTCGATCGGTGTGGTGTGGGTGTTCCTGCTGCTCGGCGGGCTCGTCGTCACCGCGCCGCCGCTGGCCGCCGCCGTGCTGCTCGCCCTGCCGGTGCTGGTGGTCGGGTGCCGCTGGTACTTCAAGCGGGCGCCGTCGGCCTACCGCTCGGAGGCCGCCGGGTACGCGGCCGTCGCCGCCGCGCTCGCCGAGACCGTGGACGCCGGGCACACCGTCGAGGCCCACCGCCTCGGGGCGCGCCGCGTCGAACTGTCGGAGCGGCGGATCAAGGAGTGGACGGCCTGGGAGCGCTACACGCTCTATCTGCGGTCGGTGCTCTTCCCGTTCATCAACGTCACCCACGTCCTGATCCTCTCCTCGGTCCTGATGGTCGGCGGTGTGTTCGTCCTGCGGGGCTGGATCGACGTCGGTCAGCTGACGACCGGTGCGCTGATCGCGCAGATGCTCGTCGACCCGGTCGGGCTGATCCTGCGCTGGTACGACGAGCTCCAGGTGGCCCAGGTGTCGCTGGCCCGGCTGGTCGGCGTGCGGGACGTCGAGCCGGACGCCGGCGACGACTCGGTCAGTCCGGACGGGCGCGAGGTGCACGCGGACCGGGTGCACTTCGGCTACCTCGAGGGCGTGGACGTGCTGCGCAAGGTGTCCCTGGAGGTCGCCCCCGGCACCCGTCTCGCGCTGGTCGGACCGTCCGGAGCGGGCAAGTCCACCCTGGGCAGGCTGCTCGCGGGGATCTACGCGCCCCGGGACGGCCGGATCACCCTGGGCGGTGCGGAACTGTCCCGGATGCCGGCCGAGCGGGTCCGCTCGCACGTGGCCCTGGTGAACCAGGAGCACCACGTCTTCGTGGGCTCGCTCCGCGACAACCTGCTCCTGGCCCGCACCTCGGCCGTCGACGCCGAACTGTGGGCGGCGCTGGGCGCGGTCGACGCGGACGGCTGGGCGCGGGCCCTGGACGAAGGGCTGGACACGGAGGTCGGCTCGGGCGGGCTGGCCCTCACCCCCGCCCAGGCCCAGCAGATCGCGCTGGCCCGTCTGGTGCTGGCCGACCCGCACACGCTGGTCCTCGACGAGGCGACGTCCCTGCTCGACCCGCGCGCGGCCCGGCACCTGGAACGGTCCCTGGCCCGGGTCCTCGACGGCCGCACGGTCGTCGCCATCGCCCACCGTCTGCACACCGCCCACGACGCGGACGTCATCGCGGTCGTGGAGAACGGCCGCATCAGCGAGCTGGGCAGCCACGACGAGCTGGTGGCGGCGGACGGGGCGTATGCGTCGCTGTGGAGGTCGTGGCACGGCTGACGGGGCCGTCCGGCGGGTGGGGGCCGTCGTACTTCGGTGCGGCGGCTTCCGGTCGGTGGGGGCGGGGGGTGCCGCCTTCCGGGCGGTCGGTGTGCGGGGGTGTCACCTCCAGGTCGGTCGGGGCGGGGGGGCCGCCTTCCGGTCGGGCGGGGCGTGCGGATGTCTCGGCTTCCGGTCGGCCGGGGCGGGCGAGTGTCGCGGCACCCGGTTCGCCGGGGCGAGCGAGTGTCGCGGCACCCGGTCGGCCCGGGGATGCCGGTGTCGCGGTCCCGGGCCGGTGGGTGGGTGCGGCGGCACTCGGACAGCCGGGTCCGTACGCTTGTCACTTTTCGGTGCGGTCGTCGGCGGGGTGCGGGGCGGCCCGGCCCTCGGCGCACCGGTTTCAACCGCCGACCGCCTGGTGAGGCGCTGCTCAGGTGTCGGCGGCCCACGCCGTCCGGCCGAGCGCGTCGCGGCTCCGGCCCGCCGCTCGCGGCCCCGTCCACGGTCCGTGCCGTTGCGCGGTGCCGAATGGGGGTGGAAGGCTGGAGAACGGCACCGGTTCGGGGAGCGTCCGGAAACCACGCGTTTCGCGCCGGACGCAGCCTGTGCCCGCACCGCGGACGGCCGCGGTGGCCACGGGCCCGGCCCCACCACCTGGAGGTATCCGTGAACAGCGCCGACGGATGGGGAGACGACGTCTACCAGCCCGACGGGTCCGAGGTACAGGACGACGCCGGCCTGCTGGACGCGGAGGACACCCTCGACGACGACGGTGTCGGCGACCCCCTCGACCGGGGCTGGTCTCCTCCGGAGCGTCCCTGGGCGGTCGAGCACACCGGTGTGACGGCGGCCGAACGCGAGACCTTGGACCAGCGGCTCGCCGAGGAGCTGCCGGACGCCTCCGTCCCCGACGGTGACGGCATCGGCGACTGCGAAGGCGGTGACGGCGAACTCCTGGACAACGAGGTCGGTGCCCGGCGCTCCGGCCGGCTCGTGGCCCCCGACGAGGGCGCCCACGAGGACGACGAGAGTGGGCTGATCGCCACGGATGTGGGCATCGACGGTGCGGCGGCGTCGGCCGAGGAGGCCGCGATGCACATCGTCGACGAGGACGCCCTGTCCGGCTGACCCCGAGGAGCACACATGCAGCAGGACAAGCACCCCGACTACCGCGAGGTCGTCTTCCGCGACCGCGCCGCCGGCTACGCCTTCCTGACCCGGTCCACCGCCACGAGCGACCGGACCATCGAGTGGGACGACGGCGAGACCTACCCCGTCGTGGACGTGGAGATCTCCTCGGAGAGCCACCCCTTCTACACCGGCAAGGCCCGGACGGTGGACTCGGAGGGACGCGTCGCGCAGTTCGAGCGACGGTACGGCGGTGGGACGGGGCCGGGCGCCGAGGGGTGAGCGTCGGTCGAGACGGGCCGGGGCGGCACGGGGCGAGCGGCGTTCGAGGCCGCCCCGACGACCTACTCCCGGCCCCTTCCTCAGATGAAGTTCAGTGCCGCCGCGCAGCCCACCCCGCCGAGCAGCATGAACGCCGGCATCAGCACCTTCAGCTCGACCCAGCTGCCCGCCCGGAACCGCAGGGCCTTGGGCGGCCCGATCGGGTACCAGCGCTTGCGGCCCACCGGGATCGGCCACAGGATCGGGCAGCCGGAGACCGTCAGCGCGTCCCCGATGTCGTGCACCAGCGCGCCCAGCAGAACGGGCAGGCCCAGCCACAGGTACTCCTGGCCCGGCGCCGTGAACAGCCAGTCCGAGCCGTTGCCCGGCTTGTCCAGGACGCCGGCGAGGATCCACGAGCTGGTCGCGGCCAGCAGCCAGACCAGGATGTCGGCGCTGGAGCCGCGGGTCGCCCGCCACAGCAGTCCCTCGATGGCCAGCACCATGTGCACGAAGAGCAGGGCCAGGACCGCCCAGCGGCCGCCCGTGATCGCCGCGACCGAGGCGCCCGCACCGATCAGCACCGCCCACAGCCAGGTGTGGGTGAGCGTGCGGTGGCCGCCGGAGCGACGCGGGTCGCCCTGCTTCTTCGTCGCCTTGTAGACGGCGT
Organism: Streptomyces sp. NPDC001536; assembly: GCF_042894505.1. Lineage (NCBI taxonomy): Bacteria > Bacillati > Actinomycetota > Actinomycetes > Kitasatosporales > Streptomycetaceae > Streptomyces > Streptomyces sp. NPDC001536. The sequence goes on from NZ_JBIAVQ010000013.1 coordinate 125,153, forward strand.
ACGAGAGCTTGTCGACGATCTCGCACAGACCCCGTGAGATGGGGCCGAAGGCCCGCGAGATGGTGGCCGCCTTGTGATCGAGGTCGGGGGCGAGCGCCGCTCCCGCGCAGATCAGGGCGCCGGCCAGCAGGACCGGCCAGGGCATCGTGTGGCCCGTCGCGGCGGCCGCGGCTCCGACGCCGAGCCAGGCGGCGGCTCCCGACAGTGAGTGTGCTGGTCCCATCATCGCCGTTGCCCGCCCCATTCCTCTTGTGCCGCTGTCCAGTTGACCGGCCGTGCTGACGCTCTGTCGGCGACACAGCGTACTGCTCGTGATCTTCGCTTCCGCATCCGATTCCCCTCTGGGGCAGGAGGGCAGGCAAGATGGGTGGGTGACCCTCATCGATCAGCTGCCGAAGACCGCAGACCCCGACGCCCTCTACGAAGCCTTCGAGTCGTGGGCCGGGGAGCGCGGGCTCACGCTCTACCCCCATCAGGAGGAGGCGCTGATCGAGGTGGTCTCGGGTGCGAACGTGATCGTGTCGACGCCCACCGGCTCGGGCAAGAGCATGATCGCCGCGGCCGCGCACTTCGCCGCGCTGGCCCGGGACGAGGTCACCTTCTACACCGCGCCGATCAAGGCGCTGGTCTCGGAGAAGTTCTTCGAGCTGTGCAAGATCTTCGGCACCGAGAACGTCGGCATGCTGACCGGCGACGCCTCCGTCAACGCCGACGCCCCCGTCATCTGCTGCACCGCCGAGGTGCTCGCCTCGATCGCGCTGCGCGACGGCAAGCAGGCGGACGTCGGCCAGGTCGTCATGGACGAGTTCCACTTCTACGCGGAGGGGGACCGCGGCTGGGCCTGGCAGATCCCCATCCTGGAGCTGCCCCAGGCGCAGTTCATCCTGATGTCGGCCACGCTCGGCGATGTCTCGATGTTCGAGGAGGACCTCACCCGGCGCACCGGCCGCCCCACGGCGGTGGTCCGCTCGGCGGTCCGTCCGGTGCCGCTGTCCTACGAGTACAAGTTCACCCCGCTCACCGAGACCCTGACCGAGCTCCTCCAGACCAGGCAGGCGCCGGTCTACATCGTGCACTTCACCCAGGCGCAGGCCGTGGAGCGGGCGCAGGCGCTGATGAGCATCAACATGTGCTCGAAGGAGGAGAAGGAGCAGATCGCCGACCTGATCGGCAACTTCCGCTTCACCACCAAGTTCGGCCGCAACCTCTCCCGTTACGTACGGCACGGCATCGGCGTCCACCACGCCGGCATGCTGCCCAAGTACCGGCGTCTGGTGGAGAAGCTCGCACAGGCCGGACTGCTGAAGGTCATCTGCGGCACCGACACGCTCGGCGTGGGCGTCAACGTCCCCATCCGCACGGTGCTGTTCACGGCCCTGACCAAGTACGACGGCAACCGTGTCCGCACCCTGCGCAACCGTGAGTTCCACCAGATCGCCGGACGCGCCGGACGGGCCGGCTTCGACACGGCGGGCTTCGTCGTCGCGCAGGCGCCCGAGCATGTGGTCGAAAACGAGAAGGCGCTCGCCAAGGCGGGCGACGACCCGAAGAAGCGCCGCAAGGTGGTCCGCAAGAAGGCACCGGAGGGCTTCGTCGCCTGGACGGAGAACACCTTCGACAAGCTGATCTCCTCCGACCCCGAGCCGCTGACGTCCCGCTTCCGGGTCACGCACACGATGCTGTTGTCGGTGATCGCCCGTCCCGGCAACGCCTTCGACGCGATGCGGCACCTGCTGGAGGACAACCACGAGCCGCGCAAGCAGCAGCTCAAGCACATCCGCCGCGCGATCGCGATCTACCGCTCGCTGCTGGACGGCGGCATCGTCGAGAAGCTCGACGAGCCGGACGCCAGCGGTCGCATCGTCCGCCTCACCGTGGACCTCCAGCAGGACTTCGCGCTCAACCAGCCGCTGTCCACCTTCGCGCTCGCCGCGTTCGAACTCCTCGACCCCGAATCGCCGTCCTACGCCCTGGACATGGTCTCCGTCGTCGAGTCGACGCTGGACGATCCGCGCCAGATCCTCGTCGCCCAGCTGAACAAGGCGAAGGGTGAGGCGGTGGCCGCGATGAAGGCGGACGGCATCGAGTACGAGGAGCGCATGGAGCGGCTCCAGGACATCAGCTACCCGAAGCCTCTGGAGGAGCTGCTCTTCCACGCGTACGACACCTACCGCAAGAGCCACCCGTGGGTCGGCGACCATCCGCTCTCCCCGAAGTCCGTCATCCGCGACATGTACGAACGGGCCATGTCCTTCACGGAGTTGGTGTCCTTCTACGAGCTCGCCCGCACCGAGGGCATTGTCCTGCGATACCTCGCCAGTGCCTACAAGACGCTCGACCACAACATCCCGGACGACCTCAAGTCGGAGGACCTCCAGGACCTCATCGAGTGGCTCGGCGAGATGGTCCGCCAGGTCGACTCCAGCCTGCTGGACGAGTGGGAGCAGCTCGCCAACCCGGAGGTGATGACCGCCGAGGAGGCCCAGGAGAAGGCCGACGAGGTCAAGCCCGTCACCACCAACGCGCGCGCCTTCCGGGTCCTGGTCCGCAACGCCATGTTCCGCCGTGTCGAGCTCGCCGCCCTGGACCAGGTCGAGGAGCTGGGCGAGCTGGACGCCGAGGCCGGCTGGGACGCCGACGCCTGGGGCGAGGCGATGGACAAGTACTGGGACGAGTACGACGACCTCGGCACCGGTCCCGACGCCCGCGGCCCCAAGCTGCTCCTGATCGAGGAGGAGCCGGAGAACCGCCTGTGGCGGGTCCGCCAGATCTTCGACGACCCCAACGACGACCATGACTGGGGTATCAGCGCGGAGGTCGATCTGACGGCCTCCGACGCGGAGGGCCGCGCGGTCGTCCGTGTCACCGACGTCGGCCAGCTGTGAGCACAGGAGAATCGCACCCATGACGAACCCGGCCGAGAGACTGGTCGACCTGCTCGACCTGGAGCAGATCGAGGTCAACATCTTCCGTGGCCTGAGCCCGAACGAGTCCCTGCAACGGGTCTTCGGCGGCCAGGTGGCGGGCCAGGCCCTGGTCGCCGCCAACCGCACCACCGAGGGCGACCGCCCGGTGCACTCGCTGCACGCGTACTTCCTGCGCCCGGGCCGGCCGGGGGTGCCGATCGTGTACCAGGTGGAACGGGTGCGGGACGGCAGGTCGTTCACGACCCGCCGGGTCACCGCCGTGCAGCAGGGCCGCACGATCTTCAATCTCACCGCCTCCTTTCACAAGGCTGAGGAAGGTTCCTTCGAGCACCAGCTGCCGCCGGCCCGCAAGGTCCCGGACCCGGAGTCGCTGCCGTCGGTGACGGACGAGATCCGGGGGCATCTGGGCGCGCTGCCCGAGCAGTTGGAGCGGATGGCGCGCCGCCAGCCCTTCGACATCCGCTATGTCGACCGGCTGCGCTGGACGCCCGAGGAGGTCAAGGACGCCGAGCCGCGCAGCGCGGTGTGGATGCGCGCGGTCGGGCCGCTCGGCGACGATCCGGTCGTGCACACCTGCGCGTTGACCTACGCCAGTGACATGACCCTCCTGGACGCCGTCCGCATCCCGGTCGAACCCCTGTGGGGCCCGCGGAGTTTCGACATCGCGTCGCTGGATCACGCCATGTGGTTCCATCGGCCGTTCCGCGCGGACGAGTGGTTCCTGTACGACCAGGAGTCGCCCATCGCGACGGGCGGCCGGGGGCTGGCCCGCGGGCGGATCTACGACGTGGAGGGACGGCTGTTGGTGTCCGTCGTCCAGGAAGGGCTGTTCCGGGCGCTGTAGGTCACTCGGCCGCTGCCACAGGTCACGCGCTCTTGCGGCGCAGCCAGCCGAGCAGGCCACGGGACGGCGGCACTGACGTGGCGTACGGCGGCTCGGAGGTGGCGGACTGCTCCGGCACGGGAGGCGCCTGCTTCGCGGCGGGTCGTGGCGCGGGTCGGAGCCTGCGGGCGTCCTCCAGGGTCCGGGTCAGATCGGTCCTCAGCCGGCTGATCTCGTCCGGGTCGTCGGCCGTCATGATCCTCTCGGCGAGGTAGGCGGCGGGTGAACCCTGTGCGCCCTGGGCGGGCGGGCCCGGCCGGAAGCGCAGCAGATGCGAGCGTTCATAGGGGTCCGGGACGATCTCCGAGATCTGAACGGGGTCGAGGAAGGCGGCCAGGGCCCCGGCGCTCTCCCAGGGGCCGTCGGCCACGCGCAGCAGGAACTCCCGATGACGTCCTCGCCAGTTGCGGGCCCGCAGGTCCAGCCCCGCGTCCAGCAGATCGCGCATCCCCTCTGGCGTACGACGGGCGTTCAGCAGCGAAGAGTTCTCCTCGTCGGCCGCGAACTGCCTGAGTTCCTCGGCCAGATACAGCCAGACCACCGCCCGGTACCGGTTCAGGTAAAAACGCACCGGCGCCACGACGCCCAGCCGCGCCAGGCGGGTGAACCTGCTGACGGGCACATCCATGACGGCCGCGCCCTCGGTGGTGCCCACGACCCGCACCCGTTCCTGCAACGCTTCGGGAAAGCCGTCCTCGGTGCGCAGCCGGTCGAGCTCGGAGCGGGTGACGCGGCGGCCCCCACCCCCTTCGTCGGGGACGGTCCAGATGTGGCCGAGGTGGACGGCGAGGTCGAACTCGCTGCGCTTGAGGCCCAGTTCCCGTGCCGCGCGGCTGGGCGCGCAGGAGAGCTGGTGGGTTGCGGTGACGGTGCTGCCTGACATGGTCGTACTCCCCCGTGGAGTCGGTCGCTCACGCTGTGTGCGCTCGCCGTGAAAAAACCGTAACCGGTCCGGCGGATCTCCGGGTGAGCCTGTGGATAACTCCACGAGGGAGGAAGAATCAGCAGGTCAGAGGTCGATGGCCGAGTTCTGTTCGGGTCGGCGGACGTCCACGGCGAGGTGCTCGCCCACGCGATTGACGAGCAGGGTCATCTCGTAGGCGATCTGCCCGATGTCGGCCTCCGCGCCGCTGAGCACGCACAGACAGCTGCCGGTTCCCGCCGCGGTGACGAACAGCACCGCGTCGTCGAACTCGACCATCGTCTGCCGCACTCTGCCGGCGCCGAAGTGGCGGCCGGATCCCTTGGCCAGGCTGTGCAGTCCGGACGCGACGGCGGCGAGGTGCTCCGCGTCCTCACGGCGCAGTCCCGTGCTCGCTCCCGCCACCAGCCCGTCGTTGGACAGGACCAGTGCGTGTCGTACATGGTCGACGCGCTCCGTCAGATCGTCCAGCAGCCAGCCGAGTCCCTGGTTCTGCGCCATGTCTCCGTCTCCCCGTGTGACGTCTCCCCCTGGCCGGAGGATCTCCCGGCCACCCTTCCCGACGGCCGGGGCCTGGGCAAGGAGGACGGGCCAAGCCACGGAAGATGGCCGAACCTTTGCACGAGTACCGGGTCAGCCCACCGAGTCGAGCAGCCGGGCGGTGTGCATCCGTCCCGCGTACTCGACGAGCCGGATCAGCACTTCCTTGCCCGAGTCACGGTCCCTGGCGTCGCAGAGCACCACGGGCGTGCCGCGGTCGAGGTCGAGGGCGCGCGAGACCTCACTCGCGCCGTAAGTGCGGGCGCCCGCGAAGCAGTTGACGGCCACGACGAACGGGATGTGCCGGTGCTCGAAGTAGTCGACCGCGGGGAAGCAGTCCTCCAGGCGCCGGGTGTCCGCGAGGACCACGGCTCCAAGGGCGCCTTGCGACAACTCGTCCCACAGGAACCAGAAGCGGTCCTGGCCGGGGGTTCCGAAGAGGTAGAGGGAGAGACCGGACCGGATGGTGATGCGGCCGAAGTCCATGGCGACCGTGGTGGTGACCTTCTGGTCCACGCCGTCGGTGTCGTCCACCAACTGACCGGCCTCGCTGAGGAGTTCCTCGGTGCGCAGTGGCCTGATCTCACTGACGGCGCCCACCAGGGTGGTCTTGCCCACGCCGAATCCGCCGGCGACCAGTATCTTCAACGCCAGCGCGGTCGACTCGCCGCCCTGGGCGTCGGAAGTCTCGGAGACCATTGATCACTTCTCTCGGGAGTACCGGTAACGGCCGACGGTGCAGATGTGCGAAGTCAGCATGATGACAACTGCGGTACCCCTTCGAGGGGTTGGACCGCTATTTGACCGATGTGGCCGGTTCACGCGCGTTCGGTTACGAAGTTTCATCTACAGTGCCCGCAGCCCTTCGATCACCTCGCGCAGAATCCGTTCGTCAGGAAGCTGCGCGGGCGGTACCGGGCGGCTGACGGTGACGCAGCCGAGTTCCAGAAGGTCGCCGAGGAGCACCCTGACCACGCCGACGGGCAGGTCGGCGCCCGCGGCGAGTTCGGCGACCGACTGGGTCTCGACACGGCACAGTTCGATCAGGGCCCGGTGCTCCGGTCCGAGCGCGGTGTCGTCGTCGACGCCGGGCGCGGCCGCGTCCAGCGTGACCAGGGCGATGAGGTCGAAACGCACCCCGGTGGGGCCTGGTTTGGTGCGTCCGCCCGTCATGGCGTACGGGCGCACGAGCGGCCCCGCCTCACCGTCGTACCACTGACTGCCCTGCTCCCGCGGGGCGTCCGTCATGTCCTGCGTCATGAGCGTGGACCGCCCTTCTCGTCTCATCCGGCGGGCGGCCGCGCGGCGACGCGCGGCGCCGTGTACAAGTGCTCGCCGACGCGCTTGACGAGCCGTGCCATCTCGTAGGCCACCAGGCCTATGTCGGCGGTCACGGCGGTGAGCAGGGCGAGGCAGGAGCCGTCGCCCGCGGCGGCCACGAACAGGAAACCGTCGTCCATCTCGACCATGGTCTGGCGCACTCCGCCCGCCCCGAAGTGACGGCCGGCGCCCTTGGCCAGGCTGTGGAAGCCGGAGGCCACCGCGGCCAGGTGCTCCGCGTCCTCGCGGCGCAGATCGGTGGAGGCCCCCACGGCCAGACCGTCGTTGGACAGCACCACGGCGTGTCGTACCTCGCTGACGCGCAGCACCAAGTCGTCCAGCAGCCAGTCGAGTTCGCCGGACCTCTGAGCTGCCCTCATGGCGGGATCCTGGATCATGCGGGGTCTCCTTCGCTGCTGTCGCTGACCGCGGGGGATTCCGGGGTGGCGCCGCGGCCGGGCCGGCGGCCGCCGCCGCGTGCCCAGCCGTCGCGGTAGGCCGCCATCCGGTCCCGTACGAGCTCGGGGGTGCGCCGGTCCTCGCCCCGTGGGTCGGAGTGCGGTTCCGGTTCCTCCGTGCGTGGTTCACGCAGCTGAGGGGCGAGGTTCGCCTGCCGGACGCGGCGCGGGAGATCGTCCGATCCTTCGGAGTCGTCCGGGGGACGGTGCAGTCGCAAGGTGGTGACTCCGGGAGGTGGGGTGTCGGCCCCGGACTCCGCCCTGGCCGGTGCCGCGACCTCGGCCCTGGCCTCCGCGGCGACCGGTGCGGGGGCCACCAGTGCGGGCCGGTCGGCCGAGGCGTGCACGGACTCCTGGGGCCGGGCGGGGCCGGGCACGCGCGCGTACGCGTGGTCCTGGCCTGCGGCCTTGCGAGGGGAACGTTCCTCCGAACCGCTGTGCAGCAGGGCGGTGGGCAGGAGGACGACGGCGGTGGTGCCGCCGTAGGGCGAGGTGCGCAGATGGACCTTGATGCCGTGCCGGGCGGCGAGCCTGCTGACCACGAAGAGTCCGAGCCGGTCGCTGTCGAACAGGTCGAGCGCCTCGGACTGCTCGATGCGGTGGTTGGCCTCGGCGAGGGACTCCTTGCCCATGCCCAGCCCCCGGTCCTCGACCTCGATCGCGTAGCCGTTGCCCACGGGTTCGCCGGTGATGCGCACGCGCGTGTGCGGGGGCGAGAACTGTGCGGCGTTCTCGACGATCTCGGCCAGGAGATGGGTGACGTCGGCGACGGCCCCGCCCACGACGGACGCCTCGGGGAGCTGCCGTACCTCCACGCGCGCGTAGTCCTCCACTTCGGAGACGGCCGCGCGCACCACGTTGGTCAGGGAGACCGGCATCCGCCAGGCCCGGCCGGGTGCCGCTCCGGAGAGGATGATCAGGCTCTCCGCGTGGCGCCGCATGCGGGTGGTGAGGTGGTCGAGCCGGAAGAGGTCGCTGAGCTCGTTGGGGTCCTCGGAGCGGCGTTCCATGCTGTCGAGCAGGCTCAGTTGGCGGTGCACGAGGACCTGGCTGCGGCGGGCGAGGTTGACGAACACCCCGGAGATGCCGCTGGCGAGTTCGGCGCGTTCCACGGCGGCCCGCAGCGCGGCGCGGTGCACGGTCCCCAGTGCCTCGGCGACCTGTCCCGTCTCGTCCTCCGAGGGTGGCCCGGGCGGGGCCTCCGCCTGGACGTCGATCTCCTCGCCGGCCCGCAACTTCCGCATGGCCTCGGGGAGTTTACGGCGGGCGATCTCCAGGGCGCTGTTGCGCAGCCCCTCCAGCTCGATGACCAGGCCGCGTCCGATGCGCACGGAGATGACGAGCGACGCGGCGACGGCGGCGAGGCCGAACAGGACGGCGGCACCGGCCGGGGTGAGCAGACCGCGGGTGAACGGGTCCGCCTGGTCCGCGACCCCGCGTCCGGCGTCCTCCTCGATGGTCCGCATCCCGTCCTGCACGCGCGCGTGTGCCTTGCTCCAGGTGGCCTCGGGGGCCGCGGCGATCGTGCGGCTCGCGAGGACCTCGTCCTCGACGGTGCCCACGGCGGCGTAGTCGCCGCCCTCGGCGAGGTCCTGCCAGGCGGCGCGTTCGGGGCCGCGCAGGTCGGCGACCGCGGATTCGGTGAGCGTGCGACGGATGTCGACGGCTCCGGTGAACAGCCGCAGCCGCTCGCCGTCGATGCGCCCGGCGAGACGGGCACCGGCCAGCAGGACGTCCTCCTGGGCCAACGCCTCTCCCGCGCGGGAGAACTCGAGGAGCACGCGCGCGTCGGAGCCCAGTTCGGCGTCCTGGATGCCGGTGAGGGCGCCGCCCACGCCGAAGGCCGTGGCGATGGTCCGGGTATAGCGCCCGTACGTCTCGTTCCAGCCGGCGCGGCGGTCGAGCACCGCGGTGCGCAGGGAGCGCAGTTGCTCGGCGCCGGTCACGAAGGTCTCCAGGCGCTGGGCCACTCCGGCGGGCAGTTCCTCGCCGTCGGCGACGGTGTTGTCGTCACCGAGCCGGAGCTTCTCCAAGGCTTTGTCCGTGCGTTCCGCAAGGGACTTGAGGTCTCCGCTGCGGCCGCCGGTCGGGTCGGTCGCATAGCGCACCGCGGCCGCGCGTTCCGCCTGGAGGGCCGCGACGGCGGCCGCGACGGGGGTCCGGATCTGGGCGTCCACCCGCTGCAACTGCCGCAGCCGGGAGACGTCCTGGGCGGTGCTGACGGTGGCGTACGCCCACAGGGCCAGCAGCGAGACGACCGGCACCATCAGCAGACAGACGATCTTGGCGCGCACGGTGCGGGGGCGTATCAGCCATCGTCCCGCGCGCGGGGGCGTCTCGTGCGGTGCGGCGCCCACCGGCTCGTCCAGTCGTTCGTCGGCGGGTGGTCCGGCGTGGGCGCGGCGGCCGCGGGCGGGGGGCTGAGCCGACGCCTCGGCGCCGTTCGTGGGGGTCCTACGGGGAGTACGCATGGCCTCCTGCCTCGGAAGTGGTCGGTGGGCGGGTCCGGCGGCCCGTCAGCCGGCGACGCTCTCGACCGGCCGCTGGGCCGAGGCGGACGCCTCGCGCTCCCCCGACGTCGGCGACAGCGCGACGAAGGCGGAGGTCAGGAAGAGATAGGACCCGAGGCCGACGGCGAGGGGGAAGATGAACTGCATCGCCGTGGCCCCGGGCAGGGCCGCGCCGGAGGGGCTGACGTGCACGCTCACCGAGAACATCCCGGTGTAGTGCATGCTGCTCACCGCGGCCCCCATGATGAGCGAGGCGACGGTGACGGCGACGGGCGACTTGATGTTGAGCGCGGCCCACAGGGCGGCTGTCGCGGCGACGACGGCGATCAGCACCGACAGTCCGACGAGGACCGGGTCGTAGTTCACGTCGCCATGGAGACGTACGGCGGCCATGCCCAGGTAGTGCATGCTCGCCACGCCGAGTCCGGTGGTGAGCCCGCCGAGGAAGAGCGCCCGCGCGCGGTCCTTGCCGTAGCCGACGGCGAAGACGCCGGCACAGACGACGATCATGGCGACGAGCAGGCTCACGATGGTGAGCGGCACGTCGTAGCGGATGTCGGTGCCGCTGACGCTGAAGCCGAGCATGGCCACGAAGTGCATGGTCCAGATGCCGGTTCCGATCGCGGAGGCGGCGGTGATGAGCCAGTTGCGGCGTGAACGCCCCGTGGCGCCGAGCGCGCGGACGGTGCAGCGCAGCCCGAGTGCGGCGCCGATGCAGGCCATCACGTACGACAGCACGGGGGTCAGCCAGCCGAGTGCGGCGTGGTCCAGGTGTCCCATGGCTCAGGGACGCTAGTCGGGGCATGGGCACACAAAGGGGGCGCAGTTCGAAAGGTGTTGGAATATGACGCAGAGATGCACTTGAACGATCGCGTCGCGCTCGAACGTGTGCGCAGGAGCATCATCCTTGTCGGTGAGAGATCATGCGGACCATGAGCGACGACCACACACATGTCCAGGAGTTCTTCGGCGCCCGGGCCGCCGACTGGGACGCCCGCTTCCCCGACGACGGCCCCGCCTACGCCGCCGCGGTCGCCGCCCTCGGGCTGCGCGAGGGGGATCGCGTGCTCGACGCCGGCTGCGGCACCGGGCGCGCCCTGCCGCCCCTGCGTGCGGCCGTGGGGCCCTCGGGAGTGGTCCTCGGGGCCGATCTGACCCCGGCCATGCTCGAGGCCGCCGTACGGGCCGGACGGGACCGCGACGGGCGGTTGCTGCTGGCCGACGTGGCCGCGCTGCCGCTGCGCGCGGACTCGCTCGACGCGGTGTTCGGGGCGGGGCTGATCTCTCATCTGCCCGATCCGGCCGAGAATCTGCGGGAGTTGGCGCGTGTGGTGCGTCCGGGCGGCACGCTGGCGCTGTTCCACCCGATCGGCCGGGCGGCGCTCGCGGCACGGCAGGGCCGGCAGATCACGCCGGACGACCTGCGTGCGGAGCCCCGTCTCCGGCCCCTGCTGGCCGGTTCCGGGTGGCGTATGACGTCGTACGTCGACGAGGACACCCGGTTCCTGGCACTGGCCGTGCGGGACGACTGACCCCGCGGCCCCGCCTCTTCAGTCCCGCCCCGCGACCGCCGCCACGAAGGCGTCGGGGTTGTCGAACATCACGTTGTGACCGGCGCCGGGCACGGTCACCACGCGCACGCCCGCGGCCTCCAGGCCGGCCCTGCCCTCCAGTTCACCGCTCGACTCGCCCTGGAGATACACGCGCTCGACGGTGAGACCTTCGAGGATCGTGCGCATGACGGGGTCGGATCCGCGCCTCAGCCCGACAGCCGTGCGGTGCAGGGCGCGCGGGTCGGCCAGCCGCATGGTCGCCGCCCACAGGGGGCCGACCTGTTCCAGCACGCGCGCGTAGGCACCGTCGACGAAGGCGTCCTCCTCGTGGGAGGCGATGCCGCTGCTGCCCGCGGCGGGCGGTGGGAACGCGTCCAGGTTGGCCTCCGTGAGCACCAGGCGGGAGACCAGCTCGGGGCGCCGGTGGGCGAGCACCAGGGCGACGGCGCCGCCCATGCTGTGCGCGACGAGTTCGGCACCCGTGACGCCTGCCGCGTCCAGGGCCGCCGCCAGGGCGCCCGCGTGGTCGTCGAGCGTGTAACCGAAGTGGTCGGGCCGGTCGCTGATTCCGTGTCCGGGCAGGTCCACGAACAGGCTCCGGTTGCCCGCGAGTTCGGGCCGGGCCGCGATATGGGCGTGGTAGACGGACGAGACCGATCCCAGTCCGTGTACGTACACGCGCGTGGGTTCCTCGCCGGGCACCTCCGTCCAGCGGATGCAGCTGCCCTTGCCGTCGAACTCGGCCTGCTTCATCGCTTCCTCCCTCGGGATCGTCACCAGGACAATACATCGGTAGCGAGGTATGCATCAGGCGATGTACACCCGTCGTACGGCAGAATGCGGGCATGCTGGAGCTCGCCATCCTCGGATTCCTGTACGACGCCCCCCTGCACGGCTACGAGCTGCGCAAACGCATCACCGCGCTGACCGGGCACGTGAAGCCCATCGCGGAGAGCACCCTCTATCCGGCGATCAAGCGCTTGGAGAAGGCCGGGCTCCTGGAGCGCGCGACGGAGCCCGGATCCGTCGCCGCCCCACGACACGTCCTGACGCTCACCGAGGACGGACGGCGCGATCTGCGCCGCCGGCTCGCCGAGCCCGTGCAGCGCGACATCACCGACGAGAACCGCTGGTTCACCCTGCTCGCGTTCCTCCGGCACCTGGACGACGCGTCGGCGCAGGCGGCCGTGCTGCGGCGCAGGCTGGCGTTCCTGGAGGAACCCGCGAGCTTCTTCTACGAGGGCGACCGGCCGCTGCGCGCCGAGGAGCTGGAGGACCCCTTCCGGCGCGGCATCCTGACGATCGCGCGTGCCACGTCCCGCGCCGAACTCACCTGGCTGCGGGACACCCTCACCTCACTGGACGGCTGACCCGTACGGCCGCGTCACGCGCCCAGCGCCGCGAGCACCACGGACCTGGCCTCCTCCTGGACCTGCCGCAGATGGTCCGCGCCGAGGAAGGACTCCCCGTAGATCTTGTAGACGTCCTCCGTGCCCGAAGGGCGGGCCGCGAACCAGGCGTTGGCGGTGGCGACCTTGATACCGCCGAGAGCGGCACCGTTGCCGGGAGCCTCGGTGAGGACCGTGGTGACCGCCTCGCCGGCGAGGGTGTCGGCGGTGACCTGACGCGGGGACAGCTTGGCGAGGAGCGCCTTCTCCTCGCGGGAGGCCGGGGCGTCCACGCGCGCGTAGGCGGGGGCGCCGAAGCGGTCCGTGAGACCGGCGTAGTGCTGCGAGGGGGTCCTGCCCGTGACCGCCGTGATCTCGGAGGCGAGCAGGGCCAGGATGATGCCGTCCTTGTCGGTGGTCCACACCGAGCCGTCCCGGCGCAGGAAGGACGCGCCCGCCGACTCCTCGCCGCCGAAGCCGAGAGAGCCGTCCGACAGGCCGTCCACGAACCACTTGAAGCCCACCGGGACTTCGACCAGCGGCCGGCCGACATCGGCCGCGACCCGGTCGATCATGCTGGAGGACACCAGGGTCTTGCCGATCCCGGCGCTCGCGGGCCACTGCTCCCGGTGCGAGAACAGATACGAGATCGCCACGGCCAGATAGTGGTTGGGGTTCATCAGGCCCCCGTCCGGTGTGACGATGCCGTGCCGGTCGGCGTCGGCGTCGTTGCCGGTGGCGATGTCGAACCGGTCGCGCTGCTCGATGAGCGAGGCCATGGCGTACGGCGAGGAGCAGTCCATGCGGATCTTGCCGTCCCAGTCCAGCGTCATGAAGCGCCAGGTGGGGTCGGTGAGGGGGTTGACCACGGTCAGGTCGAGCCGGTGCTGTTCGGCGATCCGGCCCCAGTAGGCGACCGAGGCGCCGCCCAGCGGGTCGGCGCCGATGCGCACGCCGGCGGTCCGGATCGCGTCCAGGTCCAGCACGTTCGGCAGGTCGGCCACATAGGTGCCGAGGAAGTCGTAACGGCCGGTGCCGGGCGCCGCCAGGGCGCGCGTGTACGGGATACGCCGTACGTCCTTCAGACCGCCGGTGATGATCTCGTTGGCGCGGTCCTGGATCCAGGAGGTCGCCTCGGAGCCCGCGGGGCCGCCGTTCGGCGGGTTGTACTTGAAGCCGCCGTCGGCGGGCGGGTTGTGCGAGGGGGTGACCACCACGCCGTCGGCGAAGCCGGATGTGCGGTTCCGGTTGTGGGCGAGGATGGCGTGCGAGACCGCGGGGGTGGGTGTGTAGCCGTCGGCCTGGTCGATGAGCACGGACACGTCGTTGGCGGCGAACACCTCCAGGGCCGTGATCCGCGCGGGCTCGGACAGGGCGTGGGTGTCGGCGCCGAGGAAGAGGGGGCCGTCGGTGCCCTGGCCCGCGCGGTACTCGCAGATGGCCTGGCTGGTGGCGGCGATGTGGTCCTCGTTGAACGCCGCCGCGAGGGACGAGCCGCGGTGTCCCGAGGTGCCGAAGGCCACTCGCTGCCCGGGCTCGGCCGGGTCGGGGTGCAGCGCGTAGTACGCCGTGACCAGGCGGGCCACATCGATGAGGTCCTCGGGCCCGGCGACCTGTCCCGCTCGCGCGTCCTGCATGTGCCCGCTCCTCCGCAAGAGTCGACCGTGGGGTACGGCCCTCATTCTCCCCTGTCCGGCCCGCCGGGACGCGCACCGGGCGGCCGTTGTGGCTCGCGCGGGGCGGGTGCGACGATGCGGGTCCGCGAGCGAAGGGACACCGACGTGAGCCACGAGGACCAACGGCCGCCCGCCGCGGCGCTGTTCGACGCGCTGGGCGCCGACTACGAGAAGGCGTTCGCCCACGCCCCCGCGCACCTGTCGGCGCTGGAGTGGCTGATCGAGCGGCTGCCGCCCGGCGCGCGGACGCTGGACGTGGGCAGCGGCACCGGGCGGCCCACCGCGGCGGCGCTCGTGGCGGCGGGGCATTCGGTGCTGGGCGTCGACGTATCCCCCGTCATGGTGGAACTCGCCGCCCGTCAGGTCCCCGAGGCCGAGTTCCGCTGTGCCGACATCCGGGATCTCGCCCTCGACGCGGACGCGTTCGACGGTGTGTGCGTGTTCTTCTCGCTGCTCCAGATGACCCGCACCCAGCAGTCGACCCTCATGCGGCGCCTGGCCCTGGCCCTGAGGCCCGGCGGGCATCTGGTGCTGGCCACCGTGCCCGCGGACGTGGCGGACGTCGAGGTGGTCTTCCTGGGCCGGCGGGTCCGCGCGACGAGCTTCGCCGAGGACGACGTGGTCGCCATGGTGGAGGCGGCGGGGCTGAACGTGCTGTCGCGCCACGACCCCACCTTCACCCCGGACCACCCCGGTGCGGGGCCCGAGCCCCACCTCTTCCTGTACTGCCGCCGCGAGGAGGCCGGGCGCTGATGCCCGCGGCACCGCCACGAGCGGGCCGGCGGGACAGCCTCAGCGCCCCCGTTCCTCCGGTGTCGCCGGCGCCTCGGCCGGCGTCGGTCCGGGCCGGGTGAAGAGGACGGCCCGGACGACGGAGGGGGCGAACAGGGCGCTGACGGGCTCGGCGAGGACCAGCACGGCACGGAAGGCGCGCCCCACGACGGGGTCGCCGGACGACCGTTCCGTGACCCGGCGCAGGTACCAGCCCGCGACGCGGTCCGCGGGTCCGGCGGCGACCGCGGTGCCGACCGCGCCCGGCATCCCGCGGTCCGCTCCGGCCGAGATGTCCCACGCCTGCCGCGAGGCCGCGAGCAGCGCCCGCTGCACGCGGCGCGTGGTGGGAGTGCGGCGCCGGTCGGCGAGCGCGGCACGCAGGGCGACCGCGCTCATCGCGGCGACGGCCATGCCCTGCCCGTAGATCGGGTTGAAGGTGCACAGGGCGTCGCCGGTGGCGAGGAATCCGGCCGGGCGGCGGCCGGGCAGGTCGTAGCGGCGCCGGATGTTCGCGGTCCGCCGGTAGCCGAACGGCGGCGAGAGCGGTTCGGCCTCGTCCAGCCAGCGGTCCAGGAGCGGATGCGCCAGTCGCTTGGTGTACTTCTCGAACTCGTCGTCGTCCGTGGGCGGTTCGTCGCCGCGCAGCCCGGAGACGATGACCAGATGGCTGCCGTCCTCCAGGGGCAGCGCACCTCCGCCGTTGACCTGGTCGGGACCGGGGTAGACGTAGTGGCCGAGGGTCTCGCCGTCGAGCGTGCCCTTCCTGCCGCGGTAGACGCGCGAGGCGTAGGCGAGCCCGGTGTCGATGGTCTCCTCGTGCGCGGTCTCGGCGCCGATCGCCGCGAGCCACCGCGGCGCCTTGGTGCCGCTGCCGGAGGCGTCGACGACCAGGTCGGCCTCCAGGGGCCGGGGTTCCGCGCCGGCGCCGCCGGAACGTTCCCGCAGGAGCAGGCCCCGTACGCGCGAGGCATCACCGAGAAGCCCGACGGCCTCCGCCCCCTCCACCACGCCGATCACCGGATCGGCGAGAACCCGCCGCCGTACGAGCTCCTCCAGCTGCGCGCGGGAGCCGGTGTAGATGTGCGTCGACGACGGCCACCGGCGAAGCCATCGGCCGTTCTGCCACAGCACCATGTCCGACGGCAGCCCCACCCGCGGCACCCCCGCCTCCTCCAGTTCCGTCAGGAAGCCCGGCAGCAGCGACTCCAGGGCCGTCTGACCGCCCTCCAGCAGGACATGGGGATGCCGGCCCTGGGGTACGCCGGGCCGTGCCCCGGTGGCCTCCGGGAACCGGTCGCGCTCGACGACGGTCACCCGGTCGCAGTGCTCGGCCAGGACGTGCGCCGCGAGGAGCCCCGCGAGGCTGCCGCCCACGACGACCGCATGCCGCTCGCCCCGGCCGCCGCCATCGCTCCAACGGCCCGTTCCTAAGGCTGAGTTCACCGATCCGCTCCCTTGATCGCCACATGGTGAGGAGACACACGTATCTTGCGCGGCAAGGCGGGTTGACCGTGTTCCGGCCCCCTCGGCGCGTTTCGCAAGCACCCCCGCCACGCCTTCTCGGACAGATCTCTCACAGTCGGCGGCGCGCTTCACCGCGCCGCCCCCCTTCTGCCGCCGGAGCTCCAACCCTACGTTGAGTAGGGGGAGATGAACGATCGGTCAGCCAACCACGCAGGGGGAAGGTGGTCAGCATGTTCGGCAGGGTCCGCAAGTCCTTCGCCAGATTCTTCGACACCGAGCGCGCCGAAACGGACAACGGGCGGGACAAACGCACACACAACCTGTTCGAGGCCGCGGCGGCCTACGTCTCGGCCTGTGCCGAGGACGACCAGGACCAGATCGACGAGGCCGCCGGCTGGGTGTCGCCGGAGGCGCTGTCGTTCGGGGTGAGCGAGCTGGCGTGCCGGGCGGTCATCGCGCTCGCCCGGGAGCGCGACGAGTCGCCGCAGACCGTGGCCCGGGCCCTCCTGGGGCTGCCGGCGGCCTGATCGGCGGCCCGAAGCGTTCGATTCGCCCCGTCCGGCCCGAAAACAGCAGCTCCGGGTGGGCTGGGGAGTCGTGACAAGCGGCTTCCGCGCACACTAGGGTGCGCGCCGTTGGACATACCGATGGGGAGGCTGGGATGGCCGGGACGGACGAGGACACCGTCGCCGCCGAGGACGACGCGCTCTATGTGCTCACGGCGGTGCTGCTGACGCCGGCGAAGTTCCCGAGCGTGCTGGGCGACGACTATCCGGAGGCCTGTGCGGCGCTCGGTCTCGCGCCGCTCGCCGACGGATACGGTCTGGTGCTCGGCCAGGACGGCGGCGGCTCCCGCTGGACGGTCGTCGTCGACGACGTCTCGCTGGTCGCCGTCGCCATCGCGTCCTGGGACTGCGGCATGGAGTACGACCTTTCGCCCGACGAACGCTCGGTCGTCGCCGGCCTGCCCGGCTGGCCCCTCGCCGTGGCCGTCGCGGCTCCCGGTGTGCCCGCGCCGCACGATCCCGAGCCGGAGGTCGCGGACGGCCCTGCGCTGACGCCGCCCGACACGAGCGTCTGGGGGCCGGCTCAGCGCCGCCTGGGGGCCGACGAGATCGCCCTCCAGTGGGCCACGTGGCGCGAGCAGATCGACGACGCCGACTTCCCGGTGCCTGAGCCGGTCGAGTCCGCCGAGAACGGCGAGGAGGGCGCTCCCCGGGGCCACAGCGGCATCCGACGTGTCCTGGCGGAGGCCCGCGGGTACGTGGACACGCCGCCGCCCCTGGGCCGGGTCCGGTCGTCCTTCGCGCCGGGCGACGCCCGCACCCTGCGCGCCGACGGACCCGGCTGGTCGCTCGTGGCCAGGACCGACGACATCGCGTTCGTGCTGCTCGACGACGAGCCCGGCGAGGTACTGCCGGTCGGCCGTGGCCCGGAGCTGCCGGGGCTGCTGGAGGCGCTCGACAAGATGGCCGTACGTCCCAGCTGAACCGGCTCATCGACGGGCGCGGCCGTCCGGGTCCACCAACAGGGCGGCCACGACGGTGTCCGCGTCCCGGTGGGCTCTGAGCGCGTCGAGTTCGGCCCGCCAGGGTTCGTCCCAGGACGCCGCCCGGCCCCCGGCCCGGACGAGGTCCAGCGCGAGGCGGCCGGTCACGGCGGTGCCTCGGGCACGCAGCGTCCGCGCGGCGGCGAGCAGGGCGGCACGCACGCGTGGCCGGCGCAGATCGGCCGGTGCGGAGTGCCGTGCCGGCAGCCGTCCCGCGCCCGCCTCGCACTGCCGCGCGACGCTCGCCCACCGGTGCTCGTCGTGTTCGCCGTTGCGTACGAGCACCATGGCGCTGTCCCAGCTCACGCGCGCCGCGTCGGCGTGGAGTCCCACGGTCTCCAGCGTGTCGGCGAGCGCGTCCAGCACCGCCGACGGCTCCTCGCCGCCGCCCGGGTCCGCGTACTCGGCGCACGCGTGCAGCCGTCGCAACGCGTCGGCACGCGTGTGTGGGTCGACGGTTCGAGCGGCCAGAGCGTCGAAGGCGCCTCGGAACGCCGACTCGGCCACCGGACCGGGCGGCAGCCGGACGAGTTGGCGCGCGACCGCGTCCCACACCGTGCGCGGACGGGCCGGGGCCGCGAGGGCGTCCGCGAGCGCATGGAGCCCGTCGGCCGCGCCCGACACCAGCCACGCCGGAAGCACCTGACACGCGGCGACCACGGTGTCCTCGTCGCCCGTCTCCACCAGCCGTCCAAGGAAGGCGGCGTACGCCTCCCTGGGAACCGCGGCCCCGAGGCCCACGCGCGCGTGCACGACCTCGTCGCGCACGGCGCTCTCATGGACGGCCCCCACCAGACGGTCGGCCACCTCCCGGTGGTCGATCGCGGGCAGCAGGACGCGGGCGAGGACGGCGCGCACGTCCCGGTGCTGGCGCGGCACGTCCCAGGCGGCCAGGAGGGCTTGGAAGGCGTCCTGGCCCGGGAGGTCCGCCAACGCCCGCACGGCTTCCTTGCGGGCGCCCACCGGGCTGTCCGCGGCGCACGCCACGGGTGCCAGCAGGGGTACGGCGTCGTCGTCCGGGAGCCGTGCGATCAGCCGCCGCACGGAGGCCATCGCGGCACGGCCGCGCACTCCCCCGGTTCCCGCGTGCCGCAGCAGGAGGGTCACGGAATCGCGGTCCGGTACATCGCCGAGGGCCGTGAGGGCCGCCGCCGCCACCGGCTGCGGGGCGTCCTGGGCGAGCGCCGTCAGCCGTTCGGGGTCCCTCAGCAGCCGCGCCGCATCGGTGCGCACGTGCAGCGGAGCCGATTCGTCGAGCACCACGCGCGTGTGGTGCTCCTCCCAGGCGTCCCGCTGGGCAGGCAGCCACCGTCCGGCGACGCCGGGCGCGAGGCGAGGTGTCCAAGCGGTCCGGCTGGTCCGCAGCCGGCCCCTGAGGCCCTCGCGCGCGGCGGCCAGGACGGGGGCGAGCAGATCGGTGCGACGGGTGGCGACGGTCCGCAGGACGACGGGAACGGTGACGAAGGTCGGGTCCAGGGCGATCAGTTCGGCGCAGCGCTGTTCGCGCAGCCGCGGCGGCCGGACCCATACGGTCGCGGCACGCGCCGCCAGGTGCGGATCGTCGCACTCGACGGCGAGCCGTCGCGCCTCGGCGTCGAGTTCCGGCAGCACGGTGAGACGTGTCGCGAGGAGTTCGGCGACGGCGGTGCCGACCTCGGGCCGGCGCAGGGCCGTCGGTGCGGTCGCCGTCCAGATGGCCCGGGCGGTCGCCTCGTCGACGTGCAACGGGGGCAGCGCCTCGGTCTGTTCCGGTCCCGTGACGAGTTCGCCGAGCAGCCCGGCCGCGTAGGCCGCGCGGTCCGGTCGGCCGGTCGCCGCCGCCCGCTCGACGACCCGGTGGAGCAGCCGTCGCGCGGCCCTGACGGTGCCTTGCGTCGAGTCGCGGGCCTGGACGGTGGTGAGAACGGCGTCACGCAGAACGCGTTCGGGCAGCGCGGCGAGCAAGTGACCGGCGGCGCCCGCGAGTTGTTCGAGCGCGGGGCGGCGCACGGCGTCCTGGTCGTGCCAGGCGCGTTCGCAGTCGGATGCGATACGGGCGAACTGTTCGGGGTCGTCTTCGAGTTCGGCGCAGACCAGCAGGGCGGGCCAGGCCAGGGAGCGGTGTTGGAGGCGGTGGTTGTCGGCGAGTGCTTTCAGCAATGGTTCGCCCTCGGCGAGCGGCAGGGCCTGTGCCGCTCGGGCCAGGGCCCACGGGCGGCGTTCGCTGCTCAGCGCCGACGGGCGGACCAGATCGGCGCGGTCGGCGGGTTCGAGTGCGGCCAGCGCGTTCACCAGGGCCGGGACGGGCCGTGGCGTCGCGCTGGTGTGCCGCTCGACGATGCGGCGCCGCTCGGCGGGTGGGAGGAGAGCGAGCAGCGGGTCCGGGGTGACGTCGGTGCGGCCCGGGGCGGTGGGCCGGCGTCCGGTGCAGCGGAAGTGCTCGGCGAGTTCCGCCAGGTCGCGGGTGGGCAGCGCGAGGAGCTCGCGGCGCACCGAGGGCGGCAGCGGTTCTGTGGGAACGAGGCGCTCACGGCCGCGGCCGCCGGGGTCGGGGTGCGGGGTGCGCAGCACGGCCAGTGCTTCGGTGGGGCGGGAGAGGGCGGAGAGGACGCCTGCGGGAGTGAGCAGCAGCGGTGTCTTGTCCAGCAGCAGGAGCGCCGCGCGTGGGTCACGCCGGGCGGCGAGCGAGGCGACGGCTCGGTACCGGCGGGTCGCGTGCTGGGGACGGTGCGCGCATCGGGCCGTCACGTGTGCGGCGACGGCGTAGGGGGCGGTGCGGGCCAGGGAGTTGAGGATGCCGGGTGCCGGTTCTGTGCGGGGCAGCCATTCGGCCACCGTCTCGGGAGGGCAGGCGGGCAGGAGTGCGGCCGCTTCCCGGCCGCCGTGGCGTTCGTGGATCCGCGGCAGCAGTCGGGCCGCCAGTGCTGTGCGGCGGCTCAGCTTGAGGAGTCGGTAGGTGTCGTGGCGTACGGCGCTGATGTCGCTCAGGGCCAGGCGTTCCAGGGCCTGTTCGGGCACGGGCAGCCGGATGGCCGCCGAGCGGGCCCGGCGTCCCAGCAGCGGGTCCGCGAGGGCGGCTGCCACCCGTTCCAGGTCGCGGCGGACCACCGCGAGGAACAGAGACGTGTGCCGGTCGGCGGCGTCGCCGCGGTCGAGGACGCGGTGGAGCGTCTCGTAGGCATCCGGAGCGAGGGTGCGGGCGTACCGCGCCAGGGCGCTCGTACGGGCCGGGAAGGGCAGGGTGTCGAAGTGGGCCCTCAGCCAGGCGGGCGTCAGGGGCGCCGGCGGGTTCTGGGGCTGTCGGGACGGCGTCGGGGACGCCTCGTATGCGGCCATCAGCGCTCACCGAGGAGCAGCTGGGCCTCCTTTCCGAAAGTCATGTGGGCCATGGTGGGGTGCCGCTGATCAACTGCGCAAACGCATTTCTCGCGCCCCCGATCTTCGTCCTCCGATCCCCGCCCCCGGGTCTCCGATCTCCGTCCTCCGCACGGCACTTCACATACGGCGACCTCATTCCATGTGGCCCCGACCCATGGATGGCGCGGTACGGCACTCGCACCATGAGGCAGCCCGCGACTCCCCGCCCCGTCCTGGAGGCCCTCATGCCCCTGTCCCGAGGTGTCCCGCTTCTCGCCGCCGCACTGGTGGCGACGGCCCTCACCTGGCCGACTCCCGCCGCAGGCACGCCGGATGGCCACTGCGCACGACAAGGCCGAGTCGACGTGCCGGGCGCGGCCCACCAGCAGAGCGCGTGCCTCACGGACCTGACGACCGCCGGGCTGGCGGGCACCCCGTACACCGACATGGCCGACCAGGCGGGGCTGACGGCCAAGGGGACCCGCACCCCGTCCGGGGTGCCCGGTGTGCAGATCGACGGCTACTTCCCCGACTCCTCCCGCTTCAACGCCACCCACGGCTGGCAGCACGACGCCCAGTTCGTGATCCGGCTGCCGGACCGCTGGAACGGCGGGCTCGTGGTGACGGGCGCCCCGGGTACGCGCAGGCAGTACGCCACGGACACGGCGATCTCCGACCAGGTGCTCGCGCGGGGTTACGCCTACGCCGCGACCGACAAGGGCAACAACGGCGCCGACTTCTACCGCGACGGCACCCGTCCCGGTGACGCGGTCGCCGAGTGGAACGCCCGCACCACGCAGCTCACGCGCGCGGCCAGGCGTGTGGTGGCCCAGCGATACGGGCACGCCCCGAGGCGCACGTACATGACGGGCGTCTCCAACGGCGGCTATCTCACGCGCTGGCAACTGGAGAACCATCCGGAGCTCTACGACGGCGGCGTGGACTGGGAGGGCGCGCTGTGGACCGCGGACGGCCCGAACCTGCTCACCTCGCTGCCCACCGCCGTGGCCCGGATGACCGGTTCGGCGCGGGACGCGGACCTGTACGCGGTGGGCTTCGCGCGCGGCTCGGAGTTCCTGTGGCCCTACCACGAGAAGGCCTATTGGGGAGTCACACAGAAGATCTACCGCGCGGAGTTCGACCCGGCCTACGACCCCGCCTGCCCGGGTCCGACCGCCGGAACCACCCCGGAGCAGGTGCTGGCACCCTGCGCCACCGACGCGACCTACGACTACGCGTCACGCCCTGACTCCGTCCATCGCGCCGTGGCCCGGGTGGCGCTGACCGGACGGATCGGCCGGCCGCTGATCACCCTGCACGGCGACCTGGACGCGCTGCTGCCCCAAGTCGCCGACTCCGATGTGTACGCGCGCATGATCGACACGAGCGGCAGGGGCCGTCTGCACCGCTACTACACGGTCGAGGGCGGCACGCACGTCGACGGCCTGTACGACACCTTTCCGGACCGGCTGCGGCCGATACTGCCCTGCTACCGGTCGGCCTTCGACGCACTGGTGTCATGGGTGGAGCGGGGCACGCCGCCGCCCGCGGACCATGCCGTGAGCAGGCCCGCGAGCGGCGACGTGGTCGACTCCTGCCCCCTGGCCGAGCGGGCCGGGACGGCCCGGTAGCCCGAGGGTCTCAGCGACCGAGCTCCTTGCGTGTGACACGGCGCAGCCTGCGCCGCTGCGAGGGGTCCAGCGTGAGGTACGCGGCGGCCGGTACTCCCAGGACTATCAGGAGCGCGGCCCACCACGGCAGCCAGAACAACAGAAGGATGCCGACCGCCACACCTCCTGCGGCGATCTTCGCGTTCTTGGACATGTGTCGCCTCCTTCGCGGCCACTGCCGCTCTCTGTCCTGAAAACGGGCCCGCGCTCCCCACGGTTCCGCACCACGACCCTGAGACGTCCCTGAGGCGCTACCCCTAGGCGTCCCTGAGACAGGGATACCCATCCCCTCCCCGAGGTGACCCAGGTCACGGCCCGGTCGTTCCGGGTCGGCCGGGCACGTGCTGTAACCTCGGCCACTCCGCGCTGAGTAGTCAAGTTTGAGGAGTGTCGCATTCCTGTGCCGAGGATTCCCGCGGCAACACCGTCCGAGATCTCCGAACTGGCCCGTTGCTGTGCCGTGTTCGTCCCCGGCGACCCGGCCCGCACCGGCGGCGTCGCCTTCTGGGACCCCGATGGCGACGCGCCGCCGACCGTCGCGTCCGGGGCCGTCGAGGACCTGACCGTCGTCGTGCCCGCGGAGGAGGGGGTGGAGACGGTGACCGTGCCGGCCGTGCTGCTGCCGGTGCGGGCGGCCCTGCCCGTCCTCACGCGTGCGCGTGCCGCCACGCACGGCCATCGGGCGACCGTGTTCTGGGGCACGGCCGCCGTGCACGCCCTGCAACTCGCGGCCCGCGGGCTGCTGCTGCCCGGCCTGTCCGAGGGCGACCACGACGCCTGGCGCATGGGCCCGCTGCGCCCCGAGGACATCGAGCGGGTCCGGGCGCTGGCCGCGGCGATGCCGCCCGAGGCGCACGCCGTACCGCTCGACGACGGCCCACCGCTGCGGCTGCCCGACCCCGAGCGGCTGCTGCGCGCCTTCCTCGACGCGATCACCGACACACTGCCCCGCTCCCCCGCCGCGTCGCTCGTGACCGGCGGCCCCGCCTACGCGGCGCCGGAACCGCGGCACGTGCCCGGGCACCGGGCCTGGGCGGCCGATGTGGCCGCGGGCCACGACGCGGGCGTACGACTGTCGTTGCGGATCGAGGTGTCCGGTCTCTCGACCGCGGCGCAGGACGACGCCGCCCCGGCGTTCCGGGCCGTGCTCCAGGTGCACGACGTGAGCGATCCGGCGCTGGTCGCGGACGCCGCCGAGGTATGGGCCGGGCCGGGTGGGGCCTTCGGCCCGCGCGCGCGGATGGACGCTCTGCTCGCGTTGCGCCGCGCGGCCCGCGCCTGGCCCTCGCTCGCGCCCCTGCTCTCGGCGGCCGTGCCGAACGCGCTCGAACTCGCCGACGAGGAGGTCACCGATCTCCTCGTGGCCGGCGCCCGGACTCTCGCCGCGGCCGGCGTCGACGTGCACTGGCCCAAGGACCTCGCCCGCGAACTGACGGCCCGCGCGGTGGTCGGCCCGCCCGACGACGAGCCGGGGCCCGGCAGACTCTCCTCGGACACACCGTCCTTCCTCTCCGCAGACGCGCTCCTGGCCTTCAACTGGCGGTTCGCACTGGGCGATCATCAGCTCACTCGCGAGGAGCTCGACCGACTGGCCGAGTCGAACCGCCCGGTCGTGCGGCTGCGTGACCAGTGGGTCCTGATCGACCCGCAGCAGGTGCGCCGGGCCCGCGCCCAGCAGGACCGCAAGATCACCCCCGTCGACGCGCTTGGCGCCGCTCTCACGGGCTCCACGGAGATCGACGGCCACCGGGTCGAGGTGCACCCCACGGGATGGCTCGCGACCCTGCGGGAGCGGCTCGCCGACCCCGAGGCGCAACAGCCGGTCGAGCAGCCCGCGCAGCTCGCGGCCACACTGCGGGACTACCAGCGGCGCGGCCTCAACTGGCTGGCGCGGATGACCTCCCTGGGGCTGGGCTGCTGTCTCGCCGACGACATGGGGCTCGGCAAGACGATCACGCTCATCGCCCTGCATCTGCACCGGCAGACGGACCCGTCGACCGCCGGCCCCACGCTCGTGGTGTGCCCGACGTCCCTCATGGGCAACTGGCAGCGCGAGATCGAGAAGTTCGCTCCCGGCACGCGCGTGCGCCGCTTCCACGGGCCGCGACGGGACCTGGACGCCCTGTCCGACGGGGAGTTCGTGCTCACCACGTACGGCACGATGCGGCTCGACGCCGGCCGGCTGGCCGACGTGTCGTGGGGCATGGTCGTGGCCGACGAGGCGCAGCACGTCAAGAACCCTTACTCGGCGACGGCACGGCAGCTGCGTTCCATCGGCGCACGCGCACGCGTGGCGCTCACCGGCACCCCGGTGGAGAACAACCTGTCGGAGCTGTGGGCGATCCTCGACTGGACGACTCCCGGTCTGCTGGGCCGCCTCGGTACGTTCCGCGCGCGGTACGCGCAGGCCATCGAGGGCGGCCGGGACCCGAGGGCCGCCGAGCGGCTGTCGCGGCTGGTGCGCCCGTTCCTGCTGCGCCGCCGCAAGTCGGACCCCGGCATCGCTCCGGAGCTGCCGCCGAAGACGGAGACGGACCGCGCGGTGTCGCTCACCAAGGAGCAGGCGGGTCTGTACGAGGCGGTGGTGCGCGAGACGCTCGCGGAGATCTCCGGCGCCGACAGCATGGCGCGGCGCGGGCTGATCGTGAAGCTGCTGACCGGGCTGAAGCAGATCTGCAACCACCCGGCGCAGTACCTCAAGGAGGACCGGCCGAGGATCGACGGACGGTCCGGAAAGCTGGAACTCCTGGACGAGTTGCTCGACACCATCCTCTCCGAGGAGGCGGGCGTGCTGGTCTTCACCCAGTACGTGCAGATGGCCCGCCTCATCGAGCGGCACCTGGCCGCCCGCGGAGTGCCCTCGCAGTTCCTGCACGGCGGCACGCCCGTCGCACAGCGGGAGGCGATGGTCCAGCGCTTCCAGGACGGTGAGGTCCCGGTGTTCCTGCTGTCGTTGAAGGCGGCGGGTACGGGGCTGAACCTCACCCGGGCCGAGCATGTCGTGCACTACGACCGCTGGTGGAACCCGGCCGTGGAGGCGCAGGCCACCGACCGAGCGTACCGGATCGGGCAGAACCGGCCGGTGCAGGTGCACCGGTTGATCGCCGAGGGCACCATCGAGGACCGCATCGCCGACATGCTCAGCCGCAAGCGGGAGTTGGCCGACGCGGTGCTCGGCGCCGGGGAGGCGGCGCTCACGGAACTGACGGACGCGGAGCTGGCGGATCTGGTCGAACTGCGAGGGGGCACACGATGAGTGACGACACGGAACGCACGTTCGCCGCGCTCCCTCCCGCGCACGGGAAGGGCTTCGCGCAGACCTGGTGGGGCCAGGCCTGGCTGAAGGCGCTGGAGGACGCCGCGCTCGACTCCCAGCAGGTGAAGACCGGCCGCAGGCTCGCGCGCGCGGGAGCCGTCGGCGCGGTGTCGGTACGGCCGGGGCGCATCACGGCCGTCGTCCAGGACCGCGACCGCACCCCGCACCGGGCCGATGTGCTGCTGGAGCAGCTGTCCGACGACCAGTGGGACCGCTTCCTGGACATGACGGTCGAGCGCGCCGGCCATGTCGCGGCTCTCCTGGACCGCGACATGCCACCGCACCTGGTGGAGGACGCGGCGGCCGCGGGCGTCGAACTCCTGCCGGGCATGGGCGAGCTGGAGCCGGAGTGCGACTGCGAGGCCTGGGACCACTGCGGGCACACGGCGGCGCTCTGCTACCAGGTGGCGCGGCTGCTGGACGAGGACCCCTTCGTCCTGCTGCTGATGCGGGGCCGCGGCGAGCGCGCCTTGCTGGAGGACCTCCAGGGCCGTACCGCCGTACCCGACGAGGCGCCGGTCCTCCGGGAGGGCGTGGACGCCGCCGAGGCGTTCGCGGCCGGGGACATCCTTCCGCCGCTGCCCCTCCTGCCGGAACTCCCCGAGGAGCCCGGCGTACCGCCTTCCCTGGACACCGAGACTCCGGCCCCGCCCGGTGTCGATCCGGCCGCCCTGGAATACCTGGCCGCCCGGACCGCGGCCCAGGCTCTGCGTGTGCTGGCCGGACAGGACGCTGTCGACGACGAGTTGACGCTCGCCCAGGACGCCGTACGCCTCGCGGTGGGCGCTCCTGACAGGGCCGTGCTGGAGCGGCTGTCGGAGGGGTCGGGGCGCACCCCGGAGGAGCTGTCGCCGGCCGTGCGCGCGTGGCGGGACGGCGGCGTGGCCGCGCTGGACGTGCTGGAGGAGGAATGGACCGTAGGGGGTGAAACGCTCGCACGCGCGCGGGCCGCGCTCGACTCGGCGTGGGACGAGGAGGAGCGGCCGTCGTTGCGGGCGAAGGGCAACCGGTGGACGGTGGTGGGCTCTTCGAGCCAGTTGCGCCTGGGGCGCGACGGGCGCTGGTGGCCGTACCGGAAGGAGCGGGGCCGCTGGGTGCCCGCGGGGAGCGCCGTCCAGGATCCCGCGACCGCGCTGGCCGCGGCTCAGGAGGCGTTGGAGATAGGTTGACGTGCCATGAGGCACTTCGGCCAGGACATCCTCACCGTCGCGGACGAGCTCACCGAGGCGTACGCCGAGATCTTCACCGCCCCGCCCTGGGACCACCGGAACGCCGAGGAGACCCGCTCGGCGTTCCGGGAGCGGCTGGAGACGGACGCGCGCCGCCCCGGTTTCCGTGCCGTCCTGGCGCTCTCGGACAGCGGTGGGGTGGACGGTTTCGTCACGGGCTGGACCACGCCGTCTCCCTTCCGCTGCGACCGCGCGTACGGCAAGGTCACCCGCCGGCTCGGCGCCGACCGTGTCGACGAGCTGCTGGTCGGCGCCTTCGAGGTCGACGAGTTGGGCGTACGGTCGCACGCCCGCGGCAACGGTCTGGGCCGTCGGCTGCTGTCGGCCCTGACCGCGACGGTGCCCGAGGGCCGGGCGTGGCTGCTGACCTGGGACCAGGCGCACGACACGCTCGCGTTCTACCGTCGTACCGGCTGGACGGAGCCCGAACCGCTGCCCGGGCAGGAGACGGACGTGGTCGTGTTCCTGGCACCCGCCAGGGCTGCTACGACTCCGTGAGGCGGCCCTGCCACAGCATCGGCAGGACGTGGTCCCTGACCGCCGGCGCGATCCGGATGTCGTCCTCGTGCCCGGTGATCCAGCGCAGATGCGCCAGTTCGGCGGCGGGGCGGGGCACTTGGGCAAGGCGCGCACCGTAGAGGGACATCCGCATGGGCACGCCTTCGAGGGCGGCCACGGCTTCGACGTCGGCCAGGAACCGCGGTTCCAGGGGCCGTACCCCCAACTCCTCGTCCAGCTCGCGGTACAGCGTCTCCAGGGGCGCCTCGCCCGGGTCCGGTTTGCCGCCCGGCACATAGAAGACCTCGGGGGCCGCCTGCTTGCTCACCACCAGGAGCCGCCCCTTGCGGACGATCGCGGCCGCCACGACTTCGAGCACCTCTTGTGTCATGGGGCCCA
Organism: Streptomyces sp. NPDC001536; assembly: GCF_042894505.1. Lineage (NCBI taxonomy): Bacteria > Bacillati > Actinomycetota > Actinomycetes > Kitasatosporales > Streptomycetaceae > Streptomyces > Streptomyces sp. NPDC001536. The sequence continues at coordinate 153,565 of NZ_JBIAVQ010000013.1, forward strand.
TCCTCACCCACGCTTGACGAGCCCCTGCCACACGTCGTTCACCTGGCGGTCGCACGGCGTTCGACACGGGGCCCAAATCTGGCCGCTGTCAACGCACTTGTTCACCCAGGAGGCCCGATGTCCCCGTCTGCCACCGGCCGGCGCCGCGTCCACCGTTCCCTCGCGGCGGGCGTGCCCTTCGCCGTGCTGGCCGCGCTCGTGGCCGCTTCCCCGGCCGAGGGCGCCTCGTCGGGCGAGCCGCATGTCATCCGCACGGCGACGCTCGGGGACATCCCGCTGGGCGCGTTCAGCAACGCGCTGCTGCCCGGCACGGTGGCTGACGACCGGGGCGTGGACCTCGGCGGTATCGGCAGCGACATCTACCCCGCGGGCCGCAAGGGCGAGTTCTGGACCGTCACCGATCGCGGCCCCAACGGCCAGATCAAGGTCGACGGCACGAAGCGCCGCACGTTCCCCGTGCCCGGATTCGACCCGGCGATCGTGAGGATCAAGGTGTCGGGCGACACCGTGAAGGTGCTGGACGCGATCCCGATCACCACCTCCTCCGGCAAGCCGGTCACCGGGCTGTCGAACCAGGAGGGGCGCGACGAGGCGCCGTACACCTATGACGCGAGGACGCCCCTGTCGTACAACCCGAACGGGCTGGACACCGAGGGCATCGTGCGGGCCGCGGACGGCAGTTTCTGGATCGTCGACGAGTACGGGCCCTCGCTGGTCCATGTCTCCGCGCGCGGGAAGGTGCTGACGCGCTACGTCCCCGAGGGGCTGAACCTCACCGGTACCGGCTACCCGGTGGTGGAGGCGCTGCCCGCCGTGCTACTGCACCGGAAGATCAACCGCGGCTTCGAAGGGCTCGCCCAACTGCCGGGCGGTGACCTGGTGCTGGCCGTGCAGAGCCCGCTGTCCCTGCCGGACACGGACGCGGGTGAGGCGTCGCGGACGACCCGTCTGCTGCGGTTCTCGCCCAGGAAGAAGGCCGTCACCGCCGAGTACGCGTACCGCTTCGACCCGGTGGACGTCGTCGACCCGAGCGAGGACGACACCTCCGAGCTGAAGATCTCCTCGGTGGTCGCCGTGGGCGGCGACCGTCTGCTGGTCGAGGAGCGCACCGACAAGGCGGCACGGCTCCAGCTCGTCCGCCTGGACCGCAGGGCGAACATCCTCGGCGGCCTCTACGACGACGACTCCACGTCCCCGTCGCTGGAGCAGCTCGACGACCCGGCCGCCTCGGGGGTGCCGGTGCTCGCCAAGCGTCTGGTGGTCGACCTGGGCACGGTCGACGGGGTGCCGGGGAAGATCGAGGGCGTCGCGCGCGTGGACCGCGACACGCTCGCCCTGATCAACGACAACGACTTCGGGATGACCGACGGCACGGGCGCGTTCGACGCGCAGGGCCGGCTGGTCGACAGCGGGGTGGAGACGACGGTGACGTACGTGCGGCTGCCGCACGGCATCTGATCACGTCAGGGGTGCGGTGAGCTTGCGGGTGCCCTCGGTGTCGGCGGCCAGGCTGCACGCCACGTTGTCGATGCCGAGCCGGTAGCCGGCGGCGTCCGGGTACTGCACCAGGGTGCCGCGGACGGTCCCGCCGGGCTGGTCCGCCGCCTTGCTGTCGAGCGTCCGCTCGCACAGGTCCGACGCGGCCTTCTTCAGGGCCGCGTCGGTCGTGTAGTCGCCTTCGAGTTCAGCGACCTTCACGACCTCCGCGTCGTGCGGTTGCCCGCAGGAGCGTTTGGCCGCCTGCCCGGGCCGGTCGCCGTCGGTGTCGAAGCAGTCGCCGGTCCGCAGCATGTAGTACGGCACTTCGTCGGACGCGAAGGACGGGAACAGCGATTCGAGGCCGCTCGGGAACTCGCTCGGCAGGTCGGTGGGGAACTGCGAGGGCAGCTGGGTCGGCAGCTTGGTCGGGAGTTTGGTGGGCAGTTCGGTCGGCAGGCTCAGCGTGGGGCGGGGCGAGCTGCTCGCGCTCGCGCTGGGCTTGTCGCCCGGCGAGTCGTCGTCGTTGCCCGACGCCATCAGCACGACGGCGGCCACGGCCGCGGCGACCACGAGCACGGTGAGCAGGATGAACAGCGGGCTGCGGCCCCGGCCCGGACCGCCACCGGGCGGTTCCGGCGGCGGAGGCGGGTCCCAACCCCCGTACGAGGGCGGTCCCTCGCCTCCGGGAGGCGGGCCGTACCCGCCGGGAGGCGGACCGTACCCTCCCGGAGGTCCATAGCCCCCTCCCGAGGAGCCGAAGCCTTCAGGAGGGGGGCCGAAGCCGCCGCCGTAGGGCGGCGTGTCGTCCGGCGGCCCGGGCGGCTGAGGCGGTACGGGCGGCATGGCCATACCGTCCAGGGTCGCCGTGCGCGGGGCACGGCGCGACCCCCGCACGGAAGTTGATACCGGTTCATGCCATGGACGGCATGGTTCCGGAGCATTCCGCGCGGGGGCCGATCAAACAGGGAGACCGATCACACACGCACGCACGCGTGCGTTCAGCCGCGGGCGCCCAGCAGGTGGTCCATCGCCAGCTGGTCGAGCTGCTCGAAGGCCATACCGCGCGCGGCGGCCGCCTCCACGTCGAACTCCTCGAACGCCGTACGGTCCGCGAGCAGCGACTTCAGGCCGTCCGCCGCCGTGGCCTGGGCCAGCTCGTCCAGACGCGCGGCCCGCAGCGCCTCCAGGACCTGCGGGTCGGCGCGGAAGGCGGCCGCACGCTCCTTGAGGATGAGGTAGTTGCGCATGCAGCCCGCGGCCGACGCCCAGACACCGTCGATGTCCTCGGTGCGCGGCGGCTTGAAGTCGAAGTGCTTCGGGCCCGCGTAACCGGCGCTCTCCAGCAGGTCGACCAGCCAGAAGGCCGAGCGCAGGTCGCCCGCGCCGAAGCGCAGGTCCTGGTCGTACTTGATGCCGGACTGGCCGTTGAGGTCGATGTGGAAGAGCTTGCCCGCCCACAGGGCCTGCGCGATGCCGTGCGGGAAGTTCAGCCCGGCCATCTGCTCGTGGCCGACCTCCGGGTTGACGCCGTAGAGCTCCGGGCGCTCCAGGCGCTCGATGAACGCCAGGGCGTGGCCGACGGTGGGGAGCAGGATGTCGCCGCGCGGCTCGTTCGGCTTGGGCTCGATGGCGAACTTCAGGTCGTAGCCCTGCTCGGTGACGTACTCGCCGAGGAGGTCGAAGGCCTCCTTCATGCGGTCCAGAGCCACGCGTACGTCCTTGGCGGCGCCGGACTCCGCGCCCTCGCGACCGCCCCAGGCGACATAGGTCTCGGCGCCCAGCTCGACCGCCAGGTCGATGTTGCGGATCGTCTTGCGCAGCGCGTAGCGGCGCACGTCGCGGTCGTTCGCGGTGAACGCGCCGTCCTTGAAGACGGGGTGCGTGAAGAGGTTGGTGGTGGCCATCGGCACCTTCATGCCGGTCGCGTCGAGGGCCTCCCGGAAGCGCTTGATGTGGCCCTCGCGCGCACTGTCCGAGGCCCCGAAGGGGATCAGGTCGTCGTCGTGGAAGGTCACACCATGGGCACCGAGCTCGGACAGGCGCTGCACGGTCTCGACAGGGTCCAGGGCACGCCGCGTGGCGTCGCCGAACGGGTCCCTTCCCTGCCAGCCGACGGTCCACAGGCCGAAGGTGAACCTGTCCTCGGGGGTGGGCTGGTAGTTCATGTCGCGGCTCCTTGCTCGCTTGCGACTATTTCGTCATGGCCGTTTACAAATTAGTATGCGATCGCGTCTCTGGGAAGAGACAAGATGTCTCCGACGGTCTTCGGACGGAGACACGAGCCGCTTGAGCACGCAAAAGGGAGAGCCCGATGTCAGCTGCCGAGGGTCCGCTCGTCGTCGGCGTGGACACGTCCACGCAGTCCACCAAGGCCCTGGTCGTCGACGCGTCGACCGGAAGGGTGGTGGCGAGCGGACAGGCCTCGCACACCGTCTCCTCCGGGGCGGGGCGCGAGAGCGACCCGAGTCAGTGGTGGGACGCGCTGTGCGAGGCCCTGCGCCAGTGCGGTGACGCGGCCCGCGAGGCCGCCGCCGTCTCGATCGGCGGACAGCAGCACGGCCTCGTCACGCTGGACGCGCAGGGCGAGCCGGTGCGCCCCGCCCTGCTGTGGAACGACGTGCGCTCCGCGCCGCAGGCCGCGCGGCTCATCGAGGAGCTGGGCGGACCGAAGGCCTGGGCGGAGCGCACCGGCAGTGTGCCGGGCCCGTCCTTCACGGTCACGAAGTGGGCGTGGCTCGCCGAGCACGAGCCGGACGCGATCCGCGCGACCAAGGCGGTGCGCCTCCCGCACGACTACCTCACCGAGCGCCTCACGGGCCAGGGCACGACCGACCGCGGCGACGCCTCCGGCACCGGCTGGTGGGCGTCGGCGACCGAGGCGTACGACGACGAGACCCTGGCGCACATCGGGCTCGACCCGGCCCTGCTGCCCCGCGTGGTCCGGCCGGGCGAGGTCGCCGGGACCGTGCGCGACCGCCACGACCTGCCGTTCTCCAAGGGCACCCTGGTCGCCCCGGGCACCGGCGACAACGCGGCCGCCGCGCTGGGCCTCGGACTGCGTCCCGGCACCCCCGTGCTGAGCCTGGGCACGTCGGGCACGGTGTACGCGGTCGCCAAGCGGCGTCCCGCGGACCCGACCGGCACCGTGGCGGGCTTCGCCGACGCGCACGGCGACTGGCTGCCGCTGGCCTGCACCCTGAACTGCACGCTCGCCGTCGACCGCGTCGCCGCCCTGCTCGGCCTCGACCGGGAGGCCGTGGAGCCGGCCACCGGTGTCACGCTCCTGCCCTACCTGGACGGCGAGCGCACCCCCGCGCTGCCGGGCGCCTCCGGGCTGCTGCACGGCCTGCGCCACGACACCACCGGCGGCCAGCTCCTCCAGGCCGCCTACGACGGTGCCGTGCACGCGCTGCTCGGCGCGCTCGACCTGGTCCTCGACGAGGACGCGGACCGCTCGGCCCCGCTGCTGCTGATCGGCGGCGGCGCCCGGGGCCGGGCCTGGCAGGAGACCGTACGCCGGCTCTCGGGGCGTCCCGTGCAGATCCCCGAGGCCAAGGAGCTCGTCGCGCTCGGCGCGGCCGCCCAGGCGGCGGGCCTGCTGACCGGCGAGGACCCGGCCGCGGTCGCCCGGCGCTGGAACACGACCGCCGGACCGGTGCTGGAGGCCGTGGAGCGGGACGAGGCGACCATGGCGAGGATCTCCGGGGTACTCTCCGACGCGGCTCCGCTGCTGGACAGGCCGACGGGGACCGGCTGAGACCTCCGCCGCCGGGAAGGCGGACGGCGGCCCCTCCCGGGCCTCGCCCACCGAGGCGGCCGCTGCCCGACCGGCTCACGGAGAACCGTTTCGACCAAGAGGACTGACGGAGGCATGACCGCACCGCTGCACGACGCCCACCCGGCCGGACCGGGGCGCGCGCTGCCCGACACCCAGCAGGGCATGCGCCGCCGCAACCTGGCCCGGGTGATGCACACCGTCAGCGCCGAGGGACCGCTCTCCCGTGCCGCCGTCGCCTCGCGGATCGGGCTGACCCGTGCGGCCGTGTCGACTCTCGTCGACGAACTCATACGCTCGGGCCTGCTCGAAGAGCTCGGCCCCGAGCGCCCCGGCCGGGTGGGCCGCCCCGGGTCGGCGCTCGCGGTCAGCGCGCACGGTCCCGCCGGGATCGGCGCCGAGGTCGGCGTCGACCACCTCGCGGTCTGCGCGGTCGACCTGCGCGGCCAGGTGCGGGCCCGGGCCGTCCGCCACGGTGCGAACCGCGGCCGCTCCCCCGCGCCGGTCATCGAGGAACTCACCGAGCTGATCGACCGGGTCGTCGCCGAGGCGGCGGGCGAGGGCCTGTGGCCTGCGGGGCTCGCCGTGGCCGTGCCCGGTCTGGTGGCGCGCGACGACCGCACGGTGGTGCGCGCCCCGAACCTCGACTGGCACGACACGGACCTCGGTGCGCTGCTGCCCACGGCGTTCCCGCTGACCGTGGACAACGAGGCCAACTTCGGCGCCCTCGCCGAACTCTGGCTAGGCGACGGCACCCCGCTCGACTTCCTGCATGTGTCGGCGGAGATCGGCATCGGCGCGGCCGTCGTCGTGGCCGGCGGTCTGCTGCGCGGGACGCGCGGCTTCGCGGGCGAGCTGGGACATGTGCCGGTGGAACCGGAGGGGCCGCAGTGCCCGTGCGGTGGGCGTGGCTGCCTGGAGCAGTACGCCGGTGAGGAGGCGGTGCTGCGTGCGGCCGGTCTGGAGCCGGGGGGCGACCGGGTCGGGCTGCTCGCAACGCGTGCCGCCGAAGGGGACGAGGCCGTACGCCTTGCCCTGCGGGACGCGGGGCGGGCGCTCGGCGTCGCGCTGACCGGGGCGGTCAATCTGCTGGACCCCGAGAACGTGGTGCTGGGCGGTGAGCTGTCCGGGCTCGCACCGTGGCTGCTGCCCTCGCTGGAGGCCGAGCTGGCCCGGCGGACGGCGGGACCGCCGTGTCCGGTGTCCGTGTCGCGGCTGGGTCCCGAGGGGCCGTTGCTGGGGGCCGCGCACTCGGTGGTTCGGGCCGTCCTCGACGATCCCGCGGCTGTGGCCGAACGCGCCTGATCCCAGGGCGACTTCGATCCGGTCCGCTCACCTCGTTCACTCGGCCGAGTGAGCGGGTTCTCCACAGGTCGCGGGCCGTCCACCGAAACACACTGCGCCCTTCTGCCCAACCTGCCAGCGCCGTACCGTGATTCACGCGAGTCGCTCAGCCGGTGCGGCATCCGCCTCCCGTGGTGCTGATCGTCCTGATACGACGCCACCTGGGACGCACGGCCGAAACGACCCGCGTCCCTGACGACCCGCGCCCATGTCGAGGACCCCTCCCCCATCGGCCTTCGCAGAACGGAGCAGTGCAGCATGAGCGACCCCCGGATGCTGACCGTGCGGCCCGAACCGGGCGAGTACGCCTGGACGTTCGGCGGTGCGCCGCCCGTGGCGCGTATCGCGCCCGGCACGGTCCTCGACCTGTACACCGAGGACTGCTTTGCCGGACGGGTGCGGTCCGAGAAGGACCTGGTGTCCGAGGTGTGCGAGTTCCCGTTCCTGAACCCTCAGACCGGCCCGTTCCACATCGAGGGCGCCGAGCCGGGCGACACCGTCGCCGTGCACTTCGTGTCGATCGAGCCGGCCCGGGACTGGGCCGCGTCCACCACCGTCCCCCTCTTCGGCGCGCTCACCTCGACCCCCACCACGGCCACCCTCCAACCGCCCCTCCCCGAGACCGTGTGGATCTGGCAGCTGGACCGGACCCGCCGCACGGCCCTGTTCCGGGCACACGACAGCGACTTCGAGGCCGAGCTGCCCATGGACCCGATGCACGGCACCGTGGGCGTGGCCCCCGCCAACCTGGAGGTCCGCTCGGCACTGGTGCCCGACGCGCACGGCGGGAACATGGACACCCCGGAGATGCGGGCCGGCGTCACCTGCTACCTCGGGGTGAACGTCGAGGGCGCGCTGCTCAGCCTCGGCGACGGACACGCCCGGCAGGGCGAGGGCGAGACCTGCGGGGTGGCCGTCGAGTGCGCGATGAACACCGTGGTGATCGTGGAGCTGCTGAAGGGGATCGCGACGCCCTGGCCGCGCATCGAGTCGGACACCCACATCATCTCGACGGGGTCGGCGCGCCCGCTGGAGGACGCGTTCCGGATATCCCAGCTCGACCTGGTGCGGTGGCTGGTGCGCGACTACGGGTTCAGCGAGCTGGACGCGTACCAGTTCGCGACCCAGGCCGTCGAATCGCCGCTGGCCAATGTGTGCGACACCAACTACACGTGCGTGGCGAAGATCCGCAAGGAGTGGCTGCCCGCGCGGGAGACGCACCGTGGTCTGCACGCGCGGCTGAGGGAGATCGCGGCAACCGTCCGGGCCTGAGCCGCGTCTCGATCAACACCGCACCACCGAAAGGCGATCGTCCATGGAACGGGCAAGACCGCTGCCGAGCAGGCGACGGCTCCTGAAGGGCGCCGCCCTGGCCACCGTCCCGTACGCACTGCTGCCGGAGGCACGCGCCGGAGCCGAGACCCACCCCGTCGACCACCCGCTCGCCGAGTGGCAGCCGGCGACCTCCGCCAACTACACCTCGGCGGACCGCCCGACGAGCCACCCGGTCGACCTCGTGATCATCCATGTGACGCAGACGACCTACCGCAAGACCCTGGGAGTCTTCCGCAGCCCCGAGAAGCAGGTCTCCGCCCACTATGTGGTCCGTTCCCGGGACGGCAACATCGCGCAGTGCGTCCGCGAGGCCGACATCGCGTGGCACGCGGGGAACTGGGACTACAACACACGCAGTATCGGCATCGAGCACGAAGGGTGGGTGGACCGCCCCGCCTACTTCACCGACGTCCTGTACGCACAGTCGGCACGGCTGACGGCCGACATCTGCGCCAAGTACGCGATACCGAAGGACCGATCGCACATCATCGCGCACTACGAAGTGCCGGGTTCGGACCACACCGATCCCGGGCCGCACTGGGACTGGGAGCGCTATATGAGGCTGGTCGAGCGCGCCGGGCAGTGACGTCGTTCGGGTGACGCCGGTCGAAAAGGTTGTCCGCGCGCGTACCGGGAGTGACGATGTCTCCAGCCGCAACGCCGTTCGGGGAGGCCGAGTTGACCGATCCGTGGGTGGCCCTGGAGCCGGGGGCCGACCCCGCCGAGCGTGCGCGGATGCTGCGCCGCGCGCACGAGACGTTCACCGAGGCCGGTACCGTGCCGCGGCCGGTGCGACCGGTGGTGGCGGATTCGTGGCGGCGATCCGCTCGGGCCGGTGTCGGGCCCGACGGGAGCGCGAGCGTCGAGCTCATGGAGGGTGACCTCGGTGTCTACCGGGCCGAGCATCCGCTGGCCCGGGTGATGCCGCTCTTCCGTGAACTGCTGGGCACCTTCGCGGCCGACGGGGAGCATCTGCTCGCGGTGTGCGACGCGCACGGCCGGCTCCTGTGGGTCGAGGGGCACGCCTCGACCCGGCGGCAGGCGGGGCTGATGAACTTCGTGCCGGGGGCGCGGTGGGCGGAGACGGCGGTCGGGACCAACGCTCCGGGCACGGCGGTCGCCCTGGACCGGCCGGTGCAGGTGTTCGCCGCCGAGCACTTCATCCGGCGGGTGCAGCCGTGGACCTGCGCGGCGGCGCCGGTGCACGACCCCCGTACCGGGCGGGTGCTGGGTGCCGTGGACATCACCGGCGGTGACGGGCTGGCGCATCCGCACAGTCTGGGCTTCGTCCAGGCGGTCGCGCGGGCCGCGGAGTCCCATCTGGCGTTGCTCGCCCCGGAAATGCCCGCGGCCGACCTGCCCGAACTGACCGCGCTGGGCCGTGACGAGGCGCAACTGCTCACCGGAGGCCGCCGGATCAGGCTCAGCCGCCGGCACAGCGAGCTCATGGTGCTGCTGTCCCGCCATCCGGAGGGCCTGACCGGCGACGAGCTGCTGTGCGCGCTGTACGAGGACGAGTCGGTGACGCCGGTGACGCTGCGCGCCGAACTGGCCCGGCTGCGCAGAGTCCTCGGCCTCGGTCTGCTGGCCTCGCGTCCCTACCGGCTCACCGTGCCGGTCGAGTCCGACGTGTCGGTCGTCGAGCGGCGGCTGGAGACGGGCGCGGTCACGGCGGCGGCGACGGCGTACTCCGGTCCGCTGCTGCCCGCTTCCCAGGCCCCGTCGGTGGTGCGCCTGAGGCACCGTCTCGCCGACGGCCTCCGTACGGCGCTGATCGCCCGCCGCGACCCGGACCTGCTGGCGGACTGGGCGCACGCACCGTGGGGCGAGGACGACTTCGACGTATGGCGGGCCCTGGCCGCGGCCCGTCCGACGGCGGCGGTGCGCTCGCGCCTGGCGGCACTGGAAGCGGAGCTGACGGCACCGGGCGCACGGCACCGGGGAGCAGCGGCACCGTAGACGCGCCGACTGCCCTGCCCCTGAAGCCGACGACGGCAACGTAGTTGCAACGTCCCCGTCCCTAGCCTCGCGCAGAGAGCTGCCCAACGGCGGGCAGCGCTGCTCCAGGGAGGCACACCGGCATGACCCGTTACGCGGCGCCCGGAACCGAGGGCGCGATCGTCTCCTACCAGGCGCGCTACGACCACTTCATCGGCGGCGAGTACGTACCGCCGGCCCGTGGGCAGTACTTCGAGAACCCGTCGCCGGTGAACGGGCAGCCGTTCACCGAGATCGCGCGCGGTACGGCGGAGGACGTGGAGCGGGCGCTCGACGCGGCACACGCGGCCGCCCCGGCCTGGGGCCGTAGGTCGGTGACCGAGCGCTCCGACATCCTGCTGAAGATCGCCGACCGTATGGAGGCGTATCTGGAGCCGCTGGCCGTCGCGGAGAGCTGGGAGAACGGCAAGCCGGTGCGCGAGACGCTGGCGGCCGACATCCCGCTCGCCATCGACCACTTCCGCTACTTCGCGGGGGCGATCCGCGCCCAGGAGGGCTCCCTCGGCGAGGTCGACGACGACACGGTGGCGTACCACTTCCACGAACCGCTCGGCGTGGTCGCGCAGATCATCCCGTGGAACTTCCCGATCCTGATGGCGGTGTGGAAGCTGGCCCCCGCCCTCGCCGCGGGCAACGCGGTCGTCATCAAGCCGGCCGAACAGACCCCGGCGTCCATCCACTACTGGATGAGCCTGATCGCCGACCTGCTGCCGCCGGGCGTGGTGAACATCGTCAACGGCTTCGGCGTGGAGGCGGGCAAGCCGCTCGCGTCCAGCGCGCGGGTCGCGAAGGTGGCCTTCACCGGCGAGACCACGACGGGGCGGCTGATCATGCAGTACGCCTCGGAGAACATCAAGCCGGTCACGCTGGAGCTCGGCGGCAAGTCGCCCAACATCTTCTTCGACGACGTCTGGGCCAAGGACGACGACTTCCGCGACAAGGCCCTCGAAGGCTTCACGATGTTCGCCCTCAACCAGGGCGAGGTCTGCACCTGTCCGTCCCGGGCCCTGGTCCAGCGCGGCCACTACGCCGAGTTCCTTCAGGCGGCGGTCGCCCGCACCGAACTGATCAAGCCGGGCCACCCCCTCGACACCGACACGATGATCGGCGCCCAGGCCTCCAACGACCAGCTGGAGAAGATCCTCTCCTACCTCGACATCGGCCGCCAGGAAGGCGCGAAGATCCTCACCGGCGGCCAGCGCATCGAGTACGACGGAGAGTTGAAGGGCGGCTACTACGTCCAGCCGACGATCTTCGAGGGCGACAACCGCATGCGGATCTTCCAGGAGGAGATCTTCGGACCCGTCGTCTCCGTCGCGTCCTTCGACGACTTCGACGACGCCGTCAAAATCGCGAACGACACCCTGTACGGCCTCGGCGCCGGCGTCTGGACCCGCGACATCAACACCGCCTACCGCGCCGGCCGCGCCATCCAGGCGGGCCGCGTCTGGACCAACTGCTACCACGCGTACCCCGCTCACGCGGCGTTCGGGGGGTACAAGCAGTCCGGGATCGGGCGTGAGACGCACAAGATGATGCTGGACCACTATCAGCAGACCAAGAACCTTCTTGTTTCCTACAGCCCGAGGAAACTCGGGTTCTTCTAGAGCCGGCACCGGACGCACCACGGGCCCATCACCGAGCGTGCCGCACGAGGATCAGCGACAGTTCCATGGGAGCGGCGAGGATGCCCGCGCTGAAACCGGCCTGGAGGACGATGAGTTCGGTGAGGAACTGCGCCGCGGTAGGAGTCGGGCCGTGGCCGGCCGGCCAGCCGCGCACCGGCGTAGCCTTCCTGTCCCTCGTCCAGGCACCGAGGGCCACCACCAGCAGGATGAACCCCGTCGACACACCGGGGAGGTGGCCGGTCAGTACGGTCACGCCCGTCACCACGAAGAAGGCCGGGACCAGGGCACGTCCCGCCCGCTCGACCCGGACCGTCACCGAGGCCCGGGTCCCGGCCTCCTCGGCGGGCATCGCGAAGCCGACCGACGCCGCGCCGAGGGTCGCGGTCACGCGGCTGCGGCGCGCGGTCGAGGCCGTCATGAGCAACGACGAGGACAGCCGCGACGCGGCGATGGCCGCGTTCCAGGAAGTACACGGCCACGTGGGCGAGTTGGTGGCCCGCCTGGAGGCGCGCATCGCGGTTCCGCTGATCTTCGCCAGGCTCCGGGGCCTGGCCCTCGACGGCGAGCCGGCCTACCGCCCGTCCGCCGTCTCCCGCGCCCTGTCCTGCCTGCCTGCCTGCCTGCCGGTGACCTTCGAACCGGCGACGAACGAAATCGTAGGCTGATCACCATGAAAGTCCTTGCGCTGTGCGGAAGTCTGCGATCGGGCTCGCTCAACGCGGCCGTACTGCGGTCGGCTGCCGATCTGTTCGTGGAGCCGTGGGAGATCACCATCGAGCCGGACCTCGGCCGGCTGCCCTTCTTCAACGCGGACGTGGAGGAGAACGACCTCCCCGAGATCGTCGCGGAGCTGCGCGCCCGGCTCGGCGCCTCGGACGGCCTGCTGATCGCCACCCCCGAGTACGCCCACGGCACCTCGGGCGTCCTGAAGAACGCGCTGGAGTGGCTGGTGGGCGGCGGTGAGATGGCCGACAAGCCGGTGGCCCTGGTGAGCGCGTCGCCCGCCGTCACCGGCGGCGACCGGGCTCGTGCCTGGCTCACCGAGACCCTCACCGTGATGGGTGCGAACGTCCTCCCGGACGGCCTGCGCATCCCCCAGGCCACCCGCAAGGTGACGGACGGCCGCCTCGCGGACGAGCCCACCCTGGCAGCCCTACGGCACCTGCTCGACGACCTCGCCCAGGCGGTGACGCGCGCCCGGGAGGAGAGCGACGCATTCGCGTCCTGAGCTCGGGGTGCTGACTCCGCGGATGTCGAGCAGCGGCCCCGGGAGCGCTGACACCGGGTGAGGGGCGCCTGCCGGAGAAAGTTCTCCCGGCAGGCGCCCCTCGCCTCACTTCTCGTCCCGCAGCCGGGCCGCCAGGGAGGCGAGTTCCTCGGTCTCCTCGGTGTGGCCCAGGGCGGTCAGGTGGGAGACGGCCGTGTCGAGGCGGGTGAGGGCGGGGGCGGGGCGTTCCAGGTAGAGGCCCTCTACCGCGGCCGCGAGGCGGACGCACTCGGCCCATTCGCCGGCGTCGTCGTCCCGTCCCGGTTCGCCGAGCAGGGCGAGGGCCTTGTCGAGGGCGGTCAGGGCGGTCTCGTACTCGCCGGCGTAGGCGTTGACCCGGCCGTGCTCGTAGGCCAGGGCGGTGTCCAGGGAGCGGCCCTGGGCCTCGTACGCGGCGGCGCGCGCCTCGTCGGCGACGCGGCCCGCGTCGGTGAGGAAGGCGAGCGCGTCGGTCAGGCCGTCGGGCCCCTGCTGCTGGGCCTGGAGGCGGGCCAGTTCGCGCAGGGAGTTGCTGAGGTGCTCGAAGCGCGGGGCCCGGGCGTGCGCGGCGAGTGCCTGGTCCGCGACCTCGCGGGCCCGCTCGAACTCGCCGGACTCGCCGAGGAGTACGGCGGTCTCCGCGGCGATCATGGCGTGGCTCCCCGGGTCGTCGTCCCAGCCGGCCGACTCGGCGGCCAGGGTGATGAACTCGGCCGTGGCGGCCTTGAGGTCCTCCCCCGTGTGCAGCGCGCGGGCGCGGGTCAGGCGCAGCTGAGCGACGATCCGGTCGTCCAGCTCCCCGGTGGTGACGTCCGGTTCGGCCAGCAGGGAGTCGAGCAGCGCGATGCAGTCCTCGACACGGCCCAGGTCGAGACTGAGCTGGGCCGCGTTGCTGTAGGTGCAGAACGCGTCCGTCCGGCTGCCGCGGCGCAGTTCCAGTTCCGCGGAGCGCGTCAGATGCCGCAGTGCCTCGTCGTGGCGGCCCAGGTACATGCAGGCCTGGGCCACGTCCCCGTGGAGGCGGGCGGTGTCGGCCGTGGCGGCGGGCCAGTCGGCGGCCAGTCGCAGGGCCTCGGACAGGTCCGCGTGCGCGGCCTGCGCGTCCCGGAGGCCGAACTGGAACCGGCCGCGCAGTCCGAGTGTGCGGGGCAGGTGCCAGGCGGGGCCCCGCGTCCTCAACCGGTCGATCAGCGCGTCGATCTCGGTGACCGCGGTGGGCAGGTCGCCGGAGATGGCGTGGGTACTGGCCCGCAGCAGCATGGCTCCGGAGATCTGCCCGTCGAGGTCGTGCCGGGTGGCGAACGCGTGCAGCTCGTCCACCTCCGCGAAGACCGGCGCGACATGTTCCTCACTACCCGAGGTCTGAACACGCAGCGCGAGCGCGGTCGCCCGCAGCCGCAGCATGCGGGCCTCCTGGTACGGCGCGAGTTCGGGCGTCTCCTCGTGGAGGCGGACAATGGACGCGTGCGTGGCGGTCAGCAGGGCGGCCTTCGCCTCGGCTCCGCCGGCTGTCTCCGCCTCGGCTTCGCCGACTGTCTCCGCCTCGGCTCCACCGGCGCTCTCCGCCTCGGCTCCACCGGCGCCCCCCGCCGCGCCTCCGCCGGCGCCCTCCGCCTCGCCCTCGCCGGCGCCCCCGTCAGCGCTCTCCCCAGGGATCTCGGCCGTCGCGAGCAGCGCGCAGGCGCGGGCCAGCGCCGCGTGCCCCGGCAGTCCGGCGTCGTCGTACAGGGCCGCGGCCTCCTCATGGAGGGCGGCGGCGTCGGCGAACTCGTCCTTCTCGCCCGCCCGGTTCGCCTCGTCGGCCAGCAGGTCCGCGCGCAGGCGCAGGAGCGAGCCCACGGCCGGGTCGTCGGGATGGGTGTAGTCGCGGGCGGCCACGAGCGTGCGCAGCCGCGCCCAGCAGGCCTGTGCGTCCGGGTGCCCCTCCTCCTCCGCCGTGCGTGCCTTGAGGATGAGTTCGGGCAGTGCCTCGGGGACGGCGGCGGCCGTACGGGCGGCGGGGGCGGTGACCGGGGCGGCCGGGGCGGCGTCGTCGAGGCTGCGGGGGCGCAGGGTCAGTTCCAGCGCGTTCAGGAGCGGGGCCTGGTCGAGTCGGGCCCTGCGGAGGTCGGCGTGGGCCGTGGTTCCGTTGCGGGCGTCGAAGCGGGCGGCGAGGTCGTCGGCGCGCTTGCGGACCTCGGCGCGCAGGGAGGACACCGTCCAGGTGCGGCCCGCGTGTCCGACGGTGGGCAGCTCGCCGTGGCCGAGGAGTTCGACGCGCTGGAGGAGGACCTCCACACCGGTGAGGAAGCCGAACTGGTCCAGCGGCGAGTCGACCTCGTCGAACAGGTTCCGGTTCTCGGCGAGCAGTTCCAGACCGCGGGCCTCGTTGCCGGTGAGCGCGCAGAACTCCAGGTGCCGGCCGACCTCCTCGGACATCGAGGGGTTGCGGCGGCAGGCGCGGTAGCCGACGAGGTGCAGTTCGCGGGCCCGGTCGGTGCGGCCGGTGCGCAGCAGGGGCAGCAGCGCGTACGAGGCGGAGCGGGCCGGCTCCTCCTTGCAGGACTCCTTCCCGGCCAGGACGGGCTCCCAGGCGCGCAGGGCCCGCTCGTCGTCGCCCGCCCTGAGGTGGTATCGGGCGCGCTGGCAGATCTCGCAGGCCTCGCAGTCGCTGAGCCGGGTGCGGGTGCGGCCCGCCCACAACTCGTAGGCGAGGGCGGTGTCCTCGCCGACATGGACGGCGAGCTGGTACGCCTGTCCGTAGTAGGGCTGAAGGCCCAGGTCGGCCTTCTCGTAGCGGTCGCGCATCTCCGTCAGCCACTGGCGCAGGCTGGTCAGGGGTATCTCGGGCAGCTGCCGCAGGGCGTGGGCCACCCACTTGAACCGCCAGAACAGCATGTGGCGCAGGCGCTCGTCGAAGAGGTCGGGCTGCTCGTCGAAGAGGGTGAGCAGCCGTGCGAAGACGACGGGCGACTTCCGGGGTTCGGAGCCGTAGGTGTACGCCTCCTGGAGTTCGAGGAGGGCGTGGATGAGGGCGGCGGGGTCCTCGAACTGCTCGGCGGCGTCGACGAGTTCCTCTGCGGTGACGGTGCGGGTGCGGCCGTAGGGGCGCCGGTCGTTCTCCTGGAGCGCCTGGAACAGCTCATCGGTGGTCTGGGGTGCGGTCGGCATCGTCAGCTGTCCTTGCGGAGGGCGTGGGCGAGGAGGTCGAGGAAAGAGCGGTTGATCAGGCTCGACTCGGCGGGCCTGAGCGGGCGCCGGGAGAGCATCGCGGCCTGTCCGTACAGGGCTTCGGCGCTGGTGCGGGCCAGCTCGGGCTCGTCGATGGACACGGCGGTGCGGACCAGCGGGTTGAGCTGGTTGAGGATCAGCTGGGCGCGCGGTGCCTCCTGGCGCAGGGCGCCGAGGATGTCGCCCCACAGACCGCCCTCCTGCTCACGGGCGAGCTGGGAGCGGGTGCGCTCGTGCCGGGCCTCGCGGCTGTCCACCAGCAGGGCTGGGGCGGAGGCGGGCTGGAAGGTGCGCAGCGCGACATCGCAGTCGAAGACGGAGAGGGCGTCGCGGGCCTGGGCGAGATAGGCCGCGGCGGCCAGTTCCGTCTCCCGGTCGACGGGGTCGAGATGGGCGGTGAGGGTCGCCGGGTCGAGGTCGGCGACGCTCGCCTCGGGCCTGATCTCGGGCAGCCTGTGGACCAGTTCACGGTCGTAGGTGTAGCCGCCGTTGACGACGCCCAGTCCGGCCGCCGAGGCGATCGCCGCGACCTGGCGGAACTCCTCCACGCTGGAGGTGACGAGCACCGTCCGGTGGGTGCGCGCGAACTCGTCGAGGGTGCAGTGCCCGTCGGTGGTCTCGAACGGCAGCCAGGGCAGCAGCATCCGCAGGATCTCGTCGTCGTGCACGGCCAGCGACTTCACGGCCAGGTGGTGGGCCTGGAGGAAGCGGTGCAGCAGGTCCGGGTCGCTGGCGGCGGCCCGGGCGATCCACGCGCGCAGCCGCTCGGCGAGGGCGTCACGGACGGCCGCGAGCGTGTCGTCCTCGTACAGGGACTCGCGGGACGCCGTCGGGCGCAGGCTCTCGGCGTCGACGACACACCGGACGAAGAAGGCCCACTCGGGCAGGATCTCCTCGGCCTGCTCGGACAGCAGCATGCCCTTGACGTGCACGCGGTGGCCATGGCGGCGCCCGGCCGGCACCGCCTCGGGCAGCACGCACGCGATGCCCTTCAGACCGACGGCCGGCAGGTCCAGTTCGATGGTGTCCAGCGGCGTGAAGCCGAAGACCTCCTCGCCGTAGGCGGCCAGGGCGCGGGAGCGGGCTCCCGGGGTGGGGTACGTGCGCGCCCAGGGCGCGGGCTCGGGGTTGATGGACGC
Organism: Streptomyces sp. NPDC001536; assembly: GCF_042894505.1. Lineage (NCBI taxonomy): Bacteria > Bacillati > Actinomycetota > Actinomycetes > Kitasatosporales > Streptomycetaceae > Streptomyces > Streptomyces sp. NPDC001536. The sequence continues at coordinate 170,719 of NZ_JBIAVQ010000013.1, forward strand.
GCCCGGGCCGCCCGTGCCTCCCGTGCCGTCGTCGAAGGTCACCGGGTGGCGCAGCAGGGAGCCGAAGTGCCGGGCCAGCGCGTGTACTTGGGCCGGGCGGGTCCACTCGCCCGCGTCGGCGCGCGGCGTCAGCGTGACGGTGGTGCCGGGCCGGGGGCGGGCGGAGGCGGGCAGCGTACGCACGGTGTAGCTGCCGTCGCCGCGTCCCCGCCACTCCACGGCGGGGGCGTCCGGGGTGCGGGCGGAGCGGCTCAGGACGTGGATCTCGTCGGCGACCAGGAAGCAGGAGAGCAGGCCGATGCCGAACTGGCCGATGAAGTCCGCGCGTTGCTCGGCGATCCGCTCGGCACGCTTGCTGCTGCGGCCGATGGTGGCGAGGAAGGTGTGGACGTCGTCCTCGGTGAGACCGACGCCGTCGTCCTCGACACGTATGACGGAGCCGTCGGCGTACAGCCGGATGCCGAAGGCGCCCTGGGGCTCGACGGCGTGCCGTGCGGTGAGGGCGTCGACCGCGTTCTGCAGGAGTTCACGCAGGTAGACGCGAGGGCTGGAGTAGAGGTGGTGGGAGAGGAGGTCCACCAGGCCGCGGAGGTCGACCTGGAAGGTGCGGTCGGTGGCGTCTTGGTGGGCGGAGGTGTCGCGCAGGGGCATGAATCAGTCCGGGGTGAGGGGAACGAACGGCAGGGGTGGGCGGTGGTCCGCGGTGGCCGGTGGCTCAGAAGGCCTTGCGGAAGCGCGCGTACGCCTTCTCGGGATCCGACATGAAGGTCCACGGCCACCGGGTGATCACACCGTTCAGCTCGCGGAAGACATTCGAGGCCTTGCTGCTGCCCGCCAGCGAGAGGGCCATGGCGAAGATGTTGTAGTCGCCCTGCCAGCCCAGGCCGCGCTCGTAGGCGTGGTGCAGGATGCTGCGTTCCGCGGCCTCTCTCAACTCGGTCCGGATCCGCGGCTGTTGCAGGCAGTCGCGGTCGTCGGACTCCACCCAGTCCTCGATGTGCGCCATCGCGATGACACAGCCGAGCCGGTGCCCGTCGGGCGCGGCGGCGAAGGCCTTCCGGGCGAACTCCAGGGCCTGGCCCGGCTCTCCGCCCCAGCGGGGCTGCAGATGCGACACCCACTCCAGATGGATGTCCAGGTTCAGCGGATCACGGCGCAGACCGGCCGCGAGCCGGGCGTCCTGGACGCTGTCGTCGACGGACATGCCGCGTCCCGAGGTGAGCAGATGGCGCCACGGTGTGACCCAGTCGGGCCGCAGCTCGGCGGCCTCCAGCAGGTGATCCTCGGCGATGCGCAGCCGCTCGTAGAAGGTCTGCCACTGCTCGCGGCTGACGTCCACGGCACGGGCGGACGTGCGCGCCTCCCAGCCCCAGGAGACATGGCGCGCACCCGATATCAGCAGTGCGGTCGCCCGGAGCTCCTTGTCGTCCTTGTCCTCCTCTGCGGCCCGGACGATCCACTCCTCCACACCGTCCACATCGGTCAGTTGCCCCAGGACCGCCTGCTCGCGGCCGAGGTCGAAGGGGGCGAGCGCCGCCTTGACCGCCGTCCAGTCGCCCGCGTCGGCCGCCTCGACCAGCGCGAGCACCCGCGCGTCCCCCAGCGCGCGCAGCGCGTACGTCCCGTGCTTCTGCTTGCGCGGGGGAAGGGCATGCGAATGCGCCGCCGGTCTCTCCGTGTTTCTCCCGAACAGCTTGCCCAACATGCCGCACCCTCCCCTGGTCCCGCGTGATCGTGAGGGGCAGCATAAACGGCCCCACCGACACCACTTCCACAGGGTTTTCACCGCCGCTCCACGGCGCCGGGAGCGGTCGGCCGCCGCTGCCGAACGGCCTCCTCCGGTAAGGGTGCGGGGCATCGTGACCAGCGAAGTCGGTGCGATCGGCTGCCCGGCCGCGCCCCAGTCTGTATAACTGTGAAAAAATCACCCATACGGCATCAAAGGAGAATCCTCGTGAGCAGCCCTGCCGACGAGCTCGGCTACCGGGGCCTGCGGCTCGACCGCACCGGCCAGGCCGAGGCCTTCGACGCCATCGGCGACCGCTACGACGAGGCCTTCCCGCACAAGGAGGGCCAGGTCGCGTCCGCCGAGTGGCTCATCAGGTCCCTGCCCGCCGGGTCACGCGTGCTGGACCTGGGCTGCGGCACCGGGATCCCGACCGCCCGCCAGCTGGCGGAGGGCGGCCTGGACGTCGTCGGGGTCGACCTGTCGGACCGGATGGTCACGCTCGCCCGACAGCAGGTGCCCACCGGGACGTTCCACCGTGCCGACATCGCTGACCTGCGGCCCGACGGCCCCCGGGACCTCGGCCGCTTCGACGCGGTCGCGGCCTTCTTCTCCCTGCTCATGCTGCCGCGTGCCGAGATCCCCCTCGCCGTGCGGACCATCCACCACCTGCTCGTACCGGGCGGTCTGTTCGCGCTGTCGATGGTCGAGGCGGACGTGGACGACTTCTCGATCCCGTTCATCGGCAGCACCATCCGGGTCTCCGGCTACCTCCGGGACGAGCTGCGCGAGGTCGTGGAGGCGGAGGGCTTCGAGATCGCCGAGGAGTCCACGTTCTCGTACGCTCCCGCGTCCGTGGACGTGCCGCCCGAGGTGCAGATCTTCCTGCGCTGCCGACGGCGTGACTGACAGCTTCTGATCAGCCCGCCCCGCGCGGGCCCGCACGGCCGGAAGGACACGCGTGACGAAGCAGCCCGGAGCCGATGGCGGCGCCGGCGGGCAGTCGGCCGGTGTGCACGAGCCGTCCGGTGCCCCGCGCCGACCCGATCACGCCACGCCGCCCGCGAAGTCCGGCAAGGCACACGCGGCCACGGGCTCCGAGAAGGGCGGTACGGCACGCGCGGCCACGGGCGAGAAGGGCGGCAAGGCACCCCCGCCCACAGTCCCCGACAAAGGCGGCAAGGCACCCGCACCCGCAGGCCCCGAGAAGGGCGCCGCCGCCATGCGCCCGCCACCCCCCGAAGCACCCGCCGGACGCCCGCTCGCCTCCGAGCCGCAGACCGACCGGCTCCGCTACCTCGATGCGGCCACCCGCCAGATCGCCCGCGGCATGAACCTCGACGAGACGCTGGACGAACTGTGCCGGGCCGCCGTCCCGGCCTTCGCCGACACGGCGTTCGTCCATCTGTACACGCCGCTTCCGGTGGGCGACGAGTCCGACGCGGACCCCGGTGTTCTGCGGCTGCACACCACGGCCCCGGCCCCGACGGCCCGCACGATCCAGGCCGCCGAGGTCGTCCGCCCGGCCGACGGCGATCTGCTCGCCAAACTGCTCCAGGCCGGACGGCCGGTGTTCGGGAACACTCCGGGTCTGCGTTCCGTGGTGGCCGAGCTGCTGGGCGTGGCGAACGCGCCGGGCGCGGTGCCGCCCGGACGGCGGCTGATCATCGCTCCGCTGCACGGCCGTAGCCATGTCATGGGAAGCGTCGTCCTCATCCGCGGGCCCGGACGGCCGGATTTCACCTACGACGATCTCCTCGTCGCCTCCCAGCTCGCCACCCACACCGCGCTCGGCATCCACAAGGCGGTGCTCTACGCGCGCGAGGCGGCCGTCGCGGACACCTTGCAGCGCACCATGCTCCCGGCGTCCCTGCCCGAGCCGGCCGGAGTCACGCTGGCCAGCCGCTATCTGCCGTCCTCACGGACCGCGCAGGTCGGCGGCGACTGGTACGACGCGATCCCGCTGCCGGGCAACCGTGTGGCCCTGGTCATCGGCGACGTGATGGGGCATTCCATGACCTCGGCCGCGATCATGGGCCAGCTGCGCACCACCGTGCAGACCCTGGCCGGGCTCGACCTCTCCCCCGACGAGATCCTGCACCACCTCGACGAGCAGGCGGAACGGCTGGGCAGCGAGCACACGGCGACCTGTCTGTACGCGATGTACGACCCGGTGCTGCACCGGCTGCTGATGTCCAACGCCGGCCACCTGCCGCCCGTGCTCCTGCTTCCCGACGGCAGCACGGAGGTCGTACAGGTGCCGCCCGGGGCGCCGATCGGTGTCGGTGGCGGCGGCTTCGAGTCCGTCGAGATGCACGCACCGGCCGGCGCGACCCTGCTGCTGTACACCGACGGTCTGGTGGAGTCCCGGAACGCGGATGTGATGACCGGGGTGGAGCTGCTGTGCGGACGGCTGCGGGCGGGCGCCTCGGGGGCCACGGCCGTGACGCTGGAGGACCTGTGCGACCAGGCGCTCGGCACGCTGGGGGCGGGTGACCGGGACGACGACATCGCGCTGCTCGCCGCCCGCTTCGAGGGGATCCTGCCGGACACCGTCGCGTACTGGTATCTGGCCCCGCGTCCGCAGACCGCCTCTCAGGCCCGGCGGCTGACCCGCAGGACGCTGCGCCAATGGGGCCTGGAGTCCCTGCTGGAGTCCACCGAGCTCCTGGTCAGCGAGGTGGTGGCGAACGCCGTACGGTTCGCGAGCCGGCCGATCACCCTGCGGCTGCTGCGCACCGACGTGCTCCGCTGCGAGGTGAAGGACGACTCGACGGTGGTGCCGAGGATGCGGCACGCGCGGCTGAGCGACGAGGGCGGCCGGGGTCTGTTCCTGGTCGACCAGCTGGCGGAGCGCTGGGGGGCGACCAGGGTGAGCACGGGCAAGGTGGTCTGGTTCGAGCTGCCGCTACCCGGCGGCCGCGACCTCGGCTGATCCCCCGTCGGCTGCGGGCGCGTCGCCCCCGTCCTCGTTCCCGCTCCCGTCCTCGCGCTGCTTCTTCAGAGCCAGTTCCTTGGCCGTCTTCTCCGAGTGCAGCCGCATCTCGGCCTCGGTCCGCAGGTCGAACATCATTACCTCCCTGTCGCTTGAAGATTCAACATTGGCTCGCCGAACGGGGTCGAGTCACCGTCACATTGCGGTCGCACACAGGTAATTGACACGGCGTTCACCTCTGCGTCGGTTCGCACGTCAGCTGCTGACCTGGCGCGGCGTGAGCGCGGTCTCGACGGACCGCACGCCTTCGAGGGCGCCGATCTTCTCGCTCAGACAGGCGTGGAGCTCGCCGGTTCCGGACGATCCGCTCCCGGCTTCCGCCGGAAGCTCGACGCCCCACGGCACGACAATACCCCCTGGGGTATCTCTGTTACCGTGGGAGTCAGATACCCCGGGGGGTAATTTTCTACGAAGGAGTCAGCCGTGTTCTTTGTCGACGCCCTGGAGACCGGAGGACTGGGCAACCGCAGCCACCTGGCAGGCGGGACCCGCGCCGCGGTGGTCGTGGATCCGCCGCGGGACATCGACCGCGTGCTCGCCGGGGCCGCCCGGCGCGGGGTGCAAATCGTGGCCGTCGCCGAGACACATGTGCACAACGACTACGTGAGCGGCGGTCTGGAGCTGGCCCGACTCACCGGAGCCCGCTATCTCGTGCCGGCCGGGGCCGAGGTGGCGTACGCGCGCGTGCCGGTCGCCGACGGCCATGTGGAGCCCCTCGACGAGGGTCTCGCGCTGCGGGCCGTGGCCACTCCCGGGCACACCCCGCACCACACCTCGTACGTACTGGAGGAGTCGGGACGCGCGGTGGCCGCCTTCACCGGCGGTTCGCTGCTGATCGGCAGCGTGGGCCGGCCCGACCTCGTCGAGCCCCGGCTCACCGAGGAGCTCGCCCGGGCGCAGCACGCGTCCGTGCACCGGCTGGCCGCGGAGCTGGACGACGAGGTGGCGGTCATGCCGACGCACGGCTTCGGCAGCTTCTGCTCCTCGTCCCAGGCCGACGGGACGCACAGCACCATCGGCACCGAGAAGGTCTCCAACCCCGCGCTCGTCCAGGACGTCGACAGCTTCGTCAAGGACCTGCTGGCCGGACTCGACGACGTCCCCGCGTACTACGCCCACATGGGTCCGGCCAACGCCGGCGGCCCCGCTCCGGTGGACCTCACGGCCCCGCGGCCCGCCGACGCCGACGAGATCGCCCGGCGGCTCGCGGCCGGCGAGTGGGTCGTGGACCTGCGCAACCGGGTGGCCTTCGCCGCCGGGCATGTGGCCGGGGCGCTCAACTTCGAGGCCGACGGACAGCTGGCGACGTATCTCGCGTGGATGATCCCGTGGGGCAGGCCGGTGACACTGCTCGCGGAGAGCGCCGAGGACATCGGGCGCGCCCAGCGGGAGCTGACCCGGGTGGGCATCGACCGCCCGGCCGCGGCGGCCGTGGGCGGCCCGGCCGACTGGATCGCGGACGGGTCCCGGCCGGCCTCCTTCCCGCCCGGCACGTTCGCCGACCTGGCCGCCGCCCGGGCACGCGGCGAGGACCCGGTCGTGGTCGACGTGCGCCGGGACAGCGAGCGGGCGGACGGCTGGATCGAGGGCAGCGTCCACCTCCCCGTCCACCAGCTGCACCGGCGCCTGGACGAAGTGCCCGACGGCACGGTGTGGGTGCACTGCGCGGGCGGGATGCGGGCCGCCATCGCCGCGTCCGTGCTCGACGCCGCCGGACGCGAGGTGGTGGCCGTCGACGACGGGTACGCCGCCGCGGCCGAGGCGGGGCTGGCGCTCGTCACCCGGGAACGCTGACCATGAACGACTCCCCTCACTGTCGCGTCTCCGTCGCCGAGGCGCACCGACTGCTCCGGGCCGGCGAGGCCGTGCTGGTCGACGTCCGCGAGGCGGACGAGTTCCGGGCCGGTCACGTACCCGGCGCACGGCACGTACCGCTGTCCCAATCGCTGCCCGACGGACGGGACATGATCCTCATCTGCCGCTCGGGCAACCGCTCCCGGCACGCCGTCGCCCTGCTGGCCGCGCGGGGGGTCGCGGCCGTCGACGTCATCGGCGGCATGCGCGACTGGGCCGCACAGGGCCTGCCCGTCGAGGACGCGTACGGGGCGACCGGGGTCGTCATATGACCGCGCTCGTCCTGGCCCTGCTCGCCGGCGCCCTGGTCGGCCTGGCGCTGGGCTCACTGGGGGCGGGCGGGAGCATCCTCACCGTCCCGGCCCTCGTCTGTCTGCTCGGTTTCAGCGCGGCGGCGGCGACCACGGCGAGCCTGGTCATCGTGATCGTCACGTCGGTCACGGCGCTGGTGGCCCACGCCCGTTGCGGCGCGGTGCGCTGGCGGGCCGGACTGCTGTTCGCGGCGGCCGGACTGCTGCCCGCCGCCGCTGCGGGCGCCTTGTCCGCACGGGTCCCGGAGGCCCTGCTGACGCTGATGTTCGCGGCGCTGGCCGCCCTGGCCGCCGTACAGATGCTGCGTCGCCGTACGCCACGCCCGGCCGGCCGGGCGTCGGCGGCCCGCGCCGCCGGAGCGGGCGCCGGGCTGGGCGCGGTGACCGGGTTCCTCGGGGTCGGCGGCGGCTTCCTGGCCGTGCCGGCGCTGGTGACGGTGCTGGCGGTGCCGATGAGCGCGGCGGTGGGGACCAGTCTGCTGGTCATCGTCGCCAACGCGCTGGTGGCCCTGGCGGCCCGCGCGCACACCGCCGTCGACCTGGACTGGGCGCTGATCATGCCGTCCCTCGCGACCGCGGTCCTGGGAGCCTGGGACGGCAGGCGGCTGGCCGCGAAGGTCTCCGCCGCCGTGTTGCGGCGCGTCTTCGGAGCCGTGCTCCTGGTGGTCGCCGTGGCGATGACCGGCGCGGTCCTGCTGTGACGGCTCAGGCCAGGGAGAGGAAGAGCCTCTCCAGCCGGGCGCGCATCTGCGCGGAGTCCCGCACCTCGGGGTCCTCGCTGGTCATGCACTGCTCCAGTCCGGTCGCGATGATCGCGAAGCCGGCCCGGTCCAGGGCCTTGGAAACCGCCGCGAGCTGGGTGACGACGTCCTCGCAGTCCCGGCCCTCCTCGATCATCCGGATGACTCCCGCGAGCTGTCCCTGAGCCCGGCGCAGCCGGTTGAGCGCGGACTTCAGCTCCTCGGCGGACATGTCGAGTTGCACGTTTCCTCCTCCTATATACCCCCGTGGGTATCCTACCGTGCGGGGCAACACCACATCGAAGGGTTCTGTTCCATGACCACCGCCATCACCGTGGCCCCCGCCCGTCTGGGCGAGTTCACCGTCGTCGACGTGCGCACGCCCGGCGAGTACGCCGGCGGGCATGTCCCCGGCGCCCACAACATCCCGCTGGACCGGCTCGACGAGGCCGCGGGCGCGCTGCGGGCGGCCGCCGCGCGCGGGCCGCTGCTGGTCGTCTGCGCCTCCGGGGCCCGGTCCGCGAAGGGCTGCGACCGGCTGGCGGCGCTGGGCGTCGAGGCCGTCTCCCTGGACGGGGGCACCGGCGCCTGGGCGGCGGCGGGCCACCCGGTCGAGCGCTCGGCGGGCGCCCGTACGCCCTGGCCCATGGACCGTCAGGTCCGGCTCACCGCAGGGTCCCTGGTCCTGGCCGGCTTCGTCGCGGGTCTGGCCTGGCCGCCCGCCCACTGGCTGTCCGGGCTGATCGGCGGCGGGCTGCTCTTCTCCGCCGTGACCGACACCTGCGGCATGGCCGCCCTGCTGGGCCGGCTGCCGTACAACCGGCGGGCCGCCGGCGCGGTGCCCTTCCAGGAGACGCTGGCGCGCCTGACGGCGTGAGCCTCTGCGTGCGGGATGGGCGGTGGTCGCGTACGACTGGGAGGAACGCGTCGCCGCCCACCCCACGGAGAGCCATGAACGACCCCGCTCCCCAGGCCCGTGCCTCCACACTGCTCGGCCGCCCCAAGCTGTGGGTGATGCCCACCGCCCTGAGCGGACTGCTCGCCCTGCTGCTGTCCCTGCTCTACATGGGCGGCATCGTCAATCCGCAGGGCGACCTCAAGGACCTGCCGATCGCGCTGGTCAACGCCGACACCGGCAAGCCGCCGGCCGGGCAGGAGCAGAACCTGGGGACGCAGATCGCCGCGTCGATCATGGCGGACACGTCGAGCGACAAGGCGGACTGGCGGCAACTGACCCGGACGCAGGCACAGGACGAGCTGGACTCGGGCAAGGTCTACGGCGCCCTCGTCATTCCCGCGGACTTCACCGCCTCCGTCGGCGCGCTCACCGGCACGGGCGCCACCGCGCGGCCCACCCTCACGGTGCTCACCAATCCCGGCAAGGGCAGCCTCGGCTCCTCCCTCGCGAGCCAGATCACCACGCAGACGGCACACCAGGCCTCGCAGACCATCGGCGAGCAGCTCACCCGGTCGGTCCCGCGGGCCGACGCCACGCAGAAGCTGCTGTTCGCCGACCCCGTGACCGTCGCCACCGAGGTCGGCCACCCTCTCGGCACCCACAGCGGCCTGGGGCTGACCGCCTTCTACTACACGCTGCTGCTCGTCCTGGCCGGCTTCATGGGCGGCAACATCATCAGCAACGGCGTCGACACCGCCCTCGGCTACACCGACAACGAGATCGGCCCCTGGCACACCCGGTTGCCCACCGTGCCGATCAACCGCACCCAGACACTGCTGCTGAAGATGGCGATGACCGCGGGCATCACCGTGCTCACCGTCTCCCTGGTGATGCTCGCCTGCGTCACGATCCTGGACATGGACGCGACCCATCTCCCGCTGCTGTGGATCTACTCCTACTGCGCGTCGCTCGCGGTCGGCCTGGGCGTGCAGGCGATCAACGCCGCGTTCGGCGGCATCGGACAGCTCGTGTCGATGTTCGTGTTCATCGTGCTGGGCCTGCCGTCCTCGGGCGCCACCGTCCCGCTCCAGGCGGTGCCGGCCTTCTACCGCTTCCTGTCCCACTTCGAGCCCATGCGCCAGCTTGGCGACGGCGTCCGCGCGATCCTGTACTTCGACGCACGCGGCGACGCGGGCCTCACCCGCGCCTGGACGATGACCGCGATCGGCGCCGCCCTCGGGATCCTGTTCGGCTTCGCGATGACCGTCTACTACGACCGCAAGGGCCACCGACGCCTGACGCCGCAGCCCGCCTGAGACGGGCCGCGGTGCCAGGGACGGGTCACGCCGTGCCGAGGGCCGTCCGCAGGGTGGCGACGGCCTGGGCGATCGCGGCCTGGGCGGCGTGGGTCTCGCGCAGGGCGTTGAGCATGACGAAGTCGTGGATGATGCCCTGGTAGCGGACGGCGGTGACGGGGACCCCGGCGGTGCGGAGGTTGTTGGCGTAGGCCTCGCCCTCGTCGCGCAGGACGTCGGCCTCGCCGGTGATGACCAGGGCCGGGGGCAGGCCGGTGAGCTGTTCGGTGGTGGCGCGCAGCGGGGAGGCGGTGATCTGGGCGCGGTCGGCCTCGTCGGTCGTGTACTGGTCCCAGAACCACTGCATGGCGTCGCGGCGCAGGAAGTAGCCCTCGGCGAACTGGTGGTAGGAGGCGGTGTCGAAGGCGGCGTCGGTGACCGGGTAGAACAGCACCTGCTGGACCAGCGGGACATCCCCGCGCTCCTTGGCCATCAGGGTGAGCGCGGCGCTCATGTTGCCGCCGACGGAGTCCCCGGCCACGGCGATCCGGGAGGCGTCCAGGTCCTTCGACGCGCCCTCCTCCACGACCCACTTGGCCACGGTGTAGTTCTGCTCGATGGCGATGGGGTAGCGGGCCTCGGGCGAGAGGTCGTACTCGGGGAAGACGACGGCGGCCTGGGCGCCGACGGCGAGTTCGCGCACCAGGCGGTCGTGGGTGTGGGCGTTGCCGAAGACCCAGCCGGCGCCGTGGATGTAGACGATCACCGGGAGCGTGCCTTCGGCTCCCGCCGGGCGGACGATCCGGGTGCGGACGCTGCCGGTGGGTCCGCCCGGCACGGTGACCCACTCCTCGTCGACGGCGGGCTTGGCGATGTCGCCGGACTGGACCTCGTCGACGGCCTTGCGGCCCTCGACCGGGCCGAGATCGAAGAGGTACGGCGGATTCGCGGTCGCCTCGACGAAGGCCTGCGCGGCGGGCTCGAGGACGGGGCGGGTGCCGGTCTGGTCGGACATGGCGATCTCCTCGGGAGGGGTGCCGCGGGCGCGCTCCGTGGACGCTGTTCGCCAGGAGCGGCGGCACATCCACGACTGTAGCGCTCGATTTAGTCGTGCACAACTTAATCGAGCTCGATCATCTGTTCCGCTACTGTTTATGGCTCGATAGAATCGAGAGGACTCAACCAAAGGAGCCAGGCCATGAGCGCTGCCGAACCGAAGCACGACGGTTCCCTGCTCCTCGACGACCAGCTGTGCTTCGCCCTCTACGCCGCCTCCCGCGCGGTCACCGCCCGCTACCGGCCCCTGCTGGACGAGCTTCAGCTGACCTATCCGCAGTACCTGGTCATGCTCGTGCTCTGGGAGCAGGACTCGATCTCGGTACGCGATCTGGGCACCGCCCTCCAACTGGAGTCCAGCACCCTCTCCCCGCTGCTCAAGCGCCTGGAGGCGAACGGCCTGCTGCGCCGCGAACGCCGCCCGGAGGACGAGCGCTCGGTCGCCCTCACCCTCACCGACGCCGGCGCCGCGCTGCGCGAGCGGGCACAGACGGTTCCGGTGGCCATCGGCGCCGCCATGGGCCTGACCCCCGAACAGGACGCCACGGCCAAGCAGTTGCTCCGTCTGCTCACCGCCAACGTCGGCGAGGTCTGACCCTCAGCCCTCGACCAGCCGCGCCAGATTCGCCAGCGCCATCCGCGTGCCCTCCTCGTTCTGGTCCGCCGGCACGGCGTCGGGAATCCCTTCGTGCAGGACGACGATCTCGGTCCCGCCCGCCGTCTCCGTGAGCGTGGTCGTCATCGTCATCGTGCCGCGCAGGGCGGGGTCCGCGGTCTCGAACTCGAACTCCTCGACCACCCGCTCGTCCGGCACCAGCTCCAGGAACCGGCCGTGATAGGTGTCGGTGTGCGAGCCGGACTTGCCGGTGCCCGTCGGCAGGTCGTAGGTGAGCGAGATACGGAACGCTCCGCCCTCCCGGGCGTCGAAGGCGTGCACCTCACTGCTCATCCCCTCGGGCACCCGCCACTTCGCGAGCGCGCCGGGGTCCACGAGCATCCGGTAGACGGCCGCACGTGGGGCGTTCACACGACAGGAGACGCGGGTCGAGTACATGGCCCCACCCTGCTCCGGGGCGCAACCTTCTCGCAACGTGGCGCGTGGTGCGCTGGTGCGCATGTATGAGGAGACCCCGCGCGTCGAGCTCACCCCCGCGGCCGCCGCTCTGCTGCGCCGGCTGCACGAGACGCACGGCCCGCTGATGTTCCATCAGTCCGGCGGCTGCTGCGACGGCAGCGCCCCCATGTGCTACCCGGCGGGCGAGTTCCGCACCGGCGGCTCGGACGTGCTGCTCGCGGAGCTGGAGGTCGAGGGCGTCGGGGAGGCCGTGACGTTCTGGATGTCGCGCAGCCAGTTCGAGGTGTGGAGCCACACCCGGCTGATCGTCGACGTCGTCGAGGGGCGGGGCAGCGGCTTCTCCCTCGAAGCACCCGAAGGAGTGCGTTTCCTGATCCGTTCCCGTCTTCTCGGCTCCTAGACAGACTGCCGTCTGGTGCACTTCCTCTGAGTCCTGGGACAGTTGACGAGACCTCAGGGGGGACTGTGACGCGTCGTCAGAACAGGTTCCGGGCAGGCAGAGCGGTACTGACGTTTCTCACGGCATGCGGTGCGCTGGCCGGTACGGTCCTGACGGGGGCGGCACCGGCCGGCGCCGCACCGGCCGCCGTCCGGATCGCTTCGGGCGTCACCTACCGGCAGTACGACATCCAGGCGTCCAAGGGACCCACGCGCGTCCACGTACTCACCGTCAACCTGCGCGACCCGCACGTCCGGCTCGACCTGCTGCACCCGGGAGCGGTCGCCGCGCGGGCGCCCGTGTCACAACAGGCGGACGCCCAGGGCGCGGTCGCGGGCGTCAACGGCGACTTCTTCAACATCACCGAGACCCAGCACCCCGGCGTCGAGGCCACCGGCGCGAGCGTGGGCCCGGCGATCGCGCGCGGCCGCACCCTCAAGGCGGCGGTCCCCGACGGCCAGCGCTTCGGCCCGGCGATGCCACCGGGCACGTCCACCAGGAACGTGCTCGGCATGGGGGTCGACCGGCGGGCCCGGCTCGACAGCCTGTCCCTCTCCGGATCCGTCTGGACTCCCTGGACGCGACTGCCGCTGGGCGGGCTCAATCAGTACGCGCTGCCGGTGAACTCCGTCGGCGCCTTCACCAGCGCCTGGGGCAGCGCCTCCCGGGTCCGTGCCACCTGCGGCACGGACACCGACCGGGCCGCCCCGTGCAGCACCGACACCTACGAGGTGACGGTCCGCCGGGGCCGGGTCGTGGCGACCGCCGACACTCCGGGCAGCGGTCCCGTCGCCGCGGGCACCACCGTGCTCGTCGGGCGGGAGGAGGGCGCGCGGCAGTTACGGAAGCTCTCCGCCGGCGAGCGCGTACGGATCCGGCACGGCCTGGTCGCCTCCGCGACCCGGATCCCGTACCGCTTCGCCGTCGGCGGCTACCCGGTCCTCGACGACGGACAGCCGCTGCCCGGCCTGGACGGCACGACCGCGGCCGTACGCACCGCCGTGGGGATCGCGGACAGGGGAAGACGCGTGCTGCTGCTCGCGGTGGACGGCGCGGTCGCCTACCGCACGGGTCTGACCATCGCCGAAGTGGCGGACACCATGAAGGGGTTGGGCTCGGTCGACGCCTTCAGCCTGGACGGCGGCGGATCGTCGACACTGGTCGCCCGCGCTCCCGGGGCGACCGCGGTGTCGGTGCGCAACCACCCCGCCGGAGGGGCCGAACGCCCCGTACCGAACGGCATCGGGGTCTTCTCGACCGGATGAGCCTCAGGGCCGGAGGCTGCTGACGATGTCCGCCGTCGCCGTGAGGCCGCTGTGGATGGTCGGGGCGATGCTCGTGCTGGCCAGGTAGAAGCCGAGCAGTGCGCACACCAGTGCGTGCGAGACCTTCAGCCCGCCATTGCGCAGGAAGATCACCGCCAGGATCAGCAGCAACATCACCACAGAGATGGAAATCGCCATCGTCGGCCTCCTCCGCCACGCCAGTACGTCCGGTTCACGGCGTTCGGCCGCAAGTGTGGCGTAGCGGAGGGTTCGTCCGTGCGGCTGACCTGTCCGCCGAACGTGTGGTGTCTACGCCGGCCGGCGGGCGTCCAGGAAGGCTTCGAGGCCGGCGAGGTCGTCGGTGTTGAGGTAGTCGACGTCGGCGGCGAGCAGCTCGCCCCACAGCGCGTCCCGCGCGGGCCCGGCGACATCGGGCGTGGCCCAGAAGCGCACCTTCTGCCCGCGCCCATGGGCGGCCTGCACGATGCCGCGCAGCTTCTGCCGCTCGGCCTCGGGGAAGGCCCCCACACCCTGCCAGGTGAAGTTGAGCGTCCAGTTGTCGCTGATCAGCGAGATGAAGGAGGCGGGCGCCGGGCTGCCGAGGTCGGCGAGCCGGCCGTCGTAGAAGGCCCGTCGCACTGTCTGTGCCTCCATGGGCACGCGGGCGGCGCGGTCGCCGGAGATGACGGCGGTGACCGGGCCGGGCAGGACCCGGCCGTGGGCGTACGTCGTGAACAGGTGCTTGTAGCGCCGCAGATGCCGGTCGAGTTCGAGGTACGTCGAGGAGCCCTCGGTCTTGATGTCGATGAGCAGCTGGAGAGGCTTGCGGTGACCGCGGTACACCGAGCCGCGGTTGGCCCTCACGCGGGCGGCCAGCGGGTCGAGGTAGAGGGACTCCAGGGTGCGGGACGGGTCCAGGTCGTCCACGGTGTGGCCGATGAGGAGCTGATCGCCGACGAGGAAGATGTCGGCCTCGACGCTGCCGAAGCGGTGGTCGAGGGCGTCGAAGAGCGGGCGGGGGTGCTCGTAGTCGTTGTGGGCGTGGGCCCGCCACAACGGCCGCGGGCGGTGCTTGTGTTCACCCGCGAACGCGTCGGTGGCGGGCAGCGCGACGGCGCCCGCGAGGGCGGCGCCGAGGGTGGTGAGGGCTCTGCGACGGGTGGTGAGGGCCATGCCTGCCTCCCTTTGAGGGCGGTACGGGACATCGGCGAGTATGGGGGCGCCGGTCCCTCAAAGGGCATGCTCGTGACAGGAGTTGGCCGGACTGCCGCCGTCTGTTCATCGCCTCCGTGCGGGGCACACGAAAAAGCCCGCCCCAGGTGGGACGGGCTTTCCCTGGTGAACGTCAGGGGGCCTGGAGGTCCACGAGTTCGGCCAGCGCGGCGCGGTGCGCGCCCGCGGTGCCGTAGGCGAGGGAGTCCGCCTTCGCCCGCTTGAGGTACAGGTGGATCGGGTGCTCCCACGTCATACCGATACCGGCGTGCAGCTGGAGGGCCTCCTCCGCGGCGTGCACGGCGACGGAGGCCGCGTAGGCCTGGGCGACGGCGACCGCCACGTCGGCGTCCTCATCGCTCGCCAGCGCGTCGGCCGCGTTGCGCGCCGCGGCCCGCAGGTTGACGACCTCCAGCCACAGCTGGGCGAGCCGGTGCTTGAGCGCCTGGAACCCACCGACGGACCGGTTGAACTGCTTGCGCTCCTTCAGGTAGCGCACGGTCTCGGTCAACGTCCAGTCGGCGAGCCCGAGTTGCTCGGAGGCGAGCAGCCCGGCCCCGGACCGCAGCGCCCGTCGTACGGCGGGTTCGGCGTCGCCCAGGAGTCGCCCGGGCGCACCGTCCAGGGTCACGGTCGCGAGCGGCCGGGTGAGATCCAGG
Organism: Streptomyces sp. NPDC001536; assembly: GCF_042894505.1. Lineage (NCBI taxonomy): Bacteria > Bacillati > Actinomycetota > Actinomycetes > Kitasatosporales > Streptomycetaceae > Streptomyces > Streptomyces sp. NPDC001536. The sequence continues at coordinate 186,244 of NZ_JBIAVQ010000013.1, forward strand.
GACACCTGCGGGGTGACGGTCGCACTGGAGGCGTCCACCGCGTACAGCCCGCCGTCGTCCGCCGGAACCAGCAGCACATCGGCGGCCGCGGCGTCCGCGATGCCGGTCAACTCCCCGTGCAGGGAGCCGCCTTCATGGCGTACGACTTTGTAGGCGCCGCCCGCGGCGACATGCAGCGAGACGGCGAGGGCGCCGATCCTCCGCCCCGACGCCAGCTCGGCGAGCAGGTCCTCGGTGCCGCAGGCCAGCAGCGCCTCGGTCGCGACGACAGCGCTGGTGAGGTACGGCACCGGGGCGACCGCGCGCCCCAACTCCTCCATCACGACCGCGACTTCGCGATGCGTGGCACCCTGGCCGCCCTGCGCCTCCGGCACCAGGAGACCGGCGAGGCCCATCCCGTCGGCGAGGGCCTTCCAGGCCGCCAGGTCGTGCGGGGCGTCGGACTCGGTGCGGGCGATGACGCCGGGGGCGTCGCAGTGGTCGGCGAGCAGGTCCCGTACGGCGGACCGCAGGGCCTCTTCCTCCTCCGAGTACAGCAGGTCGGTCATCGGGCGAGGTCCTTCCAGGCGACGTCCTTGTCGGTGCGCGGCTCGGACGGCAGGCCCAGAACGCGCTCGGCGACGATGTTCAGCAGGACCTCGCTGGTCCCGCCCTCGATGCTGTTGCCCTTGGAGCGGAGGTAGCGGTAGCCGGCGTCCCGGCCGACGAAGTCCACCAGTTCGGGCCGGCGCATGGTCCAGTCGTCGTACAACAGGCCTTCCTCGCCGCGCAGTTCGACCTCCAGACCGCTGATCTCCTGGTTGAGGCGGGCGAAGGCGAGCTTCATTCCGGCGCCCTCGGGGCCGGGCTGGCCCAGGGCGAGCTGCTGGCGCAGGCGTTCGCCGGTGAGCCGGGCCACCTCGGCCTCGACCCACAGCTTCAGCAGGCGCTGGTGCAGATTGTGGGTACGGAGCTCCGGGCGCTCGCGCCAGGTCTTGGAGACCGGGCCGATCATGCCGCCCTCGCGGGGCAGCCGCATGCCCCCGATGGCGACGCGCTCGTTGTTGAGCGTGGTCTGCGCGACCCGCCAGCCGTCGCCGATCTCACCGAGGCGGTGGGCGTCGGGGATGCGGACGTCGGTGAGGAAGACCTCGTTGAACTCGGCCTCGCCGGTGATCTGGCGCAGCGGCCGGACGTCGACGCCGGGGTCGGTCATGTCGCACAGGAAGTACGTGATGCCCGCGTGCTTGGGCACGTCCGGGTCGGTGCGGGCGATGAGGATGGCCCAGCGGGCGTTGTGCGCGCTGGAGGTCCACACCTTCTGGCCGTTCACCACCCAGCCGTCGCCCTCACGGACGGCCCGGGTACCGAGCCCGGCCAGGTCGGAGCCGGCGCCGGGCTCGCTGAAGAGCTGGCACCAGACCTCCTCGCCGGTCCACAGGGGCTTGAGGAAGCGCTGCTTCTGCTCGTCCGTGCCGTACTTGAGGATCGTCGGGGCGGCCATGCCCAGGCCGATGCCGTTGCGCCGGGGGTCGTTGTCGGGGGCGCCCGCGGCCTCCAGCTCGGCGTCCACGACGGCCTGGAGGGAGCGCGCGGCACCGAGGCCGCCGAGACCCTCGGGGTAGTGGACCCATGCCAGGCCGGCGTCGAAGCGGGCCTTCAGGAAGTCGAGGCGGTCCGTGGTGGCGGGCGGGTGTGCGGCCAGCAAGTCCGCTGTGCGGCGCTGGAGTTCGGCTGCGTCGGTCATGCGGTGGCTCCGTTCTGCAGAGACGGGACGACGGCGACCCGGCCCGTCGTGACCCCGTCACCGACCCGCTGGACCGCGGCCGCGGCCTCGCTCAGCGGCACTCGCTCGCTCACCAGGGGCTTGACGGCGCCCCGGGCGGCGAGTTCGGTGAGCTGCTCGTGGCAGTGCTGGACCAGCTTCGGGTTCTTGGTGTTGTACAGGCCCCAGTGCAGGCCGAGGATCGCGTAGTTCTTCACCAGCGCGTGGTTGAGGCCCGGGCTGGGGATGGACCCGCTGGCGAAGCCCACGACGACGATCCGGCCCTCGAAGGCGACGACCTTGGTGGACTGTGTGTAGGCCTCGCCGCCGACCGGGTCGTAGACGACGTCGGCGCCCCGGCCGCCGGTGGCCTCCTTGACGGCGGAGACGACGTCCTCGGCACGCCGGTCGATCACCACGTCACAGCCCAACTCCCGTGCCACGGCCGCCTTGTCGGCACCGCCGACGACACCGATCACGGTGGCCCCGGCCGCCTTCCCGAGCTGTACGGCCGCGCTGCCGACCCCGCCGGCGGCGGCGTGCACGAGCAGCGTCTCACCGGCCTCCAGACGCGCCCGCCGGTGCAGACCGAACCAGCCCGTCTGGTACCCGATGTGCAGCGCGGCGGCCTCGGCGTCGTCCAGCGACTCCGGCGCGGGCAGCAGCGCGGCGGCATCGGCGACGGCGTACTCGGCGAAACCGCCGTAGGGCAGCGCGGGGTTGGCGATCACGCGGCGCCCGTCCTCGGTCTCGCCGCAGATCTCCACGCCCGGCGTGAAGGGCAGCGGCGGCCGGACCTGGTAGTGGCCGCGGGCCATCAGCACGTCCGGGAAGTTGATGTTCGCGGCACGCACCTTCAGCAGGACCTGGCCGTCGCCGGGCGTCGGTGTCGCCACCTCTTCGAGGCGCATCACCTCACTCGGCTCGCCGTTCTCGTGCACTTGCCATGCCTGCATGCGGTGCCTCCACGCGACTGCATCGTCTGACGGGGTCCATCGCATACTAAGCGGTCGCTTGCCATCAGGGAACAGCCCGCCGCGGAACAGTAGCGGGGGTCACGACCGCCGGGGCTTCGCCCGTACGTGCATCCGCTCCCCCTGCGGCCCGAACAGACTCAGGAACTCCGCGGACCCCTCCCCTGTCGACCCGAACCAGTGCGGCACCCGCGTGTCGAACTCCGCGGCCTCCCCCGCCACCATCACCACATCGTGCTCGCCCAGCACGACTCGCAGCTTTCCCGCCAGCACGTACAACCACTCGTAGCCCTCGTGGGTACGCAGCTCGGGTTCCTCCTGGCGCTGGGGCACCAGCACCTTGTAGGCCTGGAGGCCACCGGGCTGCCGGGTGAGCGGCCAGTAGGTGCGCCCATGCCGCTCCAGAGGCTTGGCCCGGACCCGCGGATCCCCCGCCGGCGGCGTCCCGACCAGCTCGTCCAGCGGCACCTGGTGGGCCTGCGCGATCGGCAGCAGCAGCTCCAGGCTGGGTTTGCGCAGCCCTGACTCCAGCCGCGAGAGGGTGCTGACGGAGATGCCGGTCGTCTCGGACAGCGAGGCGAGCGTCACCTCCCGGTCCTTCCGGATCCGCCGCAGCCGGGGCCCGACCTCCGCGAGAACGTCATCGGTAGTCATGTCACGTATTGCAGAATCAGCAAAGAAGTTTGTCAATCCCGCACCCTCCGGACGACCGTGTCGGTATGACCGAGACAAGCGAGACCTACGAAGTGATCGTGATCGGCGGCGGCGCCGCGGGACTGTCCGCCGCCCTCGTACTGGGCCGGGCCCGGCGCCGCACCCTGGTCATCGACGCGGGCGAGCCGCGCAACGCGCCCGCCGCCCACATGCAGGGCTATCTGACGCGGGACGGCATGGCACCCGCCGAGTTCCTGGCGATCGGCCGGGAGGAGATCGCACGGTACGGCGTCGAGCTCGTGGAGGACCGCGCGGTGGACGTCACCGCGGACTTCACGGTCACGCTGGCGAGCGGCCGCACGGTCCAGGCCCGTCGCCTCGTCATCGCGACCGGCCTCAAGGACGAGCTCCCGCCCGTACCCGGCGTCGCCGAGCGCTTCGGCCGGGATGTGCTGCACTGCCCGTACTGCCACGGCTGGGAGGTCCGTGACCAGGCCTTCGGCGTACTGGCGACGAGCCCGCTGAGCGTCCACCAGGCGCTGATGGTGTCGCAGTGGTCGAAGGACGTGACGCTCTTCCTGCACGAGGTCGCGGAGACCGACCTGACGGACGACGACGTGCGCAGGCTCACCGCCGCGAGCGTGGAGGTCGTGCCCGGCGAGGTCGCCGAGCTGGTGGTGGCCGAGGACCGCCTCACGGCCGTACGCCTGAAGGACGGCAGGACGTTCGCGCGCGAGGTCGTCTTCACCGCTCCCCGGGCCGTCCCCCAGACGGATCTCCTCGCGCGGCTCGGCGCGCGGCTGAACGAGACCCCGTTCGGTTCGTACCCCGTCGTCGACCCGACCGGCCAGACGACCGTGCCCGGCGTCTGGGCCGTCGGCAACGCGATGGGCTTCGGCGAGCAGGTGATCAACGCGGCGGCGGGCGGTTACCGGGCCGGAGCCACGATCAACGGGGAGCTGCTGTTCGCAGACCTCGACGCGACCCCCTAGGGGTGCGGGGAACTGCGCGACCAGCCCCCACTCACCCGCAGCCACAACACAACCCGGCACTCGCCGTGAAATCCAGCGAAGCGTCCCGCACTCTGGAGGCATGCTGCTTGCCCGCCTGGCCCAGGTGTCCCAGGAGGTCGCCGCGACCTCGGCGCGCTCGAAGAAGATCGCGCTGCTCGCCGAGCTGTTCCGGGAGGCCGAACCGGACGACGTGCCGATCGTCATCCCGTATCTGGCGGGACGGCTGCCGCAGGGGCGGCTCGGGGTGGGCTGGAAGGTCTTGAGCCGTCCGGTCACCCCGGCCGCCGGGCCGAGCCTGACCGTGGGCGAGGTGGACGCCCTGTTCACCGAGCTCGGCACAGTGTCAGGGGCCGGCTCGCAGGCTGAACGGGCCCGCATCGTCGGGGAGTTGATGGGCGCGGCCACCGAGGACGAGCAACGGTTCCTGTTCGGGCTGATCAGCGGCGAGGTACGGCAGGGCGCGCTGGACGCGGTCGCGACGGAGGGGCTCGCGCAGGCGACGCAGGCACCACCGGCCGACGTCCGCCGCGCGGTGATGCTCGCGGGTTCCCTCCAGACGGTCGCCGAGGCCCTGCTCGCGGACGGCCCGGCCGCGCTGGACCGCTTCCGGCTCACCGTCGGCCGCCCGGTCCTGCCGATGCTGGCGCACAGCGCGTCCTCGGTGGCCGAGGCAGTCGAGAAGCTGGGCGCGTGCGTGGCCGAGGAGAAGCTGGACGGCATCCGGGTCCAGGTGCACCGGGACGGCGACGCCGTACGGATCTACACCCGCACCCTCGACGAGATCACCGACCGGCTGCCCGAACTGACGGCTGCCGCACTGGAGTTGAGGGGCGAGCGGTTCATTCTGGACGGGGAGGTCATCTCCTTCGACGCGGACGGGCGGCCGCGTTCCTTCCAGGAGACGGCCGGCCGCGTCGGCTCCCGGGTGGACGTGACGACGGCCGCCGCCGAGGTCCCCGTCTCCCCGGTCTTCTTCGACGCGCTGTCGGTCGACGACCGCGACCTGCTGGATCTCCCCTTCGTCGAGCGGCACGCGGAACTCGCCCGGCTGGTGCCCGAGCCGATGCGGGTGCGCCGGACGCCGGTGGCCGGTCCGGAGGACGTGGGCGCGGCCGAGGCCTTCCTCGCCGAGACGCTGGAGCGCGGCCACGAGGGGGTGGTGGTGAAGTCCCTCGACGCCCCGTACAGCGCGGGCCGCCGTGGCGCGTCCTGGCTGAAGGTCAAGCCGGTCCACACCCTCGACCTGGTCGTCCTGGCCGCCGAGTGGGGCCACGGCCGCCGCACCGGCAAGCTCTCCAACCTCCACCTCGGCGCCCGCACCGCCGACGGCGGCTTCGCCATGCTCGGCAAGACCTTCAAGGGCATGACCGACGCGCTGCTGACCTGGCAGACCGAGCGCCTCCAGGAGCTGGCCGTCGACACCGACGGCTATGTGGTGACCGTACGCCCGGAACTCGTCGTCGAGATCGCCTACGACGGTCTCCAGAGGTCCACCCGCTACCCGGCCGGCGTCACGCTCCGTTTCGCCCGCGTGGTCCGCTACCGGGAGGACAAGCGACCGGAGGAGGCCGACACGGTGGAGACGCTGCTGGCCGCGCATCCCGGGGTGAGGCCGTGAGGACGAGCGCGGGGCTTCTCTTGTTCCGGCGCACCGACGACGGGCTCCAGGTCCTGCTGGGCCATATGGGCGGCCCCTTCTTCGCGCGCCGTGACGCCGGTGCCTGGACCGTCCCGAAGGGCGAGTACGTACCCGACGAGGAAGCGGCCTGGGACGCCGCCCGGCGGGAGTTCCAGGAGGAGCTCGGCCTGCCGCCGCCCGACGGGCAGGCCGTACCGCTCGGCGAGGTGAAGCAGACCAACGGCAAGGTCGTCACGGCGTGGGCGATCGAGGCGGACCTCGATCCGGCGACCGTCGTGCCGGGCACCTTCCGGATGGAGTGGCCGCCGAAATCGGGACAGGAGCAGGAGTTCCCCGAACTGGACCGCGTCGAGTGGTTCGCCCTGGACCGGGCCCGGGCCGTGATCGTCAAGGCGCAGACCACGTTTCTCGACCGGCTGGCGGAGCACTCGCCCTGACACGTTGCGGCGGGCGCCGCCGCGCGGGAAGGTCGAAACACAGTTCCGCTGCCCAGGAGGTCGGTCATGCCCATCGCGACGGTGAACCCGGCGAACGGCGAGACGCTCAGGACGTACGAGGCCATGGGCCCCGAGGAGATCGAGCGCAGGCTCCAGCTCGCGGAGGCCACGTTCCGCACGTATCGGACGACACCCTTCGCGGAACGCGCCCGTCTGCTGCACCGGGCCGCCGGTCTGCTCGACGGGTTGCAGCCGGACATCGCCCGGGTCATGACCACCGAGATGGGCAAGCCGATCAAGCAGGCCCGCGCGGAGGTCGCCAAGTGCGCCAAGGCGATGCGCTGGTACGCCGAGCACGCCGAGTCGCTGCTGGCCGACGAGGAGCCGGCCGGCGACGACGTCAAGGACTCGGGCGCCTCCCGGGCCCTTGTGCGCTACCGCCCGCTGGGCCCGGTGCTCGCGGTGATGCCGTGGAACTTCCCGCTCTGGCAGGTGATCCGGTTCGCCGCGCCCGCGCTCATGGCCGGCAACGTCGGCCTCCTCAAGCACGCCTCCAACGTCCCCCAGACCGCCCTCTTCCTGGAGGACCTCTTCCACCAGGCGGGCTACTCGGAGGGCACCTTCCAGACCCTCCTCATCGGCTCCGGCGAGGTCGAGGAGATCCTGCGCGACGAACGCGTCAAGGCGGCCACCCTCACCGGCAGTGAGCCCGCCGGGCGGGCGGTCGCTTCGGTGTGCGGGGACATGGTGAAGAAGACCGTGCTGGAGCTCGGCGGCAGCGACCCGTACGTGGTCATGCCCTCCGCCGACATCGACCGGGCCGCGAGGATCGCGGTCACGGCGCGGGTCCAGAACAACGGGCAGTCCTGCATCGCCGCCAAGCGGTTCATCGTCCACACGGACGTGTACGACGCCTTCGCCGAACGGTTCGTCGAGGGCATGAAGGCGCTGAAGGTCGGCGATCCGCTGGAGGAGGGGACGGACGTCGGTCCGCTGTCGAGCGAGCAGGGGCGGGCGGATCTGGAGGAGCTGGTCGACGACGCCAGGCGCAGTGGCGCGAGCGTGCTGTGCGGGGGTGAGCGGCCCGACGGGGACGGCTGGTTCTACCCGCCGACCGTGCTCGCCGGCATCACCCGCGAGATGCGGATCCACCGCGAGGAGGCCTTCGGGCCGGTCGCCACGCTGTACCGCGCGGGTGACCTCGACGAGGCCGTGCTCATCGCCAACGACTCGCCGTTCGGTCTGAGTTCGAACGTGTGGACCCGGGACGAGGCCGAGGTCGACCGGTTCGTACGGGATCTGGAGGCCGGCGGCGTGTTCTTCAACGGCATGACCGCCTCGCATCCGGCGTTCCCGTTCGGCGGGGTGAAGCGGTCCGGGTACGGGCGTGAGCTGTCCGGGCACGGAATCCGCGAGTTCTGCAACATCACGACGGTTTGGCACGGAGCGTGACGCTTGCGCGGCTAACATCCCGGGTGTGAACCGCGAAGTGACTTTGCCTCTGATCGTCGATGACCGCGGGACCTTGCAGGTGGCCGCAGCCGATGTGAGCAAGCTTTTGCGGACCGTGGGTGGACGGTGGCTGCATCTTGTCGAGGCCGGGGAGGACGGGCTCGATGAGGACACGGTGGCTGCGCTGACGATCGAGCTTGCGAAGCTTGCGGATCGTATTGATGTGGCGTGCATTGCGCACAGCAGCGGGACCGCGCCGTAGGGGTTCGTGGTGCGTTGCCGGGTGCGCGTCGTGTGTGGTTGCTCGCGCCCACGCGGCGGACCCGCACATTGATACAGCCCCGCGCCTCTTTGGGGCGCGTCCAGTGGTCGCGCGTTTGGAGTAGTCCCGCGCGAAGTCGTCGGCCTCTCAGGTGATCGTGGACTGGACCACTCCCTGAGGTGAAGGCAGGCACGGTACATGGCGACTTTGTGCAGACCCTCGGTGTCCGTCCCGGAGTACGTGATCACGATGGAGGAGACGCTGGAGCTGGCCCGCTCCCGGCACTCCGACCATCCCCAACTGGCTCTGGCCCTCCGGCTGATCGAGAACACCGGGGTGCGCACCCGCCACATCGTGCAGCCCATCGAGGAGACGCTGAAGCACCCGGGCTTCGAGGAGCGCAACAGGGTCTACGTGGCCGAGGCGAAGGCGCGGGTGCCGGCCGTGGTGCAGCGGGCGCTCGACGACGCCGAGCTTCTCACCAGCGACATCGATGTCATCATCTACGTGTCCTGCACGGGGTTCATGATGCCCTCGCTGACCGCGTGGCTGATCAACGAGATGGACTTCGAGGCCACCACCCGGCAGCTCCCCATAGCCCAGCTGGGCTGTGCGGCCGGCGGGGCCGCGATCAACCGGGCGCACGACTTCTGCACGGCCTATCCCGAGGCCAACGCCCTCATCGTGGCCTGCGAGTTCTGCTCGCTGTGCTACCAGCCCACCGACCTCGGCATCGGCAATCTGCTGTCCAACGGACTGTTCGGGGACGGGATCGCCGCCGCCGTGGTGCGCGGACGGGGCGGCGAGGGGATCGCGCTGGAACGCAACGGCTCGTATCTGATCCCCAAGACCGAGGAGTGGATCATGTACGACGTCCGGGCCACCGGATTCCACTTCCAGCTGGACAAGCGCGTGCCGGCCACCATGGAGCCGCTCGCGCCCGCGCTCCAGGACCTCGCGGGACTGCACGGCTGGGACGCCGCCGACCTGGACTTCTACATCGTCCACGCGGGCGGCCCGCGCATACTCGACGACCTCAGCAAGTTCCTCCAGGTCGACCCGGACGCGTTCCGGTTCAGCCGGGCCACGCTCACCGAGTACGGGAACATCGCCAGCGCCGTCGTCCTGGACGCGCTGCGCCGGCTGTTCGACGAGGGCGGCGCGCACGACCGGGCGCGCGGGCTGCTCGCCGGGTTCGGGCCCGGCATCACCGCGGAAATGGCCCTGGGCCGCTGGCAGAACTACGCAGAGACGGCATGAGATGACCGAAGAGACGATCACCGAGATCCTGCCCCCCATCCGCCACTGGCCCGCGCTCGACCTGAACGGCGTGGACTTCGACCCGGTGCTGACCGAGCTGATGCGCGAGGGTCCGATCACCCGGATCCAGCTGCCCAACGGGGAGGGCTGGGCCTGGCTGGTCACCCGGTACGAGGACGTACGGGCGGTGACCAACGACCCCCGCTTCAGCCGCGCGGCCGTCATGGACCAGCCCGAGGTCACCCGGCTCGCCCCGCACTTCATCCCGGCCCGCGGCGCGGTCGGCTTCCTCGATCCGCCGGACCACACCCGGCTGCGGCGCTCGGTGGCCGCCGCGTTCACCGCGAAGGGCGTGGAGCGGATCCGCGAGAAGTCCCGGCGGATGCTGGACGAGCTGGTCGACGAACTGCTCCAGGACGGCCCGCCGGCCGATCTCACGGCCACCGTCCTGACGCCGTTCCCCATCGCGGTGATCTGCGAGCTGATGGGCGTCCCGGCCGCCGACCGGCAGGGCATGCACACCTGGACCCAGCTGATCCTGTCCTCCTCGCACGGCAAGAGCGTCAGCGAGAAGGCCAGAAACGAGATGGGCGCCTACTTCGCCGACCTCATCGGGCTCCGCGAGGGCAGCACGGGCGAGGACGTGGCGTCCCTGCTCGGAGCAGCCGTCGGACGCGGCGAGGTGACCCTGGAGGAGGCGGTGGGCCTCGCGGTCCTGCTCCAGATCGGCGGCGAGGCGGTGACCAACAACAGCGGCCAGATGTTCTACCTGCTGCTCACCCGCCCGGACCTCGCGGACCGGCTGCGCACCGAACCGGACATCCGCCCGCAGGCCATCGACGAACTGCTGCGCTACATCCCGCACCGCAACGCCGTCGGCCTGTCCCGGATCGCCCTGGAGGACGTCGGGATCCAGGGCGTACGGATCCGGGCGGGCGACGCGGTCTACGTGTCGTACCTGTCCGCGAACCGCGACCCGAGCGTCTTCCCGTACCCGGAGACGATCGACTTCTCCCGCAGCCCCAACCCCCATGTGTCCTTCGGCTTCGGCCCGCACTACTGCCCCGGCGGCATGCTGGCCCGTCTGGAGTCCGAGCTGCTGGTCGACGCCCTGCTGGACCGTGTCCCGGGGCTGAGGCTGGCGGTGCCACGGGAGCAAGTCCCCTTCAAGAAGGGGGCGTTGATCCGTGGGCCCGAGGCCCTTCCGGTGACGTGGTGACGGCTACCGAAGGGCTCCTGGTGCCGCCGGGACACGGCCGGGTCGTGCGGACCCCGGCCCAGCACGTGACCTTCAAGGTGACGGGCTCGCACTCCCGCACGGCGTCCACCTTCGAGGTGATCGTGCCGCCCGGCTTCGATGTGGGTGCCCATGTGCACACCCGCAGCGAGGAGTTGTTCTACGTCCTCGAAGGCGAGTTGGACGTCCTCGCCTTCGAGCCGCGGATCCGCACCCCCGACAACTGGCAGCGCTGGGAGTCGAGTTCGGGCGGCCGGGTGGTACGGGCGACACCGGGGACGGTCATCGTCGTACCGCCCGGCTGCCCGCACGCGTTCGCGAACCCTACGGACTCCCCCGCCAAGATGTTCTTCCAGGCGTCCCCGCCACCGGACCACGAGCGGTACTTCGAGGAGCTCCTGGAGATCCTGGGCGACGGCGGTCCGCCGGACCACGCGGCGATCGAGGAACTGCGCGGACGGTACGACATCGAGCAGCTGACGCCGCTGAAACACCGTTGACACGGTGAGAGTTGAGGTTACGATCGCCTCGATGACCACTCACTCTGTTCACAGATTGGGGGACCCGTCCGCGCAAGGTGAGTGCTGATGCTCACTTCGCCCGTGACCGGGGATTCCCGCCTTTCCTTCTGGCTGCGCGTGCGCGAGTTCGCCGTGCCGCCCTCCATGATCGAGACCGCGACCGCCCGTCGCCTCGCCGGTGACTGGGGCGGGGCCTGTGCCGCCGCGGGGTTCGATGTCGATCTCCGACCGCGTTCCGTCGCGCGTGTCCATGGTGCCGAGCTCGCCGCCCGGGTCCGGGCCGATCTCCGGCATCTGGCTCCCGACCTGCTGCGCTGGCACATGCCGAGGATCGCTCCCGACGGGCTGCTGCGCCCGGGCGTGACCCTCACGCTGGCCCGCTACGACGGCAACAGCAAGCGGCCCGTGCACCTCGTGGTGCGGACTCCGCCCGCCTGGGCGGACGCCGGGCAGCGGATCAGTCTCGCGCTGTGGGACGGTTCGTCCGGTTCCGAGGCCGACGGCCGCCATCCGCATCCCCCGCCCAACCGGCGCTACCGGCTCGACCTGCACCGACATCTGTGGGACGCGCGCCGGGCGGACGAACTGCGCGTCCGCTCGGGCGTCCACGACCCTCCGGTGACAGACCCGGAGGTGCTGGGGCTGCTCCCGGAGGGACGCCGCTGTGCCGTGAACCGGTGGGCGGCCGAGGCCGGGATCCTGCTGCGTGCCGAGGGACGGTCCGACGGTCGCGTGCTCGTGCGGTGCGGGGCCCGGCATCGGCTGGCCCTGGACCTGGTCGCGAACCGGGACGGGCCACCGGCCCTGCGGATCACCAGGGCGTCCACCGCGGCCGGCGCTTCCGCTCCGGCGGTCCTGCCCGACGCGGCGACCTGGATACTGCCCGACCTGGAGCTGCTCCGCACCGGTGCCATCGGGGCCGAGCGGCTGCATCCGCTGGTCGCCGCCGCCCTCGTACCGGGACATGTGCCGAACACCGCGTCCACGACACGGGATCCGGCTGGGCAGCCGCGCCTGGTGGAGTGCCGGGGCGTCCTGCACCGGATCGGTCTGGTCGACGAGGTGCTGGCGCCACTGGACCACGACCCGGCCGAGGTCCGGCGGGAGGAACTGCTGGCCGCGCTGAGCGGCACGCCGTTGCCCTGTCTGCGGGTCATCGACGAGACGCACCGGCATCCGGAGTGCCTCGACGACGTCCGCGAACGCCTCGTCCACGGGGATGTCTCCGGTGCGCTGGCCGTCGTGGAGGGGCTGCTCGGCCCCGACGCGGTGCTGCGCGGCGGTGCGCTGCGGGACGAACTGGAGGCGGCCGCGCGCCAGCGGATCGTCTACGGGCTGTTCCGGGCGGGCATGGCCGGTCCCGGCCCCGGCCGCGTCCGCTTCGACGAGGCCCGTCTCCGTCCGAGCGCCCGCCGCTCGCACCCCCGCCTCGCCACCCGCGGCTGACCCCGCACCCACCCTCCTCGTACCTCTTCCCGCTACCCAAGGTGATGACATATGCCCACTTGTGCACCCACGCCGGTCTCCCAACTCGACGTCGCCGGCGACCTGTTGACCCTGCTCCGCGACACCACCACCGAGCCGCGCCCCGACATCCAGCTGGAGGCGCTCACCCTCGCCGTGGCCGCCGATCTGCCCGTGCTGCTGTGGGGCGAGCCCGGCATCGGCAAGACCGCTGCCCTGACCCAGCTCGCCGCGTCCCTGGACCTGCCGCTGACCACGGTGATCGCCAGCGTGCACGAGCCCTCCGACTTCTCGGGGCTGCCCGTCGTAGGGGACGACCCGGCGGAACAGGGCGTCCCGATGGCCCCGCCGGACTGGGCGGTACGCCTGGTCCGGGCCGGCCGGGGGCTGCTGTTCCTGGACGAGCTGTCCACCGCGCCGCCCGCCGTGCAGGCCGCCCTGCTCCGGCTCGTGCTGGAACGGCGGATCGGTGCCCTTCAACTGCCGCCCGGGGTACGGATCGTGGCCGCCGCCAACCCGCGGTCCTCGGCGGCCGACGGCTGGGAGCTGAGCCCGCCGCTGGCCAACCGGTTCGTCCATCTCCAGTGGGCCCACGACCACGAGGTCGTCGTACGCGGTCTCGGCGGGACCTGGCCCCGGGCGACGCTGCCGCGACTCGCCCCCGAGAGGCTGCCGGAGGCCGTGGACTTCGCACGGCGGGCGGTGTGCGGGCTCCTCGCCGCCCGCCCCGCGCTCGTGCACCGGCTGCCCAGCAGCGAGACCCGCCGGGGCGGCGCCTGGCCCTCGCCCCGCAGCTGGGACATGACGCTGAGCCTGATCGCCTTCGCGACCGCGGCCGGCTCCTCCCGCGATGTGCTGTCCCTGCTGGTCCGGGGGACCGTGGGGGACGGACCGGGGCTCGAACTGCTGGCGAGCATCGACCGGATGGACCTGCCCGACCCCGAGCTGCTGCTCGCCGATCCGGCGGGGGCGGTGCTGCCCGAGCGGGGTGATCTGCGGCAGGCCGCGCTCGACGGGGTGGTGGCGGCGGTCCGCGCCCGTCCGGACCGGGCCCGCTGGGACGCCGCGTGGGCGCTGCTGGTGCGGGCGGTGGAGACGGGGGCGCCGGACCTGGTGGTGGTGCCCGCGAGCACGCTCGCCTCGCTGCGGCGGGAGGACTGGGACGTACCCGCGTCGATCGAGCGGCTCGCCGGGGTGGTCACCCTGTCCCGGAAGGCCGATGAGGCCGCGTCGCGTGCCAAGGTCGCGGCGCAGGCGGGGCGTTGAGCGCGGAGGCGCCCGGGGCGCTGGATCTCGGCAAGCTCTTCGCGGCCCGGTTGCAGGCCGCGCGGGCCCGGCCCTATCTCGCAACGGCCCTGTTCGCCCTGCACACCGTCGAGTCCCGACGGGTGCCGACCATGGCCGTCGACCGGCACTGGCGGTGCTATGTCTCACCGGGGTTCGTGGACCGGACCCCCGTCGAGGAGCTGGCCGGGGTGTGGGTGCACGAGGTGTCGCATCTGCTGCGCGACCATCACGGGCGCGGGGACCGGGTGGCACGGGAACGCGGGCTGACCGGGGCCGGGGAGCGGCTGCGGATGAACATCGCCGCGGACTGTGAGATCAACGACGACGCCTTCGGCGACGGTCTGGTCCGGCCCGAGGGCGCGGTCCGCCCTGAGTCCCTGCGGCTGCCCACCGGGCAGTTGATGGAGGACTATCTGCGCCAGTTCCGGCTCGGGCCGTTGACACAGGATCTCTCCTGGCTGGACTGCGGCAGCGGGGCCGACGGACTGGACCGGGAGTGGGACCTGGGCCCGAAGGGCGCGCACGGCCTGAGCGAGCAGGAGCGGGACGCCGTCCGGTTCCGGGTGGCGCAGGGCATCACCGCGCGTCCGGGTTCGACGCCGCAAGGGTGGCAGCGGTGGGCGGAGGACGCGTTCCATCCGCCGCAGCCGTGGCGGGAGCTGCTGGGCGCGGCGGTCCGCTCGGCGGCCTCCGGTCCCGGTGGGGGCGAGGACTACACGTACGGCCGCCCGTCGCGGCGCTCGGCCTCCGTGCCCGGTGCCGTGCTGCCGAGTCTGCGGCGCAGACCGCCCCGGGTCTCCGTGGTGATCGACACGTCCGGGTCGGTCAGCGACGCGGAACTGGGCAGTGCGCTGCTGGAGGTCGCCGCCATCGCGCGTGCCGTGGGCGGCCGGCGCGACCTGGTGTCCGTGCTGCCGTGCGACGCGGCGGCCCAGTTCGTCCATCCGCTCTGCCGCGGCGAGGGCATTCCGCTGATGGGCGGTGGGGGTACGGATCTGCGGACGGGTTTCACGAGGGCGCTGCGGGCGCGGCCCAAGCCCGATGTCGTCGTGGTCCTGACGGACGGCCAGACGCCGTGGCCGGACACCCGGCCGCCCTGCCGGACGGTGGTGGGGCTCTTCCCCCGGTCCCCTTCCTGGGACGAGGACGATCCCGACTACGTACCGGACTCCCCGCCGGACTGGGCGCGGGTGGTGGACATCGGGTAGGGGCGCCGGCGAGGTGCCGGCGCCCCGTGCCGCGCTAGCGGATCGGCATCCCCGACAGGGTGCGGGCGATGACCAGGCGCTGGATCTCGCTCGTGCCCTCGAAGATCGTGTAAATAGCGGCGTCCCTGTGCATCCGCTCCACCGGGTACTCCCGGGTGTAGCCGTTGCCGCCGAGTATCTGGACCGCCTGGGCCGTGACCTTCTTCGCCGTCTCGCTCGCGAAGAGCTTGGACATCGAGCCCTCGGCCGCGGTGAACGGCTTGCCGTTGATGGCCATCCAGGAGGCGCGCCAGACCAGGAGGCGGGCGGCGTCGATGGAGGTGCGCATGTCGGCGAGCTGGAAGGCGACGCCCTGGTTGTCGATGATCGGGCGGCCGAACTGCTCGCGCGTCTTGGCGTAGTCGAGGGCGACCTCGTACGCGGCCCGGGCGGTGCCCACCGCCATCGCGCCGACGGCCGGACGGGAGGCCTCGAACGTGGCCATCGCCGCGTTCTTGACGCGCTCGCCGCCCGCCTTGGCGCGCTCGCGGGCGCGGGCCAGGCGCTGGTCCAGCTTCTCCTTGCCGCCGAGCAGGCAGTGGCCGGGGACGCGGACGTTCTCCAGCACGACCTCGGCGGTGTGGGAGGCGCGGATGCCGTGCTTCTTGAACTTCTGGCCCTGGGACAGGCCGGGCGTGTTCGGCGGGATGATGAAGGACGCGTGGCCCTTGGAGCCGAGCTCGGAGTCGACGACCGCGACCACGACATGGACGTTGGCGATACCGCCGTTGGTCGCCCAGGTCTTCGTGCCGTTGAGCACCCACTCGTCCTTGGCCTCGTCGTACACCGCGCGGGTGCGCATCGAGGCCACGTCCGAGCCGGCGTCGGGCTCGGAGGAGCAGAACGCGGCGACCTTGACGTCGTTCGTGTCGCCGTACATCTGCGGGATCCAGGTGCCGATCTGCTCCTCGGTGCCGTTGGCGAGGACGCCCACGGCGGCCAGACCGGTACCGACGATCGACAGGGCGATGCCCGCGTCGCCCCAGAACAGCTCCTCCATGGCCATGGGAATGCCGAGGCCGGTGGGGTCGAAGTACTGCTGGGCGTAGAAGTCGAGCGAGTAGATACCGACCTTGGCGGCCTCTTGGATGACCGGCCAGGGAGTCTCCTCACGCTCGTCCCATTCGGCGGCCGCGGGCCGGATCACATCGGCGGCGAAGCCGTGCAACCAGTCCCGCACCTCCTTCTGTTCGTCGTTGAGCTCCATGGTGAACTCGGCCATGTCCCCTCCAGCGGCGGCGCACGTGCATGTTACTAGCGGTAACCCGAGTCTGTTACCGGTCGGTAGGAAAAGTCAACTCCTGATGACCGCTCGGTAGCCCGTTCGATGCGTGGGGCATGGTGAGTGTTAGTTTGCGCAGGCGTCACCGAATCAGCACGGGTGGGGAGAGCTCATGGACACCACGCAGCGGACCGATCAGCAGCGGTCCGCCGACCGCCGTCGGCGCGAGCTGCTCGAGGCCGCGGACAGAGTGGTCCTGCGTGACGGACCGCAGGCCTCCATGAACGCGATCGCCGCGGAAGCGGGCATCACCAAGCCGATCCTCTACCGCCACTTCGGCGACAAGGGGGGACTTTACGCGGCTTTGGCCAAGAGGCATACGGATGCGTTGCTGGATTCCCTGCGGGCCGCGCTGGACGCTCCGGCGGATCGGCGGGAGCGGGTGGAGGCGACGCTCGACACGTACCTCGCGGCGATCGAGGCTCGGCCTCAGGTGTACCGGTTCCTGATGCATCCGGCGGAGGGCGCGCCGTCCGGGGACCCGGGGTTCGATGTCGGGAAGCACTCCGTGCCGTTGCTTCGGCGGATGGGTGAGGAGTTGGCCCAGGTCATCGAGGATCGGCTGGATCTCGGGCCTGGGGGGCAGCAGCTGGCTCGGGTGTGGGGGCACGGGATCGTCGGGATGATGCATGCGGCGGGTGACTGGTGGCTTGGGGAACGGCCGTGCTCGCGTGCGGAGTTGGTGCGGAGTCTGGCCGACCTTTTGTGGGGTCGGCTTGCGGCGGCCGGGGACAAGATCGGCGGTCCGGGGTTCTGACGGCCGTATGGCGTCCACCGGCCGGTGGGGGCTGGTCGCGCAGTTCCCCGCGCCCCTAAGGCAAATCCACTTCACCGGCGCCAAGAGGCTCGGGACACCTGTCGCATCAGCCGACGGTGGCGCCGGCCTGTCACGTGGTCCGCGTAGACCTTGCCGTCCAAGTGGTCGCACTCGTGCTGCAAGCACCGCGCGAAGAAACCCGTGCCGTGGACCCTGATCTGCTCCCCCGTCACCGTGAAGCCCTCGACCACCGCGTGGTCGTAGCGTTCCGTTCCGGCTTCCAGGCCCGGCAGGGACAGGCAGCCCTCCGGGCCCCGAAGGACCAGGCCGTCCGCCTCCACCAGGCGTGGGTTCACCACATGGCCCAGGTGTCGTACGTCCTCGTCGTCCGGGCAGTCGTAGACGAAGACCCGCAGGGACTCGCCCACCTGGTTCGCGGCCAGGCCGACGCCCTGGGCGGCGTACATCGTGGCGAACAGATCCTCGACCAGGGACGCCAGTTCGGGGCCGAAGTCGGTGACGTCGTCGCAGGGGGAATGCAGTACCGGATCGCCGAAGAGAGTCATCGGCCGCACGCGTCCGCGGGTGCCCGGAATCAAACCGTGTCGCATGTCGGCAAGGGTACGGATTCGGGAGTGCGAATGGATCTCGATAGGCTGACCACCACCACGTTGCCGTCAGGCGCGGCGCGTACGCAAGGAGGATCGAGAACTGATGGCAGGCAACTCGGACCCGCTCACGCCGCGGGCCAAGATCGCCGTGACCGCCGGTAAGGCGGTCGCAGCGGCATCGCGCGCCGCGGGGCGCGGCAGCGGTTCGGTGATCGGCGGCCGGGTGGCACTCAAACTCGACCCCGACCTTCTCGCCCGGCTCGCCCAGAACCTGGACGTCGTCCTGGTGTCGGCGACCAACGGCAAGACCACGACCACCCGGCTCATCGCGGAGGCGCTGCGGGCCGCCGGACCCGTCGTCTCCAACGCGCTCGGCGCCAACATGCCGGCCGGCATCACCTCCGCCCTCGCGGGCAGCTCCGAGGCGCGGTACGGCGTGATCGAGGTCGACGAGAAGTACCTCGCCGGTGTCGCCCGGGACACCGACCCGAAGTGCATCGCCCTGCTCAACCTCTCCCGCGACCAGCTGGACCGGGCCGCCGAGACCCGCATGCTGGCCGAGAACTGGCGCGAGGGTCTGGCGGGCAGCAAGGCCGTCATCATCGCCAACGCCGACGACCCGCTCGTCGTGTGGGCCGCCTCCTCCTCCCCCAATGTGATCTGGGTCGCCGCGGGGCAGATGTGGAAGGACGACGCCTGGTCCTGCCCGTCCTGCGGTGGTGTGATGCAGCGGCCGGGCGACGACTGGTTCTGCGGTGAGTGCGGCTTCCGCCGGCCCACGCCGAGCTGGGCGCTGTCCGGGGACCATGTGCTCGACCCGCACGGCTCCGCGTGGCCCATCCACCTCCAGCTGCCCGGCCGCGCCAACAAGGCCAACGCCGCCTCCTCGGCCGCCGTCGCCGCGGTCTTCGGGGTGCCGCCGCAGGTCGCCCTGGAACGCATGTACCAGGTGCAGGCCGTCGCCGGTCGCTACGACGTCGTGCAGTTCCAGGAGCGGGACCTGCGCCTGCTGCTCGCGAAGAACCCGGCGGGCTGGCTCGAAACGTTCAGCCTGATCGATCCGCCGCCCACCCCGGTGATCCTCTCCGTGAACGCGCGCGGCGCCGACGGCACCGACACCTCCTGGCTGTGGGACGTCGACTACACGCGGCTGACAGGGCACCCGATCTGTGTGCTCGGCGACCGCAAGCTCGACCTCGCCGTGCGTCTGGAGGTCGCGAACCAGCACTTCCAGGTCTGCGAGAACCTCGAACAGGCCGTGCAGATGTGCCCGCCGGGCCGCATCGAGGTCATCGCGAACTACACCGCCTTCCAGGACCTGCGCCGCCGCGTCGGCAACTGACACACTCAGGGGACTTTTGTGAGCGACAACCAGCTGCGGGTCGTCTGGATCTATCCCGACCTGCTCAGCACCTACGGCGACCAGGGCAACGTCCTGGTCGTGGAGCGCCGGGCGCGGCAGCGCGGCCTCGACGTGGCCCGTCTCGACGTACGCAGTGACCAGCCGATCCCGACCTCCGGGGACATCTACCTCATCGGTGGTGGCGAGGACCGTCCGCAACGGCTCGCGGCCGAGCGGCTGCGCCGGGACGGCGGACTGCACCGGGCCGTGGAGAACGGCGCGATCGTCTTCTCGGTGTGCGCCGGCTACCAGATCCTCGGCCACGAGTTCATCAACGACCTCGGCCAGCGCGAGCCCGGCCTCGGGCTGCTGGACGTGGTCTCGGTACGCGGTGAGGGTGCGCGGTGCGTCGGTGACGTGCTCGCGGACATCGACCCGCGGCTCGGTCTGCCCTCGCTGACCGGCTTCGAGAACCACCAGGGCGTCACCCATCTCGGACCGACGGCCCGCCCGTTCGCCCAGGTCAAGTTCGGCAACGGCAACGGCACGGGCGACGGTACGGAGGGCGCGTACAACGACACCGTCTTCGGTACGTACATGCACGGTCCGGTGCTGGCGCGCAACCCGCTCATCGCCGACCTGCTGCTGAAGCTGGCGCTCGACGTGAACGCGCTGCCGCCGACGGACGACCGGTGGTACGAGGCGCTGCGCACCGAGCGCATCGCCGCCGCGCAGCAGCCTGCCTGAGCTGCGATTTCACCTGGGCTCCAGGCAGCTTTTACCAGCCCGTCTGACGATGTGTCCGCACACCTGAGCGGGGTCGTCCAGCAGGCGGACGCACGGTACGGCCCCGCCCCCTCCTGCCGCTAGGGTGGCGGGGATCGAGCCGGACAGCGTGGTCCGGTCCCCGGCCCACGTTGAGAAGGTTGTTTCGGGCTATGCGCATTGGTGTCCTCACGTCCGGCGGCGACTGCCCCGGCCTGAACGCCGTCATCCGGTCCGTCGTGCACCGCGCCGTCGTGGACCACGGCGACGAGGTCATCGGCTTCCGGGACGGCTGGAAGGGCCTCCTGGAGTGCGACTACCTCAAGCTCGACCTCGACGCGGTGGGCGGCATCCTGGCCCGCGGCGGCACGATCCTCGGCTCCTCCCGGGTCCAGCCCTCGCATCTGCGGGACGGGGTGGAGCGGGCCAAGGGGCATGTCCAGGAGCTCGGTCTCGACGCGATCATCCCGATCGGCGGCGAGGGCACGCTGAAGGCGGCCCGGCTGATGTCGGACGCCGGTCTGCCTATCGTGGGCGTGCCCAAGACCATCGACAACGACATCGCGGTCACGGATGTCACCTTCGGCTTCGACACGGCCGTGGGGGTGGCCACGGAGGCCCTGGACCGGCTCAAGACCACCGCCGAGTCGCACCAGCGGGTGCTGGTCGTCGAGGTCATGGGGCGGCACACCGGCTGGATCGCGCTGCACTCGGGGATGGCGGCCGGCGCGCACGCCATCGTCGTACCGGAACGGCCCTTCGACATCGAGGAGTTGGCCAAGCGGGTCGGCGAACGGTTCGAGGCGGGCAAGCGGTTCGCGATCGTCGTCGCCGCGGAGGGGGCCAAGCCGGCTGCCGGGTCCATGGAGTTCGACGAGGGCGCGAAGGACATCTACGGGCATGAGCGGTTCGCCGGGATCGCCCGTCAGCTCTCCATCGAGCTGGAGCAGCGGCTGGGGAAGGAAGCGCGGCCGGTGATTCTGGGGCATGTGCAGCGGGGCGGTACGCCGACGGCGTACGACCGGGTGCTGGCGACCCGGTTCGGGTGGCATGCGGTGGAGGCCGTGCACCGTGGGGAGTTCGGTCACATGACCGCTCTCCAGGGGACGGACATCGTGATGGTGCCGCTGGCTGAGGCGGTGGAGACGTTGAAGACGGTTCCCGCCGAGCGCTACGAGGAAGCCGAGTGCGTCCTCTAGGACACACCGTACGGAATTGAAGAGTCCGCCCCCGGCCGCAGCTGCGGCCGGGGGCGGTTCTAGTCTGTGACGGACAGACTTGCACAACCCCCACGAATCAGGAGCCGTCGGAATGGATCACAGCGGGCACGGCATGACCATGGATCTGCCGCCGTTCACGCTGGGGCGGGGTCTTCAGTGGTCGGCCGACCCGTTCTTTCTCGTCGCCTGCCTGGTGGGGCTGGTGCTGTACGTGTGGGGGGTCGTGCGGCTCCGGCGGCGGGGGGACTCGTGGTCGGTGTGGCGGACCGTGTCGTACGTGGCCGGTGTCCTGTCCATCGGGCTGGTGATGTGCACCAAGCTGAACGACTACGGGATGGTCATGTTCAGCGTGCACATGGTGCAGCACATGATCATCAGCATGCTGTCGCCGATCCTCATCCTGCTCGGCGCCCCGATGACGCTGGCGCTGCGGGCGCTGCCGGTCGCGGGCAAGGGCCGCAAGGGGCCGCGTGAGCTGCTGCTCGCCCTGCTGCACAGCCGGTACATGCGGATCGTCACGCACCCGGCGTTCACCATCCCGCTGTTCATCGCGAGCCTGTACGCGCTGTACTTCACGCCGATCTTCGACTTCCTGATGGGGTCGAAGACGGGGCACATCGCGATGATGGTGCACTTCCTCGCCGTGGGCGTGGTGTTCTTCTGGCCGATCATCGGTGTCGATCCCGGTCCCAACCGGCCCGGCTATCTGATGCGGATGCTGGAGCTGTTCGCGGGCATGCCGTTCCACGCGTTCTTCGGGATCGCGCTGATGATGGCGTCCAGCCCGATGGTGGAGACGTTCAAGAACCCGCCCGCCTCGCTCGGTATCGACGCACTCTCCGACCAGAACGCCGCGGGCGGTATCGCCTGGGCGTTCAGCGAGATCCCGTCCGTGCTGGTGCTGATCGCGCTGCTGTTCCAGTGGTACGGCTCCGAGCAGCGGCAGGCCAAGCGCAAGGACCGGGCCGCCGACCGTGACGGGGACAAGGAACTCGAGGCGTACAACGCCTATTTGGCCTCACTCGACGCACGTGGCCGCTGACACCTCTTTCCCCTCAGTCCGCTCTTTGTCCTCAATCCGTCGGGAATGGTTTTCCGTTCGTTAGCATGAAACGCGTTGGGGAACCGCCGGGGGGAGCGGTGATGACAATTCGCGTTTTTCTGCAAAGGGCCTGGAAATCCTCGATCCATCGGATCGCGGTGCTGCTGGTCTGTGTGCTGGCGCTCGGCGGTTGCGATCGCGAGACGCCGTTGACGCTGGTGAAGGCGGTCGCCGCGGGCGTGCCCGCGCTCGATCCGTTCTTCGACGAGAACAGCGGGCTGGGGAAGGACGCGCAGGTCGCGTCGCGGCCCGTGCGGGGCAGTCTGCAACAGGGCGACACCCCCGGTCTGTACGGGGGTTCGAAGCAACCGACCGTGTGTGACGTCGACAAGCTCGAACAATTCCTCACCGATCCCAGGAACGACCAGAAGGCACAGGCATGGGCGCGTGCTCTCAAAATCTCCACGGATCGGATACCGGATTATCTCGACCGGCTCACACCCGTGCTGTTGCGTCACGACACTCTCGTGCAGAACCACGACTACAAAAAGGGAAAGGCTGTTCCCTACGACTCCTTGCTCCAGGCCGGAATCGCGATTCTGGTCGATGCGCAGGGCCAGCCCGCGGTGAAGTGCTCGTGCGGAAATCCGCTGCGGCCCTTCGCGGGTGACACGAGCCGTATCTCGGTCGAGTTCGAGGACGGGAACGAGGAGTGGGAGGGGTACGACCGTTCCTCGGTCGTCGCGGTGCGGCCCGCGCCCCGGCCCCTGGAGAAGATCGCCCTCGTCGACGTCGAGGACACCGACCGCGGGATCAACCGGCCGGTCGGCACCTCGGGAGCGAAGGACGCCACCTTCGACACTCGGGACAAGCGCGCGGTGCCGAACCTCGCCGGGGCGACGTTCGCAGAGGCCCGGCGCTCGCTGACCGACAAGGGGCTCGCGGCCGGCTATGACAGCAAGGGGCTGCCGCCGGACGACGCCCGGGTCACGGCGACCGATCCGCCGGCCGGGACCGAGCTGGGGTTCGGGGAGTACGTCACGCTCAGGGTGGTCGGTGACTCCGGCTCCCCGGGCGGGTCCGGGACCACTCCCCCGCCCACGACCACCACTCCGCCGCCGCCCTCCGAGCCGACGACATCAGGCCCCGGTTCTGACAGCGGCTCGCCACCACCGTCGTCCTCCCCGCCCTCGTCCGGCCCGCCGCCCAGCTCCTCGCCCCCGCCGTCGAGCGCCGGCCCGCCCCCGCCCCCGTCGAGCAGCCCACCGGCGACGAGCTCACCCCCGGCCGTGACCACGTCGCCACCGGAGACGACCAGCACACCGCCGCCTCCCCCGGTCACCACGAGCGCGCCACCGGAGACGCCGAGCAGCACGCCACCGCCACCGGAGACCACCAGCGCCCCGGCCACCAGCAGCGCGCCGGTCACGAGCGAGCCGCCCACCAGTGAGCCCGCCGCCGAGTCCACGCAAAGCGCCACCGTCTGAGCGGAGCCGACCGCACATCCAGCGGAGCGCTCGGCGCCCCGCAGACCCCGGGAGTGACCGGATGTCTTCAGGACAATCGACGTCGGGAGTGGGCCGGGTCATCGCCGGCCGCTATCTGCTGCTGAACCGGCTCGGCAGTGGCGGCATGGGCCATGTCTGGCTCGCCCACGACCAGAGACTCGCCTGCGAGGTCGCCCTCAAGGAGATCGTCTTCCGGGACGCGGTGGAGGCCGGTCACGAACGGGAGGCCCGGGTGGCGCGGGCGCGTGCGGAGGCCCGGCACGCGGCGGGGCTGCGCGGCCACCCGCACGTGGTCACCGTGCACGACGTCCTGGAGCACGACGGGCTGCCGTGGATCGTCATGGAGTACGTGGCGGGCGCGGTGGACCTGCGTGAGCTGGTCGCCCGGCGCGGCTCGCTCCAGCCCGCGGAATGCGCCCGGGTCGGCCTCGCCGTGCTGGACGCGCTGACCGCCGGGCATCAGCGGGGCGTCATGCACCGGGACGTGAAACCGGCGAACATCCTGCTCGCACCCGACCGGTCCGGGTCGCCTTACGGCCGTGTCGTGCTCACGGACTACGGGATCTCCGTGCAGCCGGACGCCGGCGAGACGCGGTACACGCTGACGTCCGTGCTGGTGGGCACGGCGGGCTATCTGGCGCCGGAGCGGGCCACGGGCGGGCCGCCCACCCCGGCCGCGGACCTGTTCTCGCTGGGCTGCACGCTCTACCACGCCGTGGAGGGCCGCGGTCCGTTCGACCGGGAGTCGCACCTCGCGGAGATCACCGCGGTGGTCATGGAGGAGCCGCGGCCACCGCAGCGGGCCGGCGCCCTGGGCCCCGTACTCGAGGCGATGCTGGTCAAGGACCCGGAACGGCGGATCACCGCGGCCGAGGTGGAGGCCGCGCTGGCGCGGCTCGTCGCCTCCCAGGCGGAGGCCCACGCCCGGACCCAGACCGACCTCGGGTCGCAGCCGCCCTGGGCCCAGCCGGCGCCTCCCGCGCCCGTAGCCGTTCCGCCGCCACCGGCCGTCCCCGAGGGCTTCGGGCCCTTGGTCACGTCGGGCGGAAGCAGGCGGCGTACCCGCCCCCGGGCCCTGCACTCCGCCCTCGCCGGGCTGCTGGGGCTGGCCCTGGCCGGGGGCGGGGTCTGGTACGCGGTGGCCCAGCAGCCGCCCGTCGACGGGAGGGAGGGCGGCGGGACCGCACAGCCGTACGGCACACAGGTCGGGCTCTCCCAGCCCCTCAAGGACGGCGACTGCGTGCTCGCCGACTGGGGGGAGGCGGGCGCCTTCAAGGGGACTCCGCGGCTGCGTCTGGAGTCGGGCTGCGGCAGCACGGCCGACGGGCAGGTGGTCGCCTTCGTCGGGGCCGCGTCCGCCGCCGAGGCCCGGGAGCGGGGTCCGGCGGGGTGCGAGGAGCGGACCGAGGAGCTCCGCGGGAGGCTGGCCGATGTGCGGAGCCTCGCCGTCGTGCCGAGCGAGGCGGGTTTCGTGGCCGCCGGCAAGCGCACCGCCTGTCTGGTGCTGGGCGCTCACGGGCCGGTGTACGGGCCGCTCGGCGATCACCGCAAGGCCGGTACCGAGTTCTCCGACGTGTCGAACATGCAGAAGCGGGACTGTCTGGGGGTGCGGTCCAACCGGTCCGCCCGGCTGGTGTCCTGTGCGGGTGCCCATGACGAGGAGGTGCTCGGGTTCACCCGATTGGCCGCCGATGTCACGCTCGAAGAGGCGCGCACCGAGTCGGACGTGGCGTGTGGGCGGGATGTGCCGCCACGGGACTACGGCTTCGACCCGTCGGTGTACACGGCGGGCTCCTGGACGAGCGAAGGTCCCTGGAAGGCGGGCACTCATTTCGTCGTCTGCACCGTCAGGAAGCAGAACGGGGGCACCATGGAGGGAGACCAATCCTGAGGAGGGTGTTGCGATGCCCGGTTCCGGTTCCACGGATGGCTCGACCAGAACGATGGGGGTGCTCACCGTCGGCGGTCTCGTCGTGGTGACGGCCTACACGGTGGCGCTCGGCAGCAACGGCTGGCTGTGGTTCGGCTGGGTCGTGCTGGGCCTGATCACCCTCGGGATGGTCGCCACGCGCAGCACCTGAAGCCGAACGAGGCCTATTCGCGGCTGAGGCGCCCGCCGGAGTGCACCCCCGGCTGGTACTTCGGCAGCCGGGCGGTGATCTTCATGCCCGCCCCTACGGCGGTCTCGATGACGAGGCCGTGGTCGTCGCCGTAGACCTGGCGCAGCCGGTCGTCGACGTTGGACAGTCCGATGCCGCCCGAGGGGCTGACCTCGCCGGCGAGGATGCGGCGCAGCACGGCGGGGTCCATTCCCGTGCCGTCGTCCTCGATGACGACCAGCGCCTCGGCGCCGGCGTCCTGTGCGGTGATGCTGATGTGGGCCTTGTCGCCCTTGCCTTCCAGGCCGTGCTTGACGGCGTTCTCGACGAGCGGTTGCAGACAGAGGAAGGGCAGGGCGACCGGCAGCACCTCGGGGGCGATCTGGAGGGTGACGGAGAGGCGGTCGCCGAAGCGGGCCCGGACCAGCGCCAAGTAGTGGTCGATGGCGTGGAGTTCGTCGGCGAGGGTGGTGAAGTCGCCGTGCCTGCGGAACGAGTAGCGGGTGAAGTCGGCGAACTCCAGGAGCAGTTCGCGGGCCCGCTCGGGGTCGGTGCGCACGAAACTCGCGATCACCGCGAGCGAGTTGAAGATGAAGTGCGGGGATATCTGGGCGCGCAGGGCCTTGATCTCGGCCTCGATGAGGCGGGTGCGGGACCGGTCGAGGTCGGCGAGTTCGAGCTGGACGGAGATCCAGCGGGCGACCTCTCCCGCGGCCCGGACGAGGACGGCGGACTCGTGGGGCCCGAAGGCGACGAGGGTCCCGTGGATCCGGTCGTCGACGGTGAGCGGTGCCACGACGGCCCAGCGGACCGTGCAGTCGAGGTGGTCGCAGGTCAGCGGGAATGCCTCGCCGCGGCCGGTCTCCAGGGGTCCGGCGAGCCGCTCCATGATCTCGGCGCGGTGGTGGCCGCCGATGCCGTCCCAGACCAGGACCGTCTTCTGGTCGGTCAGACACAGGGCGTCCGTGCCGAGCAGTGTGCGCAGCCGGCGGGCCGACTTGCGGGCGGTCTCCTCGGTGAGGCCGGCCCTGAGCGGGGGCGCGGCGAGGGAGGCGGTGTGCAGGGTCTCGAAGGTGGCGTGCTCGACGGGGGTGCCGAGGCCGCGCAGGCTCTCGGGGCGCGCGGTACGGCGGCCGAGCCAGAATCCGGCGGCGAGCAGGGGAAGGACGGCGACACAGAGGCCGGCGAGGAAGCCGCTCATACGACCGCCCCGATCCGGCTCGTCAGGGATGTCCTCATGCCTTCACCTCCGCCCGCAGCTCCTCCGGCAGATGGAACCGCGCCAGGATCGCCGCCGTTCCGGCCGGGACCCGGCCCGGGGTGGCCAGGGACACCAGGACCATGGTGAGGAAGGCCAGCGGTACCGACCAGAGGGCGGGCCAGGCGAGCAGGGCGTGCAGCGCTCCGGTGCCGGGGAAGCCGGCCATCGTCGCGGCCACGGCGACCAGGGCGGAGCCGCCGCCCACCAGCATCCCGGCGGCCGCGCCCGGCGGGGTCAGCCGGCGCCACCAGATGCCGAGGACGAGCAGCGGGCAGAAGGAGGAGGCCGACACCGCGAAGGCGAGCCCGACCGCGTCGGCGACCGGCAGTCCGCCGACCAGGACGCTCGCCGCCAGCGGTACGGCCATGGCGAGGACCGTGCCGAGCCGGAAGTGCCGTACGCCGCGGGAGGGGAGGACGTCCTGGGTGAGCACGCCCGCCACCGCCATGGTCAGCCCCGAGGCGGTCGACAGGAACGCGGCGAAGGCGCCCCCGGCGACCAGTGCGCCGAGGAGGTCGCCGCCGAGGCCGCCGATCATCCGGTCGGGCAGCAGCAGGACGGCGGCGTCCGCGTTCGAGGTGAGGGTGAGTTCGGGGGCGTAGAGGCGGCCCAGGGCGCCGTAGACCGGCGGCAGGAGGTAGAAGGCGCCGATCAGGCCGAGGACCGCGACGGTGGTGCGGCGGGCGGCGACGCCGTGCGGGCTGGTGTAGAAGCGGACCACCACGTGCGGCAGGCCCATGGTGCCGAGGAAGGTCGCGAGGATCAGTCCGTAGGTGGCGTACAGCGGGCGTTCGCCGCGGCTCTCGGCCTGCGAGGGCGACAGACCGGCGCCGCTGTCGCGGTCGGCCTCGGGGACGGGGGCTCCCTGGGCGAAGGTCAGCCGGGTGCCGGCGTCGATGTGATGGGTGCCGGCGGGGAGGCGGAGTTCGGTGTCCTCGTGGGCGCGGCCGTCGACGGTGCCGTCGACCGTGACGGTCAGCGGGCGGTCCAGTGTCAGGTCGAGGCTGTCGTCGACGCGGACGACCCGCTGTTCGCGGAAGGTGGCCGGTTCCTCGAAGGCGTGGGTGGGGGCGCCGTCGCCCTGCCAGGCGAGGACGAGGAAGAGGGCGGGGACGAGCAGGGCGGTGAGCTTGAGCCAGTACTGGAAGGCCTGCACGAAGGTGATGCTGCGCATGCCGCCCGCGGCGACGGTCGCGACCACGACGACGGCGACGATCACTCCGCCGAGCCCGTCGGGCGCCCCGGTCAGGACCGTCAGGGTGAGTCCGGCGCCCTGGAGCTGGGGCAGCAGGTACAGCCAGCCGACGCCGACGACGAAGGCCCCGGCGAGCCGTCGTACCGCCTGGGAGGCGAGCCGGGCCTCGGCGAAGTCGGGCAGGGTGTAGGCGCCGGAGCGGCGCAGCGGGGCGGCGACGAAGATCAGCAGGACGAGGTAGCCGGCGGTGTAGCCGACCGGGTACCAGAGCATGTCGGGGCCCTGGACCAGGACGAGGCCCGCGATGCCGAGGAAGGAGGCGGCGGAGAGGTACTCGCCGCTGATGGCGGCCGCGTTGAGCCGGGGGCCGACGGTGCGGGAGGCGACGTAGAAGTCGGAGGTCGTGCGGGAGATGCGCAGGCCGAAGGCGCCGACGAGGACGGTCGCGACGACGACGAGGGCGACGGCCGGAACGGCGTAGTGGGAGTTCATCGGTCTTCTACGAGGCGGACGAAGTCGCGTTCGTTGCGCTCCGCCCGCCGTACGTACCAGCGGGCGAGCAGCACCAGCGGGACGTACAGGCCGAAGCCGAGGACCGCCCACTCCACGCGGCGGGCGTCGGGCATGGCGGCGAAGAGCAGCGGGAGCGGGCCGACGAGCAGGCCGAGGACGGCGAAGACGGTGAGGGCTGCGCGCAGTTGGATGCGCATCAGGGAGCGGACGTAGGTGTGGCCGAGGGTGGTCTGTTCGTCGATCTCGGTACGGGGGCGGTTGTAGCCGGGGACGCGTCGGGTCTGCCGGGGCGGGCCGGTGACGACGACCCGGCGTTCGGCGGGGTTCTGGTGCTGGGGCACCGTCACGGCCTCCTCATCAGCAGGTCCCGCAGTTCGCGGGTGTGGCGGCGGCTGACCTGGAGTTCCTCGGAGCCGACCAGGACGCTGACGGTGCCGGCGTCGAGGCGGAGTTCGCCGACGTGGCGCAGGGCGACCAGGTGGCGGCGGTGGATGCGGACGAAGCCGCGGGAGCGCCAGCGCTCCTCCAGGGTGGACAGGGGGATGCGGACCAGGTGGCTGCCCTTGGTGGTGTGCAGCCGGGCGTAGTCGCCCTGGGCCTCGACGTGGGTGATGTCCTCGACGTTGACGAAACGGGTCACGCCCCCCAGTTCCACGGGTATGTGGTCGGGGTCGGGTTCGCTCACGGGGATGCGCGGGGTGGTGCCACGGATCTCGGCGGTGCGCAGTTCGACGACGCGGCGGACCGCCTCCGCGAGGCGTTCCTTGCGGACGGGTTTGAGGACGTAGTCCACGGCCTTGAGGTCGAAGGCCTGCACGGCGAAGTCCTCGTGGGCGGTGACGAACACGACCAGTGGCGGCCGGGCGAATCCGGTGAGCAGCCGGGCCAGGTCGAGGCCGTCGAGGCCGGGCATGTTGATGTCGAGGAAGACGACGTCGATCGCCTCGGGGCCCTGGGGCCCGGATTCCAGCGCCCGGTTGATGCGGCGCAGCGCCTCGGTCGCGTCGCCGGCGCCCTCCGCGGTGCCGATCCGGGGGTCGGCGTTGAGGAGGTAGAGCAGTTCCTCCAGCGAGGGGCGTTCGTCGTCGACAGCCAGGGCGCGCAGCATGAACCCGGAGTGTAGGAGTAATTCGCACGTCTGCACACGTGCCGGGGCAGGGACGTTCTCGCTGGATACAGTGCCGACATGCACAGCGCGCCCGCACCGTTCGACGAGCTCGACCGGAAGATCATCACCGCTCTGATGGCGAACGCCAGGACGAGCTTCGCCGAGATCGGCACGGCCGTGGGGCTGTCCTCCACGGCGGTCAAGCGGCGCGTGGACCGGTTGCGCGAGACGGGCGTGATCACCGGGTTCACGGCCACGGTGCAGCCGTCGGCGCTGGGCTGGCGCACGGAGGCGTACGTCGAGGTGTACTGCGAGGGTGCGGCGCCGCCGCGGCGGCTCGCGGAGGTGGTGCGCAACCATCCGGAGATCACGGCGGCGATGACCGTGACGGGCGGCGCGGACGCGCTGCTGCATGTGCGAGCGCGGGACGTGGAGCACTTCGAGGAGGTGCTGGAGCGGATCCGGATCGAGCCCTTCATCCGCAAGACGATCAGTGTGATGGTGCTGTCCCATCTGATCCCGGAGAGCCCAGAAGCTGGGGCGAGCCAGGCCGCGCCGCCCGAAACCTCGGGGCGCGCAGCAGAGCTGCGTTGAACCGGTGAAAGACGCAGCATTCCTGCGCGGACACGCAATTCTCATTGCTTGTCGGGCGTGACCGTCACTTCCTACCTTGGTGTCAACCCTCAGTCGACACCTCAGGAAGCGGAGGAACCCCTCTGTGTCCGACGCCCGTGTGCCGCGCCGACGGCGATTCCTTGTCTGCGAACCCAGACACTTCGCCGTGCAGTACGCGATCAATCCCTGGATGCATCCCGACACGCACGTCGATGTGGATCTGGCCCAGGAGCAGTGGCAGGCCCTGATCGGCGCCTACCGCTCCCACGGCCACGCCGTCGACGCCCTGGAGCCGGTCCCCGGTCTCCCGGACATGGTCTTCGCCGCGAACTCGGCGGTCGTCGTCGACGGCCGCGTCTTCGGCTCGCTGTTCCACGCACCCGAGCGGCGCCCCGAGTCCACACACTACGACCTGTGGTTCAAGACGGCGGGCTACGACGTCCACCGCCCCGCGTCCGTCTGCGAGGGCGAGGGCGATCTCGTCTGGACGGGCCGGTACGTCCTGGCCGGCACCGGCTTCCGGACGACCCGGGAGGCCCACCGCGAGGTGCAGGAGTTCTTCGGCCACCCGGTGATCAGCCTGACGCTGGTGGACCCGCACTTCTACCACCTGGACACCGCGCTGTTCGTCCTGGACGACTCCGAGGGCGAGAACAACATCGTGTACTACCCGGAGGCGTTCTCACCGGGCAGCCGCGAGGT
The DNA here is from genome assembly GCF_042894505.1 of Streptomyces sp. NPDC001536. Classification (NCBI taxonomy): domain Bacteria; kingdom Bacillati; phylum Actinomycetota; class Actinomycetes; order Kitasatosporales; family Streptomycetaceae; genus Streptomyces; species Streptomyces sp. NPDC001536. The sequence continues at coordinate 217,455 of NZ_JBIAVQ010000013.1, forward strand.
GCTCGCACGGCTGTACCCCCGCGCGGTGCTCGCGACCCGCGACGACGCGATGGCGTTCGGACTGAACTCCGTGTCCGACGGCCGCCATGTCTTCATCGCACCGCAGGCCGAGGCGCTGGCCGCGCGCCTCGACGACCACGGCTATGTCCCCGTCCCCGTCGACCTCTCCGAGTTCCACAAGGCCGGCGGCGGCATCAAGTGCTGCACCCAGGAGATCCGCTCATGACCGCTGCCGTACACACGCGCTCCTCCGCCGATCTGATCAGCGCCGAGGAACCGGTGCTGGCGCACAACTACCACCCCCTGCCGGTGGTCGTCGCCCGCGCCGAGGGCACCTGGGTGGAGGACGTCGAGGGGCGCCGCTACCTGGACATGCTGGCCGGCTACTCGGCCCTCAACTTCGGCCACCGCCATCCGGCGCTGATCGAGGCGGCCCACCGCCAGCTGGACCGGCTGACGCTCACCTCACGGGCCTTCCACAACGACAAGCTGGCCGAGTTCGCCGAGCGCCTGGCCGCGTTGACGGGCCTCGACATGGTGCTGCCGATGAACACGGGCGCCGAGGCGGTCGAGAGCGGCATCAAGGTGGCCCGCAAGTGGGCCTACGACGTGAAGGGCGTCCCCGCGGACCGGGCGACGATCGTGGTCGCCGCGGAGAACTTCCACGGCCGTACGACGACGATCGTGTCGTTCTCCACCGACGAGACGGCCCGCGCGGGCTTCGGCCCCTTCACCCCCGGCTTCCGGATCGTGCCGTACAACGACCTGGCGGCGCTGGAGGCGGCGGTCGACGAGACGACGGCTGCGGTGCTCCTGGAGCCCATCCAGGGCGAGGCGGGGGTCGTGATCCCGGACGAGGGCTACCTCACGGGCGTACGCGAACTGACCCGCCGCAAGGGCTGCCTCTTCATCGCGGACGAGATCCAGTCGGGTCTCGGCCGCACGGGCCGCACGCTGGCCGTCGAGCACGAGTCGGTCGTCCCGGACGTGCTGCTCCTCGGCAAGGCGCTGGGCGGCGGCATCGTCCCGGTGTCCGCGGTGGTGGCCCGCCGGGACGTACTGGGCGTGCTGCGACCGGGCGAGCACGGCTCCACGTTCGGCGGCAACCCTCTCGCGGCCGCGGTCGGCACCGCCGTGGTCGAGCTCCTGGAGACGGGCGAATTCCAGCGCCGGGCCACCGAGTTGGGCGTGGTGCTGCGGGACGGCCTGTCGGACCTGGTCGGCAAGGGCGTCCTCGGCTTCCGGGCCCGCGGGCTGTGGGCGGGCGTCGACATCGACCCGGTGTTCGGGACCGGGCGGGAGATCAGTGAACGGCTGATGCGGGAAGGCGTGTTGGTCAAGGACACCCACGGGTCGACGATCCGGCTGGCGCCGCCGTTGACGATCACGGGCGAGGAACTCTCCGGTGCGCTCGGGGCATTGGAGAGGGTACTGACGCGGGGCTGAGCGCCTGGCGAGAGGGCCGGCTGCTCGTGACCGTTCCAGGACGGTCACGAGCAGCCGGCCCCGTCCTGTCCACGGTCGAAACGCACCCCCTCATCGCGCCGGGACGCAAGACCTCCCTCTGCGCCACCCATGCTCGCGAATCCGTCATGCTCAGCGATCTCATTGCCGCCTACCCGCCAGTAGCACCAGGCTGATCCCGCGGTCGCCTCCCCCCGCCCGCGACACAGTTCCCCGCACCCCCGCATGCACATACACTGGCCACCCCACGACACGCCGGTTGACCTGCTGGAACGCGGCGGTTGCACCGATTTGCCGGAGTGAGGAGCGTCCAGTTGTTCTACTACCTGCTCAAATACGTGTTGTTGGGACCCCTGCTGAGACTGGTCTTCCGGCCTCGGATCGAGGGGCTCGAGCACGTACCGGCGACCGGTGCGGCCATCGTCGCCGGTAACCACCTGTCCTTCTCGGACCACTTCCTGATGCCGGCGATCCTCAAGCGCCGCATCACCTTCCTCGCGAAGAAGGAGTACTTCACGGGCCCGGGCCTCAAGGGCCGGCTCACCGCGTTCTTCTTCCGCAGCGCCGGGCAGATCCCCGTCGACCGCACCGGCAAGGAGGCCGGCCAGGCAGCCATCCGTGAGGGACTCGGGGTGCTGAGCAAGGACGAGCTGCTCGGGATCTACCCGGAGGGCACGCGGTCGCACGACGGCAGGCTCTACAAGGGCAAGGTCGGCGTCGCCGTGATGGCGCTGAAGGCCGGGGTGCCCGTCATCCCCTGCGCGATGATCGGCACCTTCGAGGCCCAGCCGCCCGGCAAGGTCATCCCCAACATCCACCCCGTGACCATCCGCTTCGGCGAACCCCTCGACTTCTCCCGCTACGAGGGCATGGAGAACGAGAAGGCGATCCTGCGCGCCATCACCGACGAGATCATCTACGCCATCCTCAACCTCTCCGGGCAGGAGTACGTCGACGAGTACGCGGCCGTCGCCAAGGCCGCGGAAGCCGCGGAGCGCTCCGAGAAGGAACGCCGCTTCCCGCGGATCCCCCTGCGCTGACCTCTGCCGTCGGCAGAAAGCCCTGGGACGCCCGGAGCCGACAGTCGTACCGTCGCCGTATGACGCGACGAGCTGTGGTGATCGGGGCGACCGGGCAGATCGGCCGGGCGGCGGTGGGTGCGCTGGCCCGGGACGGGTGGGAGGTGACCGCCGTCTCCAGGGGCGGCGGGCGGGACGAGGGCTGGCCCGGGGACGTGCGCGTCGCCCGCGCCGATCGGGAGGACGACGCAGCGCTCGCCGCCGCGGTGGGTGACGGGTGCGACGTCCTGGTCGACGTGGTGGCCTACGGGGCCGCGCACGCACGGCAGTTGACGGGCCTCGCCGACCGCGTGGGGTCCGCCGTCGTCATCTCCAGCGTGTCGGTGTACGAGGACGACAAGGGCCGCAACTTCGACACCCAGGAGGAGCCGAACGGCTTCCCCGAGTACCCCGTGCCCATCACCGAGGACCAGCGGACCGTCCGGCCCGGAGAGCAGACGTACAGCACCCGCAAGGCCGCCTTGGAGCGCGAACTCCTGGCTGCCGGTGCGGAGTTGCCGACCACGCTGCTGCGCGCCGGGGGCGTCCACGGACCGCACTGCGGGACACCGCGCGAGCTGTACTTCGTCAAACGCAACCTCGACGGGCGGACCCGGCGCGTCCTCGCCTACGGCGGCAGGAGCCGTTTCCACCCGGCGAGCGTCCACAACATCGCGGAACTGATCCGGCTGGCGGCCGCGCGACCGGGCACCCGTGTCCTCAACGCCGTCGACCCCGACGCGCCGACGGTGGCGGAGATCGCCCGTGCCATCGACACGGTGATGGGGGTGGAACGGGAGGACGTCCTCGTGGACGGACCGCCCCCGGCCCCCACGGTCGGGGACACCCCGTGGTCGGTGCCGGTACCGGTCGTCTGCGACATGGGCGCCGCCGAGCGGGAGTTGGGCTACCGAGCGGTCGTCGGGTACGCCGAGACGCTGCCCGAGACCGTCGCCTGGATCGAGCGGCACCTGGCCGGGCGGGACTGGCGGGAGGCGTACCCGAAGATGCTCCGGTCCTACGGCGACCTCTTCGACTACGCGGCGGAGGACGCCTGGTTCGCGGCATGAAAAAGGGGCGGCTCCCGGTGGAGCCGCCCCTGGGGTGTTACGGCTTCGGCGTCGCGTGCGGTCCGCACGTGACGTCGGAGGCGTCCAGCTTGCCGCTGAGCAGGTAGGAGTCCACCCGCTCGTTGATGCACGGGTTGACCAGGCTGGTCACACCGTGGGAGCCCGCGTTCTTCTCGGTGATCAGACGCGAGCCCTTGAACCGCTTGTGCAGCTCGACCGCACCGCCGTACGGGGTCGCCGCGTCACGCTCGGCCTGGACGATCAGCACGCCGGGCAGTCCCTTGCCGGTCCTGACGTCCACGGGGGTCTGCTGCTTGACCGGCCAGGTCGAACAGGGCAGGTTCATCCAGGCGTTGGCCCAGGTGAGGAACGGGTAGTCCTTGTGCAGCCGGGTGTTGTCGCGGTCCCACTTCTTCCAGCTGGTGGGCCACTTGGCGTCGGTGCACTCGACGGCCGTGTAGACGGCGTTGCCGTTCTCCGAGGCGGCGTTGCCCGCGGTGTCCGTCAGGTCGGGCGCGGCCGCGTCGACGACGGCCTGGGTGTCACCGTCGAAGTACTTGCTGAGCACGGTGGCCGTCGAGACCCACGCGGAGTCGTAGTACGGGGCGCTCTGGAAGAAGCCGATCAGCTCGGCGGGGCCGACCACACCACCGATGGGGCTCTTCTTGGCCGTGGCACGCAACTCCAGCCACTTCGCCTGGACTTCGGCACGGGTGGTGCCGAGGTGGAAGGCGGCGTCGTTGGCGGCGACCCAGTCCTGCCAGTCCTTCCAGCGCATCTCGAAGGCGACGTCCTGGTCGAGGTTGGCCTCGTACCAGATCTTCTCCCGCGACGGGTTGACGACGCTGTCGACGACCATGCGGCGGACGTGGCCCGGGAACAGCGTGCCGTAGACCGCGCCCAGGTAGGTGCCGTAGGAGACGCCGAGGAAGTTGAGCTTCTTCTCGCCGAGCGCGGCGCGGATGACGTCCAGGTCGCGCGCGGTGTTCGGCGTGGTCATGTGCGGCAGCATCTCGCCGCTGCGCTCGGCGCAGCCCTCCGCGTACTCACGGGCGAGCTTGCGCTGGGCGAGCTTGTCGGCCTCGGAGTCGGGCACCGGGTCCGCCTTGGGCGCCTTCACGAACTCCTGCGGGTCGATGCAGGAGATGGGTGCCGACTTGCCCACACCGCGCGGGTCGAAGCCCACGAAGTCGTACGCCTTGGAGGTGTTGACCCACACCGGGGCCTTGGTGGTGACCCGGCGCGGGAAGCGCAGGCCGGAGCCGCCGGGACCGCCCGGGTTGTAGATGAGGGCGCCCTGGCGCTCGGCCTCGGTCCCGGTGTTGCCGATGCGGTCGACGGCGAGCTTGATCTGCTTGCCGTTCGGCTTCGCGTAGTCCAGCGGCACGCTGACCCAGCCGCACTGGATCGGCTTCTCGAGCCCCCAGTCGGCGGGACAGTCCTGCCAGTCGATCCCGGCCTTCTCGGCACGGGCGGCGGCGACGGCGGCGCCGCGGGCCTCACGGTCCTGGCCGTGCCGGCCGGCCGCGCTCGCGCTGGCGGTGGGGGCCGTGACGGCCCCGGCTATCAGGGTCGCCGTGACCAGCACTCCGGCCGAGCCGAACGCCGCGGCCCGCCTTGTCGATCTGTGGTGCCTCAACTGGAACTCCCCTATGTCGTTGATGACAAGGGGATCCTCGCGGCTGTGCGTCGCCTGAGAACAGGGGCGGCCACGGTTTCTTTACCAATCCGATAAACGGAGAAGGGTGTTCGCTACCCGAGCGAGGCCAGCGCTTCGTCCAGGACCCTGCGCAGCTTCAGCGCGTCCGGCGCCACGGCGCTCACCAACACGGCAGGTCCGGCGAGCGGCACGACCACGGCGCCGTCCCCGAGCACGCGCGCGGCGACCGGCTCCGCGGCGAACTCCGGCCGTACGACGACCAGTTGCCCCACGGCCCGATGTCCCGCCAGCACGGCGGGGCCGTCCCAGCCGCCCGGCGCCCCCGGCCCGCAGGCCAACTCCTGGTCGAGGACGGTACGCCCGGCCACACACAGGGTGAGACGGCTGGTGAGCCGACCGGGTTGCTCCGCGGCCCGCCCCAGTACCTGCTCCTCACGCAGAATGAGCCGCCCGCTCGCCGCCACGTCGGCCCGCGTGGTGACGTACAGGTCACTGCCCTGCGCGGAGATCAACTGCTCCGGCAGCCAGTGCAGTTCACCCCGGTCGGCGACGGTGAGCCGTACGTCGTACCGCGCCTCCCCCTTGGCCTGTCCCGGCAGGGCGATGGTGGCGGCGGCCGACCCGACCCGCAGCCGGGCCCCGTCCGCCACCTCGGCCTCGACGGTGAAGTGGTCCCCGCCGAGGGGCCCGCTCATGGCGCCGACGAGCATGACCCGCGCCTCGTCGGCACTCCCCCGGGTCCGCCGCAGCGCCAGCGGCCCGTCGCCCTCCAGCACCGGCAGCGACGTACCGCCCCGGCCGTCGTCCCGCGCCCCGATCCGCGCGGTGGCCTTCACGCCCGTCACGCCCGCCGTCATGCGGTCCACGCGGCCAGCTGCGCCCGCACCCACGCGGCGACGTCCGCGACTCCGGCCTCGCTCCTGAGCGACTGGAAGACGACCGGCAGTTCGGCCCGCTGCGCCTTGGCGTCCGCCGCCATCCGCGCGAGGTCCGAGCCGACGTAGGGGGCGAGGTCGGTCTTGTTGACGATGAGGAGATCGGCGGTGGTCACCCCGGGACCGCCCTTGCGCGGGATGTCGTCCCCGCCGGCGACGTCGATCACGAAGATCTGCGCGTCGACGAGCCCCTTGGAGAAGGTCGCGGTCAGGTTGTCCCCGCCACTTTCGACCAGCACGAGATCCAACGGCCCGATCTCGTCCTCCAGGTCCTCCACCGCTTCGAGGTTCGCCGAGATGTCGTCCCGGATCGCCGTGTGCGGGCACGCCCCCGTCTCCACGGCCGTGATCCGCTCCGGCGGCAGCACGGCCTCACGCAGCAGGAACTCGGCGTCCTCACGGGTGTAGATGTCATTGGTGACGACCGCGAGGGACAACTCGTCGCGCAGGGCCCGGCAGAGCGCGGCGACGGTGGCGGTCTTGCCCGATCCGACGGGCCCGCCGAGCCCGATCCGGAGGGCGCGGCGTGATCCGTCGGAGCGGTGGGCATCGGCGCTGACGGCGGCGGGGCCGTCGTGGTGGTGGTCGAGGTGCATGTGCGGCTCCTACACGTAGTGGTCGGGTGCGGGTTCGTTGGGGCTGGTCGCGCAGTTCCCCACGCCCTGGGTCAACTCAGCCCGTCCGGCGTTTGAGGACGAGGCCCCTTAAGGGCCGATCGGGGGTCTGGGGGCAGAGCCCCCAGCGGGGTCGAAGGGGCGGAGCCCCTGGAGGATGGGACGGGTAGGGGCGGCGGGGGCGAGAAAACTCATGACGCGAACAGCCGTACGGGCCAAGCCGCATGCAACTCCGCCGAGATCTCCAGCAACGGAGCGGAAGCCGCCGGCAAGGCGCCCACACCCTCGTCCACCACCCCGCGCCCGGCCTCCACCGCCCGATCCGCGACCCGGTCCAGCTCCGGCGCCAGCCGAGCCAGCACCCCCGTCGCATCGAACGGATCGAGACTCAGCAACCGCACCGTCGCCGACGCCGGCCCACTCACGCTCTCGTACGCCGCGCAGTACGCCGCATCGACCGCGTCGAGCCCGGCCGCCCGAGCCGTGACCCCCAACACCACCGGCTGATGGGCCCCCTTGGGGAACTCCCGCGCCAAAGCGTCGAGTTCACCAGAAGGCCAGGTCACCCGCGCGGCCCGCGTCAACTGCCGCCCCAGCTTCCGCGCGGCGACCCGCAGCGCGGGCGACGGCGTACGCGCGTCCGCCGCCGCGTCCAACTCCACGGGATCCACCCCGAGTACGGCCGCCGCGGCCAGCGAGGCCGAGACCAGCCCCGCCGTGTGCAACCGCCCCCGACAGAACTCCTCCAGGGACGCCGCCCCGGTGATCCGCCCGGCCTTGACGGCCGCCTCGGCCCCGCCGGAGTGCGCATGCCCCCCGGCGGGAAACCGGCCGTCGGCCAGGACGAGAAGTGCTCCCCTGGACATCAGAACAGGAAGTAACGCTGGGCCATGGGCAGTTCGGCGGCGGGCGTGGCCTCGACCAGCTCCCCGTCGATGTGCACGGCGAAACTGTCGGGATCGACCCGCACCTGAGGCCGCGCGTCGTTCTCGCGCATGTCCGCCTTGGTGACACCGCGCGTCGACTCGATCGCCACGAACCGCTTCCCGAGCTGAAGCCGCTCCGGCAGCCCGTCCTCGATCGCCAGCGGGGCGACGAAGTTGAAAGAGTTGGCGGCCGGCGCCCGCCCGATCGCGCCGTACATCGGCCGCGGCAGGATCGGCTGCGGGGTGGGGATGGACGCGTTGGCGTCGCCCATCTGCGCGTAGGCGATCTGGCCGCCCTTGACGACGAGATGCGGCTTGACCCCGAAGAACGCGGGCTCCCACAGCACGAGGTCGGCGAGCTTGCCGGTCTCCACCGAGCCGACCTCCCGGGCCAGGCCCTGGGCGATGGCCGGGTTGATCGTGTACTTGGCGACGTACCGGCGTACCCGCTGGTTGTCCGCGCGACCGTCCCCGGGCAGCACGCCCCGCTTGCGCTTCATGACGTGGGCGGTCTGCCAGGTCCGCATGATGACCTCGCCGACGCGGCCCATGGCCTGGGCGTCGGACGAGATGATCGAGATCGCGCCGAGGTCGTGGAGGATGTCCTCCGCGCCGATCGTCGTCGGCCGGATCCGGGACTCGGCGAAGGCCAGGTCCTCCGGCACCGCCGGGTTGAGGTGGTGGCACACCATCAGCATGTCGAGGTGTTCCTCGGCGGTGTTGACGGTGAAGGGCCGTGTCGGGTTGGTCGAGCTGGGCAGGACGTGCGGCTCGGAGACCACGGTCATGATGTCCGGCGCGTGCCCGCCGCCCGCCCCCTCGGTGTGGTAGGCGTGGATGCCGCGGCCGGCGATCGCGGCGAGCGTGTCGCCCACGAACCCGGCCTCGTTGAGGGTGTCCGTGTGGATGGCGACCTGGATGCCGGTCTGCTCCGCCACCGTGAGCGAGGCGTCGATGACGGCCGGGGTCGAGCCCCAGTCCTCGTGGAGCTTCAGCCCCAGTGCCCCGCCGCGGATCTGGGACAGCATCGCCTCGTGCGAGACGGTGTTGCCCTTGCCGAGGAAGCCGATGTTGAGCGGGTACTGCTCCATCGCCTCCATCATGCGGGCGAGGTGCCAGGGGCCGGGGGTGACGGTGGTCGCCTTCGAGCCCTCGGCGGGTCCGGTGCCGCCGCCGACCAGGGTGGTGACCCCGGCGGACAGCGCCTCGTCGGCGATCTGCGGACAGATGAAGTGGACGTGTGCGTCGACCGCGCCGGCGGTGAGGATCCGTCCGTTGCCCGCGATGATCTCGGTCTCGGGGCCGAGGACCAGGTCCGGGTGGACGCCGTCCATCGTGTCCGGGTTGCCGGCCTTGCCGATCGCGGTGATCCGGCCGTCGCGGATGCCGACGTCGGCCTTGACGATCCCCCAGTGGTCGATGATCACCGCGCCCGTGATGACGGTGTCCGGGGTGCCGTCTGCGCGCGTAGCGCGCGACTGTCCCATGGACTCGCGGATGACCTTGCCGCCGCCGAACACCGCCTCGTCACCGGCGAGTCCGGGCCCGCCGGAACGATCCTCCTCGATCTCGACGATCAGGTCGGTGTCGGCGAGCCGGATGCGGTCGCCGGTCGTCGGGCCGAACAGGTCGGCGTACGCGGCACGCGAGATCTCAGGCATCGAGGGCACCTCCGGTCTCCCCGCGCAGTCCGGGCACGATCCGGGCACCGGCGAGCGGGACGAGTTCGACGTCGACGGGGATCCCGGGCTCGAAGCGCACGGCGGTGCCGGCGGCGACGTTCAGCCGCTTGCCGCGCGCGGCCGCGCGGTCGAACTCCAGGCCGGGGTTGGCCTCGGCGAAGTGGTAGTGGGAGCCGACCTGGACGGGCCGGTCGGCGGCGTTGAGGACGGTGAGGCGGGTGACCTCGCGGCCCTCGTTGTAGACGATCGGGTCCTCGGCGAAGAGGATCTCTCCGGGAATCACGGCAGCCCCCGTCAGACGATCGGGTCGTGGACGGTGACGAGCTTGGTGCCGTCCGGGAAGGTCGCCTCGACCTGGACGTCGTGGATCATCTCGGGGATGCCCTCCATGACGTCGTCCCGGGTGAGCAGCTTGCGTCCCGAGGCCATGAGTTCGGCGACGGTACGGCCGTCACGGGCGCCTTCGAGGATGTGTGACGTGATGAGGGCGACCGTCTCCGGGTGGTTGAGCTTGAGCCCCCGGGCCCGGCGCTTCTCGGCCACGTCGGCCGCCACGTGGATGAGCAGCCTCTCTTGCTCGTGCGGGGTCAGTTGCACGTCCCACCTCACAGTCCTCGCTCCGGACCGTGCGGGGTCCGGTTGCCTCCGCCCCGGGGCAAAGTCCCTGGTGGCGTGGCGGCAGGCTAGTTGGACCGCATTTCAAGCAAGTTAACCGAGCTGTGATCCATCGGTTGCGGTGCGTGGGTCCGGCATGCTCATCAACGCCCGTAGACCGTCGCGGAGGATCTCGACCGGGGCGGGCCCGAAGAGGGACTGCTGGGCGAGGAAGCCGACGGCGACCGCGATCATCGTGCGGGCCACGTGGTCGGGATGTACGTCGGCTCTCATCATCCCGGCGTCCTGGTAGCCCTCGACGATCCGCGTCCAGGCCTGGCGCACCCCGGCGTATCCGTCGTGCAGCACGGCCGCCAGTTCCTTGTTGCGCAACGTCTCCGCCCACACCTGGATGACGAGCCGGGGAAAGGCGGGCTCGCCGTCGACGGTCAGGTTCTCCCGGGCGGCGAGGGTGCGGCCGAGGACCAGGGTGACGAGGTCGTCCGGCGGCGGGGGCGGGCTCTGGCGCGAGGCCTCCTCGAAGGCTCCGCGGACCGAGCCGAGGACCTCCGCGACGACCGCGGCGATCAGCTCCTCCTTGCCGCTGAAGTAGCGGTACACCGCCCCGGCCGACAGGTCGACCTCCTTCAGCACGTCCTGCATGGACGTGGCGTGGAAGCCGTTGCGGGCGAAGCAGATCGCGGCGCCGTCGAGGATCTGCCGGCGACGGGCGTCGAGGTGTTCCTGGGATACGCGGGCCATGGTCACCAACCTAAAACGAACGTTCCTTCTTGACAAGGGACGCCGACGGCAGGACGGTGGAGCCACAACTAAAACGAACGATCCTTCTTTTTAGATTCCGCTCGGAAGGGAACCGCCATGTCCACCGCCCCCACCGATAACGCCCGCCGCGTGATCGCGGTCGCCGTCCTCGTCCCGGTCATCGCGGCGCTCGCTCTGTGGGCCTTCGCCTGGCCCGCCGCCCGCACCGCGCCCCGCGACCTGCCGCTCGGCGTGGCCGGGCCCGCCGCCGCGACCGCCCAGGTGGAGAAGCGACTGGCACAGCACGAGGGCGCGTTCGAGCTGCACCACTACAAGGACGAGGCCGCGGCCCGGGACGCCATCGAGGACCGGACCGTATACGGGGCGGTCGTCGTCACCGCCGAGGGTCCCGAGCTGCTGACCGCCTCGGCCGCGAGCCCGGTCGTCGCCCAGCTGCTCCAGCAGGCGGTGGCGGAGCAGGCGCGCGCCGAGGGCGCGCAGGTCAGGACGGTCGACGTGGTGGCCGCCCCGGCCGCGGACCCGCGCGGCGCCGCCCTCAACGCGAGCGTGCTGCCGCTGGCCCTGGCCGGTATGGCGGCGGGCGCGGTGGTCACCTTCAGCGGGCTGCGCGGGACGCGTGCGGTGATCACCCTGGCCGGCGCCTCCGCGCTGGTCGGTGCGGCCGCCGCCGGTGTCGCGGACAGCTGGCTCGGGGTCATCGCGGGCGACTGGTGGGCACAGGCCGGGGTGTTCGGGCTGACGGCACTGGCCGTGAGCGGTGCCGTCGCGGGTCTCGCCGCGCTGCTCGGCACCGCCGGTGTGGGCATCGTCTCCGGTGTGATCATGCTGTTCGGCAACCCGTGGTCCGGCGCGGCCTCGGCGCCGCAGATGCTGCCCGAGCCGGCCGGCATGATCGGCCAGTGGCTGCCGCCGGGGGCGAGCGCGACCCTGACGCGCTCGGTGGCGTACTTCGACGGCGCGGCGGCGACGGGCCCCGCCCTGACCCTGGCCTGGTGGGCCGCGCTCGGCCTCGGCGCGGTGCTGCTGGGCAGCGCGCTCAAGGACCGGAAGAAGAGCGTCGAGTCCCCGACGACGGAGCGGGAGCTCGCACCGGTCGGCTGACGGACCCTCCCACGACCATGACCGTGCACCCCTGTCGGTGCACGGTCTTTCCGTGTCTCAGGAGGCCCCGGCGCCCCTGTGGTGCGCCGTGATGCCGAAGCTCTGCTGTTCGCGGGGAGCGGACGCGACCTCGCGGACGGCGGAGACCGCGGTGACCACCTGCTCCTCGGCGCGCTCGGCCGGCCCGACGGGCTCCGCGAGCTTCTCCAGTCGTTCCAGGTCGGCGGCGGAGACAAGGGCGACGAGGGGCTTGCCGTGGCGGGTCACGACGACGCGCTCACCGCCGTACACCACGCGGTTGATCAGGTCGGCGAGCTCAGCCCTGGCTTGCGTCACCGGAATCTCGTAGGCCATGACCCCATTCTAGCGTCACGTACGTCCTGTACATTTTTTACAGACACAGAAGGAGGGGTGCCTCATGACCCGACCGTCCGCCCGCCATGTCCTGCCCGAGTTCACGGAACGCACAAGCGCCGGCCACAAGACGATGGACCCGTACTCCAAGCTCCTGGAGGAGCGGATCGTCTTCCTCGGGACACCGGTCGACGACACGTCGGCGAACGATGTGATGGCCCAGTTCATGCACCTCGAGTACCAGGATCCGGACCGGGACATCTCCCTCTACATCAACTCCCCCGGCGGCTCCTTCAGCGCGATGTCGGCGATCTACGACACGATGCGGTTCGTCAGCTGTGACGTGGAGACGATCTGCCTGGGACAGGCCGGCTCGTCCGCCGCGGTGCTGCTGGCGGCGGGGACCCCGGGCAAGCGGTTCGCGCTGCCCGGCGCGCGCGTGGTGATCCACCAGCCGTCCCTGCCCCAGCCGGTGGAGGGACAGGCCAGCGATCTGGCCATTCAGGCCGAGGAGTTGGCGCGCGTCCGGTTCCGCCTGGAGGAGATGCTCGTACGTCACACCGGGCGCACCCACGAGCAAGTCACCGCGGACATCGAGCGGGACAAGATCCTGGACGCCCAAGAAGCCGTGGAGTACGGCCTGGTGGACCGGATCGTCCCCAGCCGCAAGGCCTCGCGCACCGCGCCCGGCGCCCGGTGAGCGGGCGATGCTGCCACCGGAGCTGCCTCCGCTGCCCGCTCTGACGCGCGCCGAGGGCGAACTGATCGACCGTTATCTCGAGGTGGTCGACCTGCTCGGCCGTATCAACCCGGCGCACCACGGTGACACCTACCGCGGACTGCGGGCCGCCCAGGCGCTGGTGGCGAAGGCGGCCGAGCTGCGCGACGCGCTGGCGACCATGCATCAGCGCGACGAGACCGAGGTGCACGCCATGACCCTGGCGCGGGCGCTGCGGGTGCTCGACGGCGAGCGGCGCACGGCCCGGGTCACGGTGCCGCCGCACTCCGACAGTTGACGTGACGGCGACCGGCCCGGCGCGCCCGACCGCGTGGCGAGGCGTCCGGACCGGCGTTGAAACGCACCAAACGGTGTACCCCCGTTTGGAGTAGACGCCCCTCCTTTGACAGGGCCGTCGAGGTTGCGCAACGCGCGTAGCCCGACTCCGGAATGAGTACCTCCGTCGCTGGTCCGAGGGTCCTCGACCCTGTCGACGCTCCCTCGAACAGTCGAGTGTCCACCCGAACGGGTGAGTGGTGAGTAACACCACAAATCCCCGATTCCATTGGGTTTTTCGGCGTGGAGTACGTGAAGATCCCTGTCTGACGACAAGACCCCGCCACAACGGCGGGGCGATCCGGGCGGACGCCGAGTCCTGCCGCCGCACGGATGACCGGTCGACAGGAGTGGATCGGCAGGAGTGGAGGACCCAAGCACGACGGGTCGCCGGAACGGCTGTCAACAGCCGTCCCGAGCAGCCCTTGGGGTGAAGCCGCAGTATGCGGCCGGGCAACTTCGCCAGCCCGAATCCGACAGGTCATCCTTCACAGGCGGCTGACGAAGGGTTGCGCATGTCTGCGCTCAATCGTGTCCCGTCGCTCATGGCCCGGGCCGGTACGGCCTCGGCTCTCACCATCGCCGCAGTGGGCGGCTCTCTCGTGGTCCCGGGCGTCGCATCCGACGCCGAGGCCGCGACACCGGCGACGAAGGCACTTCAGGTCGCTGCCTCCAAAAAGGGCTCCCCTTACAAGTGGGGCGCCGCGGGGCCGCACCGGTTCGACTGCTCAGGGCTCACGCTCTACTCGTTCAAGAAGGCCGGCAAAAGCCTGCCTCGTACGGCGGCCCAGCAGTACAACAAGACCCGCCATATCTCCGCGGGGAACCGCAAGGCCGGAGACCTCGTGTTCTTCCACTCCGGCTCCAGCGTGTACCACGTCGGCATCTATGCCGGGAAGGGGAAGATCTGGCACTCCCCGAAGAGCGGGGAGGTCGTGAAGCTGCAGAAGATCTGGACCAAGAGCGTCTGGTACGGCCGGGTCAAGTGACCCACCCCGCGGGGATGTCGGCGACCTGACCCGCCGTCACCCTCGCAGCCGGCCGTGACGCCCTGAGAGGCGCCTCCGTTCTCGGAGGCGCCTCTCTACGGCTCCTGCTGCCCCGCCGCGGAGAGCGGCTCCGCCGGTACCGTCCACGGGAGTTCGATGGAGACGGTCTTGCCGCCCTCGCGGGTGGGCCGGACTCTCAGCTTGCCGCCGCACTCCGCGGTCAGCCAGCGGATGATGACCATGCCGCGGCCGTTGTCCTGCTGGACGGCGGCCGGCAGCCGTTTGGGGAATCGCGGATGACTGTCGGTGACCCCGATGCGCAGTTGTTCGTCACGGTCGAGCTGGATGTCCACCGTGAAGGTGGGTGACTGTCCGAAGGTGTGCTGTACGGCGTTGGTGGCGAGTTCGGAGACGATGAGCCGGATCGTCTCGGCCGCTTCCGTGTCCGCCGGCAGACCCCATTCCGCCAGGGTGCCGATGACGTACGTGCGGGCCGCGGAGACCGAGGCGGGATCGCTCGGCAGAGTGACGGATGCTTCCAGATGGTCTGCCATGGCGACGTCGTCCCTTTCCCACGGGACCGCAGTCCGACACGGAGCGGATGGTTCGAGTACGGTCCCGGACTGGTGCTTCATCGCCAGACTGCCATTACCCGGCCGGTCACGGTGCCGATCCACCAAGATATGCATATATCTGTCGCTCGAAGCGGTGAACTCTCCGACGGAAGACCGTATTTGGGCGGCTCGGAAGGAGTAAGGAGTAGCCCATGCAGCACGGTCCCGCGGTACGCCGCCGGAAACTGGGCGCCGAACTGCGTGCGTTGCGCACCGGTGCGGGGCTCACCAGTGGTGAGGCGGCCCGGCTGGTGGGCTGGCACCAGTCGAAGGTGAGCCGGATCGAGACCGGCGCCAGCGGGGTGAAACCGGCCGACGTGCGGTTACTGCTGGACGCCTACGCGGTGCACGATACCCAACTACGGGAGTTGCTCCTGGTGTTGGCGGGCTCCGACGAGGGCGGCGGACGGCACCACTGGTGGCACCAGTACCGCGGGGTACTGCCACCGACGTATCGCGACTTCATCAGTCTGGAGTCCCAGGCCAGTGCGATGCGCACGCTGGAGACCTCCGTGGTGCCCGGGCTGTTGCAGACGCCGGAGTACGCGCGCGCGGTGACCCGGGCCGCGGTGAACGGGCTCGGCACGGAGCCGGACGAGCGGCTCGACGCGCTGGTGGAGGTCCGGCTGGCCAGGCAGGACGTGCTGCGGGCCGAACCGCCGCTGAGGCTGAGCGCGGTGCTGGACGAGGCGGTGCTGCGCCGGGACATCGGCGGGCCCGACGTCATGGCGCGACAGCTGCGGCGGCTCATCGAGGCGGCCCGGCTGCCCCAGGTCAGGATTCAGGTGCTGCCGTTCGCCGCGGGGGCCCACATCGGCATCACGGGGCCTTTCGTAATCTTCTCATTTTCGAGCACATCTGATCTGGACGTGGTTGTTCTCGACCACTTGACGAGTAGCCTCTACCTCGAGCGGAAAGAAGACCTCCAGGCCTATAGCGAGGCCTTCAACGCCCTTCAGATCCACGCCCTTTCGCCCGAGGACTCGTTGGATTACATCGCCGGGATAGGTGACGGCGCGTAAGGAGGCACCATGTCCGCAATGCCTCGGAACGTACCTTCCAGTACCGATCTGCACCCTGTGCGGTGGCTGCGCAGCAGCTACAGCACAGGCGCCAACAACTGTGTCGAGACGGCTCGGCCGCGCACCGGTCCAGGGACCGGACTGCTCGCCGTGCGCGACTCCAAGAACCCGTCCGGACCCGCGCTGCTCTTCTCCCCCGGGAGCTGGGCGGAGTTCACGGCCGCGTTCTGACCCCTTCCGCCCCGAGCACGGCCGTGTCACGCCGACTCATGGTCGTGTCTCACCGATCACACGTACAGCGCGTTCGATCTGCGCCTCGGAGAGGTCCGCGCGGGCGGTCAGCCTGAGCCGTGAGATGCCGTCGGGCACGGAAGGGGGACGGAAGCAGCCCACGGCCAGACCCGCGGTACGGCAGTCCGCCGCCCACTGCACGGCCTCCTCCGGGGACGGCGCGCGCACGGAGACGACCGCGGCGTCCGGGCGTACCGCCTCGTGACCCGCGGCGGTCAGCCGTGCGTGCAGTTCGGCGGCCACCTCGCGGGCCCGCGACGCGCGCGCGGGCTCGCGGCGCAGCAGCCGCAGTGCCGCGAGGGCCGCTCCCGCCGCCGCGGGGGCGAGCCCGGTGTCGAAGATGAAGGTCCGGGCCGCGTTCACCAGGTGGTCGATCACCCGGGCGGGACCGAGGACGGCGCCGCCCTGGCTGCCGAGCGACTTGGACAGCGTGACCGTCACGACGACGTCGTCGGCGCCCGCGAGTCCCGCCGCGTGCGGGGCGCCGCGGCCGCCGTCGCCGAGCACGCCGAGGCCGTGGGCGTCGTCGACCAGCAGCCCCGCGCCACGCTCCCGGCATGCCTCGGCGAGCGCGGCCAGGGGGGCGGCGTCGCCGTCCACCGAGAAGACGGTGTCGGAGACGACGACCGCGGGGCCCCCGTGCGTCTGGAGCGCCTTGCGCACGGCCTCGGGATCGGCGTGGCCGACGACCTGTGTCGTGGCGCGCGCCAGCCGGCAGCCGTCGATCAGCGAGGCGTGGTTGCCGGCGTCGGAGACGATCAGTGAGCCGTGCGGGGCCAGCGCGGTGACCGCGGCGAGATTGGCCGCGTAGCCGGAGGAGAAGACGAGGGCCGCCTCGAAACCGCAGTATTCGGCCAGCTCGACTTCCAGCTGACTGTGGAGCTCGGTGGTGCCGGTGACGAGTCGAGATCCGGTGGAGCCTCCGCCCCAGGTCCGGGCGGCCCGCGCGGCGCCCTCGGTGACCTCGGGGTGGCGGGCCAGACCCAGGTAGTCGTTGCTCGCCAGGTCCAGGAGCGGGGAGTCGGCGGGGCGGGGCCGCAGGGTGCGTACGAGTCCGGCGCGCCGGCGCAGCAGCGCCTGCTCGTCGATCCAGCCGAACGCCATGGGTCCTCCGAGGGTTTTGTAGGCAGCGAACAGACACTAGTGGGACGAGCAGCCACCCACTGTGTGGCAATACCCACACAGTGAATGGCCGCTGTTGTACGAACTCTCCTTGGCCCAAGACGGCTCCTTAGGACAGGATCAGTTTTCATGGACCTGCTGAACACGCTGGTGGACAAGGGGCTTCGGCGCGAGCTGCCGACCCGCGAGGAAGCACTCGCCGTCCTCGCCACCTCCGACGACGACCTGCTCGATGTGGTGGCCGCGGCCGGGAAGGTGCGCCGGCACTGGTTCGGCCGACGGGTGAAACTGAACTACCTCGTCAACCTCAAGTCCGGCTTGTGTCCCGAGGACTGCTCCTACTGCTCGCAGCGCCTCGGCTCGACGGCCGGGATCCTGAAGTACACGTGGCTCAAACCGGACGAGGCCTCCAAGGCCGCCGCGGCCGGACTCGCGGGCGGTGCCAAGCGGGTCTGTCTGGTGGCGAGCGGCCGCGGGCCGACGGACCGGGACGTGGACCGGGTCGCGGGCACGATCAAGGCGATCAAGGACCAGAACGAAGGCGTCGAGGTGTGCGCCTGCCTCGGTCTGCTCTCCGACGGCCAGGCCGAGCGGCTGCGCGAGGCGGGCGCCGACGCCTACAACCACAACCTCAACACGTCCGAGGCGACGTACGGCGAGATCACGACCACGCACACCTACGCCGACCGCGTGGACACCGTGCAGAAGGCGCACGCGGCCGGTCTGTCGGCGTGCTCGGGTCTCATCGCCGGTATGGGTGAGTCGGACGAGGACCTCATCGACGTGGTCTTCTCGCTGCGCGAGCTGGACCCGGACTCGGTGCCGGTCAACTTCCTGATCCCCTTCGAGGGCACTCCGCTGGCCAAGGAGTGGAACCTCACCCCGCAGCGCTGTCTGCGCATCCTGGCCATGGTCCGGTTCGTGTGCCCGGACGTCGAGGTGCGCATCGCGGGCGGCCGCGAGGTCCATCTGCGCAGCATGCAGCCCCTCGCCCTGAACCTGGCCAACTCGATCTTCCTCGGCGACTACCTCACCAGCGAGGGCCAGGCCGGCAAGGCCGACCTGGAGATGATCGCGGACGCCGGGTTCGAGGTGGAGGGCGCGGGCGAGGTGACGCTGCCGCAGCACCGGGCGGACGTGGCCGCCGCCGGGGGCGGGTGCGGCTCGCACGAGAGCGCGGGCTGCGGCTCCCACGAAGGCGCGGGGTGCGGCTCCCATGAGAGTGCCGGGTGCGGCTCCGTGTGCGGCTCGGCGGCCGAGCCGGCCGTGAGCGAGCCGGCGGCGAGTGAGGCCCGTACGGACCTGGTCGCCGTACGCCGTCGTGGTGCCGGAACGGACCTCGCGCCCAATGCCTGAGCTGCCCGTGTCCGAGCTGCTGGAGCTCGACCGGCGGCATGTCTGGCATCCGTACGGCCCGATGCCGGGCCGCGCCGAGCCGCTCGTCGTGGAGTCGGCGAGCGGGGTGCGGCTTCGCCTCGCCGACGGCTCGGGCGAGCTCGTGGACGGGATGTCGTCCTGGTGGTCGGCCATCCACGGCTACAACCACCCGGTGCTCAACGAGGCCGCGCGCGAACAGCTGGGGCGGATGAGCCATGTGATGTTCGGCGGGCTCACCCATGAGCCCGCCGTACGGCTCGCGAAACTCCTTGTCGACATGTCGCCCGACGGTCTGGAGCATGTCTTCCTCGCCGACTCCGGGTCGGTGTCGGTCGAGGTCGCGGTGAAGATGTGCCTGCAGTACTGGCGGTCGCTGGGCCGCCCCGGCAAGCAGCGGCTGCTGACCTGGCGCGGCGGCTACCACGGCGACACCTGGCAGCCGATGTCGGTGTGCGACCCCGAGGGCGGGATGCACGAGCTGTGGACCGGCGTGCTCCAGCGCCAGGTGTTCGTGGGGCCTCCGCCGGCCGAGTACGAGGAGTCGTACGCCGAGGAGCTGCGCTCGGCGATCGCGCGGCACGCCGACGAGCTGGCCGCGGTGATCGTGGAGCCCGTGGTGCAGGGCGCGGGCGGGATGCGGTTCCACTCCCCCGCCTATCTGCGGGTGCTGCGGGAGGCGTGCGACGCGCACGACGTGCTGCTGGTGTTCGACGAGATCGCGACCGGCTTCGGGCGTACGGGCGCGCTGTTCGCGGCGGGGCACGCGGCGGTGACGCCGGATGTGATGTGCGTGGGCAAGGCGCTGACCGGCGGCTATCTGACGATGGCGGCGACGCTGTGCACATCGAGGGTGGCCGACGGCATCTCGCGGGGCGAGGTCCCGGTGCTCGCGCACGGCCCCACCTTCATGGGCAATCCGCTCGCCGCAGCCGTGGCCTGCGCCTCGATCGAGCTGCTGCTCGGCCAGGACTGGCTCGCGGAGGTCAAGCGGATCGAGGCGGGCCTGCGGGAGGGTCTGGCGCCGGCCCTTGAGCTGCCGGGTGTGCGGGACGTACGGGTCCTCGGGGCGATCGGCGTGGTTCAGCTCGACCACCCGGTGGACATGAGGGCCGCCACGGAGGCGGCGGTGCGCGAGGGCGTGTGGCTGCGGCCGTTCCGCGACCTGGTCTACACGATGCCCCCGTATGTCACGGGGGACGCTGATGTGGCACGGATCGCGCGCGCGGTGTGCGCGGCGGCCCGGGAAGGATGACATGTCGGTACTGGTGATCACGGGTACGGGCACGGAGGTCGGCAAGACCGTGGCCACCGCCGCGATCGCCGCCGCGGCGGTGGCGGCGGGCAGGTCCGTGGCCGTGCTCAAGGCGGCCCAGACCGGCGTCGGTCCGGACGAGCCCGGGGACGCGCAGGAGGTGGCGCGGCTGGCGGGGACGGTGACGGCCGCCGAAGTCGCCCGCTACCCGGAGCCGTTGGCCCCCGGGACGGCGGCTCGGCGGGCCGGACTCCCGCCGGTGCACCCGCACCAGGTCGCCGAGGCTGCCGCCAAACTGGCCACCGAGCACGACCTGGTGCTGGTCGAGGGCGCCGGCGGACTGCTCGTACGGTTCGACGAGGAGGGCGGCACCCTGGCGGACGCGGCGCGGCTGCTGCGGGCGCCGGTGCTGGTGGTGGCGTCGGCGGGCCTGGGCACCCTGAACACGACGGAACTGACGGCACGTGAACTCCGCGCCCGGCACCTGGACTTCCTCGGCGTCGTGATCGGCAGCTGGCCCGACTCCCCGGATCTTGCGTCGCGTTGCAATGTGACGGATCTGCCGGAGGTCGCGGAGGCGCCGCTGCTCGGGGCACTGCCCGCGGACGCCGGAGCGCTGGCGCCCGCCGACTTCCGTGCGGCCGCGCCGAGTTGGCTGGCACCGCGGCTGGACGGGGTGTGGGACGCGGAGGTCTTCCGGGAGCGGGCGGCAGACTGACCCGCTGGGGGGCCGCCTCTCTCCGTCATCACCTTCCCTCCCCTTCGCCCAGCAACCTCACCAGCTCGATCCGCGACCGGATCCCCAACCGGGTGAACACACCCCGCAGATGGTGGTCGATGGTGCGCGGGCTCAGGGCGAGGCGGGTGGCGATCTCACGGTTGGTGGCGCCGTCGGCGGCCATGCGGGCGACCATGAGCTGCTGGGCAGTGAGGCGGACGGTGGGATCGTCGGGGGCGCCCGGCGCGGGGGTCGCGGGAGCGCCGAGGGCGCGGAGTTCGGTGCGGGCCTGGGCGGCGCAGTGCGGGGCGCCGAAGTGCTCGAAGGCCTCCAGGGCGCTGTGCAGACGGTCGCGGGCCTCGGTGCGGTGGCGCAGCCGGCGCAGCGCGCTGCCGAACAGCAGCTCGGTGCGGGCACGTTCGAAGTCGCGGGTACCGGAGGCGTGCAGGTCGAGTGCGGTGCGGTAGTGCTCGATCGCCTCGGCGCCGGGGGCGAGCAGGGCGCGGCAGCGGGCGCTGAGCGCGAGGTCGTCGGGGCTGCGTACGGCGCTGGCCCAGCGGTGGTAGTCGGCGTGGGCGGCACGGGCGACCCGGGTGTCGTCGGTGCGGACGGCCGCCTCGACGTAGTGCGGGGTGGCCATGTGGCGGATCGCCCGGTGGCCGTGGCCCGGACCGAACCCGGCGAGGGCGCGCAGCCGAGCCGCCGCGGCGGCGAAGCGGCCACTGCTGAGGTCGAGGTAGGCGAGCGCCCACTGGGCGAGGGCGGCGGGCAGGCCGAGGCCGTGGGCGCGGGCGTACGACCGTGCGGTGGCGGCGCGTTCACGGCAGACCTCGGCGTCACCGGTGAGCGCCGCGAACATGGCGAGGGCGGCCTGGAGATGGCAGGCGCCGTTGTCCTGTCCGGTGGCGTACGCCTGCCAGAGGGCGTCCGTCGCCGCGGCCTCTCCGGCGCGCGGGCGTCCGGTCCAGAAGTCGGCGTAGGCGCGGAACTCCATGGCCTGCGCCACGGTGACCGTCGCGCCGCGCACCCGGGCCGAGGCGGCCGCGCGGACGGTCGCTGCGGCGGCGAGGGTGTGGTCGCCGAGCAGGAGCGCGGCGATGCCGGCGTGGAGGAGGAGGGTGGGGTCGCCACCGGGCCCGCACCGTCCGGCCGCCGCCGCGAGCAGGTCCCGCGCGTCCTCGTACCGTCCCTCGAACGCCGCCGCGAGCCCGCCCAGCGTGCCCGGCGGCACGATCCCCAGCCGCCGGGCGACCAGGGCCGCGTCCCGACATCGCCGCAGGTCACCGGTGTAGATGGCGGCCTCGGTGGCGCGGGCGAGGAGGTGGAGGGCGGGGTCGGGGACGTCGAGGATCGCGGTGCGGGGGCGTGGTGCGGGAGAGGGCGGCGAGGGATCGGCGGACGGCGAGTTCAGGACGTTCGCCTGACTCGGAGTCCCCTCTTCCCCTTCCGCCGTCACAGCCGTCAGCAGCGCGTCGAACGCCTCCGCCGCGTTGCCCGCACGCAGCGCCAGCACCCCGGTGAGCGCGTCGCCGTCGGAGAGTGCGGCCAGCCGCCGGGCCCGGTCCCCGTCCCCGGCCTGCCAGGCGTACGCGGCGGCGTCGGCCAGCAGAACGGTCTGTTCGGGTCGGTCGGGGCTCAGCGCGGCGGCTCGTTCGGCGAGGGCGCGGGCCAGCGGAAGTCGGCCCGCGGCGCGGGACCTCGTCGCGGCCGCTCCCAGTTCCGCCGCCAGCCGGGTGCTCGGGCCGAGGGCTCCCGCGCCGCGGTGCCAGGAGCGCAGGGACGTTTCGCCTCCGGTGCGCAGGACCCGGGCCAGCAGCCGGTGGACATCGCGGCGGTCCGCCGGGGACCCCGACTCGTACGCGGCGATCCTCGTCCAGGTGTCGCGGAAGACGACCCCGGTCGCCGAGGCGTGCGCGATCCCGGCCGCCTCGGCAGCCTCCAGGGGCCGGGTGTCGAGCCGGGCGGCGGCGACGGCCCGCAGAAAGGCGTGCGTGGCGACGGGGTACTGGTCGGCCGCGGCCAGGAGCAGCAGCAGCCGGGTGTCGTCCGGCAGCTCCCTGATCTCCGCGCGGTGGGCGCGCAGCCACGCCGGGGCCAGTTCCGCCGGTTCCGTCGGCAGCGGGTCCAGGCCCGCCGACTGACGGGCACCGAGCAGTCGTACGGCTTCGGCGGCCGCGCGCGGATCGCCGTGCACCGCGTGCAGCAGCCGCACCCGGACGCCCTCCGGGAGTCCGGCGGCCAGGTCCTGCCACGTCTCCGCGAGGTGCGGTGACGACGTGCCCTCGAGGGGCGGTGGGGTTACAGGAGTCAGCACGCCTTTGACGTTACTGGCGAGTTAATTGACACGTAAAGACCGGCGAGTTCGCCGATGCGGCGCGCGTAGACCCCGCCTGACACTCCTGACAACCCCACCCGTATCAGGAGGCATCATGCAGCGCTCCCGGCGTCGCATCTCAGCGGCCGTTTCGGCCGTCGTCTCATCGCTCCTTCTGGCTCTCCCCCTCTCCGCGGCCCCCGCTCAGGCCGCGACCCACAATCCGATCGTCTTCGTCCACGGCTTGAGCAGTTCCGCGAGCAGTTGGGACGACTGGATCGCCGACTTCCAGGCCGACGGCTACTCCTCGTCCGAGCTGTTCGCCTGGTCGTACGACTGGACGCAGTCGAACGTCACCACCGCCCAGCAGCTGGCCACCAAGATCCAGAGCGTGCTCTCCCAGACCGGCGCCTCGAAGGTCGACCTGGTCGTCCACTCCATGGGCGCGCTCAACTCCCGCTACTACCTCAAGAACCTCGGCGGGACGTCGTACGTGGACGACTTCGTGTCGACCGCGGGAGTCAACCACGGCACGACGACCGCTTCCTGGTGCTCGTGGCTGTACACGTCGTGTTCCCAGATGTACACGGGCAGTTCGTTCCTGACCTCGCTCAACTCCGGTGACGAGACTCCGGGCAGTGTCTCGTACGCCAGCTACTGGTCGAACTGCGACGACGCGCTCACCCCGGACACCACCGCGATCCTGAGCGGTGCGACCAACGTCGAGGTCGGATGTGTCTCGCACACCGACATGAACAACGACCACGGCGTGTACGAGCGGGTGCGCGACTTCGTCGCGTAACACGCGAGCGAGGGTGCGCGGGGCGCATCCGGGGGACAATCGAGGTAGACCCCGTCCCGTCCGGGAGGTCGTCATGCCGCTACGGTCCACCGGTTCCGGCAAACTGCCGCGCGATCCCGTGCACCATCCGCTCTTCGCCCGCTGCTACGCCCGTGTCAGCGTCGCCGCCGAGACCCGCGCCGGCATGTCCGGAGTGCGGGAACGACTGCTCGCCGGGCTGTCCGGGCGGGTCATCGAGATCGGCGCGGGCAACGGACTGAACTTCGCCCACTATCCGGGCACGGTCTCGGAGGTCGTGGCGATCGAACCGGAGCGCACACTGCGCAGGTTGGCGGTGGACGCCGCCCTGCGGTCCGGGGTGCCCGTCGACGTCGTCCCGGGTGCGGCGGAGGCGCTGCCGGTCAAGAGCGAGGCCTTCGACGCCGTCGTGGTCTCGCTGGTGCTGTGCAGCGTGCGGGACCTGCCGCGGGCCCTGGCGGAGATACGGCGGGTGCTGCGGCCCGGCGGTGTCGTGCGGTTCTTCGAGCACGGCCGGGGCGGCGGGCAGGCGATGCGGCTCACCCAGCGCACCCTGGACCGGACCGTGTGGCCGCCGCTGAGCGGGGGCTGCCATCTGTCCCGCGATCCGATCGCGGCCCTGCGGAACGCCGGTTTCGAACTCGGCCCCTACCGGCGGGTGTCGATGCCGGAGAAGGGACCGAGGCTCCCGTCCTCCTACTGCGTGCTGGGCACCGCGTGGCGCCCCGCCGACAGCTGATCACAGACTCCACTGGCGCAGTTCCCGCGCGATGTCGTGCACGGACGCCTCACCGCTCTTGACCAGCCGGGCCAGTTCCCGGACCTGTTCGGGCGAGGTGACGACCTTGAGGCCGCTCGCCACGAGATAGGCGTAGGCGACGGCGGACGCGAACAGCGCGTTGGAGCGCTCCAACGCCGGGACGTGGATCAGGAGTTGGAGCAGCGCGGCGGCCCGGGCGTGCGGGCTGTCGTAGACCGGGACGTCGAATATCTCGGCCTCGTGGCGTGCGACGGCGGCGACGAGGGCGCCCCAGTCGGTGACCTGAGGGTCTCCCGGCGTCTTCTGGTCGGCGAGCATGAGAAGCCAGGCGAGGTCGATCCTGAGGTCGCTCAACGGTTCAGTGACGACCTTCGCGCGAGCCTTCGCGTTCGCCGCCGAACTCCTCGGCGAAGACGTTCTCGTACTGCTTCATGAAGTCGGCGGCGGCCTCCACGAAGGTGTGGCCGACCTCCCCGGTGTCCTGTTTGACCAGCTCTTCGATGTAGCGGTTGACGCTCATCCCGCGGGCCAGGGCGCGTTCGCGAGCGGCTCGGGCGGTGCCCTCGTCCACCCGAACGTTCAGCTGGGTCTTCGCCATACCTCGACGCTAGCGCCGGAGCGCTAGCAGCGGCAAGGGCATCCGACGGGAGTACGAGCGGAGTCCGACCCTTAAGTGTGCCCCTTACATGGAAATCAGGGACCCGACCTGCGATGGAGAGCGACCGGCACCCAAGGGGGATTTCGGATGTGGGGTGGATCACACTACCCTCGGCCGGGACCGAGGAGTCCGTACGTCCTTGAGGAAGCGGCCTTGTCCACACCAGCTGCGGAGCACGCCCCCGGCCACGCGTCGGCCGACGGGATCGCGGCCCGCGCCCGTGGTCTGACCAAGGCGTACGGCTCGGGCGAGACATCGGTGATCGCCCTGGACGCGGTGGACGTGGCGATCGCGCGCGGCCGGTTCACCGCGGTCATGGGTCCGTCGGGGTCGGGGAAGTCCACGCTGATGCACTGCCTGGCGGGGCTGGACACCGTGTCGGCCGGGCAGGTCTGGCTCGGCGACACCGAGATCACGGGGCTGAAGGAACGTGACCTGACGCGGCTGCGCCGGGACCGGATCGGGTTCATGTTCCAGTCGTTCAATCTGATCCCCACCCTGAACGCGGCCGAGAACATCACCCTGCCCATGGACATCGCGGGCAAGAAGCCCGACGAGAAGTGGCTGGACCAGGTCATCGACACCCTGGGGCTGCGGGACCGGCTCAAGCACCGGCCCGCCCAGCTCTCCGGCGGCCAGCAGCAGCGCGTGGCGTGCGCCCGGGCGCTGGCCTCCCGGCCCGAGCTGATCTTCGCGGACGAGCCGACCGGCAACCTGGACTCACGGGCCGGTCTGGAGGTCCTCGGCTTTCTGCGCGAGGCCGTCGACGAGCTGGGCCAGACGGTCGTCATGGTCACCCACGACCCGGGCGCCGCCGCCCACTCCGACCTGGTCCTCTTCCTCGGAGACGGACGGATCGTCGACGAGATGGAGCGGCCCACGGCGGAGGCGGTCCTGGAACGCATGAAGCGGTTCGACGTGATCCGCGGGCACCAGGAAGAGAGCCCGCCACCCGGGGCCGCACCCGCGGACGCCCCTTCCCTCGACAAGGACTGAGGCCGTGCTGAAGGCGACGCTCCGCAGCTTCCTCGCCCACAAGGGACGGCTGCTGCTGTCCGCGCTGGCCGTCGTGCTGTCCGTGGCGTTCGTCGCGGGCAGCCTGATCTTCTCGGACACGCTCAGCCGCACCTTCGACCGGCTCTTCGCCTCGACCGCGCCCGATGTCACGGTCAGCCCGCGCGAGGAGCTGAACGAGGCGATCCCCTCCGGCATGACGGCCACCCTGCCCGCCTCGCTCCTGGACCGCGTGTCCCGGATCGACGGGGTCGCCGACGCGCGCCTGGAGGCCGAGGTCCAGAACATCACCGTCGCCGACAGCAAGAACGAGGCCGTCGGCTCGACCACCGGCGCCCCCGCCATCGGCACCGACTGGAGCCCCGGTCCGCGCAGCCCGGTCGAGCTCACCTCGGGTCACGCCCCGCACGGCGCGGGCGAGGCGCTGCTCGACTCGGAGTCCGCCGACCGCAAGGACCTCAAGATCGGTGACACGCTCAGTGTCATCGGCCCGCAGGGCACCTTCAAGGTCCGGCTCGTCGGCATCGCCACCTTCACCACCACCAACCCCGGTGCGACCCTGCTCTTCCTGGACACCCCGACCGCGCAGACCAAGCTCCTGGGCGACGCGCACGCGGCCACCGGCATCTCCGTGGACGCCGAAGAGGGCGTGAGCGACGCACAGTTGAAGCAGCGCGTGGCCGCCGCGATCGGCACCGGCGACTACGAGATCCGGACCGCCGACGAGCAGGCCAAGTCCGATGTCGAGTCCCTGGGCGGATTCCTCGACGTCATCAAGTACGTCATGCTCGGCTTCGCGGGCATCGCCGTCCTCGTCGGTGTCTTCCTGATCGTCAACACCTTCTCGATGCTCATCGCCCAACGGACCCGTGAACTGGGCCTGTTGCGGGCGCTGGGCGCGGACCGGCGCCAGGTGCGCCGCTCGGTGCTCACCGAGGCGATGCTGCTCGGCGTGGTCGGCTCGACGCTGGGACTCGCGACCGGCATCGGACTCGCCGCCGGGCTCATCGCGCTGATGAACACCCTCGGCATGAACATCAAGTCGAGCGAGATGGTGATCGGTTGGGGTACCCCGGTCGCCGCGTACGTCGTCGGCGTGGGCGTCACCTTCGTGGCGGCGTATCTGCCGGCCCGGCGCGCGGCCGGCGTCTCGCCGATGGCGGCGCTGGCGGACGCCGAGATCGCGGGCGTGGGACGGCCGTTGAAGGTGCGCGCCCTGGTGGGCGGTGTCGTCTTCGGGGCCGGCGCCGCGGCCCTCCTGGGCTGTGTCCTCTCGTCGGACACGTCGTCGTCGGCGTCCTTGCTGGGCCTCGGGGTCGTCCTGACACTGATCGGCACCGTGATCGCGGGGCCGCTGCTCGTACGCCCGATGATCCGTGTCCTCGGCGGGGCGTTCCCCGCGCTGTTCGGCTCGATCGGCCGGATGAGCCAGCGCAACGCCCTGCGCAACCCCCGCCGCACCGGCGCCACCGCGGCCGCGCTGATGGTCGGACTCGCCCTGGTCGGCGGGATGTCCGTCGCCAGCGCCTCCATGACCAAGTCCTTCGACCAGCAGATCGACGACACGCTGGGCGCCGACTTCGTCATCCAGAACAGCAACTTCGTGCCCTTCCCGGCGGAGGTCACCGACAAGGTCCGCGACACCGACGGCGTGGGGCTCGTGGTCCGCTCGCAGTTCGCCCCGATCGCCGTACGCCTGCCGGACGGCGACCGCGTCAAGACGACCGCGGCGGCCTACGACCCGCAGCTCGACGAGGTCGCCAACATCACGTACGCGCAGGGCGACACGGCGGCCGCGCTCGCCCCCGGCGGCATCGCCATGGACGCGGACTTCGCACGCGACCACGACGTACGGATCGGCTCCACGATCCCCGTCGAGTTCCAGAGCCGGAAGACGGCCGAACTGACCGTGGGCGCCCTGACCGACCAGGAGTCCGCCGAGGGCTTCGGGACGCAGGGCGGCATCTACTTCGGCCTGGACACGCTCCAGCGGTACGCGCCCGGCGGGCAGGACTCGGGGCTCTACGTGAACGCCGCGTCCGGCACCGGCCCGGACGAGCTGCGCGCGAACCTGGAGAAGACACTCGACCCGTATCCGCAGGTCCAGGTGCGGGACATCGCCGACTACAAGGACCTGGTCCACGACCAGATCGCCGTCCTGCTCTACCTCGTCTACGCGCTGCTCGGGCTCGCGATCGTCATCGCGGTGCTCGGCGTGGTCAACACCCTCGCCCTGTCGGTGGTGGAGCGCACCCGGGAGATCGGGCTGCTGCGCGCGATCGGGCTCGCCCGGCGTCAGCTGCGCCGGATGATCCGTCTGGAGTCGGTGGTGATCGCGGTGTTCGGCGCGGTCCTCGGGCTGGCCCTGGGTCTGGTCTGGGGTGTGTGCGTCCAGCAGGTGCTGGCGTTGCAGGGCATGTCGGCGCTGGCGATCCCCTGGGGCACGATCGTCGCGGTCGTCGTCGGCTCGGCGGTGGTGGGTGTCGTGGCGGCGCTGCTGCCGGCGTTGCGGGCGTCGCGCATGAACGTGCTGGCGGCCATCGCGCACGAGTGAGGAACGCCCTGGCGGCCGTCGCTGACGGGTGATGGAATCGGTGTGATCTCACGTCGCCCGCGAACGAGGAGAGTTCATGCCGCGTCCGTTCCGCTTCGGTGTCAACCTCATCGAGCCCGCGCCCGCCGACGTGTGGCGGGCCAAGTGCCGCAGGGCCGAGGAGCTCGGGTACGACGTGATCCTGGTCCCCGACCATCTCGGCATGCCCGCGCCGTTCCCGGCCCTGGTCGCGGCGGCCGGGGCGACGGAACGGCCGCGGCTGGGCACGTTCGTGCTCAACGCGGGTTTCTGGAATCCGGCGTTGCTCGCGCGCGAGGTGGCCACGACCGACGCGCTGACGGGCGGGCGCCTCGAACTCGGGCTCGGCACCGGGTACGTACAGGCGGAACACGACACCGCCGGGCTGCCGTTCGGCTCCGCGCGCGAACGGGTCGACCATCTCCAGCGCACGGTCCAGGAGTTGGAGCGGCTGCTCGACACCCGGGTGCCGCTGCTGCTCGGTGGCAACGGCGAGCGGATGCTGGGGCTCGCCGCCGAGCACGCGGAGATCGCGGCGTTCACGGGGGCGTCCCTGGTGCCGGGAAACACCGAGGGCAAGCTGGTGCCGATGGCCAATGAGGAGTTCGCGGCACGTCTCGCCCGGTACAAGGAGCTGGCGGCCGGCCGCGAGGAGTCGGCCGAACTGAACCTCCTCATCCAGATGGTGGTCGTCACCGAGGACCGCGCGGCCGCCGTGGCGCCGCTCGTGGAACGGGTGCCGGACGCGACGGTGGAGCAGGCGCTGGAGCTGCCCATCCTCCTGGTCGGCACCCTGGAGCAGATCACCGCGCAGGTGCTGGCCCAGCGTGAGAGGTACGGCTTCAGCTATCTGACCGTTCTGGAGCCGTACATGGAGGCGTTCGCTCCGGTCGTGGCGGAGCTGGGCGGCAAGTGACCGTCCGGATGCTGGAATTCGGGGTACCCGTCCGGCGTGCGTGATGGGATCGCCGTATGACTGAACTGCACATTCGCGCCGCCGCGCCCGCGGACCTCGACGCCGTACTGGCCTTCTGGAAGATCTCCGCCGAGGGCACGAGCATCAGTGACGACCGGGACGGCGTGGAGCGGCTCGTGGCGCGCGACCCCGAGGCGCTGATCCTGGCCGAGCGGGACGGGGAGCTGGTCGGCACGGTGATCGTGGGCTTCGACGGCTGGCGCTGCCATCTGTACCGGCTGGCGGTGCATCCGGAGCGGCGCCGCCAGGGCATCGGCTCGGCGCTGCTCGCGGCCGCGGAGGAGCGGTTCGTACGGCTCGGCGGGCGCCGGGCGGACGCGATGGTACTGGTGCGCAACGAGACGGGGCAGCATGCGTGGCGGGCCGCCGGGTACGCGCCCGAGGAGCAGTGGCGGCGCTGGGTGAAGCACCTCACCGACTGATCGGGTGAAGCACCACTCGGTCTGGTCGGGGGAAGCACCTCTCCGCCTGGTCGGGGGAACCAGCTCGCCGTCTGCACGTCTTTGCCGGTCCTTTAATATTGAGGGACCCACTCGGTCCTCCAAGGAAAGGTGTGAGCGTCCGCCCATGGGCGAGCCTCCCAGTAGTACGCGAGATCGCGCGACACCCCGCACCCTGTCCGATCATGGGACGGAGGTGACCCGATGACCGAAGTGCTCCTCCTGCTCGTGGCGATTTTGCTCTCGCTGGCCTGCGGCGCCTTCGTCGCCGCCGAGTTCTCGCTGACCACGGTCGAGCGCGGCGCCCTGGAGCGGGCCGCCGAGCGCGGCGAGCGGGGCGCGCCCGGCGCCCTGAAGGCCGTACGCAATCTGACCTTCCAGCTCTCCGGGGCGCAGCTCGGCATCACCGTCACCAACCTGGTGGTCGGCATGCTCGCCGAGCCGTCGATCGCCAAGCTGATCGCCGGTCCGCTGGAGTCGATGGGCATCTCCCGTTCGGCGGCCTCGTCGATCGCGCTGGTGCTCGGTACGGCTCTGTCGACCGTCGTCCTGATGGTCGTCGGTGAGCTGGTGCCGAAGAACTGGGCGATCTCCTCGCCGCTGGCCGTGGCCAAGCGGGTGGGCAACGCGCAGCGCTGGTTCAGCGCGGCGTTCCGGCCCTTCATCACCCACCTCAACAACACGGCGAACCGCATCGTGCGCCTCTTCGGCGTGGAGCCGACGGAGGAGCTGGCCGCCGCGCGCGGGCCGCAGGAGCTCGCCGCCCTGGCCCGGCACTCCGCCAAGGAGGGCGCGCTGGAGGCGGACACCGCCGAGCTCTTCGTACGGACCCTGAACCTCGCCGACCTGACCGCGGAGAACGTGATGACGCCGCGCGTGCAGGTCATCGCCCTGGACGCGCAGGCGACCTGCGAGGACGTGGCGAACGCCACGCGCGCGACGGGCCTGTCCCGGTTCCCGGTCTACCGCGGCAACCTCGACTCGGTCGTGGGCACCGCGCACATCAAGGACGTCCTGGCGATCCCGGCCGAGCGCCGGCCCCGTGTCCCGGTCTCCGAGCTGATGCGCGAGCCGCTGCTCGTCCCCGAGTCGCTGACCGTGGACCGGCTCCTGGACCGGCTGTCCGGCAAGCGCACGATGGCCGTGGTGATCGACGAGTACGGCGGTACGGCCGGGGTGGCCACGCTGGAGGACATCGTCGAGGAGGTCGTCGGCGAGGTCCGTGACGAGCACGACCCGCACGAGACACCCGACCTGGCCGCCGCCGGGACCGACGACGAGGGCCGTGTCCTGTACTCCGCCGACGGCTCGGCCCGCATCGACCACCTCGCGCGCGTGGGTCTGAGGGCGCCCGAGGGGCCGTACGAGACCCTGGCCGGCCTCGTGGCGACCGAGCTCGGCCGTATCCCGGTCGTCGGCGACACCGCGGAGGTCGCCGGTTGGCGGCTGGACGTGGTGGACGCCTCCGGGCGCCGGGCCGCGCGCGTGCTGCTGCACGCCCCCCTCGACGACCCGTCCGAATCCGTCGAAGGGGAGGCCGGCAAGTGACCGCGATCCAGTTGCTGATCGGGCTGGCGACCCTCGTCGTCAACGCCTTCTTCGTGGGCGCCGAGTTCGCGCTGATCTCCGTACGGCGTTCGCAGATCGAGCCGTACGCCGAGGAGGGCGACCGGCGCGCGAAGAGCGTGCTGTGGGGTCTGGAGCACGTGTCCGCGCTGATGGCGGCCGCACAGCTCGGCATCACCCTGTGCACGCTGGTCCTCGGTGTGGTCGCCGAACCGGCGATCGCGCATCTGCTGGAGCCGGTGTTCCACGCGCTCGGTGTGCCGACGGGCGCCGGACACGCGGTGTCCTTCGTGATCGCGCTCACCGCGGCGACGTATCTGCACATGCTGCTCGGCGAGATGGTGCCGAAGAACATCGCGCTCGCGGAGCCGGTGCGCAGCGCGCTGGTGCTCGGCCCGCCGCTGGTCACCCTGTCCCGGGGCCTGCGCCCGGTGATCTTCGCGATCAACGCCTTCGCCAACGCCCTGCTGAAGCTGTTGCGGGTGGAGACCAAGGACGAGGTCACGGCGACCTTCTCGGACGCCGAGCTGGCCCGGCTGGTCAAGGACTCCGACGAGGCGGGCCTGATCGACGACCGGACCCGGGAGCGGCTGCACGACGCCCTGGAACTGGGCCGCCGGCCGGTGCGCGATGTCGTCCTCCCGCTGGAAGGGGTCGTCTACGCGCGCGTGGGCGTGACTCCTGAGCAGCTGGAGCGGCTGTCGGCCGAGTCCGGGTTCTCCCGCTTCCCGGTCGTGGACGACGCACGGCGCATCCTCGGCTATCTGCATGTGAAGGACGCGTTGGACGCCTCCCCGCGGGATCTGGCGTTCCAGATCCGGGACATGCGGCCCATCGCGCGCGTGCGGGAGAGCACGCCGCTGGACGACGTCCTGACGGCGATGCGGGGCAGTCGTACGCATGTCGCGGCGGTGCTGGGGGGCGACGGGCGGCTGGCGGGGCTGGTGACGATGGAGGACGTGCTGCGGGAGCTGTTCGGGCAGCGGACGTGAGGTTCCGGTCGGGGGCCTGTCCGGGCATCGGGACTGCGGCCTGATCGGGGGCCGGGGAGGCTGACCGACCGCCGGGTATGTGAACGGGTTAGCATTTTCTCCGCCATGCAGAAGAACCCCACACACACCAGCCTCGTCGCCCTCGGTGACTCCTTCACCGAGGGCATGTCGGACCTGCTCCCGAACGGCTCCTACCGGGGCTGGGCCGATGTCCTGGCCGGCCGGATGGCCGCGGTCACGCCCGGCTTCCGGTACGCCAACCTCGCGGTGCGCGGCAAGCTCATCCAGCAGATCGTCGAGGAGCAGGTCGACGTGGCCGTGGCCATGCGGCCCGACGTGATCACGCTGGTGGGCGGGCTCAACGACACGCTGCGGCCCAAGTGCGACATGGGGCGGGTGCGCGCTCTGCTGACCGAGGCCGTGGAGCGGCTCGCCCCGGCCTGCGAACAGCTCGTCCTGATGCGCAGCCCGGGCCGCCAGGGACCGGTCCTGGAGCGCTTCCGGCCGCGTATGGAGGAGCTCTTCGAGTGCGTCGACGAGCTGGCCGAGAAGCACGGCGCGATCGTCGTCGACCTGTACGGGGCGCCGTCCCTCGGTGATCCGCGCCTGTGGGACGTGGACCGGCTGCACCTCACGGCCGAGGGCCACCGCCGGGTCGCCGAGGCGGTCTGGCAGACGCTGGGCTACGACCCCGAGGACACCGAGTGGCGTACGCCGCTTCCGGCCACGCTGCCGCCCGGCTGGGCCGCGCGACGGGTCGCGGACGCCCGGTTCGCCCGGCAGCACCTGCTCCCCTGGATAGGCCGCCGGCTCACCGGCCGCTCCTCGGGCGACGGCCTGCCGGCGAAGCGGCCCGACCTGCTGCCGTACGAGGATCCGACGGCGTAGGCGGGCCGCTCACGTCGGCCCGGGGCCCCGCTTGTAGCTTCCGACGAACGGGCCCCGTGCGCTGGCCTGCACGAATCGCCAGTAGAATCCGTCCACGTGACTTCCGCTCCCGCCAAGCCCCGCATCCCGAACGTCCTCGCCGGACGCTACGCCTCCGCCGAGCTCGCCACGCTCTGGTCGCCCGAGCAGAAGGTGAAGCTGGAGCGGCAGCTCTGGCTCGCCGTGCTGCGGGCCCAGAAGGACCTCGGCATCGAGGTGCCGGACGAGGCGATCGCCGACTACGAGCGTGTCCTGGACACCGTCGACCTGGCCTCCATCGCCGAGCGCGAGAAGGTCACGCGGCACGACGTGAAGGCGCGGATCGAGGAGTTCAACGACCTCGCCGGGCACGAGCACGTCCACAAGGGCATGACCTCGCGCGACCTCACCGAGAACGTCGAGCAGCTGCAGATCCGGCTCTCGCTGGAGCTGATGCGCGACCGTACGGTGGCCGTGCTGGCCCGGCTGGCCAAGCTGGCCGGCGAGTACGGCGAGCTGGTCATGGCCGGCCGCTCGCACAATGTCGCCGCGCAGGCCACGACCCTCGGCAAGCGTTTCGCGACGGCCGCCGACGAGCTGCTCGTCGCGCACGGCCGCGTCGAGGAGCTCCTGGGCCGCTACCCGCTGCGCGGGATCAAGGGCCCGGTCGGCACCGCGCAGGACATGCTCGACCTGCTCGGCGGCGACGCGGCGAAGCTGGCGGACCTGGAGCAGCGGATCGCGCGGCACCTGGGGTTCTCGCAGGCGTTCACCTCGGTCGGCCAGGTCTACCCGCGCTCCCTGGACTACGAGGTCGTGACCGCGCTGGTGCAGCTGGCGGCGGCGCCGTCCTCGATCGCGAAGACGATCCGGCTGATGGCCGGGCACGAGCTGGTGACCGAGGGCTTCAAGCCGGGCCAGGTCGGCTCCTCCGCGATGCCGCACAAGATGAACACCCGGTCCTGCGAGCGCGTCAACGGCCTCATGGTCATCCTGCGCGGCTACGCGTCCATGACCGGCGAGCTGGCGGGCGACCAGTGGAACGAGGGCGACGTGTCCTGCTCGGTGGTGCGCCGGGTCGCGCTGCCGGACGCGTTCTTCGCGCTCGACGGTCTGCTGGAGACGTTCCTGACCGTGCTCGACGAGTTCGGTGCCTTCCCCGCCGTCGTCGCGCGTGAGCTGGACCGCTACCTGCCGTTCCTCGCCACC
This sequence comes from Streptomyces sp. NPDC001536, assembly GCF_042894505.1. Taxonomy (NCBI): domain Bacteria; kingdom Bacillati; phylum Actinomycetota; class Actinomycetes; order Kitasatosporales; family Streptomycetaceae; genus Streptomyces; species Streptomyces sp. NPDC001536. Next base: position 252,362 of record NZ_JBIAVQ010000013.1, read on the forward strand.
ACCAAGGTGCTCATGGGCGCGGTGCGGGCGGGCGTCGGCCGTGAGGTCGCGCACGAGGCGATCAAGGAGAACGCCGTCGCCTCCGCCCTCGCGATGCGTGAGCAGGGCGCGGAGCGCAACGAGCTCCTCGACAAGCTGGCCGCGGACGAGCGCATCCCGCTCGACCGGACGCAGCTGGACGCGCTGATGGCGGACAAGCTGTCCTTCACGGGCGCCGCGGCCGACCAGGTCGGTGTGGTCGTCGGCCGGATCGAGGAGCTCGTGAAGCAGCACCCGGAGGCCGCGGGCTACGCCCCGGGAGCGATCCTCTGACGCGCTTCACCCAGGCCGAGCTGGAGGCCGCTCGCGACCGTCTGGTACCGGACGTCGTCGCGGACGGTCTCCATGTGCTGCTCTGCGGCATCAACCCGGGTCTGATGACCGCCGCGACGGGCCATCACTTCGCCCGTCCCGGCAACCGCTTCTGGCCGGTGCTCCATCTGTCGGGGTTCACGCCTCGCCTCATGAAGCCGTCGGAGCAGGACGAGTTGCTGTCGCACGGGCTCGGCATCACGAACGTCGTGGCGCGGGCGACCGCGCGGGCGGACGAGCTGAGCGCGGAGGAGTATCGCGAGGGCGGGCGGCGACTGGCGCTCAAGGTGGCGCGGTTGCGGCCCCGCTGGCTGGCGGTGGTCGGGGTCACCGCGTACCGGGCGGCGTTCGACGACAAGAAGGCCCAAGTGGGTCCGCAGGAGCGGACGTTCGGGGACACGCGCGTGTGGGTGCTGCCGAATCCGAGCGGGCTGAACGCGCATTGGACAGCGGCGACGATGGCGGAGGAGTTCGGGCGGTTGCGGGTGGCGGCTCAGGACTGACGGGTCACGGTGGGTCGATGTCCGTGACGAGCACCTGGAGTCGAGGCTGGTCCTCGCCGTTCCGGTCGGCCACCGCCAGGGTGACCCGGCGGTCGCCGCCGGGCACGTCCCACGTACGCAGCTCGACCGCCTGGGCGGCGAGCTCCGCCCAGGGCTCGGGTATGAGCTCGCCCCGCGCGATCCGCTCCTGGAGTGTGACCGTCCCCCAGCGCGACGGCTCTCCCCACCTGTGCGTCAACCGCTCGACGACAGCAGCCTCGTAGGCGTAGCAGTCACTGGCGTCCGGCCAGTCCCCCGGCCCTAACCACGCGGTGTGGTAACCACCGTGCCCCGCGGGAAAGTCCCGGGAGCACAGCGCCTCTATCAGGGCGAGGTCCTTCGCGATGTCCATGTGATCCAGTAAACCGGGTCCCACTGACAACTGGCGTGCCGTCAGGCATCCCTGCGCCGCACGCTCCACGCACCTGCCACCAGTACCGCCGCCGTCCACAGCGCGGTCACCCCGAGGCCCGCCCACGGACCCAGCCGACCGTCGTAGGACTCGTGCAGGACCACCTGTCCCGCCCGGTCCGGCAGGAAGTCCGTCGCTCCGCCCACCGCGTCCCCGATCACGAACGAGACGACGAGGACGAACGGGATCAGCAGGGAGAGCGCGCCCACCCCGCTGCGCAGCACGGCCGTGAGACCGGCCGCGAGCAACGCCATCAGCGTGAGGTAGAGGCCGCAGCCCACCACGCCGCGTGCCTGTTCGCCCGCGGTCAGCCCGCTCGCCGCGTCGCCGAGACCCGCCTTCGCGACCAGGAGCGCGGCCAGTGCGGTCAGCAGTCCGACGAGCAGGGTCGGTACGGCGATCGCGGTGAGCTTGGCCGCGTACCACCGTCCGCGTCGCGGCACCGCGGCGAGCGAGAGCCGCAGTCCGCCGCCGTGGAACTCCGAGGACACGGCCATGGCGCCGAAGGAGATCGCGGCGATCTGTCCGGGCGCGATCCCGGACAACGCCGTGAACAGCGGGTCGAAGTCGGGGTCGGAGGTGTCGGAGGCACCGGCGAGTGCGGAGAACGCCGTGGTCGCCGCGAACAGCGCCAGCAGTGCCCCGAGGAGTGAGCGGAGCGTACGGATCTTGAGCCACTCGGCGTGCAGAACGGGTGCGTGGGACATGTCAGGCCTCCTGCGGCTGTGCGGTGAACTCGGCTTCGGTGGACGTGAGGTCCAGATAGGCCTGCTCCAACGTGCCCTCCTCAGCGGTCAGTTCGAGGATCGGGACCCCCGCGGCGGACGCGAGGCGGCCGATCTCGTCCACGCGCGCGTGGTGCACGGTCCAGTGCCCGTCCTCGTGCTCGACGGCGTGATGGCCGTGCTCCGCCAGGACGTTCTCGAGGGCGGTGGGGTCCGTGGTGCGGATCCGTACGCGCGGCTGCACGCGTGCGTGGATGAACCCGCGCATCGGGGTGTCGGCGAGGAGCCTGCCCCTGCCGAGGACCACGAGGTGGTCGGCGAAGGACGCGGTCTCGTTCATGAGGTGGCTGGAGACCAGGACGGTGCGCCCCTCCCCCGCGAGCCGGCGCAGCAGCCCGCGGATCCAGATGATGCCTTCGGGGTCCAGGCCGTTGGAGGGCTCGTCGAGCATGACCACCTCGGGGTCGCCGAGCAGCGCGGCCGCGATGCCGAGCCGCTGGCGCATGCCCAGGGAGTACGTCTTCACCCGGCGCCGGGCCACCGGGGCGAGGCCGGTCTCCTCCAGCAGCGCGTCGACGCGGCGGTCCGGGATGCGGTTGCTCGCGGCCAGCGTGCGCAGGTGGTCGCGGCCGGATCGGGAGCCGTGCGCGGCCTGTGCGTCGAGCAGGGCACCGACGTGGCGCAGGGGTTCGGCGAGGCCGGCGTAGGCGCGGCCGCCGATCGTGGCGGTGCCGGACGTCGGCCGGTCGAGGCCGAGCACGAGCCGCATGGTGGTGGACTTTCCGGCTCCGTTGGGGCCGAGGAAGCCGGTGACGCGGCCGGGGAGGACGGTGAAGGTGAGGTCGTCCACGGCTCGTCGGGTGCCGAACTCCTTGGTCAGGTTCTGGACTTCGATGCTGGTCATGGCCGAAGCCTGGCCGGTGGGCCGGGGGCGGGGCCTCCCCCGCGGGTGGAGATCGTCTCCCCCGTGCGGGGGAGGCTCGCTGTCAGTGGCGGCTGGCACGATGACGCCATGGTCCGTTTGCTGCGCCCGTTCGGCCGGGCGGTGACGTACACACGGTTGCTGCATCTGTTCATCGCGATCGTGTGGCCGAGCATGTGGCTGTTCGTCCAGGAGGCGTGGTGGACCTGGGTACTGGCGGGCGTGCTGCTCGCCCCCGTCGGGCTGGTGCCCGCGATGCGCACCGTGGAGGGTCTCCAGGCCCGGCTGCTGCTGACCGGTCACCGGGACGACAGTGCGGGCACCGACATCGTCGTCACGCCGTCCGCTTCCTGGGGCGACCGGGGGCGGGTCGTGGTGTGGCTGGAGGCGCGGCTGCTGATCGGCTGTGTGACCTCGGTGTTCACCGTGCAACTGCTCATCGCGTGCTTCGACCTGACGGCGTCGGCGTTCGGCCGTGACGTCGGTGAGGGGCTGCTGGCCCTCCTGGACGGCCACGCCTGGTGGCATGTCCTGCTCGTGCCGCCGGCGCTGGTCACGCTGGCGGTGACGGTGGTCGGCTCGGGCCGGCTCATCACCGCGATCGCCCGCCGCCTTCTGGGACCCTCTCCCGCCGATCGTCTGGCCGCCCTGGAGGAGCGCACCGAGCAGTTGCTGGAGCGCACCCGTATCGCCCGTGAACTCCACGACTCCATCGGTCACGCCCTGACCGTGGCCGTCGTCCAGGCGGGCGCCGCCCGCGCGGCCGGCGATCCCGAATTCACCGACCGCGCGCTGGGCGCCATCGAGGAGACCGGGCGGGCGGCGCTGGAGGATCTGGAACGGGTCCTGGGGATCCTGCGCGAGTCCGAGCGGCCGGTCAGCAGCCGGCCGACGCTGACGGACTGCGACCGTCTGCTGGAATCCGCCCGCGTCTCCGGTGCGAAGGTCGACGCCGAGCTGACCGGCCCCGTCGACACGCTGCCCGGGCCGGTCTCCCGGGAGGGGTACCGCATTCTCCAGGAGTCGCTGACCAATGTGCTGCGGCACGCGGGAGCCGTCCCCGTGCGCGTGCGGATCGCGGTCGTGGCGGACGACAGCCTCGCCCTGGAGGTCCGCAATCCGCTGACGGCCGACATACCCGGCCCGGGCCGGGGCAGCGGTCTGCGCGGCATACGCGAGCGCGCGGCCCTGCTGGGCGGCAGCGCGCGCACCGGTCCCGATCAGGGGGACTGGCAGGTGCGGGTGGAGCTGCCGCTGCGCTGATCTAGTCTGGCCGGATGCCGGTCACCGTTCTCCTCGTCGACGACGAACCCCTCGTACGCGCGGGTCTGCGGGCCGTGTTGGAGGCACAGCCCGACATCGAGGTCGTCGGGGAGGCGGCGGACGGGGCCGCGGTGATCCCGCTGGTGCGGCGACTGCGGCCCGACGTGGTCGCCATGGACGTACGGATGCCGCTGCTGGACGGGATCGAGGCCACGCGCGCGGTGCTGCGCACGGTCGACGAGCCGCCGAAGATCCTCGTGGTGACGACGTTCGAGAACGACGAGTACGTGTACGAGGCACTGCGGGCCGGGGCCGACGGGTTCCTGCTGAAGCGGGCCCGGCCGGCCGAGATCGTGCACGCGGTACGGCTGGTCGCCGAGGGCGAGTCACTGCTGTTCCCGGCGTCGGTGCGGCAGCTCGCGGCCGAGTACGGCGAGGGTGGCGGGAATCGTGCGGCCCGGACGGCGATGGAGCGGGCCCAGTTGACCGAGCGGGAGGCCGAGGTGCTGCGGCTGATGGCCCGCGGGCTGTCCAACGCGGAGATCGCCGAGCGGCTGATCGTCGGGACGGAGACGGTGAAGTCCCACGTCAGCGCTGTACTGGCGAAGCTCGGGGCGCGGGATCGGACGCAGGCCGTGATCGCGGCGTACGAGTCGGGGTTCGTGGCGCCCGGCTGACGGGGACCCGCTCACGATCTCACCGGTCCCCGCACTCGCCCGGCTCCGTCCTGACGAGTACGATCCGGCCAACACGCGCACGAGCTGGGAGGACGGACGTTGGGGCGGCTGACCGGCGGGGATCCCTCGCTGCTGCGAAGGATCAATTCCGCGGTGGTGCTGCACGCGCTGCGCGCCACGGACTGCGCGACGCTGACCGAGATCACGCGGGTCACCGGCCTGTCCCGGCCGACCGTCGAGGGTGTCGTCGAGGGGCTCATCGAGGCGGGGTACGTCGTCGAGAAGGCGGCCGACGAGAGTGTCGTACGGCGGCAGGGGCGGCCCGCGCGGCGGTTCCGGTTCCGGGCCGAGGCCGGGCATCTGCTGGGCCTGGACATCGGACCCCACCGGGTCGCGGCGCTCCTGTCCGACCTGGACGGCCGGGTGCTCGGTGCCGTCTCCAAGGACGTCTCCGAGACGGCGTCGGCCGACGAGCGCCTGGAGCGGCTGCGCACCGCGGTGGCCGAGCTGCTGCGCCGGGCCGGTGTCGCACGGGAGTCGCTGCGGGCGGTGGGGGTCGCCTCGCCGGGGATCGTCGAAGCGGACGGCACCGTGCGGCTGTGCGCCGCGCTGCCCCAGTGGACGGGACTGCGTCTCGGTGAGCGGCTGAGTCGTTCCTTCAAGTGCCCGGTCCTGGTGGAGAACGACGCCAACGCCGCGGCGGTCGCCGAGCACTGGAAGGGTGCCGCCACCGAGTCCGACGACGTCGTGTTCGTGCTGGCGGGGCTGAGTCCGGGCGCGGGGGCGCTGATCGGCGGGCGGCTGCACCGGGGGTACGGCGGGGCGGCGGGCGAGATCGGCGCGCTGCATCTGCTCGGGCGCGAGGTGACGCCGGAGAAGCTGCTGTCCACCACGGACGAGCCGCTGCACCCGCTCGACGAGCAGGCCGTCGCCGAGGTCTTCGCGCAGGCCCGCGAGGGCGACCAGCGGGCCCGGGCGGCCGTCGACCGTTTCCTGCAGCGGCTCGTCCACGACGTGGCGGCCCTCTCCCTCGCCCTCGACCCCGAACTGGTCGTCATCGGCGGCTGGGCGACCGGCCTGGACGACGTACTGGAGCCGCTGCGGCTGGAGTTGGCGCGCTACTGTCTGCGGCCGCCGAAGGTGACCCTGTCGCTCCTCGGTGAGGCTGCCGTGGCGACGGGTGCGCTGCGGCTGGCGCTCGACCATGTGGAGGAGCAGCTCTTCGCGGTGGAGGGCACGGTGACGGCGCGGCGTTGAGGGGCCGCTGTTGCTGTCGAGGTCTGTGTTGCCGCTGTTTCCGCCGTTGCTGAAACGTCTCGCGCCCCGGAGTCGCTCCGGGGCGCGAGACGTCGGGCGCTACGGCGGTCAGGACGCCCGGCGCTCCGGGTCCTCGTGGATCTCCACGCCGCCGGAGTCGCCGAAGGTCAGCCGGCAGGTGTCGGCGCGGTAGGTGGCGACGGACAGCGCGGCGGTGCGGCCCGCCGAGAAGAAGCGGGTCGTCAGCACGAGGACGGGCGCCCCGGGCAGCCGGTCCAGCTGCTTGGCGTCGTCGGCCCGGGCCGAGCCCAGTTCCACGGCGCTGTCCTGCCCCTCAAGACCCAGACGCTGCAACTCGCGCAGCACGGCACGCGCGCGTGCCGCACCGGACGGGGCGTCTATGGCCGAGAGGTCCGGCACCGAGGACTGCGGGATGTAGAGCAGCTCCGCGGCGACGGGCTGACCGTGCGTCATACGGGAGCGGCGGACGATGTGCACGGGCTCGTCATGACCGGTTTCCAGTGCCCCGGCGACGGCCGCCGACGGGACCTCCAGGGTGCTGTCGACGGACTGCCAGGCGTCCGTGGCCGTGCCCGGCCAGACGTGCTGCTCCGTGCCGACGGCGACCCCCACGCGGGGCGGGGCGACGGTCGTACCCACACCGCGGCGGCGCTGGAGCCGGCCTTCCAGCTCCAGCTGCTCCAGGGCCTGGCGGAGCGTGGCGCGGGCGACACCGAACCGGGCGGCGAGATCGCGCTCGTTGGGCAGGATCTCACCCACCGAGAACTCGGAGTCCAGCGCCTCAGTGAGCACGGTCTTGAGGTGCCAGTATTTCGGTTCCGGCACCGTTTCCAGCTGCGTGGTCCCCACCCTGTCCTCCGCAATCGCCGTGGTCCGGCGGCGTTTTAGCGCCCTTGTTTATTAAAGGTTGTTTCACTTCTCTGCGACCATAAGGCGGCCCCCACCCTTGGTCAAGACCAATCCTCGATCCCTTGCGCAACGCACAGGCACGGTGCCGCGCAGCGTTCACGGGGCGTTCGTACGGGGCGGCCCGTGTGACATGACGGCAAAGCCCCCGTCGTGGAACGGGGGCTTCGCGTGGTGGCTCGCTATGCGGCGAGCGACTGGAGTTTGTCGGGGTTGCGTACGACGTAGACCGACTGGATCCGGCCGTCCACGACGTCCAGCTGGAAGACCGAGTCGGGCTTGTCGCCCGACAGGAGCAGCAGCGCGGGGCCGCCGTTGAGCTCCAGGAAGCGGAAGGACAGGTCGGGGACGCCCTTCTGTGCGGCGCCGACGAGGAAGCGGCCCACCTTGTCCGCGGTCTCGATGACGCGCAGCGGCGCCCTGGACTTGCCGCCGCTGTCGCCGACGAGGCGGACGTCCGGGGCCAGCATCGACATGAGCCCCTGGAGGTCGCCCTCCGCGGCGGCGGCGAGGAAGCGCTCGGTGAGATCCCGGCGCTGGACGGGGTCGACGTCGTAGCGGGGGCGTCTTTCCTCGACGTGCTTGCGGGCCCGCCCGGAGAGCTGGCGCACCGCCGCTTCGCCCCGGTCGAGCATGGCGGCGATCTCCGCGTACGGGTAGCCGAAGGCCTCCCTCAGCACGAACACCGCCCGCTCCAGCGGCGACAGGGACTCCATGACGACCAGGACGGCGAGGGAGACCGAGTCGGCGAGGACGGCGCGCTCCGCGGTGTCCGGGACCGTGTCCCCGAAGTCCGTGACGTACGGTTCCGGCAGCCAGGGGCCGACGTACGCCTCGTTGCGTGCCTTGACCTGGCGCAGCCGGTCGATGGCGAGGCGGGTGGTGACACGCACCAGATAGCCGCGCGGTTCGCGCACCTCGCTGCGGTCGGCGCCGGACCAGCGCAGCCAGGCCTCCTGGACCACGTCCTCCGCGTCGGCCACCCTCCCCAGCATGCGGTAGGCGACGCCCACAAGGACGGGGCGGTGCTCTTCGAATACGTCGGTCACGGTGTCGGTACTCACGGCACCATCCCAGCCGACGTCCCGCGTGCTGTCCAGGCGAGTCCGGCACCTGCCACACGAAGGGGGCTACCCGCCGGTAGCAATTGCTGACAAGCTGTCTACACGCCGTCCGGCTGCGAGTCCCAGACGAGGAGCACACGTACATGGCCGCCACCGTCTCGTTCAAGGTCCCTTCCCCGCACGGCCCGCGGACCGTGACCGTCGACTACGCGCGCGTGGGCAGCGGCGAACCGCTGCTCCTGCTGCACGGCATCGGTCACCACCGGCAGGCCTGGGACCCGGTCGTGGACATCCTGGCGACCGAGCGCGAGGTCATCGCCGTGGATCTGCCCGGCTTCGGCGCGTCCCCGGGGCTGCCGGACGGACTGACGTACGACCTCGCCACCACGACCGCCGTGTTCGGCGCCTTCTGCGAGGCGTTGGAGCTCGACCGACCGCACGTCGCGGGCAACTCCCTCGGTGGTCTGCTCGCCCTGGAACTCGGCCGGGAGAAGCTCGTACGGTCCGTCACCGCCCTCTCCCCCGCGGGGTTCTGGTCGGAGGCGGAGCGGCGTTACGCCTTCGCCGTGCTGCTCACGATGCGCGGCATAGCCCTGCGGATGCCCCGGCCGATGGTCGAGCGGCTGTCCCGCTCGGCGGCCGGCCGCACCGCGCTCACCAGCACCATCTACGCCCGCCCGGCCCGCCGTTCACCCGAGGCCGTCGTCGCCGAGACGCTCGCGCTGGTGAACGCGACGGGCTTCGACGACACCCTCCGCGCGGGCGGCTCCGTGCGGTTCGTCGACGACATCCCCGGAGTTCCGGTCACCGTGGCGTGGGGCAGCAAGGACCGGCTGCTCCTGCGCCGGCAGGGGGTCCGGGCCAAGCAGATCATCCCCAAGGCCCGCCTCGTGCGGCTGCCCGGCTGCGGCCACTGCCCGATGAACGACGACCCGGCGCTCGTCGCGCGCGTGATCCTCGACGGCAGCCGCTGACCCGCGCGACGCACGGGATCCGAGGGCGACTCCGGCGCCGACGACGGCGCTCCCGACCGCCTGGGCCGTGCCGTAGGAGCCCGTCCCGACGAGCGGGGCGGTGCAGGCGGCGGCGACCGGGATGAGCCCGGAGAACAGCGTGGCGCGCTCCGCGCCGATCCGCTGCATGCCCATGTACCAGCACACGAACCCGACGACCGTGACGACCGCCGCCTGCCACAGCAGCGCGGCGGCCTCGGTCCGGCCGGGCATCGGCAGCCACGCCGTGCCGTCCACGACCAGCCCGGCCGCCAGGGACTCGAGCGCGGCGATCGCGCACACCGTCGCCGACAGCAGCCGTGGCCCCAAGGGCCGCAGCACGGGCACGGCCAGCACCGCGAAACCGACCTCGCCGGCCAGCGCGCACACGGAGAACACCAGTCCCGTACCGTCCGTCCGCCCCCAGCCCTGGACCGTGAAGGCGCCCAGGGCCACGAGCAACGCCCCGTACAGCACGGCGCGTTGGGGGCGGCGCCCGTCGAGGAGAGGTACGAGAACGGCCACCACGACCGGCGCGCAGCCGACGAAGACGCCGGGCACCGCGGGCTCGGCCGTGCGCTCCGCCGCGATGACGGCCATGTTGAAGCCGACCATGCCGACGGCCGCGAGCAGTGCGAGGCGGGCCCACTGCCGGGGCGCGAGCGTCCGCAGCCGGGCCGCCGCGCCGCGTCCCACCAGCGGCACGAGCAGCAGGCAGGCGAGGCCGTAGCGCAGGAACTGGCCGCCCGCGTAGGGGTAGTCGCCAAGCACGCTGTTGGCGGTGAAGGAGGCGCCGACGAGGACGCAGGCGAGTGCGGCGAGGAGCGTTCCGCGGGTGGTGGTGGCGTTCATGGGAACGACGCTAGGGAGCGGGATGGACCGCATTAAGGTCCATTTCCATGACGTCATCGGAGACCAATCGGGAGCGGGCCACGGCGCGGGGCGAGGGGGCCGGACCCGCATCGGACGAAGGGGCCGGCTCCGTGTCGGGCGACCGGAGAGCCTCGGATGACCGGGCGGGTTCCGCCGCCTGGGAGTTGCTCCTGCCCCTCGGTTCCGCGCCCGCACGCACGCGTGGACGTGCGTTGCAGGCGGCGCTGCGGGAGGCGGTCCGGTCGGGGAGGCTTCCGCCCGGCACCCGGTTGCCGTCGAGCCGGGATCTGGCCGGGGACCTCGGTGTGTCGCGGGGGCTCGTGACGGAGGCGTACGAGCAGCTGACGGCCGAGGGATATCTGCGCAGCGGGCGGGGCGCGGGGACCTGGGTGGGCGGTGCCGTGCGGTCCGCCCCGCCACGCGCGCGTGATCTCGCGCCGCGCCCCCCAGGCGCACGCGCGGACTTCGTCCCCGGGACACCCGACCTGTCGCTGTTCCCGCGCGCCGCCTGGGCCGCGGCACAGCGCGGGGTGCTGGCGGAGCTGCCGCACCACGAGCTCGGTTATCCCGATCCGCGCGGGCTGCCCCGGCTGCGCACCGTGCTGGCCGAACTCCTCGCCCGCCGCCGGGGCGTGGTCGCCGACCCGGAACGGATCGTGGTGGTGTCCGGGGTGGCCCAGGCGTCGACCCTGCTCGGCTTCGCCCTGCACGCGCGCGGGCTGCGCGAGGTGGGCGTCGAGGACCCCGGCAGTCCGCAGCACGACGACCTCTACGCCGCGGCGGGCGTCACCACGGTGCCCGTGCCGCTGGACGAGGACGGGCTCGCCGTCGGACCCCTGCGGGCGTCCGGCGTGCGGGCCGTCGTGACCACGCCCGCCCACCAGTACCCCACCGGGATCGCGTACTCCGCGCGCCGCCGTGCCGAACTGCTCGACTGGGCACGGTCCGTGGACGGGTTCGTCCTGGAGGACGACTACGACGGCGACTTCCGCTACGACCGTGCCCCGGTCGGCGCGCTCCAGGGTCTCGATCCCGACCGCGTGGCCTACGCGGGCTCCGTCAGCAAGTCCCTCGCCCCCGGGCTGCGGCTGGGCTGGCTGCTCGTGCCGGAGTCGCTCGCCGACACGGTGATCGAGCGCAAACGGACCATGGACCTCGGCCATCCCACGCTCGACCAGGCGGTGTTCGCCCGGTTCGTGGAGCGCGGCGACTACGACCGTCAGCTGCGCCGCTGCCAGCGCGCCTACCGCGAGCGGCGCGACGCGCTCGTAGCCGCTCTGGAGGAGTACTTCCCCGGCGCGAAGGTGTCCGGGATCGCCGCGGGGCTGCACGCCATCGCCACCCTGCCTCATCGGTACGGGCCCGAGGACCGCTTCCTCGCGCGCGTGGCCGCGGCCGGGGTGGCGGTCCGTCCGCTGTCGGACTGCGCGCACGCGCGTGCCGAGGCCTCGGCGGAGACCCGGCTCGTGGTCGGATACGCGCACCTCTCCCCCGCACGGATCCGTGCGGGCGTTCGACTGATGGCCGAGGCGGGCGCCGGGTGAGGGTCGTCGTACCTCACTGTGCCGGTGAATCGCACACCGGTTCCCGTACGCCTGCGGTCAGTTGTTCACTTGTGGTTTGCGTGTGCGCTGCGGCGCACGAGTAGTTGTGGCATCGCACACTGGCCGGATCCCGTCCTTGGAGGCGCATCCATGTCACATCGTCCGCTCCCCGACCGCCGCACCGTCCTGCGCGGCTCCCTGGTCGCGTCGGCGGCCCTGGCCCTGCCCGCCACGGCCGGTTCGGCACCGGCGTTCGCCCTGTCCGGGCGCCCCGAGGCGGGGTGGGGTGTGCAGACGGGCGACGTGACCTCGAACTCGGGGCTGGTGTGGGTGCGGTCCGACCGGCCGGCGCGCATGATCGTCGAGACGTCTGCGACCGAGTCGTTCCGCAAGGCGCGCCGATGGCACGGCCCGCTCCTCGGCGCGGACACCGACTTCACCGGCACGACCCGGCTTCACGGCCTTCCGCCCGGCGAGCAGATCCACTACCGCGTGCTGCTGGCCGACCCCGACGACCCGCGCCGTACCGGCGAGCCGGTCGCCGGGACGTTCCGCACCGCCTCGGCCAGGAGGCGTGACGGTGTGCGGTTCGTGTGGTCGGGCGATCTGGCCGGTCAGGGCTGGGGCATCAACCCGGACCTCGGCGGATACCGGATCTACGACGCGATGGGCGCGCTGGACCCCGACTTCTTCATCTGCAGCGGCGACAACATCTACGCCGACGGTCCGCTCACCGCGTCCGTCACCCTGCCCGACGGCAGCACCTGGCGGAACGTCACCACCGAGGAGAAGGCCAAGGTCGCCGAGACCCTGGCCGAGTTCCGCGGCAACTTCCGCTACAACCTGCTCGACGACAACCTCCGGCGGTTCAACGCCCAGGTTCCCTCGATCATCCAGTGGGACGACCACGAGGTGACGAACAACTGGTTCCCGGGCGAGATCTTCGCCGACTCCCGCTACACCGAGAAGAACCTCGACGTGCTGGCCGCGCGTGCCCGGCAGGCGTTCTCCGAGTACTTCCCGATCTCGACCCTGCGCCGCCCCGACGGCCGGGTGTACCGGGTGGTCAACCACGGTCCGCTGCTCGATGTGTTCGTGCTGGACATGCGCACGTACCGCAACGCCAACTCGCCGGACGGCCAGACCACCGACCCGCAGGGCATCCTCGGCGCGGAGCAGCTGGCGTGGCTCAAGCGTGAGCTGGCGCGCTCCCGTGCGGTGTGGAAGGTGATCGCCTCGGACATGCCGCTCGGTCTGGTCGTGCCCGACGGCACGGACGGCAAGCCCAACATCGAGGCCGTCGCGCAGGGCGACCCGGGCGCGCCGCTCGGGCGTGAGCTCCAGATCGCGGAGCTGCTGCGGTTCATCAAGCACCGGCGGATCACCGGCACGGTGTGGCTGACCGCCGACGTCCACTACACCTCGGCCCAGCACTACCAGCCGTCCCGGGCCGCCTTCACCGACTTCGAGCCGTTCTGGGAGTTCGTGTCGGGGCCGCTCAACGCCGGCGCCTTCCCGGCCAACACGCTGGACGGCACCTTCGGCCCGGAGCGGGTGTTCATCAAGGCTCCGACGACCGCGAACGTCTCCCCCGCCGGTGGCTACCAGTTCTTCGGCGAGGTCGACATCGACGGCGGCAGCGGCGAGCTGACGGTCCGGCTGCGGGAGTCGGACGGCACCGTGCTGTTCACCCAGGTGCTCCAGCCGGGCCGCGTGGGACAGTAACTCCCGTACCCTCGTAGGCGGGCCGCGCCCCGGCGCCATCCCCCGGTGCGCGGCCCGCGTCGCCCCTGCGCCCGACGGCCTGCGAACTCCCCTTCATTCAGAGCGTCTTCGCAGGTCAGGGCGATTGTCAGTGGTCGCCTCTACGGTTTTTCCATGACGCGATCTCTGCAGGCCGTGGCCTATCGCCGATCCTCCGTACTGGAGTCCGCGGCGGACGGACAGCACCTGGGACTCGAGACCTCACGGGGTGCGACGCCCTCGGGCGCCGAGGACCATCCGCGGTTCTTCACGGGCTTCCTGACGTCCCCTCAGGTGGCCTCCGCCGGGCTGCTCGCGGTGGCCGACGTGGCGGCCGCACGCTACTTCCAGCCGCAGCTGCGCGCCTCGCTGGACCCGGTGGTGACGGGCAACGGCGACCGGCTGCGCTTCGAGTCCTTCTCCGGATGCGGCGGGGTCTACGCCCGCCTCGACGTGCTCGCGCCCGGCCTGGACGGCGGCGAGGTGGGGCACGGCACGACGAACGTCGACGTCAACAACCCGCTGCGCGAGGCGCTCTCGCGGATCGGCGCGGACGACCCGCTCCATCTTCGGGTCGGCCCCGAGGAGCTTGCGGTGACCACGCTCGACGGCCCGGTCGTGGAGAAGAAGGTGCCGCTCCCGGACCGCTGGCTGCGCGGCTTCGCGGAGGCCCAGGTGATCGCGGCGGGCTTCGATCTGCGGGCCGAGCTGCCCGCCGCCGAGGCCGTGCGATTCCTGCGGGCGCTGCCTCGCGGCGGGGCGCGCGGTGGCCCGCGCTGGGTGGTGCCGGCGGGCGGCACACTGCGGCCGACCACCCGGGCGGTGCCGGGTGCGGTGTGTCTGCCGGGGCCGGAGCGTCTGGTCGCGCTCCAGCGGGTGCTGCGGCATGCGACGGCCCTGCGGGTGTACGGCCCGGCGCTCGCCCAGGGCGCCGGCACTGCGGCCACAGCAGGCGCCTGGGAGGCCGTCCTGCCGGGCATGCGGCTGACGTTGACGCTGTCGCCCGACGCCTCGCGCGGGTTCTCCGGCGAGGGCGGTGTCCTCGACGCGCTCGCGACCGACGAGGCCGCACAGGACGCGGAGCTGGTCTCGGTGCTCCTGGCGTGGGAGCCCCGCGTCGATGTCGCCGACCTCGCCGCCGCGGCGGGCCTCACCACCGACCGGGTCCGGGCGGCCCTGGTCCGCCTGGGCACCTCGGGCCGCGTCGGGTACGACACGGCGGAGGCGGCCTACTTCCACCGCGAGCTGCCGTACGACGCCGAGCGCGTGGAGCGCCACAACCCTCGGCTGCGGTCGGCCCGGGCGCTGGTGGCGGCGGGCGCGGTCGCCCTGGACGGCACGGGCGGCACGGTGACGGCCGAGGACGGCCATGTGCACCGGGTGCGGGACGTAGCGGGCGTGCTCAGTTGCAGTTGTCTGTGGTGGGCGAGATACCGGGGCGGGCGCGGGCCGTGCAAGCACGCGCTGGCGGTGCGGATGGTGCGGCGGGGCGCCGCGGTGGAGCGGGAGACGGTTCAGGCCGACGGGGGTGTGCGATGAGTGTGCTGGTGGAAGCGGTGCGGGGCGGGCGGACGGCCGAGGTGGTGAGTCTGCTGGACGGCATGACGGACGGGGAACGGCGGGCGGTCTTTCCCGAGTTGAAGGAGCTGCGCAAGGAGCTCCGGGCGGATCGCTGGGGCGCGGCTACACGGCGCGCGCACCCCGCCCTGCACGTGGCGGGAGCGGCCTGCCAGACCGGCGCGGCGGCCGTGGCGAGCTGGCTCGGCGCCTCCGACATGCGCTGGTGGCAGGCGCAGCCGGCGGTGCTGATCGATGTGCTGGGCGACCGTGATCCCGCGTGGCTGGCGGACGTGGCGCATCGGCTGGCGCGGCGTCCGGTCGGTGCGGACGTGGCGTACGAGCTGATGTCCGGTCTGGTGCGTCTCTCGGGCTGCCCGGTGCCGACGACGGAGGCGTACGTCCGGGGTTGGCTGCTCCACGTCGGTTCCACCTGGTACCGCGAGGGAACCGTGCACGAGCGGCTGCGCCGGGAACCACATCTCACGGAACTGGTGGCCGCCGTCTTCGAGACGGACGACATCGGCTCCCTGCTGGGGTGGTTGTCCGGTGACGGGCCGAACAGCTGGACCGGGGCTCTGGCCCAGCTCACGGCCGAGGGGACTCTCGACCGGCGGACGATGGTCGACGCATGCGTCGCCCGGCTCCTGCGAGGTGGCCGGCCCGCCGATCACCGGGTGTTTCTGCGCCTCCTCAAGACGCTGGACCTCACCCGCGACGAAGAGCTCGAACGGACGGCGGACTGGCTGGCGCTGGCCGCGGACGCCGCCTCGACGGTGGCCTCGCACGCGCAATCGGTGCTGGGTGCCCTGGCCCTGGACGGCGCACTGCCCGTGCGCCGGCTCGCCGAGATGTCGGAGGCGGTGCTGTTCCGTACGGAGAAGAAGCTCGTACGGGCCCAGCTCGTCCTTCTGGGAAAGGTGCTCGCCCGGGACGCCGGCACGGCCGACGAACTGCTGCCGGCCGCCGCGCAGGCCTTCGGGCACGCGGACTCGGAGGTGCAGGAGCGGGCGCTGAAGCTGATCGAGCGGCACGTCGAGAGGGCCGGCGCCGGGGTGCGGGGCGAACTCGGCGTCGCGGCGGAGCAGTTGATCCCGGCGTTGCGCGCCCGGGCGGTCGGCGTGCTGGGGGTGGCACCGGTGGCGTCGCAGACCGTGGTCCACGAGGAGGTGCTGCCACCGGCGCCGGAGCCGGTGCGACTGGCGTCCGCGCCCGAGTCGGCCGCCGAACTGGCCGAGGAGGTGGGGGCGTTGCTGGCGTCCGGCGGGGATGTGGCGACGTTCGAGCGCACCCTGGACGGACTCGTGCGCCATGCCCACCAGGACCGGGAGTCCCTGATCGAGGCGCTCGGCCCGGTGGTGGCACGGCTGTGGTGGGTCGTCGGCGAATCCGAGCATGTGCGGCAGTACGCCTTCGGCGGCCGGCTGTCCCATCTCGAGGTCATGCTGGCGACGCTCCTGGGCAAGGTCCGCCCGGACGCTCTCCACAGCGCGGTCCAGAACGGGACGTCGGCGCGCGGCTGCGTCCACAGCCCGCTGACCCAGGCCTTCCACGCCCGGGTCGCGCAGGTGGCGTACCGGACCGTCACCGAGCCACTGCCCTTCCTGCTGTCGACGCCCACCTGGAGCACGGGGCTGCTGGAGCCCGACGAGTTGGTGGCCCGCCTCGACGGGTACCGGCGCCTCGGTGCGCGGGTGTCGGTGGCGGACTTCGACCAGGCGCTGCTCCGAGTGCGTCGCACGGACGGGCCGGCGTCCGCGGCGGCGGCCGAGAAGGCGGCGGCGCTCGGCACGAGGGAAGGCAAGCGCCTCGCCCGCTGGCTCGCCTCGGGGCCTTCGGCGCCGCCCACGTCCCGGCGGCGCACCGCTGGAGCGCGCCTCCTGGTCGAGCTGGGTGAACTCCCGGAGCTTCAGGAGGAGTTCAGCCGGGAGTTCCGGCACCTGGGCCGACCGGTGAGTGTGTACGAGGATCGCCGGCACTGCTACCACTGGGACGACACCCTTCGCCAGCACTGGCTCGCCCTCCTGCCCGAGCGCCGGGAAATCGTCGCGGCCCGCCTCCTGCGCGACGTCTCGGCCGTCGCCGTCGACGACACCCGAGGAGCCGCCGCGATACTCCCGCTGCTCGCGGAGTCCGGCGGCGAGGCCGGTGACGCGCTGCATCTGTGCCTGGCGTACGGGCTCGGGGCCCGGCACGAGGAGGATCGGCTCGCTGCCGTGGACGCCCTGCTGGTGCTCGCGGCGCGGGGGCAGCTCGATATGGCGCTGCTGGGCGCGGATCTGGGGCAGCTGGTGCGGCGCGGAGCCGTGAAGCCGTCGCGGCTCGCGGAGTCGGTGCGTGCGGCGGCGGCGACCGGGGCGAACGCCACCATCTGGGGGCTGCTGCGGGACACCCTGCCCGTGCTGCTCGCCGACCTCGCCACCGGCGGGCCGGACGGACAGGCCGCGAAGGTCCGGGGTCTCGGTGAGCTGCTCGCCGTGGCCGCGGAGTGTGCCGAGCGGTCCGGGGCGCGGGGCGAGCTGCCGCATCTGGCACGGACGGCGGACCGGCGTGGCTCGTCCCGACTGGTGACGCAGGCCCGGCGGTTGCACAGCGCGCTGGCGCTGGAGGTGGCCGCGTGACGCTCGCCCCTCCGCTCCGTCGGCCGTAACGCAAACGTGGGAATAACCACAAATGGTGCAGATCCAGTCTTTACCGCCCGGTCACAAAGCGTTCGTGATCACGCAACACCGTTCCTTCACAGTGGCTGTCATGAAACGAGAAATGTCTGATGTGACGCGTGCTAGGCATGGTCGTCCGGTGCACCACTGGCGGCGGGACGTCATCGAACTCGCCGCGCTCTTCACGGCGGTCGCGGTGGCGGACGCCGTCGCGAACCTGGTCGGGCACGGACCCGACGGTCCGATGCTGCTGCTGATCTCGGCGGTCGCGCTGGTCGCCACCGCCGGGTTCCACACATGGTGGGCACGACACCACGGTCACGCACCGCCGGTCGGCGATACCGATACCGACGCCCGGTCGCTCCCCTCGGAGCAGGCCGGGCCGTCCGGGCAGTCGCCGGCCGAGGCCGGGGCGAGCACGCTGTGGCGGATGCGGACGACGGTGAAGGACGAGCCGGGCTCGCTCGCCGCGCTGTGCACGGCGCTCGCGGGACACCGGGTGGACATCCTCAGCCTCCAGACGCATCCGCTGGCCGAGGGCACGGTGGACGAGTTCCTGCTGCGGGCGCCCGGTGCGCTCGAGGCGTCCGGGATCACCCGGGCGGTCTCGCTGGCCGGCGGTACCGGTACGTGGATCGAGCGGGCCGACGCCCATGACCTGGTCGACGCGCCGACCCGGGTGCTCGGCCTCGCGACCCGTACCGCGCTGGACGCGGCGGAACTGCCGCTGGCGCTGCGGCAGTTGCTGGGCCGGTGCACGATCCGGCAGTCACCCGCGGGTCCGGGGCCCGAGGCCGTGCCCGTCGATGGCTCGCTCGAGGACACCGTGATGAGGCTGCGGGCACCGGAAGGTGGAGTGATCAGCGTGGAGCGGCCCTATCTGCCGTTCACCCCGACCGAGTTCGCGCGGGCACGGGCCCTGGTGGAGCTGGACTCGGTGCTCGGGCCCCGGGTGCCGCGCAGCCAGGACGTGCTGACGCTGCCCGAGGGCAACGACATCACCGTGCGCCGGGCCGACGTCGGTGACCTGGACGCGGCGAAGGCGATGCACGACCGGTGCTCGCAGCGGACGTTGGCGCTGCGCTACCACGGGCCGGTGAGCGACGCGGACCGGTACCTGAACCACCTGCTCAGCCCGCGGTTCGGGCGAACCCTCGCCGTGCAGACGACGTCGGGTCGGTTGGTCGGCCTGGGGCATCTGCTGTGGGACGGGGACGAGACGGAGGTCGCGCTGCTCATCGAGGACGAGTGGCAGCGGCGGGGTATCGGTGCGGAGTTGCTGCGCAGGCTGGTGGGGATGGCGCTTGAGGCCGGGTGCGCGAGTGTGTATGCGGTGACGCAGGCGTCCAACACGGGGATGGTCGCGGCGATGCGGGGACTGGGGCTCCCCCTCGACTATCAGATCGAGGAGGGGACCCTGGTGATCACTGCGCGGCTGGACGGGGTCACTGCTGTAGGAGACAGCATGGTCAGCGCTATGAACGCAGAAGCGCCGTAGCGACCGCAGGACCGTCGGCGGGTGCGGGCAGACTGTGGCTGGTCGCGCAGTTCCCCGCGCCCCTGAGCGGCGTGCTGCCCAGGGCGTTGTCCAGATCCGTCCAGAGGTCCTCCACGTCCTCCAGGCCTACTGAGATGCGCAGCAAGCCGTCACTCACCCCGGCGTTCCGTCGGTCGCCCTCGTCCACGATGCGGTGGCTGATGGACGCCGGGTGCTGGATGAGGGTGTCCACGCTGCCGAGGCTCACCGCCGGGGTGATCAGGCGGACGGCCGCGATCACCTCGTGCGGGTCGCCGTGGACCTCGAAGGCGATCATGGCGCCGCCGATGCGCGGGTAGTGGACGCGGGCGATCCGGGGGTCGGCGGCGAGGCGGCGGGCCAGTTCGGCGGCGTTGGCGGAGGCGGCGCGGACGCGGACCGGCAGGGTGGACAGGCCGCGGAGCAGGAGGTAGCCGGCGAGGGGGTGGAGGATGCCGCCGGTGGCGAAACGGACCTGGCGCAGCCGTCCGGCGAATTCCTCGTCGCAGGCCACCACCCCCGCCATCACGTCACCGTGGCCGCCGAGGTACTTGGTGGCGCTGTGCAGCACCAGCCGCGCGCCCTGCTCGACGGGGCGCTGGAGTACCGGCGTGGCGAAGGTGTTGTCCGCGAGCAGCGGGACCGAGCCGCAGGCATGGGCCACCGCCCGCAGGTCCACCTCGGCGAGCGTCGGATTGGCCGGTGACTCGACCATGACCAGCCCGGTGTCGGGGCGCAGCGCGTCGGCGATACCCGCCGGGTCGGTCCAGGTCACCTCGGAGCCGAGGAGTCCGGCGGTGAGCAGGTGGTCGCTGCAGCCGTACAGGGGGCGGACGGCGACGACATGGCGCAGGCCCAGGGAGGCCCGTACGAGAAGGACCGCGCTCAGCGCGGCCATGCCGCTGGCGAAGGCCACCGCGGACTCGGTGCCCTCCAGCCGGGCCAGGGCGGTCTCGAAGCGGGCGACCGTCGGGTTGCCCAGACGGCCGTAGACGGGCGGACCGTCCGGGTCGGCGCCGGTGGTGGCGAAGGCGTCGATGCGGGCGGCCTCGGCTCGGCTGTCGTACGAGGGGTAGGTGGTCGACAGGTCGATGGGCGGGGCGTGCAGTCCCTGCCGGGCGAGGTCGTCGCGGCCGGCGTGAACGGCTTCGGTGGCCAGGGCTCTGATGGGCGCGGGCGTCGTCTCCATGCGGGAAAGAGTGAACACCGGCCGGGTTGAGGGATTCGAACACCGTGCTACGTTCGGCCGATGGCCGAATCTGTCGTACTGGATCCGGTGGACCTTCATCTTCTGCGGCTGCTGCAGAACGACGCCCGGACCACCTATCGCGACCTCGCCGCCCAGGTGGGGGTCGCGGCGTCGACCTGCCTGGACCGGGTGACCCGGCTGCGGCGCGCCGGCGTGATCCTCGGCCATCAGCTGCGGCTGGATCCCACGAAGCTGGGGCGCGGCCTGGAAGCACTGCTGTCCGTGCAGGTCAGGCCGCATCGGCGGGAGTTGGTGGGGCCGTTCGTGGAGCGCATCCGGGCGCTGCCGGAGTCGCGGACCGTCTTCCATCTCACCGGCCCCGACGACTACCTCGTCCATGTCGCCGTCGCGGACATGACGGATCTCCAGCGCCTGGTCCTGGACGAGTTCACGGCCCATCGGGAAGTGGCCCGGGTGGAGACCCGGTTGATCTTCCAGCAGTGGGACTGCGGGCCGCTGCTGCCGCCTACGCCCTCGGCTCAATCCGCGTGACGTGCGCGGCCCCTCGTATGAGGATGGACCGCATGTCAGAGACCAAGAGCCCGCTGCCCCGTGAGGTCGCCGACGCCTACGTCGACGACCTCATCGCCCTCGATCCGATCACCGGTACGTATCTCGGCGTGAAGGAGAGTTCGAGCAGGCTGCCCGACACCTCGCCGGCGGGCCAGGAGGCGCTCGCGGAGCTTCAGCGGGCCACGCTCGCCAGGCTCGACGAGGCCGAGCGGCGGCCCGGTGCGGACAGTGACATCGAGCGCCGCTGCGCCCGGCTGCTGCGCGAGCGGCTCACGGCCGAGCTCGCCGTGCACCAGGCGGACGAGGGGCTGCGCTCGGTCGGCAACATGGCGACGGCGGCGCACTCGGTGCGCGAGGTGTTCACCGTGACGCCGCAGGACACGGACGAGGACTGGGCCGCGATCGCCGAGCGGCTGCGGGCCGTGCCGGCCGCGTACGCCGGGTACCGCGAGTCCCTCGCGCTCGGTCTGGAACGCAAGCTGTACGCGTCCCCGCGCCCCACGGCCACCTTCGTCGAGCAGCTCACCGAGTGGGCGGACACGGGTGAGGGCCGCGGCTGGTTCGAGGACTTCGCGGCGGACGGTCCCGAGGCGCTGCGCGCCGAACTGGACGAGGCCGCCCGCGCCGCGACCGCCTCGGTCGCTGAGCTGCGGGACTGGATGCGGGACGTGTACGCGCCGGCGATCGAGGGCGCGCCGAACACGGTGGGCCGTGAGCGCTACGCCCACTGGTCGCGCTACTTCAACGGCACGGACCTCGACCTGGACGAGGCGTACGCGTACGGCTGGTCCGAGTACCACCGCCTCCTCGCCGAGATGAAGAAGGAGGCCGAGAAGATCCTCCCCGGCGCCGAGACTCCGTGGGTGGCGCTCGCGCACCTCGACGAGCACGGCAAGCACATCGAGGGCGTCGACGAGGTCCGGGACTGGCTCCAGGGTCTGATGAGCCAGGCGATCGAGTCGCTGGACGGCACGCACTTCGAACTCGCCGAGCGGGTACGGAAGGTGGAGTCCTGCATCGCTCCGCCCGGCGGCGCGGCGGCCCCGTACTACACGCCCCCGTCGGAGGACTTCTCCCGCCCGGGCCGCACCTGGCTGCCGACGATGGGCCAGACCCGCTTCCCGGCGTACGACCTGGTGTCGACCTGGTACCACGAGGGCGTCCCGGGCCATCACCTCCAGCTCGCGCAGTGGGTGCACGTCGCCGACAGCCTCTCCCGCTACCAGGCCACCGTCGGCATCGTCAGTGCCAACGCCGAGGGCTGGGCGCTGTACGCGGAGCGGCTGATGGACGAGCTCGGGTTCCTCACGGACGCGGAGCAGCGGCTCGGTTACCTCGACGCGCAGATGATGCGGGCCGCGCGGGTCATCGTGGACATCGGTATGCACCTGGAGCTGGAGATCCCGGCCGACTCGCCGTTCCACCCGGGCGAACGGTGGACCCCGGATCTGGCGCAGGAGTTCTTCGGCGCGCACAGCAGCCGTCCGGCGGACTTCGTGGAGAGCGAGCTGACCCGGTATCTGACGATCCCGGGGCAGGCGATCGGCTACAAGCTGGGGGAGCGGGCCTGGCTGCTGGGCCGGGAGAACGCGCGGAGCCGCCACGGCGCCGCCTTCGACCTCAAGGCGTGGCACATGGCGGCGCTCTCGCAGGGTTCCCTCGGTCTCGACGACCTGGTGGACGAGCTCTCCGTGCTCTGAACCGGCCGGCTCAGCGGCGGAATCCGCCCTCGGAGTCGATCACCTGCCCGGTGACCCAGCCCGCCTCGTCCGTCGCCAGCCAGGCGATGAGGCGGGCGGGGTCGTCCGGCATGCCCCAGCGGCCGGCGGGGAAGCGGGCCGCGACGGCCTCGTACACCTCGCCGGTCAGGTAATCGGTGTCCACGGGGCCGGGGTTGACGGCGTTCACGGTGATCGCCTGGTCGGCGAGCGTCGTCGACAGCGAGCGGGTGATGGAGGCGAGGGCGCCCTTCTGAAGGGCGTAGGCGATCTCGCCCGGCATGCCGCCGGCGATGTCCTGGCCGGAGGTCATCATCACGATCCGGCCGCCCGGGGTGTCCGAGCGGTGCCGGGCGTAGGCCTGGACGAGCAGCAGTACCGAGCGGGTGTCGACCGCCCAGTGCGCGTCGAGCATGGCCGCGTCGATCTCGTCGAGGGCGCCGTCGCTGCCGCTGAGGGCGTGGTTGGCGACCAGGATGTCGAGGCGGCCGCCGAGCGCGGAGGCGGCGGTGTCGATCAGTTCGGCGGGTGCGGCCGGGTCGGACAGGTCACCGGGGCCCGCTTCGACCCGGGCCCGCGGGTCGCCGAGGGCCGCGCGTACGGAGGCGAGCACGTCCTCGGGGCGGTCGGCGCCCCACGGCTGGGCGGCGTCGTGCGGCACATGGTGGTGCAGATAGACGCTCGCCCCGTACGCGGCCAGCCGGCGGGCCACCGCGTGCCCGATGCCGCCGCGTCTGCTGGCGCCGGTGACCAGGGCGGTGCGCCCGCGCAGGGGCAGGGGGTCGCGGCGGAGGTCTTCGGGGGCGGGGTGCGGGAGTCGGGGCATGGACGACCATGATGGTCAGGTCGTCCGGGTGGCGCATGTGATTATCCGTGCGCCAGCGGTCTCAGTTGTACGAGTCCCAGCCAGGTCTCCGGACCGGGCCGCACCTGCGCCGCGCGCACCGCGTAGCGGCCGGGGTCCAGTGCGATCCACACGTGATCGGTGCGCAGGGAGTCGTTCCCGGGCCACGCGGCGTCGAACAGCAGCACCGGTCCCGGCACGTTCCAGGCCACCTCGGGCCCCCACACCGCGGTGTCGAGCGCGGCCGGCACCTCGGCCAGCAGCTGCTCCTCGGACTCCCCCGCGGACCACCGTACGAAGATGCCGTGGTCCGGCAGATACGTGGTGGAGGCGGGCTCGTCGCCGAGCACGAGCGCCGCGCTGTCCCCGACGGGCAGCAGCCCGACGTATCCGTCCACCTCGCAGGCCCGGTCGTAGTCCGAGGCCAGCTCGTCGCCGTCGGCACCCGCCCAGAACGGAAGCACCGTCTCCGGCACCGCTATCAGCGGCCCGCCGCCCGACTCGACCCACTCCGCCGCGCCCGGCTCCGCGTATCGCACCATGGCGCGGAATCTACCGCGTGCATGACAGCGCGCGTCGGCGGATACCAAAAAGCGGAACACCGGATTCAGCCACCGTGCCGCTCCTCGGAACACCGGATTCAGCTACGGAGCCGCTCCTCGGAACGCCGGGCTCAGCACCCGCAGTTCTCCGCACCCACCGGTGCCGTCAGCGGGTCGGCGGCGCGGCGCTCCGTGCCCTCCCAGGTCTCGAACGCGAAGCCCTCGCGCGCCCAGTACTCGAAGCCGCCGAGCATCTCCTTGACCTGGTAACCGAGTTCGGCGAGGGCGAGGGCCGAGCGGGTGGCGCCGTTGCAGCCGGGGCCCCAGCAGTACGTCACGACCGGCACGCTCTTGTCGAGGAGCTGCTCGGCCTGCTCGGGGATGAGTGCGGTCGGCAGGTGGACGGCGCCGGGGATGTGGCCCTGGTCCCAGGCCTCGGTGGAGCGGGAGTCGAGGACGACGAAGCCGGGGTCGCCGTCGGCGGCGAGGGCGGCGGCGACGTCCGACACGTCGGCGTGGAAGACGAGGCTCGCCCGGAAGTAGGCGGCGGCCTCGGCCGGAGCCGCGGGGGCGACACGCAGGACGGGGTTGACGACGGTGGTGCTGGTGCTCATGCTCTGGCCTTTCCCTGGCGGTTCTCGTGGCGTGGCTCCACGACCAGAAATCTACGGCCGATGATCATGATTCAGAAGTGCCGATCCCCGGCCTTCGGCTTGATCGGCCGGTGAATCCCCTGCTATCTCTCGGGCATGACCGCGTTTTCCCCGGACGCCACCGACTGGCGCATCCTCGAAGTCCTCCAGCGGGAGGGCCGGGCCAGCTTCGCCGAGCTCGCCCGTGCCGTCTCCATGTCCCCGAGCGCGGTGACCGAGCGGGTGCGCCGGCTGGAGGAGGCGGGGGTGATCCAGGGGTACTCCGCGGTGGTCGACCCGGACCGGCTGGGGCTGCCGATCCTGGCGTTCGTGCGGCTGCGGTACCCGAACGGCAACTACAAGCCGTTCCACGACCTCGTCGAGGTGACGCCGGAGATCCTGGAGGCGCACCACGTCACGGGCGACGACTGCTTCGTCATCAAGGTCGCCGCCCGCTCGATGCGGCACCTGGAGGAGGTGTCGGGCAAGATCGGCTCGCTGGGCTCGGTGACCACGAGCGTCGTCTACTCCTCGCCGCTCCCCCGCCGCCCGCTGGGCCGCTGACTCACCCCGCGCCGCGCTGCCGCAGCGCCGACCCGGCCCGCCCCTTCACGACCTCCAGCTGCGCGTGGATGCGGCGCCGCAGGTCGGCGACATGGCTCACGATGCCGACGCTGCGGTCCCGTTCGCGCAGCGAGTCCAGGACGTCGAGGACCTCGTCCAGGGTCTGGTCGTCGAGGCTGCCGAAGCCCTCGTCGATGAAGAGGGTGTCCAGGCGGACCCCGCCGGCCTCGTCGGTGACGACGTCCGCGAGTCCGAGGGCGAGGGCGAGCGAGGCGAAGAACGTCTCGCCGCCGGACAGCGTGGCCGTGTCCCGCTCACGACCGGTCCAGGCGTCGACGACATGCAGCCCGAGCCCGCTGCGGCCGCGCCCTGCCCGGTCGTCGGAGTGGACGAGGGTGTAGCGGCCGGAGGACATCCGCAGCAGCCGGACGGTCGCGGCGGCGGCGACCTGCTCCAGACGGGCCGCCAGGACGTACGACTCCAGGCGCATCTTGCGTTCGTTGTCCGCCGACGTGCCCGCGGCCAGCGAGGCGAGGCGGGCCACGCGGTCGTACTCCTCGCGCAGCGGGGCGAGTCGGCGTACGGAGCCGGCCGCGCGCGTGGAGAGCCGGTCGAGGTCGGCGCAGCGCCGGGCGGCGGCGTCGCGCGCGGAGGCCGCGTCACGGACCCGCCGGTCCGCGAGGGCGGCGCTCCGCTCGGCCGACGCGAGGTCGGCGGGCGGCTGCTGAGCGGCGGCGGCGGTCTCGGCCTCGGCGAGCACGGCCCGCACGGCGGCCTCCTCCGACTGCCAGGCGTCGAGCCGCCGTTGGAGGTCACGATGGGCCGCGTCGTCGAGGAGGGCCTCGGCCGCGGCCTGCGGTGTCTCGAAACCGGCCCGGAAGGCCGCGTCGGCGAGCCGGGCGTCGGCGTCCTTGAGCCGCTGGGCGGTGTCCTCGGCGGCGCGGGCGGCGTCGGCGGCGTCGGTGAGCAGGGCGGCCTGCCGCTCCAACTGGGCGGCCCGCGCGGCCACACTGTCGGCGGGGCCGCGCGCCTGGGTCAACTCCTCCTCCAGCAGGGCCCGTTCCTGGTCCAGCCGCTCCCGGTGCCCCACCCGGGAGGCGGCCCGGACCTCGGCCTGCTGGCGTGCGGCGGTCCGCTGCTCGTGCTCGGCCTCCTGCCGGCGCAGCTCCTCGCGCGCGGGGTGCAGGTCCGAGGCGTCCCGGTGGGCCTGGGCGTACAGCCGCTCCAACTCCTCGGAGGCCGCGGCGAGTTGCTCGGTGGGGGTGTCCCCCGCCTCCGCCGTGGCGGCGGCCAGCGCCTCGCGTACGGTGCCCAGGCGCCGTTCCTGCTCGATGTGCCGTTCGTCCGCCTGCTGGTAGGCGGCCAGCGCGCGCTCCTCGGCCTCCCGGTCGACGTGCCCGGCGTCCTTGCGGGCCGGGGCGGGGTGGTCGGTCGCACCGCAGACGGCACAGGGGTGGCCGTCCTCCAGCTGAGCGGCGAGCTCGGCGGCGATGCCGCTCAGGCGCTGCTCCTTGACGTCGAGCCAGTGCGCCTTGGCCGCGAGCGCGTCCTGCTGGGCGAGGCGGACGCGGTCGGCGATCGTGTCGGTGTCTCCGGCCAGCTGGTCCCGCATCCGCGCGGCGTTCAGCCGCTTCCGGGCGGGCTCGCGCTGCGCGCCGAGCTGCTCGGCCCGCGTCGCGGCCTCCTGTGCGGAGTCGATCCGGGACTGAAGCCCGGCGCGGATCGTCTCCCACCCGGCGAGCCACGCCTCCGCCTCCTGGAGGACGTCCTCGTCCGCACGCTCCTGACGGTCCAGCCCCGCGCGCTCGGCGACGAGTTCGGCCAGCCGCTGCTCGCCGCGCCGCGCCGACTCCAGCCCGCCCAGCTCCTCGGCGGCCCGGCGGGCGGCGGCCGCGAGCCCGGCGGCTCCGGCGTCCGCGAAGGTGTCCGGCAGCAGGGCACGCGCGCGTGACTGTGCGATGCCCGCTCTGCCGTGCTCGGCGTCGGCGGCCTCCCGCAGCTCCAGCGCGGGCGCCACGGCCTCCGCCTTACGGGCCCGCTCCATGCGGACCTGCGCCTGCCGGTAGCCGTCGGAGCGCTCCTCCATCAGGGCGGCCCGGTCCCGCGCCTGGGTGAACCGCTGTTGCAGTCGCGCCAGTTCGCGTGCGTCGGCCAGTGCGCGTTCGGCGGCGGCCTGGGCGGACTCGGCGGCCGCGAGCCGGCTGTGGGCGATGGTGAGCTGTTCCCGGGCGGTGCTGCGGGCGACGGCGGCCGCGCCCATGACGGCGTCGGCGAGACCCGGCTCGCCCGGTGCGGCGTCGGGGAGCCGCATGGCGTCGCCGGCCGCCTGCTGCATGCGGTGGGCGTCGGCGAGGAGTTCGGTGTCGCCGTCGCGGACCTGTGTCTCGGTGGCGCGGCGGCGTTCGGCGAGGCGCTTCTCTACCTCGGCGAAGCGGTGGGTGTCGAAGAGCCGGCCCAGCAGCCGGCCGCGCGCCTCGGCGTCGGCGCGCAGGAAGCGGGCGAAGTCGCCCTGGGGCAACAGCACGACCTGGCAGAACTGTTCGCGGCTCATGCCGAGCAGCTGGGTGATCTCCTCGCCGATCTCCTGGTGGGAGCGGCTGAGGTCCTTCCAAGTGCCGGCCCGGGCGTCGTACTCGCGCAGCCAGCTCTGGGCCTTGTCGACCGTGGTCCCAGGACGGCCCTTCTTCTTGGGGCGCTCCCAGGGCGGCTGCCGGGTGATCTCCAGCCGCCTTTCGGCGATGGTCAGTTCGAGACGGACCTCGGTACGGGTCTCGGCGGCGGCATGGTCGCTGCGCAGGGTCATCCCCTGTCCGCTCTGCCGGGCACCGGGAACGGCTCCGTAGAGGGCGTAGCAGACAGCGTCGAGCACCGAGGTCTTTCCGGCTCCGGTCGGCCCATGGAGCAGGAACAGCCCCGCGCCGGACAGCTCGTCGAAGTCGACGGTCTGGGAGCCGCCGAAGGGCCCGAAGGCGGTGACCCCCAACCGGTGCAGCCTCATCGCGCCACCTCCCGTACCGCCTCGTCCGCGCGCACCGCGTCGAACGCGTCGCGCAGCACACCCTGTTCGTGTTCGTCGGGCCCCGCGCCGCGCACATGGGCCACGAAGTCCTCGGCGATCTCCTGGTCGCTGCGGTCCGCGAGCCGCTGGGCGTAGGACACGTCGGGGTCGTCCGGGGTCCGCTCGGGGTCGAAGGCGAGGCTGAGGGTGTGCGGGAAGCGCTCGGTGAGCCGGGCCATGGGGTCGGCGGGACGGACCGCGTCGGTGAGCGTCGCCTCGACCCAGGCCTCCTCGTGGCGCGTGAGCTCCGGGTCGGCGAGCAGGTCCTCCAGCGTGCCGCGGATGCGGGCCAGCGCGCGGGGCACCGGGCAGTCGATCCGCTCGGAGGTCACCGCGCCCTCGGCGTCCAGGTCGATCAGCCACATGCTCTTGCGGTGGTCGGCCTCCGAGAAGGAGTACGGCAGCGGGGAGCCGGAGTAGCGCACGCGCTCGGTGATGGTCTGGCAGCCGTGCAGATGTCCCAGCGCCGCGTAGTCGACACCGTCGAAGACGCCGGCGGGCACGGCGGCCACGCCGCCGACCGTGATGTCCCGCTCGCTGTCGCTGGCCTCGCCGCCGGTGACGAAGGCGTGGGCGAGGACGACGGATCGGGTCCCGCGCGCGCGTGCGGCGAGGTCGGCGCGGACCCGGTCCATGGCGGCGGCGAGCACGGCCTCGTGGCCGGCCTTCTCCACGCCGAACTCGTCCTTCACCAGGGCGGGTTCCAGATACGGCAGCCCGTAGAAGGCCACGTCACCCAAAGCGTCCGCCAGGACCACCGGTGTCCCGCACGCCGCGGGCTCGGTCCGCAGGTGGATGCCCGCGCGGTCGATGAGGCCGGCTCCCACGCCCAGCCGCCTCGCGGAGTCGTGGTTCCCGGAGATCATCACCGTGGGCACACCGAGGTCGGCCAGCCGGTGCAGGGCATCGTCGAACAGCTCGACCGCGGCGAGCGGCGGAACCGCCCGGTCGTACACGTCTCCCGACACGACCACGGCGTCCACGCCGCGCTCACGCACGGTGGTGACGAGATGGCCGATGAACTCGGCTTGCGCCCCGAGCATGTTGACGCGGTGGAACGCCCGGCCGAGATGCCAGTCGGAAGTGTGCAGCAGTCGCATGATCCCCGAGACTAACGGCCGGGTCTGACATCACGGGCGGTTACCGGCCTTTCAGGCATCGCCATAGGCCTCTCCACCCAGTTCGAACCCGGCCGTCCCGGCGGTGACGTCGGCGAGCCAGGTCTCGAAGGCCGGGACGTCCGAGTCCGGCAGGCCGATCTCGATGGTGACCGCCTCGGCGTAGCGCACGTCGCGTACCTCGCGGCCGGTCGAGCGGAGGTCGTTCTGGAGTTTGCCGGCGCGCTGGTGGTCGACGGTGACGGTGGCGAGGCGGAAGCGGCGGCGGGTGATCGTGCCGAGGGCGTCCAGGGCCTCGCCGACCGCTCCGCCGTACGCGCGGATGAGGCCGCCCGCGCCGAGCTTGACGCCGCCGTAGTAGCGGGTGACGACGGCGACGGCGTACCGCATGTCGCGGCGCAGCAGCATCTGGAGCATGGGGACGCCCGCGGTGCCGCCGGGTTCGCCGTCGTCGCTCGCCTTCTGGATCGCGGCGTCGGCGCCGATGACGTAGGCGAAGCAGTTGTGGGTGGCGTCGGCGTGCTCCTTGCGGACGGCCGCGACGAAGTCCTGGGCCTCCTGCTCGGTGGCCGCGGGGGCGAGGGCGCACAGGAAGCGCGAGCGGTTGACCTCGGTCTCGTGCACGCCCGCGTGGGCGACTGTGCGGTACTCGTCCTGCATCCGGCCACCCTATGCGGACCGTCCCGGCTTGCCCGCCCCGGAGGTGCGGGCGGCGATGTGGGGAAGATCGCGCGCAGGGAGAGCACCGGACCAAGTGGTGGCGTGTCATGTGTCTCACCGGCGTCGACTGCTTCTCCGCCCTCGGCTACCAGCCCGGCATCGCCGCACTCGCGGCCGGACTCCCCTCCCCCGCTCGCGACCCTCGTACTGATCGCGCTGACCCTGCTCGGCGCGCTGCCCGTCTACCGGCGGGTGGCGCACGAGAGTCCGCACGGCGAGGGGTGGTCGAGGAAGACGTACCGCTTTTCCGCGCTCACTGCTTCTTCCCCCTCGCCACCGTCACCGCGGTCAGCAGCGCCGTGCCGGGAAGCAGGGCCTCCCACCCGGTGCCGCGCCAGGTCAGCACGGCGACGGCCGCGGTCGGGAACTTCATCCGGACCCGCTCCAGGGTGTCGTCGAGGCCGTCGCCCGCCAGGGCGAGGACGAGTTCCTCCAGACCGGGGTTGTGGCCGACCAGCAGCAGCGTCTCGACCTCGGCGGGCACCTCGTGCACGACGTCGAGGAGTTCGGCCACGTCGGCTCCGTAGAGGCGCGCGTCGTGCCGGACCGGTGGCGGGGTGCCCCACTGGGCGGAGGCGAGGTCCCAGGTCTGACGGGCGCGGACGGCGGTGGAGCACAGCGCGAGGTCGGGCAGGACGTCGTCCTCGACGAGCGCGCGGCCGGCGGCGGGCGCGTCCCGGCGGCCGCGCGGGGCCAGTGGGCGCTGGTGGTCGGGGACGCCCTCGGGCCAGGCCGACTTGGCGTGCCGCAGCACGACCAGACGGCGCAGCGGGCCCGCTCCGGCGCGCGCGATCACGCGAGGCTTCCCAGCTCGCGGGTCAGCTCCAGGCCGAGGAGCCGGTCGGCATAGGCGTATGTCTCGAAGCGGGCGCCCTCCGGGAATTCGGAGGCCTCGACCCACCGCAGCGTGCGCAGGACCCCGGGCACGTCCAGGTCGTCCTCCCAGGCGGCCCGCAGCTCCCCGCGCGCCTCCTCGGGGACCGGCCGCGACGGCTGCCGCGCCCATTCGGCGACGGCACGGCGCCAGCGTACGAGGGTGTCGTGGGCGTCGCTCAGCGCGTCCGCGTCGAGCCGCACGGGGAGGCCTCGGCGGCGGGAGAGCAGGGCCAGGCGGAGCGTGCCGGGGTCGGCGGCCGTCCAGGAGGCGGGCGCGGACGCGGCGATGCGGGCCCGGTCGCCGTCAGCCTCGTGTGCGGGCTGCGCCGAGTCGAGGCCGGCCGAGGCACCGGCACCCGCCCGGCCACCCAGCCCCTCCACGTCGGCGGTCTGCGCGCCGTGCGCCACCTCCGGTTCGACCGGCGCGACCGCCACCCGCACCCCGTCCGGCGTCGCCCCGCCCTCGCCCACCACGTGGATGATCTGCGCCGCCCCCGGACCCGGACCGGTGGCCCGGCCGTCCTCGAAGGGGCGGACGCCGAGGGTCGCGGCGCCCGTGCGCAGCTCCGCGTGGTCGCGTTCGGCGCTGAGGAAGGACCAGACGGGCGTGCCGCCGAGTTCGAGGGCGCGGACGAGGACGTCGGCGACGAGGAGGACGCGCAGGGCGGTGGCGTCGTACCTCTCCACATGCGCCTCGACGCGGGTCAGGCCACGGCGGGCGGGGACGGCTTCGACGGGGGCGCCTGTTCGGGCGTCGATGATGCGCAGCACGAGGTGAGCGTAGGCGGGGTCGGAGCCGTCCGCAGGCAGGTGGCGCGGATTCCGGTCACCGCGGCGGTCGCGCAGGGCATGCGGCGAGGGACCGCCCGACACCCCTGGCCCCCACCCAGTTCCCCACGCCCACTCGCGGGGAACTCCCCCAAGGGTGCGGGAGCACTACGGCCCGTCAAGGGCGCTCGTCGAGCGTCGCCGCGCGATGACCCACGACCAACCCCCTGACAGTCCGCGACGCTCCCGCATCCGGTCGGCGCCCTGTTCTCCGGCGCAGGGCGCCGCATGGCCGCCCAGCACCCGTGCCGGGCCGCGGCCGTCGCCGCACGGGGTGTTCCGTCCGCGTGATCAGCCCTTCGCGGCCTCCTCGATGAGCGCCCGGATCCGCAGCGGCATCTCCTCGCACAGCGAGATGGCGGTGCTGGTGCGCACCACGCCCGGTGCGTCGAGGATCCGGCCCGTGATCCGGTGGAGGTCGGCGGTGTCCCGGGCGACCACCTTCACCAGCAGGTCGGCCTCTCCTGTCGTGGAGTGCATCTCGACCACCTCCGGGATGCCGCGCAGCGTCCGCATGGCGTGGGCCGAGTCGGTCTGGCTCAGCGCGATGGACACGAAGGCGGTCAGTCCGTGGCCGAGGACGGCCGGATCGACGCGGCGGGTGAACTCCCGGAGGACGCCCGACCGCTGCATGCGCTGCAAGCGGGCGCTGAGGGTGTTGCGGGCGATTCCCAGCCGTGCGGCGAGCGCCAGGGCTGTGGCGTCCGGCTCGTCGTCGAGGGCGAGGAGGATCTGGGCGTCGAGGCTGTCCATCTGAGCATTATGCGATCTGAGCCGTCCAGGAGATTCCATTCTGCTCAGTCCCCAGATCGCATGTTGCGCATACCGAGCCTCTTCTCCAGGCTGACGACATGCACGAGTCCGCTTCCCTCCCCGTCCCGCACAGCCTCGCCGAGAACGTCGTCGCCATCGCCGTCGGCACCTTCGTCACGTCTTTCGGGCTGTTCCTGATCGGCACCGCCGGCGCGGTGACCGGTGGCACGGCCGGCCTCGTACTGCTGCTCAGCCGGCTGCTGCACTGTCCGTTCGGTGTCGCCTTCGCCCTCGTGAACCTGCCCTTCGCGGTGCTGGCCTGGACACGCCGGGGGTGGCGGTTCGTCGTGAGTTCGGTGCTGGCGGTGGCCGCGCTGTCGGCGTTCTCGCTGCTGCACCCGCTGTACATCGAGGGGGCCCGGATCAACCCGGTGTACGCCGTGGTCATGGGCAACCTCGCCGGAGGCCTCGGTCTGCTCATCGTGTTGCGCCACCACTCCAGCCTCGGCGGCTTCAACGTCGTCGCCCTCCTCTGCCAGGACCGTCTGGGGTGGCGGGCCGGATACGTGCTCCTCGCGCTCGACGCCACGGTCGTCGCCCTGTCGGCCGTGACGGCGCCGCTCCACACCGTCGCCCTGTCTGCCATGGGGGTCGCCGTGCTGAACCTGGTCCTCGTCATGAACCACCGACCGGGCCGCTACCCCGCGGCGCTCTGAGGCACAGGCCGCCGTGGGAATCCCGGCGCCCGGTCCGCTGTTGTCGCGCACACCACCCCTGGCAGGACTTCCGAGGAGGCCGAGCGTGTACGGCGACCCAGCAACGATCCGCAAGATCCTCACCGAGAGCGGCGACACGTGGGCGATCGTGGGCCTGTCGTCGAACCAGCGGCGCGCGGCCTACGGTGTCGCGGACGTGCTCCAGCGGTACGGCAAACGCATCGTGCCCGTGCACCCCAAGGCGGAGACGGTCCACGGCGAGCAGGGCTACCCCTCGCTGGAGGCGATCCCCTTCGACGTCGACGTCGTGGACGTGTTCGTCAACAGCGACCTCGCCGGTGCCGTCGCCGACGAGGCCGTCGCGAAGGGCGCCAAGGCCGTCTGGTACCAGCTCGGAGTGATCGACGAGGCCGCGTACGAGCGCACCCGTGCCGCCGGTCTGGAGATGGTCATGGACCGCTGCCCGGCCATCGAGATCCCCCGACTCGGCTGACCGGCCGCACCGGAACGTCGCCCAGCCTCGCGGCATGCACGAGTCGCCGTCACCCGCCCGCCGCTGCATGCCGTCGACAGGCGGCCCGGGCGAGGAGCCACGGCCCGTACCCGCCGGCACGGGCTCCCCGGGGTCCGGACGGCGGCATGATGGCGCGGCCCGGCGGCGAGTTCCTGATGGGCGCGCAGGCCGCGGAGGGCTTCCCCGCCGACGGGGGGGCCGGTGCGGGTCGCCGCGCGCAGCGCCGACACCCCGGACGGCTCCAGTGGTCATACGGGTTTCCGCCGCGCGCGGAGTGGATGCGGAGCCGCGCTCTCTACCCCTGCCCCTCGCACGCGTTGATGTAGTACAGCTCGATCTCCACCCGGTCCGCCGAACCCCCGGACCAGAACGGTCTCGTGCCGACGTTCCCGCCGCAAAACGCCTGTGGGCGCTCGGACTTGAGGATGCGGTTCACGTCCTCCGCGAGGTCCGTCGCCGCCCCCAGCTGGGCCTGCGGGGCCACTCCGAAGGTGATGACCATGCCGATGCGGCGCTCGTCGCCGCTCCTGCGGATCTCCCTGTCCAGGGCCGCGACGACCTTCTTGCGGTCGACCGCGTTCAGGCTGCCCCTGCCGGAGGCGCGCCCGGTCGCTCCGGAGGACAGGGACACGGTGAAGGTGTGCCGTTTCGGGTCGAGTCCCAGCGGGCCCTTGGCGGTTCGGGACGGGGAGGGCGAGGCGGCGGAGGGCGAGGCGGACGGCTTCGGGGTTCTGTCGGTGCCCGACGCCTTGTCCGTGCCGTCGGACGCGACCATGCCGAGCACGACGAGGAACAGGACCAGGAACAGGTCCGCGAAGAGCCAGCCCGCGAGGTGGCGCGGGGCGACGCCGGTGCCCGTCGGGCGCCTCCTCATCCCTGGTCCTGCCCGTACCAGTCGTCACCGGGGCGGCGGGGCGGCGGTGTCCCGGCCCCGTTGTCCGGCCGGGGAGTCTCGGGCGGGGGCTGCGGGCCACCGTGGCCGTTCCCGCGTCCGCCGTTGTAGGCGCCGTTCGACATACCGTCGGAGTTCGACATCGGCAGCGGGCCGTAGCCGCCCGGCCGGTCGTTCTGGAGCAGGGCGAGCACCCGTTCCAGGGCGTCCATGTAGGAGTACATCCGCTCGCTGTTGTCGCTCAGCAGCTGCATGGCCACGCCGACCTTGCGGGTGGTCTCCGAGACCTCGTCGGCGACCGTGGCGTGCACCCGGTTGGCCTCCTGGGAGCTGCCGGCCGCCTTGCGCAGCTCGGCGAGCAGCCGGGTGAGCGACTCCCGCGTCGCCGTCTCGTCGGCGCGCAGCTCCTCGCGCATCCGGGCGAAGTCGCGCACCAGCTGGTGCGGCACGGTCAGGGAGCGGCCCATCGCCCCCAACTCGCCCGCCGACTCGGTCCACTTGTCGATCGCGGTGACGAACCTGCCCTCCGGGCCGGGCTCGAAGATCCGCTCCATCCGGTCGGCGCTGTCCGACATCGTGCGGGAGAGTTCCGCGGTGCTGCGGGTGATGTCCCGTGCGATGCCGACGAGTTGGCCCGCGGGCACCGCCTGCGCCTCCAGCACCGCGTACTTGGCCAGCTCCATGGTGAGGACGGCCAGCTGTCCGGCGACCTGTCCGCGCAGCCGCTCGCGGGAGGAGTCGCGCTCGGCGGCCCATTCCAGGCGTTGCAGCCACAGGGTCGCGAGGACCACCCCGCCGATGAGGACGACGACGAGCAGCACCGCGGTACCGCCGAGGCCCGAGGACCACAGCGTCAGGAAGTTGGTGCCCTCCGGCGCGTCCTCGAAGTCCCGGAACGCGAACCACAGGGACAGCCATGTGAGCACGATCGGCAGGAAGACCGCCACGTCCCGGAGCGTGGACACGACGGCTATGAGCCCGCTCCTGCCCGCCGGCTCGTCCGGCACCAGCGTGTCGGGCGGATAGGCGTGCAGCAGGTTGACCCCGGACAGGGCGCGCCCGCCGGCCCGGGCGTCGTCGGCGATCCAGGTCAGCACGGTCCGCCCGGTGCTGTCCTCGGGGCACTCGCCGGCCAGCTCGGCCAGCCGGTCGGCGGCCGTGCGCAACGTGTCCGAGGGCTCGGGGGCGGGCGGCGCGGGCTCCGGGACGGGTGGCGTGGGCTGGTGCCGGGTGGGTTTCCTGCTGGCCAAAACCTCTCCTCAGTACCAGGGGTCGCGGCGGGACACGTCGCGGCCGTGCCCGTCGTCCGGGCGGGCGGGCAGATGCTCCCGGAAGTACTGCTGGACGACGGCGGCGAAGACGGTGTCCTGTGCCTTGCCGCGGCGGCAGCTGTCCGCCAGCGCCCGGAGCAGATACGGCGACGGCGTACGGCCCGCCGCGTCCAGGACGTCCAGCACCTCGCGCTGGCCCACCGACTCCCCCACCGTGCACAGCAGGAGGAGCCGGTACAGATGCACCGCCCGCCAGGGACTCTGGGGCGCCATCCGGTCCACGGCCTCGGCGAGGAACCCCGTGCGGCGCAGTACGTCGAAGGGGTCGCGGCGTTCGCGGCCCGAGTCCCGGCGGCGGGTGCAGTTCTCCAGCAGGGTGCGGGCCTGGTCCGGTGCGACCCGGCTGATCCGGTCGACCTCGCTGAGCAGGTCGGCCATCGCGAAGCGCTCCACCATCACCCTCATCAGGTCGTCCAGCGCGGTCCGGGGGACACCGATCTCCTGGGCGGTCCGCAGCAGGGGCAGCACGTCGAAGGTGACCCGCCGGTGCGCGGCGCGTTCCATCCGTTCGTGCAGCACGCGCAGGACGACCTGGTCCTCGGGCGGCCGCACGGCGAGTTCGCGCACCAGGTCGGGGGCGCCGCCGTGGGCGGCCGCGTCGAGGCAGCGGTGCAGTGCCCAGGTGTGGATCTCCGGCCGCAGGTGCCGGTAGGGCCCGCCTTCGAGGGTGTCCTTCCGCCACAGGGCCACCAGATGGGCCAGCTGGCCGTCGGTCAACCGGTCCAGTTCCAGCTGCACGCGCGGCAGCGAGGTCGGACTGCGCAGATACGCGTCCTCCTTCTGCGACAGGTCGCCGCGCGGGGCGGCCTCCAGCAGGCTCGTGACGTCGCTCATCAGCCCGGGGGCCACCTGGTGGCCCGCCGCCCAGTCGCGGATCTGCGCGGAGGTGCCCAGCGGCTGCGCGGGCGCCAGCCGGGTCAGCGCGTCCGCGCCGCGGCGCCGGTGGAAGGCGACCAGTCGTGCGGCCTGGTCGCGCAGCGGGCCGCCGGGTCCCGGGGCGGCTTCGGCGTCGATGCGGCGCCGCGCCGACTGGAGGGAGCCGGCACTGTCACGTCGTACGAAGACGAACTGGGGCAGGTCCTTGGCCCCGTCGTTCTCCTCGCGGGTGGCGAAGCTCCAGTTGCCCGCGACGACGCGGCCCAGCAGCCCGGCCAGGACGTGGACGACGACCTCGCCGTCGACGGGCGAGCCGAGCACGGTCAGGGGCGCTCCGGGCTCCTCCATCAGCGCCTCGGCGAGCCGGAGGAGGACGTCGTCGGGGAGGTCGGCGGCGGCCGTGTCGAGGGCGTCGAGGAGTCGCTTCTCCTCCAGGAGCAGCCGGCGGACCAGGTCGAGGGGGACCCGCTGCGGTTGCTCCGAGGTGGTCTCGCGTGGTGCGGTCCCGTCGAGGAGAGCGTCCTGGCGGACCTGCGGGGGCAGCCAGTCGTCCCAGTCGCTGCGGCACGCGGCGAGCGCGAGGGGGAGGTCGATGCCGGTGGCCGGGCCGGTCAGGACGTGGGTGAGGGTGGAGCCGGCGCGGCCGTGCGGGTCGCGCACCGGGAGCTTGCGCAGGACGGCCGCCTCGGGGCCGTAGCGCAGGTAGACGAAGCCGGGGGCGGTGTCCCCGGGGTGCTCCTGGGTGGCCCACACCATGTTCTCGATACGGCTGTTCCAGCGCAGCAGCGCCTCGCGGTCGAGGGAGGTGGTGACCGGGCCGACGTCGCCGCGGCCGGTCAGGGAGCGCTCGGACCAGCGGTAGACGGTGATGTCGGCGCGCGGACCGCCGTGCGCGGGCCGGCTCATGCGGTGTGGCCCCCTCCGCCTCCGCGCAGCAGGGCGTCCGCGGCCGGTCCGGTCATGACGCCCTTCATCGCGAACAGCGCCAACAGCGGCCGCAGCACCCGGTGTTGACGGAACAGCGCCTCGTCGAAGCGGCGCGCGGCGGCCCGGTCGCCCTGCTCGCGGGGTCCGGTGCCGGTGGCGGAGGCGAGGTGCAGGGTGGAGCCCAGGCATTCGCCGGCGAGTTGCAGCCAGTCGCCTCCGCCACGGGCGGCGAGGAAGGCGTACACGTCCTCGCTCTCCTGCTGGACGGTGCTCAGGTCGCCTTCGGCGTCCGGCTTCTCGTGCAGCCAGTCGTCGATCTCCTTGTATCCGCGAAAGCGCAGCAGATCGCTCTTGGTCACGGCCAGCGCGCACGGGACCGGCAGGAAGGGGACGGCCGGGTCGGCCTGCTGGCGCAGCCGCTGGCGGACGTGCTCGAACGCCGGGTCGCGGCCGGTGGCGCCGCCGTGCGAGGTCAGTCCGGGGATCCGGGTGGGGTCGACGACGCACAGCAGGGCGCTGAGCCGGTTGAGGAAGTCGGCCTCCCGGCCGGGGCGTTCCAGCCGGCCGCCGGCCACGTCGAAGAAGATCACGCTGTGCGATCGGCCGGAGTTCTCGTCGGTGACGACGAGGCCGGTGGCGTAGCGCAGTTCGGGCCGGTCGGCGGTGGCCCGGAGTTCCTCTCGGCGGTCGATGAAGGGCGCGACGACCTCGTTGAGGTAGTGGTGATAGCGCTGGGGGTCCAGCGCCTCGACCCGCAGTCCGTAGCGCCGCATCACGGTGGTCTTGCGCGCTTGGTCGATGATGGCGGCGAGCAGGTGGGACTTGCCGGTGGAGGAGGCGCCGACCAGTCCGATGCGTACCGGCTCGGTGCCGAACATCGGATAGCGGTCCGGGAGTTCGTGCTGCGGTACGTCGTCGTTGCCCGGGCAGACGACATAGGTGCGGGCGAGCTGGGCGTTGCGCTCGGCGTCCGAGTGGACGGGCAGATCCCGCTCGGGCACCATCTCGCCGGACGCGTCGAGGACCACCCGCTCGGCCGTGTCCCAGTCCAGCGCCCGCAGGCACATCGGGCATTCGACGGCGCCGAGGGTGAGGTGCGGGCGGTCCGGGAGGATCCGCAGGCGCTGCCCGACCCGGCGCCACCACACCGGTGGCGCTGCGGTGGCAGCGGCGTGCCGCCGGGCCCGCAGGCTGCCGGCGCCGCTCGCCTGGCGGGAGCGCAGGGCGCGGAACTCCTCGCGGGCCCGGGCCTCGCGCGCCCGCTCCCGCTCCGCGAGCGGTCTCTCCAGCAGCCCTTGCGGGGCGGCGCCGTCGGCCAGGCGGCGGGCCAGCTCACGGGCGGGCGGGGTCACGGTGGAGCCCAGCGGGAACGCCGAGCGGAGCAGGTCCTGGAGCCAGTCCTCGTGGCCCTGCGCGACCAGGTTGTGGACGCGCGGGTTGGAGATGCCGCGCGGCAGGGCCTCGCCGGTGGCCATCCAGAACGCCACCAGCGCGGCGCTGAGCACGTCCTGGTCGGCGGCGGCGAGCACACCGGGCCGGAAGCCGGGCGCGTCCCAGTCGGTCACGGGCCGGTCGGGCAGGGGCTCGGTGGCGTACACCGCGCCTTCCAGACCGGCGAGCTGGAGCCCTTCGGCCTCGTCCCACCACAGGTGCTCGGGGCTGATCCGGCCGTGCACGATCCGGGCCTTGTGCAGCGCGGCGACGGCCTCGAACAGGTCCTGGACGACGATGCGCAGCCCCGGTCCGTGCAGCCGGTCCGGGGAGGGGAAGTCGGCCAGGCGTTCACCGCGGCAGTCGAGGATCAGTTTGTGCGGGCGCTCGGAGGGGTCGTGGGCGAGGACATGGGCGAGCTGGCGGGGCACGTGGGGGCCGTGGAAGTCGACCACGCTGCCGAAGAGTTCGACGTGGCGGCGCATCTGCCGCTCGGCCTCGGGCCCCACCGCTTCCTGGACCATGACCGGATGCCGGCCGGGCAGCCGGCGGTAGCGCCGCACCCGGAAGGGAGGCAGCTCGAACCGGGCGCGTTCCCCCGTCTCCGCCTCAAGGTCGAAGACCGCCTCTTCTCCGTCTCCGGAGCCGGGCCGTCGGCCCCGGAACTCCACCACCCCCGCGTCTCCTCCCCGTTGAACCGCGTGGAAGACCAACTATCACAGAACGCTGCCCGGTCGGGCCCTGCTTCAGACAGAGCATCTGAACGAGTGCACCGGCCCCCCGCTGCTCCTGACGGCTGATCAACTTCCGTTGGTGGAACCCCAGTCGGAGATCGCTCCCGGCCGGTACAGTCGAGGCACGAGGGGAGGGGGCGCCCATGGCGGCACTGACGGCTGTGCAGTTGCACCGCGACGGCGTGCTGCGCGTCGTCGCCACCCTCTACGCGGATGCCGCCGAGGCCCAGCAGCTCCTGTACCGGCTCGGCGCGGACCCGGCGCGGCTGCCGCAGTTCGGGGGCGGTCAGGCGCCGCTCAACACCTGGTTCGCGGTCTGCCGGTTGATCGAGAACGGGGCGTTCCGATTCACCCTGGAAGACCTGCTGGCGGAAGCGGCCCGAGACTTTCCGGGCAACCCGGTGCTGCACTCGGTGACGCCCGCCGCGCCGGACGAACCCGTCCTGCTCACCCCGCCGGACGACCTCACGGTGCTCTGCCTGCTCGCGGGCCCGGAGCATGCGTCACGGCTGCGGTTGCGCAGGGAGTACCGCGCCATCGAGCAGGCCGCCCGTCAGGGCAGCCGACGCACCCTCGACGTCCGGCTGTCGGCGGCGATCGGGCCGCGGGACGTGACCGCGGCGCTCACCGAACACCGGCCGGACATCCTGCACTTCGGCGGGTACGGCGCGCCGAGCGGTCATCTGCCGCTCGGGGAGGACGCCGTGTGGGTCGCCGCCATCGGTGCCGAGACGCTCGCCGCGGTGCTCGAAGCCGTGGGCGGCGTGACCGTGGTCGTGTTCACCGGTTGCAGTCCAGGCCCCTACGCAGAGGCGATCGCCCCGCACACACAGGAGGTCATCGGCTCCCCCGGGCCGCTCACGGACGAGGACGCGCTGGCGTTCTGCCGGGACTACTACGCGGGGCTGGCCTCGGGCGAGTCCTGGGAGGGCGCCTTCGGCCGGGGCCGGGCGGGCGCCGGTTCGGGCTCGCGCGCGTCGGCGGACCTGCTGCGCGTGACCCGCGCCCGGGAGGGCGACACGGTATGACGGACCCGCGGCCCCGCACCGTGAGCGTGCACGTCCCCCAGGGCGTGAACGTGGCCGAGCGGCGCCGCCGCAGCCAGGAGCGAGAGCGCGCCCAGACCCGGGCGGAGACCACCGGCGGACCGAGCCCGGCGGCGTACGACTTCCTGCTCGGCCAGGCCGGCGGGAGCCGCGAGTCGGACGTGCCCGACTGGGACGCCGAGGAGCCCGGCGAGGAGATCACCGTCGTCACCTCACAACTGCTGCGCAAACTCGGCTCGGCGGGCACCACCTGCCCGGTCTGCCACCACTCCTTCCGGCTGGGCGAGCAGATCTCCATCGAGCGGGCCGAGACCGGCCCCGGGGTCGTGCTCAAACACCGC
Organism: Streptomyces sp. NPDC001536; assembly: GCF_042894505.1. Lineage (NCBI taxonomy): Bacteria > Bacillati > Actinomycetota > Actinomycetes > Kitasatosporales > Streptomycetaceae > Streptomyces > Streptomyces sp. NPDC001536. Next base: position 293,610 of record NZ_JBIAVQ010000013.1, read on the forward strand.
AGCCGACTGCTCGACTGCCTCAACCCCGAGGCCGGCGCGCAGACTTCCGCGACGGCCGCACTGTTCCACTCGGGACTCGACGAGGCCAACCCGCCGCCCCCGGAGCTGTGCACGGTACGGCTGCACAGCGGCCACCCCCTGCTGCGGCTCCACCCCGGTCCGGGCGACGGGGCGCCCACCCGCCACCGCTGCTGGGTGTGCGGCCACACCTTCCGGCCGGACGAGGTGGTCATCCACTGCACCTGCTCGCCGCACGCGCCGACCTGCGCCAGCGCCGTCCACCGGGACCCCGACCACGGCCTGGTCTGCTACGACGACTGGAAGGCACAGCATCCGGGGGTGCCCTGTCTGATGCTCAACTCCCTGCGGGACACCCGGTGAGCGGGGACCGGTTCGCGCGGCACGCCCTGATCCCCGGCTGGGACCAGCGGCGGCTCGCCGGGGCGACGGTCGTGCTGGCGGGCGCCGGGGCGCTGGGCAACACGGTGGCCCAGACGCTCGCCCTGTCCGGTGTGGGCCGCCTGGTGGTGTGCGACCCGGACACGGTCGCCGTCAGCAACCTCAGCCGCTGTCCGCTGTTCCGCGCGGCGGACGTGGGCCGGCCCAAAGCGGGCGTCGTCGCGGAGGCGCTGGCGGATCTGGCTCCCGACACCGTGGTGGACGCGCGCGAGGCGCCGCATGTCTCGGGTGCCGGGCTGGCCGAACTGCGCGCGGCCGACCTGGTGGTGGGCGCGCTGGACAGCCGGGCGGCCCGGATCGCGCTGGCCGGGCGGTGCACGCTGGCCGGGACGGGCATGCTGGACGGCGGCACGCACGCGTGGGGCGGCGAGGTCTCCTGGTTCCCGCCCGGCGGCCGCTGCTGGGCGTGCGGCCTCCGACCCGCCGAGCGGGCGGTGCAGGACGACCCCTGGTCGTGCGCGGCACCCGATCCGGCCGGTGCGGTGGGCGCCTCGGCTCCGGTGTCCGCGCTGGTCGGCACCTGGCTGGCCGATTTCGCCGTACGACTGCTGCTCGGGCTGTCCGTGCCGGACGCGCCGCTGCGGATCGACGCCGCCGGTCTCGCCGTACCGCTGTCCGGGACCGCGCCGCGCGACCGGCCCGACCCCGACTGCCCGCTGCACGAGCGGCTTCCCGACGAGGTCCCGGTGCTGCCGCTGGACCACGGGGCCACGGTGGCCGAGCTGTTGGACCACGTGGACGTGCACGAAGAGCCCCTCACGTGGGCAGGATTCAGCAGGCCGGTGCGGCGGCGGGCGGCGGTGCCCGCCGTCACCTCCCGGCTGCGGTCCGCGCCCGCCTCGGCGCGGCTGAGCGCACTGGGGGTGGCGCCGCGCGAAGTGCTGCCCGTGGCCCGGCGGGACGGATCGGGGCTGCGGTACGTCGAGTTGGCTGCGAGAACGGGTGAACGGGTGGGTGCACCGGGCGAGTCGGCCCCGGAACGCCGCGCGACAACGGAGGGTGCCCGGTGAGGGACGAGCTGTACAACGAGCTGGAGCGGGTGATCAACCCCCGGGAGGGCGAGATCATCCTGCGGACCATCGGCTTCCCGGAGAGCCGGCTGCCCTCGGTGGACGCGACCTCCCGGGTCTACTGGTCCGAGGCGCGCCGTCTGATCGACGCGGGCGTGCTCGTGGACGGCGAGGCCCAGCTGGCCCGCGCGGTGCACAACGAGTATCCGGGCAACGCCCTGTTCCGGGCCTCGGTCCAGGCGCTGGAGCCGGTCACCGAACCGCCGACACCGCCCCGCGCCCAGCCGCATGCCGCGCCCTCCGGCCAGGTGGGCTCGGCCGGTTCGGAGACGTATCCCACGCTGGTCTTCGTGTGCAGCACCCACCACGCCGCGTTCATCCATGAGGTGCGCGACCTCGACCCCCAGGCCGAGATGTTCTTCGTCAGCCAGGGCGAGGAGGCTCAGGTCGGACAGATCGCGATGTCGCTGACCTACGAGCTGGCGCCGGGTCAGATCGAGGAGCTGCGCGGGCGGTTACTGGACGCGGGCGCCCCGGCGGACCTCGAACTCCTCCAGGAGGTGTACGACCACCGCCCCTATCTGCTGGAGGCGCTCCGGGTCAACGGCCCCGACCAGCAGCCGTACGACCTGGCGGGCGTGCCGTCGATCACTCCGGTGCGGGACATCGCCGCCGCCGTACTCGCCCATTACGAGGGCCGGATGGGGCGCCGCCCGCGTACCGTCGTCGACCACCAGCAGCCGGACGGCAGTTTCCGCCGCCTCGACCCGGCGCAGTCCCTGCACGCGGCGGGGGTGCGCGAGGGCGAGACCCTCAACGTCTATCCCGAAGCGACCGCCGGCAACGCCCAGTTACGGATGCAGGCGATCATCCGGGTCCGCGAGGAGATGCAGCGCTACGCGGACCAGCACGCGGACTTCGAGATCGTCGACACGGACGACCCGGAGTTCCCCACCGACTACGAGATCCGCTTCAAGGGATCCGGTCTGCGCCTGCCCGACCAGCAGAGCGCGAACTCCTTCCCGCGCCCGGAGCGGCAGGACCGGCACAACGCGCTGATCCTGCTGGGCCCGGACTTCCCGCTGGTCGCCCCGGCCGTCTTCTGGCTGAGCCCGATCTTCCACCCCAACATCAAGGGGCCCGATCCCCAGTACCCCCAGGCCGAAGGGGCCGTGTGCCTGGGCGTGCTGGCCCACTCCTGGCGTCCGGCCCTGGACTTCGGCCAACTGTGCCAGATGCTCGTGGACATGGCTGGGTATCGTAACTACGAGATCACGGACAGTTTCAACCCGATCGCGGCATATTGGGCCCAGACCGAGGAAGGTACGGCCATGATCGAGGCCATCGGGGGCAAGCCGCCGGTGGCGGCCCCGCCTCCCGAGGACGGCGCCCTGCGCATCGGCGCCCTGCGGATAAGGCCCACGGACGGGGTGGCCGATGGCACTTGACGTCGAGCTGTTCCAGGGCGAGGCACGGCAACTGGTGCGCACCGAGCCCCTGATCGCGCTGCTGAAGCCGGCCTTCGCGGCGGAGACGGCGCCCTTCAAGGGCAGCGCCCGCTTCCGCCTGATGCTGCGCAACGACCCCGGCCCCGACATCTACGAGGGAGACCCGCACCTCACCAATCTCCGTGCCGACTTCGGGTACATCCATGTCGCGATCCACATGGAGGGACGCGTGGTCCATCAGAAGCCCTACTCCGTGAACAGTCTCGTCGGCCCGGTCCTGGCTCGGCTGGCCCGCGAACTCGCCCCCGAGGAGCGCCGGTGGGCGTTCCGTATCGCGGGGCTGCCCTCGCCGGAGGACGACGAGTCGGCCCAGCGACTGCCCCCGGTGGTGGACGGCACGGACGACATCGACACCTCCCGCTCGACCCGGCTGGCGTTCGGCATCCGACCGGCGGCCGAGCCCCAGATCCCGTTGCTCGACCTGACGGAGTACGGGGTGGAACTCACCGACACCGAGGCGCCGGTGACCGTGCTGCTGGGCGCCGGGGTGCAGCGGCGGCTGATGGAGATGGAGCTGTCGACCGAGGTCGAGGAGGGCGGGTTCCTGGTCGGGCGGGCCTTCCGGCGGGCGGACGTCCCGGAGTTGCACGCGGTGATCGTCGACGAGGTGCTCCCGGCCGAGCACTCGGGGGCCTCGCTGATGCACTTCACGTTCACCGGGGACTCGTTCGGCGCGATGAACCGGATCCTCGGTGACCGGCAGCTGGTCGGCTGGTACCACACGCACCTGTTCCAGACCGAACGCACCATCGGCCTGTCCCGCACCGACATCGACCTGCACCGGGACACCTTCCGGCGCCCCTGGCAGGTGGCCGCCCTCATCAATCTCACCTCGCGTCGGCGGGTGCTGACCTGCTACGCCTCCTCCGACGACTGGATGGCCCCCTGTCCGATCCGGAACCTCGATGACGACGCTGACAAGCACCGTAGTGCGCATCCTTCACTGGGCCATCACTGAACCGGCGCCCGGCGGCGCACCCGCGCCGCCCCCGACCACCTCTTCGAGGCCGCACGACACGGCGGACGATCCCGTCGTCCTGCTGGAGCGGCTCGCCCGGGTCACCGCGGCCCGGCTGCGCCTGTCCGACCCGCCCCTCGGCGACCGCGGGCCGGCCGGTCTGGAGCCGCTGATGCTCGCCGCCGCGCTGGCCCTGCGGGACGATCCGGCGACCGCCCGCCAGGCGGTGTTCGGAGTGAACGGCTCCGGCACCGGACGCGATCTGATGTGCCGTCACGGCCTGGTCGGGCGTGCGCTGTCGGCGACGCCGGTCGACGCCGAGCTGCGGGCGGAGCTGCTGCGGGCCTCCCCCGTCACCGCGCTCTTCGACCTTCCCCCGCCGGACATGCGGGAGCAGTGCGGGCAGCTCCTCGACCGGTTCCTCGACCATCCCGAGGGCCGGCGCACGGCGGTCGCCGCCCTCGCGGCGCCACCGTCCTCGCCCGAGACCGCCCGCCACCGCGCGGCGCTGCTGCGCCGGTTCCGCTTCACGCCGGGGGAGAGAACAGTCGTGTACGAGGTGTACGAGACGGCACTGCTGCACCACGGTGAGCACTATCACCGACTCACCGACGGCATACGGCAGTTGGTGCGCGACAGCCCGGCCCGGCTGCTGGAGGACGACGAGCGCGGACAGTGGGCGCGGGCGACGCTCGACTGGTGGGAACCTTTGGCCGTGCTGGCCCGACGCCACCCCGAGGAGCTGCGGCGCCGCAGGATGCTCGAGGGGTATCGCGCGGGTGTGGGACTGCACCGTGTCTACGGCCGGGTGCGGGAGTTCGAGGGACTGCGCGAGGTGCTGGACCGATGACCCGACCCCTGCGGCTGGCCACCGCGGAGCACGGCGGCCGGATGGATCTGCTCGGCGCCTCGGGCGACCGCACGTTGCGGGAGGTGTTGGCCTCGTGCGAGGTGTGGCTGCTCGATCCGCTGGACGCGGAGCTGCTGGAGCGGCCCTGGTCGGAGTTCGGTCCGGACGTCTGGCTGCGGAGCGAAATCGCCCCGGGGACACCGCTGTTCGCACCGCCGGGGGTGAAGTCACTCGTCAAGGACGAGGCACCGGCGCCGGCCACCGGTGTCGAGTCCCCCGCCGATTCCGGACCGGCCACGGGTGTCGAGTCCCCCACCGGCCCCGAACCACCCGCCCACCCCGAGAAGATCACCGACGCCGAGGCCGTCCGGCTCGCCTACTACCCGCACATCGAGGCCGTCGCCTCCCTGCTGCGCAGCGGGCTGCCCGTCCTCGTGATCAGCGAGAAGCTCGTCGTGACCCATCTGTGGCAGGAGATGGTCACCCTCGCCGGGTGCCGTGGCATCCGCCTCGACGACGACTCCTCCGAGGACGGTGGCGGCCGTCCGTCCGACGATCCGGTCGCGGACATGTCCGGCGCGTCGATGAACACCCGCCAGCGGCGGCTGGCCCGACTCCGCGCCCAGCTGGAGGAGTTGAAGGAGGGCGACGTCATCGTCCTCACCCATCTCGACCTGCTGGCCGGCAGCGCCGACCTGGGTCGGCACGCCGAGGCCCGTGAGCTGGTCGAGCTGCTGTACGCCTTCCCGGACCAGTTGGTCCTGGCCTTCGCCGACCCGACCCTGCCGCTGCCGGACGTGCTGGCCGAGCGGTTCAGCGCCCGGGTCACCCTCAGCGGACTGCCGCCGAAGGTGCGGACACCGGAGCACGAGGAGAGCCTGCTGGGGGTCGCCCTGGTGACCCGGGAGGAGGCCGGGACCTTCGAGGGGTTCCAGCCGCGCGAGTTCTACAAGCACGTGGCCGGCATGAACCCCGTACGGCTGCGGCAGGCCATGCGGTACGCCCACGAGCAGCACCGCGAGCAGTCGAGCCGGGCCACGCTCCAGGATCTGCGGGAGACCCTGCTGACCTTCAAGGCGCAGCAGTCCTCGCACTTCGAGGTGCCCAATGTGACGCTGGACGACATCGGCGGCTACGAGGAGGTCAAGGACGAGATCCGGCGGACCCTCGCCATCATCAGCGGGGCTCAGAGTCTGCCGGACGACATGGAGGAGGTGCGCTCCGAACTCGTCCCGCGCGGCATCATCTTCTACGGCCCGCCCGGCACCGGTAAGACCCTGTTCGCCAAGGCCATCGCCAACGGCATGAACGCCACCATCCAGGTGGTGTCGGGGCCCGAGGTCACCGACATGTACGTCGGCGAGAGCGAGCGCAAGGTGCGGGAGATCTTCGCGTCGGCGCGGCGCAGCGCGCCCTCGGTCATCGTCTTCGACGAGATCGACGCGATCACGATGGAGCGCAGCAGCCGCCCCGACGGCGGCACCCGGGCCGGCAACAGCGTGGTCGCGCAGATCCTCACCGAGATGGACGGCTTCCGGCCCGAGGTGCCGATGCTGGTGATCGGCACCACCAACCGCATCGACATCATCGACAAGGCGCTGCTGCGGCCGAGCCGGTTCCGCTCGATCGCCATCTCGCTGCCCGACGTCACCGCGCGCCGGGCGATCCTGCGCCACCACGCAGGCCGCTATCACATCTCCCTGGACGACGAGGTCCTGGAACTGATCGCCGAGGCCACCGCGGGCCGCAACGGCGACGAACTGCGCTCGCTCATGCGGGACGCGTTCGTCGGCCGCCACATGCACGGCATCGAACCGGACGCGCGCCGACTGGGCTGGCTGGTGGGCCGCCTCCAGCAGGGGCGCCTGGAAATGATCTCGGAGCGCCGATGACCGTCGCGACTTCCCCGGAGCGCCGATGACCACCGCGACGACCACGTGGAGCGAAGAGGACCTCGCGGCCGTGCGGCGGCTCAAGGCGCTCGGCCGCAGTGTCGAGCAGCACTTCGTGGGGCGGCGGCTCGCTCTGGACCTGCTGGAGGTCGCGGTGCTCGCGCATGAGCACGTGCTGTTGCTCGGCCCGCCCGGCACCGGCAAGACGGACCTGGTCAGCCGGTTCGCCGCGGGTCTGGGCGGCCGTCCCTTCGTGCGGCTGCTGACCCGGTTCACCGAGCCGGCCGAGCTGTTCGGACCGGTGGACGTGCCGGCCTTCCAGAGCGGCGCCCAGTACCGGTTCCGCACCGAGGGCATGCTGCCGACGGCACGGGTCGCCTTCCTCGACGAGATCTTCCAGAGCGGCAGCCCGATCCTCAACACCCTGCTGACGGTGATGAACGAGCGGGTCTTCCACAACGGCCAGGACATCGAGTCCGTGCCGCTCATCACCCTCGTGGGCGCCGCCAACAGCCTGCCGCAGGACCCGTCGCTGCTGGCCTTCGCCGACCGGTTCCTGCTGCGGCTGACGATCCCGCCGGTGGCCGGCGACCGGCTGGACGAGCTGCTGGCGAAGGGGTCCGCACGGGGCACCCCGGCCGAGGGCGACGGGCACAGCTGGATCGACCCCGCCGCGCTGGGCCGCCTCGGCCGTCAGCTGGCGCACGCCGATCTGAGCGCGGTCACCCCCGAGTACGCCGAGCTGGTCCGTGAACTCCTGGGCCAGGGCGTGACGTTGTCGGACCGCCGGATCATCCGCGGCCTGCGTCTGGTGGCGGCCGCCGCCCTGCGTGCCGAGCGGGTGCGGGCCGAGCCCGCCGACCTGTGGCCGCTGGAGCACTTCTGGTCCGACCCGGCCCACGCGACGATGGTGCGGGACGCGGTGCGGCGCCGCACCGGCCGGCCGGACGAGGACCCCGACGAGCCGGCCCGCATCATGCGGCGCCTGGTCTCCGAGGCCCGCGTCCTCCGGCGTCAGGTGGACGCCGGTTCGCCGCCCGCCGCGGTCGAGCGGGTGCTGCGGCAACTCAACTCCCTGAGGCTGGAGTTGAGGCGTGCGGTTCCGGGCAACCGAGAGGGTGAAGGGGAGGTCGCGCGTATCATTGACGAGACTCTGAAATTGCTGGACCAGGGCTGACGCACACCGAAGGGCGCGCTCCGAGCGCGCCCCGCTGCGGAATGAGGGGGACACCAGCTCCATGTGCAATCCGCGCAGGGTCCGTGTCGAGGCCACCCGGGACGTCGTCGAGGCGTGGGAGCTCGCTCTGGAGCGCCGCGCCAGCGCGAGCGGCTCCGTGATCAGCGAGCTGGAGGTGCGCCATCCCTTCGGCGGCACCCTGGGACAGGCCACCCGCCTGGTCTTCGAGCACACGCTCACCACGGCGGACGGCTGGCATCTGGAAGAGGGCGGCCATGTACTGACCCTGCCGGACGGCCGGGTCCGCTACGACCCCGGCACCGGCGAACTCGTCGTCACCGCCCGCCTGGAGGACTCCGTGACCGTGGAGGGCCGCGCCTCCGAGACCCTGCGGGGTGCGGTGCGGGAGCAGGCGACCGGCAGCGCCGAAGGGCGGTACTACGCCGACGGGTTCGGCGGGCGGACCCGTGAGGTGGCCGAGCAGGAGGCGCAGGTGGCGGCCGAGGCCGACGCGGTGCGGCGGGCGCGTGAGCTGGCGGGCCGGCTGCGGATGCAGGCGGACCGGGAGTCGGCGACGGCCGCCGCGGCCGCGCAGTCGCGCCTCCAGCAGGCCGCCGACGCCGCCGCGCAGACCCGGCTGGCCGAGGAGCGGGAACGGGTGCGCGCCGACCTGGACACCCGCAACCGGGAACGCATCACCGCACTCGGCCGGGACGGACTGCGCGCGGTCAACGGCGTGCTGGCCATCGCCTATCAGCGGGCCCTGCTCGACTTCGCCCGGCAGCACGGCGCGACCGGCGTCCGGCAGCAGGAGTCCGAGGACGGCATCGAGATCGAGTTCGAACTCGATCTCGGGATGGAGAACTGACCGATGCGGGTGCGTGTGCGGTTCCGGTTCAACACGGAGACCGGAGAGGTCGAGCTGTTCCAGGTGGACGACATCGGCTCCGGCTCCGGCCCCGAGCACGACGCCGAACACGACCGGATCAGCGCCGAGTTGGGGCGGGTCCTGGCCCGCAGGCCCGATGTCGAGGAGGTCTCGCCGCTGGAGGAACCGCCGCGGTGGCGGCACGATCCGCAACCGGCGGCCGGCCTGCGGTCCGAGGACGAGGAGACCGAGGCCTCGGGTGAGCAGGAGAGATCATGAGCAGGCGCACCCGGCTGCTGCTCAAGGCCGCGCGCTGCTACTCCGAGGCCCAGGCCCACACCGAGGCCGCCCGCTGCTACGACCTCCTGGGCTGGCAGTGGTCGGCGGCCGACGCCTACCAGCGGGCAGGTGACCTGGAGCACGCGGCCCGCACCTACCGCCAGGCCGGGCACCCGGAGCAGGCGGCCCGCTGCTACCGCCTCCTCGGCAGGCCCGAACTCGCCGCCCGCTGCTGGCAGGAGCGGGGCCGCCGTCTGGAGGCCGCCTGGGAGCTGCTCCTCGCCGGTGAGATCACCCCCGCCCGGCAGCTCCTGGCCACCGCCGGCGCCGTCGGCAAGGGCCCGCAGCAGCTGCGCCTCGAACTCGCCCGCGCCCTCACCGACCGCCTCGACGGCGGCCCCGCGGGCCCCCTGCTCGACCTCTTCCCCCGCATCGAGTCCCGCCTGCCGACCCTGGCCGCCCGCACGGAACGCCGACTGATGCTCGACTGGGCCGTGGAGGCCGCGGACCGTGTCGAACGGTTCGACTGGGGCGCGCGACTGTTCCGCGCGGCCTACGACGGCCAGGGCGGCGACGACGTACTGAACCGCTGGCGCGACTGGGCCACGACCCGCCTAGGCTCCGCGGCCTGGCTGCCCTCGGAACCGGCCACCGGGACGGACACCGGCCGGGCGGAGGGCCCCTGACCGATGGACCGCCCCGAGAGCCCGCTGCGTCGGCTGCTCAATCGCATCAGCTCGGAGAACGGCACCGCCGCCACGCCGCCGACCCCGTTCGTGGCCCGCCCGGCGGTCCGTGGTGCTCCCCCGCCGGCGCCGCCCGCGCATCCGCCGCGTCCGGCGGGCGGGGCCTACGACCACGGCATCCGGTTCACCGTGCGCCCGGCACGTCGCCCGGACGAGGACGTCCCGGCACCGGTGCCGCCCGTGCCGTACTCGCCGCCCCCGGCCGTGGACTGGCGGGTCGCCGGCCGTTTCCGCGCCGCGCACCGGGTCCTCGGCGCGATCGAGGCGCTGCGGAGCGCGGGGGCCGCGGAGTGGAGCTGTCACGCGGAGCCCGGCGGCGGGGCGGTCTGGCTGCTCAGCGTCATCGGCCCGGCCGTCGGTGCCGAACTGCTGTCCCTGCACGGTGCACAGGCCCTGCCGGTCCTCCCGCACGGCGCGCTCGCGGGCGGCCCGGGACAGCTGGCCGACATCCTGGCCTGGCCCCCGCTCGACGTGGTGGACCTGGTCTCCCGGCTACCGCTCGCCCCACCCGCCACGGCCACCCACCGCACGCTCCATGTGCTCACCGCCCCGCAGTTGCTCCCCTCGGTCGTCCGCCAGGCGCTCGCCTTCGGCGTGGAGGTGTCGACGCTCGCCGTACGCGTGCGTGCCCTGGCGGGGACGGACCCGACGCGGCGGGAGACGACGCTGGTGTCCCTGGAGGGTCCCGACGCGGTCCCGTACGCCCTGGCCGTGGCCCTGGCGGCGTTGCCCAGGACCGCGGTCTGCCGTCCGGTCGCGTCCTGCGAGCGGCTGCTGTTGGACGTACGACTGCACCCTCCCGTGTCCGACGCGCTGCTGTACTCCCCAGTGCCCGAAGGGGAGTTGTGGCTCGTCGGCGACGTCGAGGAGTGGCCTGCGCTGCGGCTGGAGCCGCTCGGCCCGCCCGCGCCTGTACCGGCGGAACTGGTGGGGGTTCCGCCCGAACCGCCGGAGTCCGTTGGGGAGTTGCCGGACGGTGCGCGGGAACCCTCGGTGGAGGTCCGGGTCGTGGCGGACGCGGGCGCGGAGACCGCGGTCGACGCGGTGCTGCTGCTGGACGACGAACTCCCCCTGCTGCGCCGCTACTTGCCGGGCCGCCCGCTGGGCGAGGCCGGATTCCTGCTGCCGGGCCCCGGCTGCCACCTGCTCCTCGAACCGGCGGGCCTGGCCCGGGATCTGCCCTTCGGCACACCGCTGCGCCGGCTCGGCCCCGGCAGCCTGTTCCTGGAGTCCGGCCACACCCTGACACCCCCGCTGCCGCCGTCGGCCCGCGCCCGTCTCTTCGCCCTGGACGGCACGTCGGCGGTGGTCTGCTGGCACGGCGGCCGACACCGTTTCCCCCTGACCCCGATGGTCCCCGTCTGGACCCTGTGGACCCCACCGGACCCGGTCGAGGTGTCCAGCGGCCTCTCCAAAGCCGGCCGCGAACTCCTGGACGCCCTGGAGACATTGGCCGGCACGAGCCCCCCACCCCACCCCACCGACCCGTCCACCCCCCACACCCCCGACGAAGCCCTGCAACGCGCCACCCACCTGCGCGCCCTCGGCGACCACGAGGGCGCGGCCGAGGCCTACCGCTCCGCGGGGGACCTGCTGGAGGCGGCGCGACTGTACGAGGCAGCGGCGCAGGACGCGACGGAGGAACCGTGAGACCGGCCACGCCGCCGAGCCACGTCCCCACCGCCGGGAGGGTCGGTTGCCGCCACCGAAACACGCCACAGCCCGTGGACCGTGCACGCGACGGCACCAGTACGTTCGCGCCGAACCCGAGGCACGCCGCGTCGACGCACCCCCACCAGACGTCCCAGAACGCCACCACACCAGGCACCCTCACCGTCACACCCGACACACCGCACCGAGCCCGGACCGCACGACGTCAACCACCCCTTCCCCGCCCCCCGAGGGGGCCATGACCGCGGCCCCCGACGCCCCCGCGCCGCCCACCCCCCGTCGGCTCCTCGCCCTCACCGGTGACGGGCCGTGTGCCGGGCTCTCGCGTGATGGGACCGCGTTCCTCCAGCTCGCTGACAGCGCCCTGACCTGTCGTGACGACACCGGGCGGGTGTTGTGGTCGGTGCCCGGTGAGGGGGTGCCGGAGGCGGTGGCGTGGGGGGCGGACGGGGGTGAGGTGTTCGTGCTGCGGGGCGGGCGGGTGGACGTGTACGAGGGGGACGGCGGGGCCCTCGCCGGCGACGGGTTCGCGGTGCCGGCGGGTGCGCACACGCTCGCGGTGTCGCCCGACGGGCTGTGGGTGGCGTGCGCGGGCAGCGGTGTGCTGCTCCACCACCGCGGCACCCTCGCCTCGTCCGCGCTGCCGACCGTGGACCCCGTGGTCGCGCTGGCCTGGGATCCACAGGGCCGTCAGCTGTGTCTGGCCACGGCCACCGCACTACAGCTGTGGAGCGTCTCCCCGGTCCGGATGGACTTCGCCCCCTGCACCGGCCGCACGGCCGTCACCGCCCTCGCCTGGTCCCCCGACCGGGACGCCCTCGTCTTCGCGGACGCGGCGGGCGTCCATCTGATCGACCGCGCCACGGGCCGTGCGCTCGCGGACGCCACGGTGTCCGGTGCCGTGGTCGGGCTGGGATTCAGCCGCACCGGGCGGTTCCTGGTGACCGCCACGGACCAGGGAGCGCTGCTCGTCCTGGACCGTGCGCTGGAGCCCGTCGCCCACCTCCCCGCGCGGACCGGCTCACCCCGCGACCTGAGCGTGTCGCCCACCGGCCGGGTCCTGGCGGGACCGGAGCTGTGGGAGCTGCCGGACGCGGCCCCCTACCCCGCCGAGCGCCGGGTCGGGGTACTGCTGCGCAGCTGGACCGCGGCGATGTGCCGCTCCGTCGGCCGCGCACTGCCGTCGCTGCGCGACCGCGCACCCCGGATCGCCGGGCCGACGCCGCTCCACGACGGCGGGGACCGGCTGTGGGCCCCCGCCCTCGCCTGGTCGGCGCGCGACGGCCACTGCGTCCTGGAGACGGAACCGGGCACCCTCGCCGCCCGGACCCCCGGTCGGCCCGGCACGGACTGGACGGCCACGGCGGCCACCGGACCGGGCGGCGCCCACGACCTCGAACTCTCCCCCGGGTCCCCCGAGTTGCTCGCCTGCGCCTCCCGCGACGGGCAGACGGGACTGACGGTCCTCGACCCGGACAGCGGTGAGACCCGTGCCGTACTCCAGGGCGGCCAGGCACCCGCGTGGTGCCCGGCGCCCCACGACGGTACGGCGACGCTCGCGGTCCCCGAGCCCGGGCCCGTGCCGACCCACCTCTACGTCCACACACTCGACGCCCGGGGCACCCCCGCACGGCAGCCCCGGAGTCTGCACCTGCCCCAGGGCACGGGCCGCCCCGCCTGGTCCCCCGACGGAACGCTGCTCGCGGCCGGCACCGCGGGCGCGGTGGTGCTGTGGCACATGCCGCGGCTGGAGCGCGCCCGGCGACTGACCCTGCCCTCCGGCACGTTCGCCACCCGCGTCGCGTGGTCGCCGGACGGCAGCCGGCTGGCCGCGACACCGCCCGCCGGGCAGGGGCCGTCGGTGGTGTGGTCGACGCTCACCTGGCGGGTGCAGCGGGAGTTCGGCACGCCCGGCGGACGCGGCTGGGCGCCGGCCCTGGCCTGGTCGCCGGACGGGTCACTGCTCGCCGCGCCGGGCCCGGGTGAGGCGACCTCGGTGGTCGAGGTGTGGGACGTGGGCCGGGGCACGGTCGCGATGGCCCTGGAACCCGACGGCACCCCGCCAGGACCCGTGTGGTCCGTACGCTGGTCCCCGGACGGGCGCCGGCTGGCGACGACGTACAGCGGCGGCCGTACGGTCCTGTGGGACGTGCTGACCTCCGAGGAGACCACCGAACCGGGCCCGCCGCTGCCCGAACCGGCCGGGTATCTCGCCGAGTTGGGCACCATGGCCGCCGCGGTCGACGCCGCCGTACCGTTGGACGCGCTCGCCGACATCTCGGCGCTGCTGCGACCGGCGGCGCCCGCGGGGCGGCGGCTCCTGCACCAGGGCCGGGCCGCCCGCGCCCTGCGCGAGCTCGACTGGCCGCGTGCCGCGCATCCGGCGCTGAGCGCGGTGGTGGCGTCCCGGCTGCCGCCGGACCCGCGGTACGTCCCGCCGCCGGGCATCGCGCTCCAGGAGCTGCGGACGACGCTGGAATGGGGGCTGCGCGGCAGCGGCGAGCAGCCGGAGCGGCCCTCGGTGACGGCGGACGCGCTGGCCGCCGCCCTCGACCGGGTGCACCGCGAACTCCTGCCGCTGCTGGCCCTGTTGGGCCCCGACGCGGTGTGCCAGGACCCGGCGCTGCCGTTGCGGCTCGCGGCAGGGCCGTGGGCCTCGGCCGCGGAGGCCGTCTCCCGGCTGCCCGGCCTGCCGTCGCGGCTGCCCGTGCCGCTGGGCGACGACGTGCCGGGCCCGACCGCCGCCGGGGCCCCGGCCCAGTGGGCCCGCCACGGTCCGCCGGATCGTCTGGTGCCGGCCCAGATGGCGCTCCCGGCACCCCTGTTGAACGCCCTGTGGGCCCAGGACGCCCTCCTGTACCGGACGCGGCGCGGCCGGCTGCCGTGGACCGAGCGGGACGCGGTGCTGGTCCTCGACACGGGGGCCGCGGCGCAGGGGCAGGTCGGCAGCTGTCTGCGGCTGTGCGCCCATCTGCTGGCGGCGGCCCTGCTGGAGGCCGAGCGGGCGGTGGCACTGGTACGTCTCGACGGGCTCGCCCCGCCCGACCGGCTGACGGCGGCGGCGGATCTGCGCCTGCTGTGGACACCGGTCATGCCCGAACCCGCCGCCCCACTGCGCGCGGCGGACCTGGCCCGCGAGGCCGCACGCGACCTGGCCACGCTCGACGCGGGCGAACCTCGCACCCTGCTGCTGACCCACGCCCACGAGCCCCCGCTCCCCGTGCCCGGCGCGCTGACCCTGCGGGTCCACTATCCGCACCACCCCGTGCCGTCCGAGGGCCCGGACACGTGGGTGCTGGCGCCGGAACCGGACGGAGAGGAGCTGCGGCGGGTGCTCACGCGGATCCTGGGCCGGCTCTAGATCACCCGCAGAGCATCTGCTCCACGGCGTCCGGCCCCATCTTCTCCAGCAGGGCCTCCAGCATGTCCGGCCGGAAGGCGTCGCCCAGCACCTGTACGCCCTGCTCGTCCCAGGTGATCCGCAGCCGTACGAGCCGTCCGTCGGGATGGTCGTCGTACTCGGACGCGTCGATCAGGTCCGGCAGGTCCTCCACGAAGCGGTACTCGGTGCTCATCCTCGGCTCCTCTCGTTCGTGTCGACGTCACTCCACACACCCGCGATCCGTTCCCCGCACCCGGGACAGCCCCCGTCGCGCAGGCGGCTCTCGGCCTGGCCCCACACCCCGCGCGACACCACCTCGGCATCGCACCCGGGGCAACGGGTGGCCCGCCCCTCGGCACCCAGTGCCCGCTCGACGTACACGTACCGCAGCCCCGCGTCCCGTCCGATCCGCACCGCACGCCCCAACCGCTCGGGCGGGGTGGGCCGTTGGCGGTGCATCCGGTAGGTCGGGGTGAAGCGCAGCAGGTGCCAGGGCGTGTCGGGGCCGAGCCCGGCGACGAACTCGGCGATCCTCGCGAGCTGTTCGTCCTCGGCGCTGGTCCCGGGGATCAGCGGTGTGCTGACCTCCACCCACACCCCCGCGGCCTTCAGCAGCCGCAGCGTCTCCAGGACCGGGGCGAGCGGTGCGCCGGTGAGCCGGCGATGCTCCTCCTCGCCGGCCGCCTTGAGGTCGATGTTGACGGCGGCGAGGACCGGCGCGACACGCGCCACGGCTTCGGGGGTGAGGAAGCCGTTGCTCTTCCAGACCACGGGTACGCCCAACTCCAGCGCGTGCACGCCGAGTTCAAGGGTCAGCTCGGCCGCGAGGGAGGGCTCGGAGTACGACAGGGCGATGCCGCCGCCCCGCTCGGCCGCTGTTCGCACCAGCGCCTCGGGGTCGGTGTCGCGCGGGGCGACGCGGCTTTCCGGGTCCCTGCCGTACTGGGAGACGCGGTGGTTGACGCAGTAGTCGCAACGGAACGAGCAGCCCGGCGGGGCCAGCGTGAGCAGCGGCAGGCCGGGCCGGAAGTGGTAGAAGGGTTTGCGCTCGACGGACGACCAGTGCTCGACGGTGGTGCCCCGGGTGGCGGTCAGGACGCGGTCGCCCTCCCGTCGACGCACCTTGCAGGCGCCGGTGTCACCGTCGCGCAGCCGGCAGCGGAAGGGGCACAGGGTGCACTGAAGGCCGCCGTCGACGGGACGGTAGAAGTCGGCCGGCACCCAAGCGACCACCCCGTCCAACCCATCACCCCGCTCGCGAGCACCGCACGGTCACCCGGATTTCCACGGTACTCGGTTCCCGGCCGCGACAGGGCGCGGACATAATGCTCGGATGACTTCCCCCACCCCCCACCCCAACTCCGGTGCCGCACAACGCAGTCCGGTCGTCGTCATCGGCGCCGGACCCGCGGGGCTCACCGTCGGGAACATCCTGCGGGCCGCCTCCGTCGACTGTGTGGTCCTGGAGACCGAGACCCGTGAGTTCATCGAACAGCGGCCCCGCGCCGGGGTCCTGGAGGAGTGGGCGGTACGCGGTCTCGAACAGCGGGGCCTCGCGGTGAACCTGCTGGAGCGGGCGCAGCGGCACGCCGAGTGCGAGTTCCGGTTCGGCAGGGAGCGGTATCGGTTCGAGTACACCGGGCTGACGGGCCATCACCACTGGATCTATCCGCAGCAGTTGCTGGTGACGGACCTGGTGCGGGAGTACGCCGACGTGCGCGGCGGCGACATACGCTTCGGTGTGCGGGACGTGGAGCTGCACGACCTGGAGACGGACCGCCCGGCCGTGTCGTACACGGACCCGGAGTCGGGCGAACGGGTGCTGATCCACTGCGACTTCGTCGCGGGCTGCGACGGCGCACGCGGCGCGACCCGCGCCGTCCTGACCCCGGACCGCGCGCACATCTCCCGCTACGACTACGGCATCGGCTGGCTGGCGCTGCTCGCCGAGGCCCCGCCGTCCAACGACTGCGTGGTGTTCGGCATGCACCCCAACGGCTTCGCCGGCCACATGGCCCGCAGCCCCGAGGTGACCCGCTACTACCTCGAGTGCCCGCCGGGCGACGACCCGGAGAACTGGTCGCACGACCGCGTCTGGTCGGAACTGCGAGAACGCCTGGGCGCGGCCGGCGCATCGCCCCTCACGGAGGGCCGGCTGATCGAGAAGCGCGTCCTCGACATGCACAGCTATGTCGTCGAGCCGATGGTCTTCGGCCGTCTCTTCCTCGCCGGTGACGCCGCGCATCTGACGGCGCCCATCGCGGCGAAGGGCATGAACCTCGCCCTGCACGACGCGTTCCTGCTCGGTGACGCGCTGATCGCCCAGCTCACCAAGGGCGAGGGCACGGGACTGTCCGGCTACTCGGCCGCGTGTCTGGGCCGGGTCTGGGACTACCAGGAGTTCTCCCAGTGGCTCTCGGACATCTACCACGGCACGTCCTCCGGCGACCCCTACCGCGCGGGCACCACCCTGGCCCGCCTGCGCCGCCTCTTCGGCTCCCCGTCCGCGGCGTCGGCCTTCGCGGAGCAGTACCTGGGCAAGGGATCCGGTTACTGAGCGCTCAATCGTGAACGGGCCGGTCGTCGAGCCGGTGGTCCGCCACGTTCAGCGCCTCGTCCACCAGCCGCCGCAGATGCCCGTCCCGCAGTGAGTAGATCACCCGGCGCCCTTCCTTCCGGGTGTTCACCAGCCCCGCCAGTCGCAGCCGCGCCAGGTGCTGGCTGACCGCGGGCCGGGCCGCTCCGCAGGCCTCCGTGAGGGTCGTGACGTCGGCCTCTCCGGCCGTCAGCGCGTGCAGCAGGGTGAGGCGGGTGCGGTCGCCGAGGAGGGCGAGGAGTTCGGCGGCCAGGGCGAACTGTTCGTCGCCGGGAGTACGCGGATGCGCATGATGCGCAGGTGACAGGTGCATGCGTGCGCTCATACGCACATAATGGCGTCATGGACGGGGAACGTCCACCACACGCACCGGAAGGGGAATCACGTGAGCGACCGACACCACCACGAACACGCCCACCACCATCACGCCCCCTCCGGCCTGCGCCACCGTCTCGCCCACCTCTTCACCCCCCACTCCCACGAGACCGCCGACAAGCTCGACTCCGCCCTGGAGTCCTCGGCGCGCGGCATGCGCGCCCTGTGGGTCTCGCTCGCGGTGCTCGGCGTGACGGCGGTGGCGCAGGCGGTCGTGGTGGTGATGTCCGGGTCGGTCGCGCTGCTCGGGGACACCGTGCACAACACCGCGGACGCGCTGACCGCCGTACCGCTGGGGATCGCCTTCGTGCTCGGCCGGCGTGCGGCGACCCGGCGTTTCACCTACGGGTACGGGCGGGCGGAGGATCTCGCGGGCATCGTGATCGTGCTGACGATCGCCGCGTCGGCGGCGTTCGCCGGGTGGACGGCGATCGAGCGGCTCCTCGACCCGCGGCCCGTCCAGCACGTCCCGGCGGTCGCGGTCGCCGCGCTCGTCGGCTTCGCGGGCAACGAGTGGGTGGCCCGGTACCGGATCCGGGTCGGCCGGGACATCGGCTCGGCCGCGCTCGTCGCGGACGGACTGCACGCCCGTACGGACGGATTCACCTCACTGGCCGTGCTGCTGGGTGCGGGCGGCTCGGCCCTGGGCTGGCAACTCGCCGACCCCGTCGTGGGGTTGGCGATCACCGCCGCCATCGCGCTCGTGCTGCGGGACGCGGCGCGCGAGGTGTTCCGGCGGGTGATGGACGCCGTCGACCCGGCGCTCGTCGACCGGGCCGAGCACGCCCTGCGGGAGGTCCAAGGCGTGCGCGGGGTCGGTGAGTTGCGGCTGCGCTGGATCGGGCACCGGCTGCGCGCCGAGGTCGCGGTGGTCGTCGACGGGGACATGACGGTACGGCAGTCCCATGCGGTCGCCGTCGAGGCGGAGCACGCCCTGCTGCACGCGGTCCCCCGGCTCACCGCGGCCCTGGTGCACGCCGACCCCGCGCCGCGGCCGGGCGAGGACGACCCGCATCTCACCCTCGCCCACCACACGGCGGCCTGAACTCAAGGGCTCAGGCGATCCCGAGCCCCTCCAGCACCACCGCGCCCGGCAGCTCCGCGAACGCCTTCCCCGGCACCAGCAGCTTGCCGCGCCGCCGCCCGCTGCCGACCAGGACGTAGGGCAGGTCGACGACGGCCGAGTCCACCAGCACGGGCCAGTCGGCGGGGAGTCCCACGGGGGTGATGCCGCCGTACTCCATGCCGCTCTCCCCCGTCGCCGTGTCCATCGAGGCGAACGAGGCCTTGCGCGCGCCGAGTTGGCGGCGCACCACGCCGTTGACATCGACGCGGGTGGTGGACAGGACGACGCACGCGGCCAGTTGGGACTCGCCGCCGCGCTTGCCGGCGACCACGACGCAGTTCGCGGACTGTTCGAGCAGTTCCTGCCCGTAGTGCTGTACGAATTCGGCCGTGTCGGCCCACTGCGGGTCGGTCTCGACGTAGACGATCTGCTCGGCGGGGACGCTGCCGCTCCAGCGGCGTACGGCGTCCGCGACAGGGGTGGTCAGTTCGTCGAGGCAGTCGGGGGCGGGGCGGGCGTTGTCGAAGTGTCCGATGGGTGCGTCCATGGCCGCACGCTAACAGCCGCTCAGGGCGCGGCCGGCACCGAGATGGCCAGCAGCAGTTCCATCGGGACGTCACCCTGATTGCCGTAGGTGTGCGAGGCGTTGGCCTCGAAGGTGACGCTGGAACCGGCCGGGACGCGGTGTTCGACGCCGTCGACGGTGAGGGCCAGTTCACCGGCCGTGACATGGGCGATCTCGACCGTGCCGACCGGGTGCGGGTCGGAGGAACTGCTCTCGCCCGGCATCAGCTTCCACCCCCACATCTCCAGTGGGCCGGGGGCCTCCGTGCCCGCGAGGAGCTTGCTGTAGCTGCCCGCGTCCGTGTGCCACAGCCGGACGACCTGCTCGGGCGGGACGATCCGCACCTTCGGCCCCTGCTCGTAGTCGAGCAGGGTGGTGACGCTGACACCGAGGGCGTCGCCGATCTTGACGACCGTGCCGATGCTCGGATTGGTCCGGGCCTGTTCGATCTGGATGAGCATGCCGCGACTGACTCCGGCGCGTGCGGCGAGCGCGTCCAGGGTGAAGCCGCGTTCGGTCCGCCAGCGCTTGACATTGCGCGCCAGGGACTGGGTCAGCAGATCGAGATCCGACACATCACGTCCAATATTCTGTATGACACGGTGCACCCGATTGAACTACGGTGAGGTGCACCCGATCGTTCACCGAACTGTACTGCGAGGCACCCCGTGACAGCATTCTTCGCCCTGGCCACCAGCCTCCTGTGGGGGCTGGCCGACTTCGGCGGCGGACTGCTGACCCGGCGCACCCCCGCGCTCACGGTGGTGGTCGTCTCGCAGGCGATCGCGACGGTCGTGCTCGGCGTGATCGTGGTCGCCACCGGCGGCTGGAGCGAGGCCGGGCCGCGGCTGTGGTTCGCGGTCGCCGCCGGACTCGTCGGCCCCGTCGCCCTGATCTGCTTCTACAAGGCGCTCGCCCTGGGCCCGATGGGCGTGGTCTCCCCGCTCGGCACCCTCGGTGTGGCCGTCCCGGTCGGCGTGGGTCTCTTCCTCGGAGAGCGCCCCGGCCTCGTCGAGTTCGGGGGGATCGGGGTCGCCGTCCTCGGTGTCGTCCTCGCGGGCGGCCCGCAGCTGCGGGGCGCCCCGGTGCAGCGGCAGACCATCCTGCTCACCCTGGTCGCGGCGTTCGGCTTCGGCACGGTGTTCGCCCTGATCGCGGAGGCGTCCACCACGGTCACCGGTCTGTTCCTCGCGCTCTTCGTGCAGCGCGTGGTGAACGTCGCCGTGGGCGGCGCCGCCCTGTACGCCTCGGTCCGCAAGGGCGTCCCCGCCCTCCCGGCGGGCGGTTTCCCCTGGGCCTCGCTCCCGGCGCTGGCCTTCGTCGGCCTCGCGGACGTCGCGGCGAACGGCACCTACGCGATCGCCGCCCGGCTGGGCCCGGTCACCGTGGCGGCGGTGCTCGCCTCGCTCTACCCCGTGGTGACCGCCCTCGCCGCCCGGGGCTTCCTCAGCGAACGGCTGCGGACGATCCAGGCGGCCGGCGCGGGCCTCGCCCTGGTGGGCACGCTGCTGCTGGCGACCGGCTGAGCCGTCCCGGATCAGTCCAGCTCGGCGAGTTTCGCCGCGGTCTCCTCGTCCAGCCCGGCCAGCGCGTTGAGCTGCTCCGGCGTGACCCCCTCGGGGATCGGCCGGGGCGCCGGGGTCCGCAGCGGCGGCTGCCAGCCGTCCTCGGGAGTCCATCGCCGTACGACCCTGGCGGGCGCCCCCGCCACCACGGCGTGGTCGGGCACCACACCGCGCACCACCGCGCCGGCCGCCACGACCACGTTCCGCCCGATCCGCGCCCCCGGCAGGATCACCGCACCGGTGCCGATCCAGCAGCCGGGGCCGATCTCCACCGGCTCCATGCGCGGCCACTGCTTGCCGATGGGCTCGTGCGGATCGTCGTAGGAGTGGTTCGTGGACGTCACGTAGACATAGGGCCCGAAGTAGCAGTCGCTGCCGATGGTGACCGTCGTGTCGGCGATGACATGGCTGCCCCGACCCAGGACGACACCGTCCCCGATCCGCAGGATCGGCTCCGGGCCGAGGTCCAGGTCGGGCATCAGACCGGCGGTCAGGGTGACCTGTTCACCGACGATGCAGTGCGACCCCAGGTGGATCCACGGCTCCCCGAAGACCGTGCCGAGCGGAAAGGCGAGCCGCGAGTGCTCGCCCAGCGCGCCGAAGCGGAACCGTCCCGGGTGTTCGGCGGTCACGGAACCCGTGCGCTGCACCCAGGCCCAGCCCGCGTGGACGGCACGCTGCGTGAGGCCGCGGCACCAGGATGAGAACGTGTTCTTCTTCGGCACGAGGTCACCGTACTCAGGGTGAGGTGGGGCGATGAGCGACCGGGCCTGTGATCTTCGCCCCACGCGTGTGGCGTACGGTGCGGGGGTCAGCGACGACGAGGAGAAGGCGATGACGCACAAGGCGTTGGTCACGGGCATCGGCGGCCGGGAACCGAAGATCGACGGCGAGGCCTTCGTGGCCCCCACCGCCTCGGTCATCGGCGACGTGACCCTGGAGGCGGGGGCGAGCCTCTGGTACGGGGCCGTGGCCCGCGGCGACGTCGAGCGGATCTCCGTCGGCGCCCGGAGCAACATCCAGGACAACTGCACCCTGCACGCCGACCCGGGGTTCCCCGTGACGATCGGTGAACGGGTGTCCGTGGGGCACAACGCGGTGGTGCACGGGGCGACGGTCGAGGACGACTGCCTGATCGGCATGGGCGCGACCGTCTTGAACGGCGCGGTGATCGGCGCGGGCTCGCTGGTGGCGGCACAGGCACTGGTCCCGCAGGGGATGCAGGTGCCGCCGGGATCACTGGTGGCGGGCGTACCGGCGAAGGTGAGGCGTGAGCTGACGGAGGAGGAGAAGCAGGGGGTGACGCTCAACGGCACCCTGTACGCGGACTTGGCGAAGGCTCACGGAGAAATCCACAGCTACTGAGGTTTTCGGCCTAGGGTGACGGTGATCTCGTGGGTGGGTGTATCTCTGTGTGATGCGGTATCCCGATGGGGGTGGCCTGACCGCGAGACAGCGGGCTCAGCGGGAGCAAGTGCGGTTCGAGGCCGCCGAGTTGTTCGCTCAAGGAGTGCTGCCGCCGCAGGTCGCAAGGCGGTTACGGGTCTCCCGGAAGTCCGCCTATGCCTGGCATGCCCGCTGGCGCGAGGGTGGTGCGGAGGCCCTTCGGTCCAAAGGCCCGTCGGGGCAGCCATCCCGGATGAAGCCGGGCTGGCGCGAGTGGCTGGCCCTGGAGTTGGAGAAGGG